>NZ_BDBN01000122.1 GCF_001613005.1 Nocardia nova NBRC 15556 | reverse complement strand
CGAGCGCTCCGGCGGCCTGATGCAGCGCCTCGTGGCCCGCGCCGAGCAGCGGCGACGCGGCGTCGCCCAGCACACCGGTATGGGCGTCGCCGGCATCGGGGGTGCCGGAACCTCCGCCGGGCAGGTGCGGAGCGCCGACTCCGTGGGAACCGTTGTCCTCGAACTCTTTCCGTGCGGTGGTGAAGGCCGGCGCCGATGCGGGCGGCGTATCCGGCGGCAGCTGCGGCAGCGGGATATCGGTGATCGGGCCCTGCTGTGCGGCCGAGGCCAGCACGGGATCCGGGGTGGATACCGGTGCGGCGGGCGCGATCGGTGAGGTGTCGGCGGCGGGTGCGGCCGGGGCGGCGATGACGCCGGAGTCTGTTCCGGAACCGATGGTGTGCACCGATCAGCCTCCGATCGCGTTGCCGATGGCGCCCAGGGCGCCGGCGGCGGCTCCGTCGTTGTCGCCGAGGATCGCGACGGTGCCGAATGCGGACTGCCCCAAGTGATTACATTTGGCCGACAGGTCGTTGACATCGCTGCAATGCAGTACCTGCGCGGCGGCGAACATCGCCAGATAGTCGGCGCCGATGAGCCCGAAAACGGGCGTCATCGCGGCTACATGCGTCGCGGTGTCCATATCGGCCGCTCCCGCGATTTCGGTTCCGATGCTCTGATGTGTCGCCCCGAACGCGCTGATCGCGCTCTGGTCGGCGGTGAGATCGCTCATCGAACTGCCCCCCAATCATCGTTGGTCAACTGAGTCGTCAACGTCGAACAAGCCTCGCGACCGGGCGTCGACCGGAGGCTGGGCTGGGCTCAATATAACCGACCCGGCCGACGCGATTCGAGTCCGACAAACTAGAACATGTTGCAAATTAGAACGGGTTCTATATTCTCGTCGCATGAAGGTCGCAGTCACCGGCGCAGCCGGCTTCCTTGGCACGAATCTGCTCCACCAGCTGGTGGAGCGCGGTCACGAGGTGACCGCCATCGACCGGGTAAGGCCCTCCGGCGCAACGGATCCGAGTGTGACCTGGGTGAGTGGCGACGTGCTGGATCCGGTGTCGATGCGTTCGGCACTGGCCGGGGCCGAGGTGGTCTACCACCTCGTCGCCGTGATCACCCTCGCGCATCGCAACGATCTGGCCTGGCGGGTGAACACCGAGGGAGTGCGGGTGGTGGCCGAAGCGGCACTCGCCGTCGGCGCCCGGCGCATGGTGCACGCGAGTTCGATCCACGCGTTCGATCAGTACACCTGCGGCGGCCGCATCGACGAGAACGCGCCGCGCTCGGTCGATCCGGGGTTGCCGGTCTACGACCGCTCCAAATTCCAGGGCGAGGTCGAATTGCGCGCGGTCGTCGACCAGGGTCTCGACGCCGTGATCTGCAATCCGACCGGTGTCTACGGCCCGGTCGACCACTCCGACTCCAGGATCAACACGACGCTGTGGGACGCCGCGCGCGGCCGGGTGCCGGTGATGATCGGCGGCGGATTCGATCTGGTCGACGTGCGTGACGTCGCCACCGGCCTGATTCTCGCGGGCGAGCGCGGGCGTACCGGCGAGAACTATCTGCTCTCGGGCGCGATGGTGACGATGCTCGAGGTCACCCAGCTCGCCGCCCAGGTCAACGGAAAGCGGGGCCCGCGCTTCGCCATCCCGGCCAAGGTGATCTCCGGTGCGCTGCCCGTGCTGGAACCGATCGGGAAGATGCTGGGCAGCGATCGGGTGTCGCGGGCGGCGATGGGCGCATTGCTGTCGGCACCCGTGATCGACGGAACCAAGGCGCGGACCGAACTCGGATACCTGCCCCGGCCGACCGAGGAAACCGTGCGTGACCTGGTGGCTTTCTATAAGGGTGAGTCCGTGCGCACGGTCGCGAGCAGTATGGCCTGAGATCGTTGCGGGGTCGGCGCCGCGGCGTGCGCGGGGTGCGTCCGCGGCGCGGTCCTTGACATCGTATCGAACGGGTGTTCGACTTGATGGGTGCGATGGCAGAACCAGAACCCGGCAGCCGACGACGGCGCGCTTCCAGGGCTGGAGCGTGCCGGTTTCGTCCGCAGCGTGCAGACGCCGGAATTCGAGGGCGTCACCTTTCACGAGGTGCTGTGCAAGAGCGCGCTGAACAAGGTGCCGCAGCGTTCGGCGGTGCCGTTCGAATGGACGATCAATCCGATGCGCGGCTGTTCACACGCTTGCAGATACTGCTTCGCCCGGCCCACCCACGAATATCTGGACCTGGACGCCGGCCGTGATTTCGACACCCAGATCGTGGTCAAGACGAATGTGGCCGCGGTGCTGCGCCAGGAACTGCGCCGTCGCTCGTGGCGGCGCGAGCCGGTCGCGCTGGGCACCAATACCGATCCCTATCAACGGGCCGAGGGGCGCTATCGCTTGATGCCGGGGATCATCGCCGCCCTCACCGACGCGGGTACGCCGTTCTCGATTCTCACCAAGGGCACGTTGTTGCGGCGGGACCTGCCGCTGCTCGTGCAATCGGCCCAGGTGGTCCCGGTGAGTCTGGCGGTGTCGATCGCGACGGTCGATGAAGAACTGCACCGCGCGGTCGAGCCGGGTACGCCCGGCCCGCGGGCGCGGTTGGAACTGGTGCGCGCGCTGGCCGAGGCCGGATTCGACGTGAACGTGATGGTGGCCCCCGTCATTCCGTACCTCACCGACGACGTCGCCCACCTGGACCGGTTGCTCGGCGCGATCGCGGCGTCCGGCGGGGCGCGGGCCACCGTGCTGCCCATGCATCTGCGCGGCAGTACCCGGGGCTGGTTCCTGCAGTGGCTGGCCGAACATCACCCGGCGCTCCTGCGGCGATACCGGCAGTTGTACGGTCGTGGGGCGTACGTCACACCGGAGTATTCTGCGTGGTTACGGCAGCGGGTGGACCCGCTGCTCACCCGGTATCGGCTCGACCGGCACCGGGAACGACCGGCACGGGGCCGGGCCGCGGGCCCCTCCGAGCCGGGCGATGACATACAGGCAGTACGGTCCGACCCGCAGTTGGCGTTGTTCGGTTGATCGCTCCGCCGGATACCGGCGGACCCACCGGCCCCTGGGGGCCCGGCCGCGTGCGGCCGAAATTCGTTGTACCGCATGCTCGCCGGGTTGTTCGTTCCACGGATTCTCCGGCGAGCCGCGGAGTAACTTGGCGTGTGGTACCTCATCCCTACGAGGAAGTGATGCAGGCGCATGGTGTCGAATCAGGGCGTTGACGGCCCCACCGGCAGCGAAAAATTGGAGAAGGTCGTCATCCGCTTCGCCGGTGATTCCGGCGACGGTATGCAGCTGACCGGAGACCGATTCACCCACGAGGCGGCCGCCTTCGGCAACGACCTCGCCACCCAGCCGAACTTTCCGGCCGAGATCCGAGCACCCCAGGGCACGCTCCCCGGGGTGTCGTCGTTCCAGATCCAGATCGCCGACTACGACATTCTCACCGCGGGCGATCAGCCCGACGTACTGGTCGCCATGAACCCGGCCGCGCTGAAGGCGAACGTCGACGATCTCGCACGGGGCGCGACGGTCATCGTCAATACCGACGAGTTCACCAAACGCACCCTCGCGAAGGTCGGCTACGAGCGAGATCCGCTGACCGACGACAGCCTCGGTGACTTCGTGGTGCACCGGGTGCCGATGACGTCGCTGACACTGGCCGCCACCGAACCGGCCGGAGTCGGCAAGAAGGACGGCCAGCGCGCGAAGAACATGTTCGCCCTGGGGCTGCTGTCGTGGATGTACGGCCGGCCGCTCGGCGGTACCGAGGCCTTCATGCGCGAGAAGTTCGCCGCCACGCCGGAAATCGGCGAGGCGAACGTGCTGGCGTTCCGGGCCGGCTGGAACTACGGCGAAACGACCGAAACCTTCGCCACCACATACGAAGTCGCGCCCGCCGCGTTGCCGCCGGGGACCTACCGGCAGGTCACGGGCAATACCGCCCTGGCCTACGGCGTGATCGCGGCCGGGCAGCTGTCCGGGCTACCGGTATTCCTGGGCACCTATCCGATCACGCCGGCCTCCGACATCCTGCACGAGCTGAGCAAGCACAAGAACTTCGGCGTCACCACCTTCCAGGCCGAGGACGAGATCGCGGGAATCGGTGCGGCACTGGGAGCTTCGATCGGCGGCGCACTCGGCGTGACCAGCACCTCGGGTCCCGGGCTGGCGCTCAAGAGCGAGACCATCGGGCTGGCGGTGATGACGGAACTGCCGCTGGTGATCATCGACGTCCAGCGCGGCGGGCCCTCGACCGGTCTGCCCACCAAGACCGAACAAGCCGATCTGCTGCAGGCGCTGTACGGGCGCAACGGCGAATCGCCCGTCGCCGTCGTGGCTCCCCGCTCACCGGCGGACTGTTTCGCCGCCGCGGTGGACGCGGCGCGGATCGCGCTCACCTATCGCACTCCGGTGCTGCTGCTGTCCGACGGCGCCATCGCCAACGGATCCGAACCCTGGTCGATTCCGCGGGTGTCCGACCTCGAGCCGATCGACCCGGCATTCGAGCCACCGGTGGACGACGGCGCCGCGGCCGGGGCACCGTTCCAGCCCTACGCGCGCGACCCGGAAACCCTCGCCAGGCCGCTGGCCAGGCCCGGCACCGGCGGCCTGGCCCACCGGATCGGTGGGCTGGAGAAGGCGGACGGCAGTGGCAACATCTCCTACGATCCGGCCAACCACGAACTGATGGTTCGCCTGCGTCAGGCGAAGATCGACGGCATCGCGGTGCCCGATCTCGAGGTCGACGACCCCGAGGGCACCGCCGAATTGCTGCTGATCGGCTGGGGCAGTTCCTACGGCCCGATCGGTGAGGCGTGCCGGCGGGCGCGCCGCCGCGGCGTGCCGGTCGCGCAAGCACATCTGCGGCACCTCAATCCGCTCCCCGCCAATACCGGCGACGTGTTGCGGCGCTATCGCCGGGTGGTGGCGCCGGAGATGAACGGCGGCCAGCTCGCGCTGCTGCTGCGCGGCAAATACCTGGTCGACGTGCAGCCGTGGACGAAGGTGGCCGGGACCGCCTTCTCCGCCCAGGAGCTGGTCGGCGTCATCGACGCGGCACTGGACGGATCCATCGGCGAGCTGGAACAGAACAAGGCCTTCGATGCCCGGGCCCGGGCGACCTACCGCACGACAGGGGGATACCGATGACCATCCTCGACACCTCGCTCATCGGCGCCGATCTCGGCCTGACCGGCGTGTCCGGAGTACCCGGCGCCGAGGGGCCGCAGAAGGTCAAGGACTTCACGTCCGATCAGGAGGTGCGCTGGTGCCCGGGATGCGGTGACTACGTCATTCTCGCGACCGTCCGCGGCTTCCTCGCCGAGCTGGGTCTGCGGCGGGAAAACCTGATGTTCGTCTCGGGAATCGGATGTTCCAGCCGATTCCCGTACTACCTGGACGCCTACGGCATCCACTCCATCCACGGTCGCGCCCCGGCCATCGCCACCGGACTCGCGGTGACCAGGCCGGATCTGTCGGTCTGGGTGGTCACCGGTGACGGCGACGCCCTCTCGATCGGCGGCAATCACCTGATCCACGCGCTGCGCCGCAACGTGAACATGACGATCCTGCTGTTCAACAACCGGATCTACGGCCTGACCAAGGGCCAGTACTCACCGACCTCCGAATTGGGGAAGGTGACCAAGTCGACGCCGCTCGGTTCGATCGACCATCCGTTCAACACATTGTCGGTGGCGCTGGGAGCGGAGGCGAGTTTCGCCGCGCGCGCCCTCGACTCCGATCGCGCCGGCCTCACCGAGGTGCTGCGCGCCGCGGCCGAACACCGCGGGACCTCGTTCGTGGAGATCCTCCAGGATTGCCCGATCTTCAACGACGGCTCCTTCGACGCGCTGCGCCGCGACAACGCCGAATCGCACCTCATCCGCTTGCGGCACGGGGAACCGATCCGCTTCGGCGCCGACGGTGAATTCGCGGTGGTGCGCAACGGTTTCGGGCTCGAGGTCGTCGCGACCGCGGAGGTTGCCGAGAGCGAGATCGTGGTGCACGACGCCCACTGCGAACGATCCGAATACGCCTATGCGCTCTCGCGGTTGACCTCCCAGGACCTGACTCACGTCCCGACCGGCATCTTCCGCGACGTCACCCGCCCCACCTACGACGACGGGGTCCGTGCGCAAACCGCGATGGCCGTCGAGCGCAAACCGATTGGGCCGCAGTCGCTTCAGGACCTGTTGAACGGCAGAGAAACCTGGACGGTCGGCTGAGCCGGCCGGGCCGGCTCAGCGGTCGGCGACGAAGGCGTCGACCAATTTCTTGCACAGGTCCGCGAAACGGCTGCGGTCGGCCTTCTGTGCGTCGGTGAGTCCGTCGGTGCCGCCGGGGGAGTACACCACCAGATGCACATCCTGGTCGGGTGTGGCTCCCAGGAAGTCGAGCAGGGTGGATCCGCCGTTGCCGTCCTTGGGCATGCCCAGATCCGCTGCCGCCAGCTTCTTGGCGTCCTCGGCGGCGGCGTGGACGGCGTCGAGGGAGACATGTCCGTTGCGCTGCCGCGGTGCCTTGTCGGCCGGACGATCCGGATCGGCGGCGTCGGGGCTGTCGACCGCATGCCCGTCGGAATAGACGAGCAGGGTCGGGACCGGGGTCACCCCGGCGTGCTCCCCGCCCGGGATCGTGGTCAGAGCCACCGACAGTCCGGCCGCGGGTTCGTCGGCCACGGCGGTCATCGCGCCGCCGGCGATCGTCAGCGCCGCGGCGCATACCGCCACGGCCGCCCGCACACCCGGCAATCCTCGTCTCGCACCGCCGAATTCCCGCACAATGTTCACTTCTGCCCTCCACCCGTCTCGGTCTCGCCGACCATTGTGAACCGCACCGCTACCGACATCCGAGCGACCCGCCCGCTCGAAGAGCTGGCCGCCCACGCTCAGCGCAGGGCCGGCGGATTGTTCAGATCCGCTGCCGAGAAGGTGTCACACGCCGCGACCTGGCCGTTCCGGTAGCCGGTCAGGAACCATTTCTGCCGTTCGGTGGATGAACCGTGCGTCCATCCTTCCGGATTCACCCGCCCGGTGGCGGCCTTCTGGATCCGATCGTCGCCGACCGCCGCCGCGGCGGAGAGCGCGTCTTGGATATCGTTGTCGGACAACGGCTTCAGCAGCGGCTGGGATCCGCCGGGCGCCGGTGTCTTGTCCGCGTAGCTCGCCCACAGGCCCGCGTAGCAATCGGCCTGCAATTCCAGGCGAACCGATCCCGAGTCGGGGCCTTTGGGATCGCGCTGGGCACGGCCGCTGTCGCCCAGCAGGTTCTGGATGTGGTGCCCGAACTCGTGCGCCACCACGTACTCCTCGGCCAGCGGACCACCCGCCGCACCGAACTTGTCCCGCAGCTCCTGGAAGAACCCGGTATCGAAATAGGCCTTGCGGTCCGCCGGGCAGTAGAAGGGTCCGACAGCGCTGGTCGCATTGCCGCATCGAGTGTTGACCGAGCCGGTGAACAGCGTCACACCGGGCTTCGTGTATTGCACCCGGGTCTGACGCGGCAGCACCCCGCCCCAGACGCCGTCGAGACTCTGCGCGGTCAGCACCACCCGGCACTGCGCATACCGGTTCGCGTCACCGTTGGTTTTGCAAACGGAGGTGTCGACACCACCGGTCTGCGTTCCCGATGTTCCGCTGCCGAGCAGATTGCCCGGATTCACGCCGAACAGCACCGCCAGAATCAGCACGATCAGGCCACCGCCACCGCCCAGGGCGAGTTTGGGACCCATTCCGCCTCCGGTGGAGACCCGGTCCGGATCGATATCCATACCTTCGTTGAAGGTCATCGTTGCTGCTCCTGTGGATCGAGTGGGCTGCTCGGCGCTCGGTCAGCCGAAACAACCTTTACAGCTTTGCATGAGCGCCCGCGGCTCGAGGGCCGAGTGGCTTTCGTGTCCGCCGAGTGCCCCGACGGCGAACCCCGCGGGCGCGACGGCGGATCCGCGGGTGTCCGCCGTCGGGGCCGAGGCGTGCGCGACCCGGCGGGACGCGGGAGCCGGATATCGGTTTCCGTCCGCCGAACCTGTCTCACTACCATGGGGGCGCACCAGGTCATCCCGCGCCCGGTGCACCGTGTCGTCGAAAGGAATCCCGTGCTGCGCACCCACTTGGCTGGTTCGCTGCGAAGCGAGCACGCCGGTCTGACCGTCACCCTCACCGGCTGGGTGGCCCGGCGGCGAGACCACGGTGGCGTGATCTTCATCGATCTGCGCGATGCGTCGGGGGTCGCGCAGGTGGTCTTCCGCGAGGGTGAGCCGGCCGAGCAGGCCCACAGGCTGCGCGCGGAGTACTGCGTGCGGGTCACCGGTGTGGTCGAGGCGCGTCCGGACGGCAGTGAGAACCCGAACCTGCCCACGGGTGCGATCGAGGTGAACGTCACCGAACTCGAGGTGCTCAACGAGGCCGCGCCGCTGCCGTTCCAGCTCGACGATCAGCCCGGTGAGGAGGCGCGCCTGAAGTATCGCTACCTCGATCTGCGCCGCGAGGGCCCCGCCCACGCCATCCGGCTGCGGTCGAAGGTCAACGCCGCGGCCCGCGAGGTGCTGGCCCAGCACGCGTTCGTCGAGGTCGAGACTCCGACGATGACGCGGTCCACCCCCGAGGGCGCGCGTGACTTCGTGGTGCCCGCACGCCTGCAGCCCGGCAAGTTCTACGCCCTGCCGCAGAGCCCGCAGCTGTTCAAGCAGTTGCTGATGGTCTCCGGTGTGGAGCGCTACTACCAGATCGCCCGCTGCTACCGCGACGAGGATTTCCGCGCCGACCGCCAGCCCGAGTTCACCCAGCTCGACCTGGAGATGAGCTTCGTGACGCAGGAGGATGTGATCCTGCTGTCCGAGGACATCCTGGTCGCGCTGTGGAAGCTGATCGGCCACGAGATTCCGACCCCCATTCCGCACATGACCTACGCCGAGTCGATGCGCCGCTACGGCACCGACAAGCCCGACCTGCGCTTCGGCATCGAGATCACCGAATGTGCCGAGTACTTCAAGGACACGCCCTTCCGGGTCTTCCAGGCGCCGTATGTCGGCGCGGTGGTGATGCCGGGTGGGGCCAGCCAGCCGCGGCGCCAGCTCGACGCCTGGCAGGAGTGGGCCAAGCAGCGCGGGGCCAAGGGCCTGGCCTACATCCTGGTCGGCGAAGACGGCACTCTCGGCGGCCCGGTCGCCAAGAACCTGTCCGACGCCGAACGCGAGGGACTGGCAAAGCACGTCGGTGCCGCGCCGGGCGACTGCATCTTCTTCGGCGCCGGAGAGGAGAAGTCGAGCCGGGCGCTGCTGGGCGCGGCGCGTGGCGAGATCGCGCGCAAGTGCGGCCTGATCGACGAGGACGCCTGGGCGTTCGTGTGGATCGTGGACGCGCCGATGTTCGAACCCGCCGCCGACGCCACCGCGAGCGGTGATGTGGCCCTTGGGCATTCGGCCTGGACCGCGGTGCACCATGCGTTCACCTCGCCGAAGCCGGAGTCCATCGACACCTTCGACACCGATCCCGGCTCGGCGCTGGCCTACGCCTACGACATCGTCTGCAACGGCAACGAGATCGGCGGCGGCAGCATCCGCATCCATCGCCGCGACGTGCAGGAGCGGGTGTTCGAGGTCATGGGCATCAGCCACGACGAGGCGCAGGAGAAATTCGGATTCCTGTTGGACGCCTTCGCTTTCGGCGCGCCGCCGCACGGTGGTATCGCCTTCGGCTGGGACCGCATCACCGCACTGCTGGCCGGAGTGGATTCGATCCGCGAGGTCATCGCGTTCCCGAAGTCCGGCGGCGGTGTGGACCCGCTGACCGACGCGCCGGCCCCGATCACCGCGCAGCAGCGCAAGGAAGCCGGGCTCGACGTGGTGCTCGACGAGCACGGCAAGCCGAAGACCACGTAGGTCCGATCCGCGAACCGCTTCGATCCGAACCCGTGAGCGCCGCCGTGGTTGGGGGCAGCCGCGGCCGCGCACCGGTTAGTCTGCAGATCGTCCGGCGCCACTCGGTGCCGGACGATCTGCAGACGACAGGGGATTGAGGTGCTGCACCTGCGGGCGGTGTGCCCACCGGAGTCGACCGACGCCGCGGTGACCGCGCTGCGGTCCGAGCCCGGCGCCACGCTCATCACCGTGCAGCGCGGCGCCTCGGTCGAACCGCCCGGTGATCTCGTCCAAGCCGATATCGCGCGCGAGTCCGCCAACGACGTGCTGGCCGGTCTGCGCGGGCTGGGCATCAACGACTACGGCGGCATCATGCTCTCCCCGGTGGAAACGGTGCTGTCGACCCCGGCCGACCGCGCGGTCGAGGCGGCGCCGGGCGATCCGTCGGATGCGATCGTCTGGGAGGAGCTGCTCGCCCAGACCCACGAGGAATCGACGCTCAGCCCCACATTCCTGTCGTTCATCACGATCGCGTGCCTGCTGGCCGTCGTCGGTGTGGCCACCGATTCGCCGGTGACGGTCGTCGGCGCCATGGTGGTCGGCCCCGAGTTCGGGCCGCTGGCCGCCATCGCGGTCGCGGTGGTGCGCAGGAACTTTCGCCTCGCCCGCCGCTCGATCCTGGCCTTGCTGATCGGCTTCCCGGTGGCGATGGGGATCGCGGCACTGGCCTCACTGGTGGGGGAACAGTTCGGCTGGATCACCGTCGATCGCATCCACGCCATCCGCAACGTGGACTTCATCTACGAGGTGGGGCCGTTTTCACTGGTGGTGGCGCTGCTCGCGGGTGCGGCGGGGATGATGTCGCTGGTGACCGCGAAGTCGGCGGCGCTGGTCGGGGTGTTCATCTCGGTGACGACGATTCCGGCCGCGGGTTTCGCCGCGGTCGCCGCCACCGTCGGCGAATGGCACAAGGCCTTCGAGTCGATCGGCCAGCTGGGCGTGAACATGGTCGGCATCGTCGTGGCGGGCATCATCGTGCTGCAACTGCGTCCCCACCACGGGCACGCGCTGGGCCCGCCACGTCCGAAGCGGCTGAATGTGCTGGCGCGCTGGTGGTCCGGCGACGACCGCTGAGCCGGCGGCCGGCTCAGGCGATCAATCCGCCGGTGAGCATCCGGTAGGAGTAGGTGACCGCGATAACAGTGAGCGGTCCCACCACCAGCAGGCCGATGCCGCACAGTGCGGTGGCGACGATGGTCAGCGCGGCGACGGTCAGGGCCAGCAGCAGCGTCGGGACGAAATTCGAGACCACCAGTTGCACACTGGCTTTGATCGCGCTGAACGGATCGAGGTCCTGGTCGATGACGTAGTGCAGCGAGAACATGCACAGATAGCCGACGATGAGTGCCGGCAGGATGCACAACACCGCGCCGACGCAGGCCGCCACGAAGACGAGCAGCGCGGCGATCAGCACGTTGCCGGCGTTGACGAAGCCGAAGAACGAGGCGAAATCCGGTGGTGTGCCGTCGGTTTCGTACAACGCGCCGCGAATCATCGCCGCCTGCAGCAGCCAGACCACGACCGCCGCGAGCAAGCCGATCAGCATCACCGGCATCAGCGAGTTCATATGCGTGACGTTCACCACCACCGTCACCATCAGATAGGCGACGAATCCGACGAGCGTGATCGCGACCCAGGGAATCGGATTGGCGCGGAAGCGATCCCACGCGAAGCTGAGCGCCCGGCCGATATTGAGACCCGGTGCCGCGGCGTAGCCCGGTCCGCCGGGGTATCCCTGCGGCGCGCCGTAACCGGGCGTGCCCTGTGGCGGCATGCCGTTATCCGGTGCGCCCCAGGTCGGATCGGCGGGCGGCGGATAGGCGCCCGGCGGGACGCTGCCGGGCGGACCGTAGGTGGGCCCGGGCTGTCCCTGTGCTCCGGACGCCACCGGGGGCACCCCGCCCGGAGTGACCGGCGGCGGCTCGCCCGGCGCCCCGCCGTACCGGGAGGCGCCGTACTGCGGGGCCCCGGTGCCCTCGAACTGCGGATATCCCGTGGCTCCGGCCATTTCGGGCCCGCCCGGCGTTGCGGGATGTTCGCCTGTCCCGGCGCCGGGTCGTCCTGGACCGGTGGGATGCTGCCCGGGCCGGCTCTCCGGTCGCCGTTCACCGCCTTCGCCGGTGTCGCGGGGTGCGGACTGCGGGGAGTCGGTCATCGTCGGACCTTTCGAATCACCTGGGTTCTGGTGCGGCACACTGCAGTTGAGATTTCGACACAACCGGACACGGCCGGGCGTGTCAAGCGACGGGCCGCGGTATCCGGCCGGATCCGCGACCCGGCCGACGATGAGCGTAATGAGCATCTCGGTCCGGTCGCAGCCGCTCGGCGGGGACACGCCGACGACGCGCGAAAGGTTGCCGAACCGCTCGCTGAAAGTGACCTGGAGCGAGTAACTTGGTTGGCGATGACCGCACTATTGGCCGAACGCGCCGCCGAAGTCGTGTCCGCGGCACAACAGTTGCTCACGAAGCGCATGGGTGCTGCGGTGAAGCTGAGCGATCCCATCGAACTCAGCGGCAGTGGCAGGACGACGGTGCTGCGCGTACGCGTAGCGGAGAACTCGTTCTCACTTCCCCGTACCCTGATCGTCAAGCAGGTCCGTGGCGCCGCCCAGGAGCGCCGGATCGGTGGTTTGGCACCCGGGGTCGCGAGTATCGATTCGGCGTTTCTGCGTGAGGCGGTGTCCTATCAGTTCACCACCGCGCTCAGCAGCGAGCACCGTCCCGGCGCCTATCTGCTGGCGCACAGCCTGCCGGATCGGCTGCTGATCCTCAGCGATCTGGGCGAGAACATGTCGCTCACCTCGGTGCTGCAAACCGGCGCCGAACCCGCCACCCGCAACGCTCAGATGGCGTTCGCGCAGGCATTGGGCCGCATGCACGCCGCAACGGTCGGCCGGGAGGCCGATTTCGTGGCGCTGCTGCGGCGGGTGGAGGTGGTGCACCGCGTCGACGGGATCGCCCAGCAGGCCGAGGCCGCGATCGGTGAGGTCCCCGGAATGCTGGCCCGTGAGGTCGGCATCGACGTGCCGGGCGAGATCGCGGAGCGCATCGTGCGGGGCAATCGCCTCTTCTCCGCGGGCCGCTTCCGCGCGTTCAGCCCCTCCGACCTGTGCCCCGACAACGTGATCCTCAACGACGAGGGCGCTCGGTTCCTCGACTACGAATGGGGCGGTTTCCGCGACGCCACGCTCGATATCGCCTACGCGCTGGTGTCGTTCCCCGGCTGCCTGTGCGACTTCGAACTCTCCCGCGAGCGGGCGCATCAGATGGTCGAGGCCTGGCGCTCGGAGGTCGTGGGCGTGTGGCCGGCCCTCGCCGACGACGATCTGCTCGCCGAACGCATCCTCGAGGCCCGGCTCATCTGGGTCTGGCTGACGACGTTCTGGTTCCTGCCCGCCGATCACACCCGCATCGCGGCGGCCCGCGAACACGGACTGTCGGTGCCGCGCTCGGCCGCCCTGATCAATCGCTGGGCCGCCCTCGCCGAGGATGCGCGCTGCACCGGCGACGACACGCTCGGCGACTTCGCCGAGCATGTCTCCGCCACCCTCGAGGAACTCTGGGAGGAGTGACTCAGCGGGCCGGGCGCGGCCCGACGATCGAGGCTCGTTCCATGATCCGGGTCTGCGGCCAATAGTCGCTGGCGGCGTAGTGCTGCACGGCCCGGTTGTCCCAGAAGGCGACGGTGTCGGGCTCCCAGTGCAGCCGCACCTGGTGTTCGGGATAGTCGGCCTGGCGGCAGAGCCGGTCCAGCAACTCGCGGCTCGCCTCGGGATCCATGCCGTCGATGCGGTCCACGAAGATCCGGTTGACGTAGAGGTGGCGGCGTCCGGTCGCCTCGTGCGTGCACACCACCGGGTGGCTGACCGGCGGATGCTGTGCTCGCATCGCCTCCTGCGCTTCGGTCGTCTGCCCGCGGCCGAATGCCCGGGTGTAGTCGTGGGTCGCGGTGAGGTCGTCGATCTCGGCGCGGGTGGCGGCATCGAGCGCCTCGTAGGCGGCGTACATATCCGAGAACAGGGTGTCGCCGCCGATCGCGGGAACGGCGACGGCGTGCAGGATCGCACCCATGGACGGCTGCGGCCGCCACGTCACGTCGTGATGCCAGATGTTCTCGACCCCCGCGATGGTCGGCGTCTTCTCGAAGCGGACCAGTTCCGGCTGTTCGGTGTTGGACGGAATGAACGGATGCACCTCGAGCGTGCCGAAGCGCGCCGCGAACGCGACATGCTGCCCGGCGGTCAGCGGCTGATCGCGGAAGAACAGCACCTTGTACTCGTGCAGTGCCCGGCGCAGTTCCGCGATCACCTCCGCGGGCAGCTCCCCGGCCAGGTCCACGCCGCTGATCTCCGCGCCGAGGGTGACGCCGGCCTGCCGCGCGTCGAAATGCTGCCAGCGCAGCGCGGCCAGTCGGTCACGCTCGGCGACCAGATGGGTGAACGGGCCCGCGATCAGCGGAAATTCGGGCAGTGGGAACGAGCTCACGCCGTAGTGGGCGACCGGTTCGGTCTCCGCGGCGGTGGTGTGCGTCATGGCGTTTCCTTCGGCGATCGGGCGACTGTAGTCAATTGACTACACCGGTATTCGCTACTGTAGCCCGATGTCCGAGAACCCGCCATCGACTCCGCGTCGCGACGACTCCGGCGCCGGACCGGTCGGTCGTGCGGCGGTCGTCGCGGCGGTCACGGAGGCCGCCGCCGACCTGTTCGCCGAGCGCGGCCCGGCCGCGACCTCGATCCGGGATATCGCCGACCGTGCGGGGGTGAACCACGGCCTGGTGTTCCGGCATCTCGGTGCGAAGGACAAGTTGGTCGGAGCCGTGCTGAGCTATCTCGGCGAACAATCGGGCGCACTGGCCGCCGCCGGGCAGCTCACCGCCACCGATCCCCGGCTGCGCCGGCATCTGACCGTGCTGGCCCGCTGCATCCTGGACGGCTATCCGGTCGGTGAGCTGCAAGAACAGTTCCCGGTGATGGCGATGCTGATCGAGAACCTGCGGCCGCAGATGGACAGCGACCGCGCCGCCGGACTGGCGGTGGCACATCTGGCCGCGTTCGCCATGGGCTGGCAACTGCTCGAGCCGTTCCTGCGCAGCGCCGCGGGCCTGCGCGAGCTGACCGACGCCGAACTGCGCGCGTCGATCGAGGCGCAGGCCGCGCGGATTCTGCGTCCCGACCCCACCTCGTCCTGAATGTCGGTGCTCATCGGTACCGTCGAGGCGTGAGCGAAGGGTTGTTCGAGGCGCCGGAGGTGGAGGAGTCGTCTGAGTCGTCCGGCATATCCACCGCACTACCGCCGGCGGGCCGGATGTCCCCGCTGGCGGTGCGCATGCGGCCGGCGAGCCTGGACGAGGTGGTCGGTCAGCAACATCTGCTCGGCCCCGGATCACCGCTGCGCCGGCTGATCGAAGGATCCGGCGCGGCGTCGGTGCTGCTCTACGGCCCGCCCGGGACAGGCAAGACGACGTTGGCCGCCCTCATCTCGACCGCCACCGGCCGTCGCTTCGAGGCGCTGTCGGCGTTGTCGGCGGGCGTGAAGGAAGTGCGGGCGGTCATCGAGCTGGCGCGACGGCGGCTGCTCGCGGGGGAGCAGACCGTGCTGTTCATCGACGAGGTGCACCGGTTCTCGAAAACTCAGCAGGACGCCCTGCTGGCCGCGGTGGAGAACCGGGTGGTGCTGCTGGTCGGGGCGACGACGGAGAACCCGTCTTTCTCGGTGGTGTCGCCGCTGCTGTCGCGATCGCTGGTGCTGCAGCTGAAGTCGTTGTCGGACAACGATATTCGCACCGTGCTGCGTCGCGCGATCGACGACGAGCGAGGCTTGGCCGGGCAGTACACCGTCACCGAGGCGGCGCTCGACCACATCGTCCGCATCGCCGGCGGCGACGCGCGCCGATCGCTCACCGCCCTGGAGGCCTCGGCGGAATCGTCGCTCGACGGCACGGTGGACGTGGATCTGGTCGAGGCCAGTGTCGACAAGGCCGCGGTGCGCTACGACCGTGCCGGCGACCAGCACTACGACGTGATCAGCGCGTTCATCAAATCGCTGCGCGGGTCGGATGTCGACGCGGCGCTGCACTATCTGGCCCGGATGATCAGCGCGGGGGAGGATCCGCGCTTCATCGCGCGGCGATTGATGATCCAGGCGTCCGAGGACGTCGGCATGGCCGACCCCACCGCCCTGCAGACCGCGGTCGCCGCCGCGCAGGTGGTCCAGCTGGTCGGTATGCCGGAGGCGCAGCTGGCGCTCGCGCACGCGACCATCCACGTCGCCACCGCACCCAAATCGGGTGCGGTCGCGGCGGCGATCGGCGCGGCCATGTCCGACATCGCGGCGGGTAAGGCGGGCACGGTGCCGCCCCACCTGCGCGACGGGCATTACGCGGGCGCGGCGAAACTCGGCAACGCGCAGGGCTACAAATATCCGCACGACCACCCGGACGGGATCCTCGCGCAGCAGTACCCGCCCGACGAACTGGTCGGCGCCGACTACTACACCGCGACCGATCACGGCTACGAGCGCGAGATCGGGCCGCGGGTCACCAAGTTGCGCCGCATCGTCCGAGGTCGCTGAGCCGGGTGCGCGCCGCACGACCGCTGAAAACCGGCTGGACCGCGCCCGGTAGGCTGGATATTCGTGCAGACCCACGAGATCCGACGGCGTTTCCTGGACCACTTCGTCCGTGCCGGCCACACCGAGGTACCGAGTGCCTCGTTGATCCTGCCGGACCCGAACCTGCTGTTCGTCAATGCGGGCATGGTGCAGTTCAAGCCGTATTTCCTGGGCCAGGAGGCGCCGCCGTTCTCGCGCGCGACCAGCGTGCAGAAGTGCGTGCGCACCGGCGATATCGAAGAGGTGGGCGTCACCACCCGCCACAACACGTTCTTCCAGATGGCGGGCAACTTCTCCTTCGGTGACTACTTCAAGGAAGGCGCGATCACCTTCGCCTGGGAGCTGATCAGCAGATCTCAGGAAGAAGGCGGATTCGGCTTCGATCCGGAGCGGATCTGGGTCACCGCCTACGAGAGTGATCCCGAGGCCGCCGAGATCTGGCATCGCGTCGCCGGAATCCCGAAGGAGCGCATCCAGTTCCGCGACGGCAAGGACAACTACTGGGATATGGGCGTGCCGGGTCCCGGCGGGCCGTGCTCGGAGATCTACTACGACCGCGGGCCGGAATACGGCGCCGAGGGCGGCCCGGTCGCCGACGAGGATCGCTACCTCGAGATCTGGAATCTCGTGTTCATGCAGGACATCCGCGGCGAGCAGAGCCCCAAGCTGGGCTATCCGCCGGTCGGATCGCTGCCGAAGAAGAACATCGACACCGGCATGGGCATCGAACGCGTGGCGATGCTGCTGCAGGGCGTGGACAACGTCTACGAAACCGATCTGCTGCGCCCCATCATCTCCAAGGCCGAGGAGTTGACCGGCAAGAGCTACGGCGTCGAACACGCCGACGATGTGCGCTTCCGGGTCATCGCCGACCATGCCCGCACCTCGGCGATGCTGATCGCCGACGGCGTCAATCCCGGCAACGACGGCCGCGGCTACGTGCTGCGCCGGCTGCTGCGCCGGATCGTGCGCTCGGCCCGGCTGCTGGGTGCCGAGAAGCCGGTGATCGGCGAATTCATGAAGGTCGTCAGCGAGCTGATGTCGCCCTCGTACCCGGAACTGGCCACCGATTTCACCCGCATCGAGACCGTCGCCGTCGGTGAGGAGACCGCCTTCCTCAAGACGCTGAGCACCGGGTCGAAGCTGTTCGACGACGCGGTCGCCGAGGTGAAGGCCACCGGTGGGCGCACGATCGCGGGCAGTGAGGCGTTCACCCTGCACGACACCTACGGTTTCCCGATCGATCTGACCCTGGAGATGGCCGCCGAGGCCGGGCTCGAGGTCGACGAGTCGGGCTTCCGCACGCTCATGGCCGAGCAACGGCAGCGAGCCAAGGACGATGCGCAGGCGCGCAAGCACGCCCACGCCGATCTGTCGATCTACAAGGAACTGGTCGACCGCGGCGCCACCGAATTCACCGGCTTCGACGAGCTCGCCACCGAGGCGCGGGTTCTCGCCCTCATCGCCGAGGGTGTCCGGGTCCCCACCGCGACCGCCGGGCAGGACGTCGAGGTCATCCTCGATCGCAGTCCCCTCTATGCCGAATCCGGTGGTCAGATCGCCGACCGCGGCACCCTCACGGCGTCGGGCACGGAGTTGCGCGTCAACGACGTGCAGAAGATCGCCAAGAAGCTGTGGGTGCACAAGACCACCGTCGAACGCGGTCGGATCACCGAGGGCGATGCCGTCCTCGCCCAGGTCGATCCGGCGTGGCGGCGTGGCGCCACCCAGGGACACTCCGGCACGCACATGGTGCATGCCGCGCTGCGGCAGGTGCTGGGCCCGAACGCCGTGCAGGCCGGTTCGCTGAACAAGCCCGGCTATCTGCGCTTCGACTTCAACTGGCAGGGCCAGCTGTCCGAGTCGCAGAAGGCCGACATCGAGGCCGTGTCCAACGATGCGGTGGGCTCGGACTTCCCGGTGAACACCTTCGTCACCGATCTGCCCAAGGCCAAGGCGATGGGCGCGCTGGCGCTGTTCGGCGAGAACTACGGGTCCGAGGTGCGCGTCGTCGAGATCGGCGGGCCGTTCTCGATGGAACTGTGCGGCGGTACCCACGTCGAACACTCGTCGCAGATCGGGCCGATCACACTACTCGGCGAATCGTCGGTCGGTTCCGGCGTGCGCCGCGTGGAGGCTTTCGTCGGGCTGGATTCCTACAAGTACCTGGCCAAGGAGCGAGCCCTGCTGGCCGGTGTGGCCGCCTCGCTCAAGGTGCCCTCCGAAGATGTGCCGGCTCGGGTCGAGCAACTGGTGGAACGGTTGAAGGTCGCCGAGAAGGAACTCGAGCGCACCAAGGCCGCGGCCGTGCTCTCGCAGGCGGGTGCGTACGTCGAGCAGGCGCAGCGGGTCGGCGAGGTGCTGCTGGTCGCGGCCGCCGCCCCCAAGGGTGTCGGCGCGGGCGATCTGCGGACCCTGGCCACCGATATCCGCGGCCGATTCGGCAGCGAGCCGGCGGTGGTCGTTCTGCTCGGCAATGCCGACGGCAAGGTGCCGTTCGTGGTCGCGGTGAACAAGCCCGCCCAGGAGCTCGGCGTCAAGGCCGGTGAGCTGGTCGGCAGTTTCGGCCCGAGTATCGCGGGCCGCGGCGGCGGTAAGCCGGAGATGGCGCAGGGCGCCGGCTCCGACCCGTCCGGTATCGAGGCCGGCCTGGCCGGCGTGCGCGCACGGGTGGCCGAGATCGCCGCCTGATGGACCATTCCGAGAATTCGGAGCCTTCGGAACCGGAGCCGTCCCGATCGGGGGCGGCTCCGGAAGCCGGGGCCGCCCGGCCGGACGACATCCCGGCCGAACGCCCCGACGCGCGGACCGATCCCGGCCGCGGCCGGCGGATCGGCATCGACGTGGGGACCGTGCGCATCGGAGTCGCCGCGAGTGACCCGGACGGGATTCTGGCGACCCCGGTGGAGACGGTGCCGACCGTCAAGGGTGGAAAACGCGGTCCGGCAACCGATCTGCTCCGGGTAGCCGAGATTGTGCGGGAATACGAAGCGGTCGAGGTAATCGTCGGTCTACCACGGACATTACGGGGGGCCAGCGGCTCGTCGGCACAGCTGGCCGCCCGGTTCGCGCGACGTTTGCGGAACATGATTCCTGGTGTGCCGATACGACTTTCCGACGAACGTTTGACTACGGTGTCAGCTGCACGTGCATTGCGGGACAGTGGAGTTCGCGCGCGCGGCCGGCGGCAGGTGATCGACCAGGCGGCCGCCGTGTCGATCCTGCAAGGGTGGTTGGACGAACGGAGTGCGGTGTTGAACTCGGCCGGTGCAGACGAGGCCAGGTGGTCGGATGAGTGACCGCTGGTCGCGGGCCGGAGAACGCTCGCGCCGGCGCGCCGACGAGCAGCAGCGGCGCTACCGGCGTGGTGGTGCGCATCGCAGCGCCACCGACGAGTGGGACGACTACGAGGACGACGACACCGCCGTCATCCCGCGCTACGTCGACGAGGACGAGCCGGCCGCGCACTACGCCGACACCGCCGCCGGGTACGGCGCTCGCTATGACCACGAGCTCGCCGGCGCCGGATACGCAGATCCCGACTACCCCGACCCCGACTACGCCGAACCGGGGTACGAGCGGACCGGCGGCAGCGGCCATCGGTATCGCCGCGACGAGTACGACTCCGAAACCGATATCGAACCGATCGCCGACGACGAGCCGGAACCCGCGCCCGCGGCCGCCAGGCGCGGCGCCCGGGCGAGC
>NZ_BDBN01000121.1 GCF_001613005.1 Nocardia nova NBRC 15556 | reverse complement strand
ATCTGCGGCGCGGCCAGCCCGACGAAGGCCAGCGGGCCGACCGCCGCGGTGGCCAGGGCAGCCGCCGCCACCGCGGCGCCGATCAGCACCAACTGCTGGGTCTGTACGCGCACACCGAGCGCGCGAGTGGTGTCGGAGCCGAAGCGCAGTGCGGCCAGGGTGCGCGCCGAACCCGCCGCGATGAGAACCACGACGACGAGTCCGGCCGCCGCCGCACTCGTCCGGTTCCAGTCCGCGCCGTTGAGCGAGCCGGTGAGCCACAGTTGCGCCCGGGCGGCGTCGTCGAGGCTCGCCCGCGTGACGAGCCAGTTGATACCGGCCAGCAGCAGCGCGTTGACCCCGATCCCGATGAGGATGAACCGCATTCCGCTCAGTCCGGTGTCGCCGCCGCTGTTGCGGCCCAGCGCCAGGACGCCGATCAATGCGGCCGTGGCCAGTCCACCCGCGAGCGCCGCGAGCGGAACGCCCAGCGACGCGACGATTCCGGTGGCGGTGCCGCCCGCACCGGCCAGCACGGCGACCGCGGCGAAGCTCGCCCCGGAGGTGATGCCGAGGACGTCGGGGCTCGCGAGCGGATTGTGCAGGATCGACTGCGTGATCGCGCCCGCGATGCCGAGCGCCGCTCCGGCCACCAGCGCGGTCACCGCGCGTGGCAGCCGCGATTCCATGACGACGTAGCGTTGCGAACGGGTGCCGCCGCCGGTCAGCACGTCCAGCACCCGCGCGAGGGCGATGTGATAGTCGCCGACGGAGATGTCCACTACGAACAGCACCACGATCGTGGCGGCGAGGGCCAGCAACGTCAGCAGCATCGAAAGGCGAAGGACCGCAGACATTCCGGCGACCCGGACGGCCGGCCGGACCCGTGCCAGCGCCACGCCGGGTCGGTCCGCGCCGGGAGCGCTCGTCGAATCGCCGACCGAGCCGGCCGCCGCTTCGCTGCCGGCGTCCCCGGCCCGTCGGTCTCCGTCCCCTGGCTCGGTACCCGATTCCGTGCCGGCCCCGGAGGTGCGGATATCGCTGCGCGCGTTCACAATTCGGCCACCTTCCGGCGGCGCACCAGGGCGATGAAACAGGGTGCGCCGATCGCGGCCAGCACGATACCGGCCTGCAACTCGCCGGGCGGCGCGATCACCCGGCCGACGACATCGGCCAACAGCAGCACGATCGCCCCGAGCAGCGCCGAATACGGAATCAGCCAGCGGTGATCCGGGCCGGTGATCATGCGGCCCAGGTGCGGAACGACCAATCCGAGAAAGGCGATCGGGCCGACCGCGGCCGTCGCGGCGCCGGTCAGCAGCACCACCGCGATGAGCCCGATCGCGCGGTTGCGCGCGATGTTCACCCCGAGCCCGCGCGCGACATCTTCGCCGAGTCCGATCGCGTTGAGCCCGGGCGCGGCCAGGATCGCCAGCACCGTTCCCGCCAGGATGAACGGCACCACCTGGGCCGCGACCGCGGGTTCGTGTCCGGCGGGAGTGCCGACCACCCAGAAGCGGTAGGTGTCCAGCGCGGCCGGATCGAGCAGGATCACCGCGTTGGTCAGCGCCTGCAGCAGCGCAGTGACCGCCGCACCGGCCAGGACCAGCGTCAACGGGGTGGATCGGCTGCCGCCGCTCGCCGATGCGCCGAACACCACCACCCCGGCCGCCAGTGCTCCGGCGAAGGCGAACCAGATGTACTGGCTCGGCTGGGTGAGCGCGAACAGATGGATGCCGAGCGCGGCCAGGAACGCCGCACCCGCGTTGAGACCCAGCAATCCCGCATCGGCGAGCGGATTGCGCGTGTAGCCCTGGATCAGCGCACCGGCGATACCGAGTGCGGCGCCGGTGAGCAGTGCGAGAACCGTTCGGGGCAGGCGCAATTCGCGCACGATCCGGTCGGCCTGCCCGTCCGCGGGGCAGGTGAACGGCACGCCGTCCGGACAGGAGACGGCGTGCCAGATCTCGGCCGGGGACAGGGATTTCGCGCCGACGGCGAGTCCGGCGACGACCGCGAGCAGCAGCACCCCGGCCAGGAGTGCCAGGCCGGTCGCACGGCGACGGGGGGTGATGACTGCGGCGGACACGGCGGCGAACGACTCCTGGGTGACGCGTTTCATGGCGATCGAACACTTGCGCAGCGACCTGTCGCCGTACAACTCTGGTAAGCCTAACCTATCTTTCGTTGCCGACCGCAATGCCGAACGTTGAGGGGGTTCGATGTCCGAACCAGTGACGATTTTCCCGGCTCGCCGTCCGGAGCCGGCGTTCGAACAGATCTGCGTCCGGCTGCGCGCGTTGCAGCCCGGGCATCCGCGCGTCTACGCCATGGCGGCGATGGCCGAACAGGGCCGTCGGCGGTGGTGGCGACTGGCCGACGGGGTGCGTGAAGGTCGCATCGAGCTGATGTATCGCCGGCATGCGGCGGAGATGGTCAGCGCCGAGATCGCCGCCGAGGTGGTCGCCACCGCGCTGATCCATGCCGTGGTCGGCCGGGTGGTCGCGCTGATGGTCTGCGACAACCGCGCCTGGGATCCGGGGCTCGAGAATCTGTGGGTGCACAGCGACAGCGACGGCGGGCTGGACTGGGCGGGCCTGTCGGACACGACGATTCGCGTGGTGGCGGGTGATCCGCTGGCAGGGCGGCCGGGTGTGGTGACGCTGCCGTGTGATCGGGCGCTGTCGGTGTGGCTGGCGCATCGCTGCGAGGCGGCGCTGACCTTGGTGTGTGAGAGCCTGCAGCGCTGCGCGGGGCTGAGCCGGGCGCGATTCTGGAATCTCGTGGGCGAAACCGTCGTGGGCGCGGCCACCTATGTTCCGGAACTGGCGCGGACCGGCGCGGATGCCGGGATCGAGCGGGGGCAGGCGTTGCTACTGGCATTGGCCGATCGCGGGTTGCCGGTGCGTCGCTCTTGCTTGGTTAGGTAAGCCTGACCTACACTCAACTCGGCGTCCGGATCGAGCGAGAGTCCCGAGGGCTGCGGTCGACTCCCCCGGTCCACTGCCCGCGGCGGGCCCTTCGTCACGAAGGGCCCGTCGCGTCGTTTCCAGCTCCCGCGCCCGAATCTCGAAGTGCCGGTGCGTGTTTCGCTGACACGACGATGCCCGGCCCGCCGCCGGGGGCGGCGAACCGGGCATCGGCGAGAACTAGTGCGTGGCGGCGAAACCGGTCCGCAGGTCGGCGAGGATGTCCTCGATCCCCTCGATGCCCACCGCGAGCCGGACCAGGCCCGGCGTCACACCCGCGGCCAGCTGCTCCTCGGGCGTCAGCTGCGAATGCGTGGTCGAGGCCGGGTGAATGACCAGCGAACGCACATCGCCGATATTGGCGACATGGCTGTGCAGGGTCAGCGCGTCGACGAACCGCTTACCCGCGTCCACGCCGCCCGCCAGCTCGAAGCCGACGATCGCGCTGGTGCCCTTCGGGGCCAGTTCCCGGCCGCGCTCGTACCACGGCGACGACGGCAGGCCCGCGTAGAAGACGCTGGTCACCTCGGGCCGCTCGGTGAGGAATTCCGCGACCGCCTGCGCGTTGGCGACATGCCGTTCCACCCGCAGGCTCAGCGTCTCGAGACCTTGGGCGATCAGGAACGCGTTGAACGGGGCCACCGCGGAGCCGAGGTCACGCAGCAACTGCACGCGTGCCTTCAGTGCGTAGGCCGGCGCACCCAGATCGGCGAACACCGCGCCGTGGTAGCTGGGATCCGGGGTGGTGAAGCCGGGGAAGCGCGAGTTGCCCTGCTCGTCGGTCACCGTCCAGTCGAAGGTGCCGCCGTCGACGATCACACCGGCGATCGCGGCGCCGTGGCCGCCGAGGTACTTCGTCGCCGAGTGCACGACGATGTCGGCGCCGTGCTTCAGCGGCTGGATCAGGTACGGGGTCGGCACCGTGTTGTCCACGATGAACGGCACACCGGCGGTGTGGGCGACCTCGGCCAGGCCCGGCAGGTCCAGGATGTGGTTCTGCGGGTTGGACACGGTCTCGCCGTAGATCGCTTTGGTGTTCGGGCGGATCGCGGCGCGCCACTGGTCCAGATCGTCGGGATCTTCGACGAACGACACCTCGATGCCCAGCTTCGGCAGCGTGTAGTGGAACAGGTTGTAGGTGCCGCCGTAGAGGCGCGGACTCGACACGATGTGGTCACCGGCGCCCGCGATGTTGAGGATCGCGAAGGTTTCGGCGGCCTGGCCCGAGGAGAGCAGCAGCGCCGCCACACCACCCTCGAGGGCGGCGATGCGCTGCTCGACCGCGTCCTGGGTGGGGTTCATGATGCGCGTGTAGATGTTGCCGGGCTCGGCCAGACCGAACAGCGCCGCCGCGTGATCGGTATCGCGGAAGGTGTAGGAGGTGGTCTGGTAGATCGGCAGCGCGCGAGCGTTGGTGGTGCCGTCGGGAATCTGGCCGACGTGGACCTGCTTGGTCTCGAAGCTCCAGTTCTGCGCCGGATCGTTCGGCTCGACGGAGTCGGTCATGGGTTTCAGCTCCAAAATGTGTAGATGGGATGGATCGTCGCGCACGAGGCGGCGGTGCGCCGCCCCAGAATGCCCGATTCGTGAAGAATCAGGCGGGAACTGCGGAGTTTTCCAACTCCGGTGTGATCAGTGTGGTCAGCACGGGCGTCGGCCCGGTGGAGATATCGAGAACCGGGCAGTGAGCGTCCACGGCGGCCTGCAGTTCAGCGTAGCGCTGCGCCGGCTCCGGACCACGAATGTGCACATTCACCCGGACCTGCTGGAACCCGGCGCGCACGCTGTCGTCGAGTCCGAAGAAGCCGCGCACGTCGAGGTCGCCCTCGGCCTCGATGCGCAGATCGTCGACGACGATGCCGAGACGTTGCGCCCAGAACCGGTAGGTCACCACCTGACACGAGATCAGCGCCGCCAGATAGAACTCGACCGGATTCGGCGCGGTGCCCGCGCCGCCCAGCGCGGCCGGCTCGTCCACCCGGACCGTATACGTGCCGGCCGTGACGGCGCTGCCGACGGCGCCCTCCGCGACTCCGGCAGCGGAAAACAGGACCTGCGCCTTCGCCGGATCGCCGGCCACGGCCTGTGCGGTGGCGTCGACGATGTCGTTGAGCGGAGTGTCCGATGCGGCTGTCATGGCCGCCACGGTAGGGCGGCGCGGGGGCCGGAGCGAGGGTTGCGCTCGCCGTGATCGCAACCGTAGCCGGATCGCCGTGAGTGCGTATGCCGCTGCGGTACAACGATTTTCACATTGTGCCGCCGGTGTGCTGCTCGATTACCCGGCACCTGGGTGGCCGGGCGCGCGCGGCACCGCCGTACCGGCCGGTACTCAGGTGGTGTAAGTGTTTTTCTATGACACAGCACGACCGATTCGAGGCTCGCTCCCTGGCGGATGTCACGCCCGAGCAGATGACCCGCTACAGCGAGGGGACCTTCACCGACCTCATCGGTCTGAAGTACACCGAGGTCGGGCCCGATCGTGTGGTCGGGGAGTGGGTGGTCTCGCCGCAGCTGCATCAGCCCGCGGGCATCGTCAACGGCGGGGTGTACTGCACGATCATCGAAACGCTGGCCAGTGTCGGCGGCGGCGTGTGGTTCGGTGACCGCGGTCATGTGGTCGGCGTCAACAACAACACCGACTTCCTGCGCGCAGTCCGAGAGGGCAGCCTGCGCGGTGTCGCCACCCCGATTCACCAGGGCCGCTCGCAGCAGCTGTGGCAGGTGCAGATCACCGACGAGCAGGACCGGGTGGTCGCGCGCGGCCAGGTGCGGCTGCAGAACCTCACCGCGGACGGGGCGGCCAAGGCCTGACGCCGCCGAGGCGAGCGCCCGTCCCGGCGAGCGCACTCGGTACGGCCGTGCCAAGATATCGAGCACCGTACGCCCGAGCAGCCGAGGAGTCGATGTGCGTCTGTCACCGCACGAGCAGGAACGGCTGATGCTCAGCTACGCGGCCGAACTGGCGCGCCGGCGGCAGGCTCGGGGGCTGAAACTCAACCATCCCGAGGCGGTCGCGATCATCACCGACCACGTCCTCGAGGGCGCCCGGGACGGCCGCACCGTCGCCGAACTGATGTCCTCGGGCCGCACCGTGCTCACCCGCGACGACGTCATGGCGGGTGTTCCCGAGATGATCGCCGACGTGCAGGTCGAGGCCACCTTTCCCGACGGCACGAAACTGGTGACCGTGCATCACCCGATCGGCTGAGGGGCACCGATGAGCGCGATATCCGCCGAGAGCGGCTCCGGCCCGGTGCCGGGCGAGTATCTGCTCGCCGCCGGCCTCATCGAGATCAATGCCGGCGCCGACCGGATCGAACTCGAGGTGGTCAATACCGGCGACCGGCCGGTGCAGGTGGGCAGTCACGTGCACTTCCCACAGGCCAACACGGCCCTCGACTTCGACCGGGCCGTGGCGCACGGCCGCCGCCTCGACATTCCGGCCGGTACCGCCGTGCGCTTCGAACCCGGCCTGGCGCAGTGTGTTTCGCTGGTGCCGCTGGGCGGTAGCCGCGAGGTGTACGGGATCGGCCCGGACGCGCCGGGACCGCTCGGCCCGGTGGCGAACCGGTCCGATGAGACAGACGGAAGGCCGGTCGACTGATGGCGGAACTGTCCCGCGCCCGCTACGCCACGCTGTTCGGCCCCACGGTCGGCGATCGAATTCGCCTCGCCGACACCGATCTTCTGATCGAGATCACCGAAGACCGCTGCGGCGGACCCGGTCTGGCCGGTGACGAGGCCGTCTTCGGTGGCGGCAAGGTGCTGCGCGAATCGATGGGCCAGGCCCGCGCCACCCGCGCCGAGGGCACCCCGGACACCGTGATCACCGGGGCCGTGATCGTCGACTACTGGGGAATCGTCAAGGCCGACATCGGCATTCGCGACGGCCGCATCTGCGCGATCGGCAAGGCCGGCAATCCGGAGACCATGGACGGTGTGCATCCGGATCTGGTGGTGGGCCCGTCGACGGAGATCATCGCCGGCAACGGCCGCATCCTCACCGCCGGCGCGATCGACTGCCACGTGCATTTCATCTGCCCGCAGTTGCTCGACGAGGCGCTCGGCGGCGGTATCACCACCTTGATCGGGGGCGGAACCGGACCGGCCGAGGGCTCCAAGGCCACCACCGTCACTCCCGGCGCCTGGCATCTGGGCCGCATGCTCGAGGCCACCGACGGCTGGCCGGTCAACATCCTGCTGCTGAGCAAGGGCAACACCGTGCGCCCCGAGGCGATGTGGGAGCAATTGCGCGGTGGCGCGGGCGGATTCAAGCTGCACGAGGACTGGGGGACCACCCCGGCGGCGATCGACGCCTGCCTGCGGGTGGCCGACGCCGCGGGGGTTCAGGTCGCGCTGCATTCGGATACGCTCAACGAGGCGGGATTCGTCGAGGACACCCTCGCCGCGATCGCCGGGCGGGCCATCCACTCGTATCACACCGAGGGCGCCGGCGGCGGGCACGCGCCGGACATCATCACCGTCGCCTCGCACCCGAATGTGATGCCCAGCTCCACCAATCCGACTCGCCCGCATACGGTCAACACCCTCGACGAGCATTTGGACATGTTGATGGTGTGCCACCACCTCAATCCGGCCGTGCCCGAGGATCTCGCCTTCGCCGAGAGCCGGATCCGGCCCTCGACCATCGCGGCCGAGGATCTGCTGCACGATCTGGGCGCGATCTCCATGATCGGCTCGGATTCGCAGGCGATGGGCCGCATCGGGGAGGTGGTGATGCGGACCTGGCAGACCGCGCACATGATGAAGCGCCGCCGCGGCGCGCTGCCCGGTGACGGGGCCGCCGACAACCACCGGGTGCGCCGCTACATCGCGAAATACACGATCTGCCCGGCGGTGACGCACGGCCTGGACCACGAGATCGGGTCGGTGGAAGTCGGCAAACTGGCCGATCTGGTGCTGTGGGAGCCGGCCTTCTTCGGTGTCCGCCCGCATGCGGTGCTCAAGGGCGGCGCGATCGCCTGGGCGGCGATGGGCGATGCCAACGCCTCGATTCCGACACCGCAGCCGGTGCTGCCGCGGCCGATGTTCGGCGCCGCACCCGTGGTGGCGGCGGGCGCGTCGCTGCATTTCGTCTCCCCGCAGGCGGTCGAGGACGGGCTGGCCGAGCGGCTGCAGGTGCGGCGGAAACTGGTGCCGGTGGCCGATGTACGCCGCCGCACCAAGAGCGATCTGCCGCTCAACGACGCGATGCCGCGTATCGAGGTGGAACCCGACACCTTCACCGTGCGCATCGACGGCGAGGTGTGGGACCAGCAGCCCGCCACGGAGTTGCCGATGGCACAGCGCTACTTCCTGTTCTGAACCTCGCCTCGCCGCCGGCCCCGTCGGCGGCGCTGCGCCGGTGCGGTCGCGGTGGCACACTGGCCGATATGACGAATGCCGCATGGGGCGAGGTCGACCGCTACGTCGTGGACACGTTGATCGGTGACGCCGATTCCGATGTGGCGCAGGCGAATTCCGAGGCGGGCCTGCCGCCCATCGACGTCTCGCCGGCGCAGGGCAAATTCCTGTATCTGCTCGCGCTCTCGGCCGGGGCGCGGCGTGTGCTCGAGATCGGGACGCTCGGCGGGTTCAGCACGCTGTGGCTGGCGCGTGCGGTGGGCTCTCAGGGGCGCGTCGTGACGCTGGAATACGATCCGCACCACGCCGAGGTGGCCCGCGCCAACCTCGATCGCAAGGGGGTGGGGGAACGAGTGGAGATCCGGGTCGGCGCCGCGCTGGACACCCTGCCCGGAGTCGCCGAGGACCACGGCGAGCCCTTCGACCTGGTCTTCATCGACGCCGACAAGGTCAACAACGCCAACTATGTGCAGTGGGCGCTGCGGCTGACCCGCCCCGGTTCGGTGATCATCGTCGACAATGTCGTGCGCCGCGGCGCCCTGGCCGACGGCGACCCCGGCGACCCCGCGGTCCGCGGGGCCCGGGAAGCGCTGCGACTGCTCGCCGACGAGCCGCGGCTCGAGGCCACCGTGCTGCAGACCGTGGGCAGCAAAGGCTGGGACGGCTTCGCCTACGCCGTGGTCACCGGTTGACCGATGCCGAATCGCCGTGCCCGATCCGGTCGGGGTGGTCGGCGAGTTCGGTCCAGAAGTCCACGTACGCCTGTTCGTGGCCGATCCCCAGTTCCAAGATGCGGGAACGGGATTGGGCGCGCACCGTATCGGCCGGATCGATCTCGGCGTGCATGGCGCGGTAGCGGTCGAGCCAGCGGCGGTGCTCGGCTGCCTGGCGGCGGGCCAGGGCGACCACGTCCTCGGGTGCGCCGAGGTCGGCGAAGAACAATTTCACCTGCGCCGGATCGCGCGTCTCCGGCGGCGCGCACTGCGGGTCGGCCAGCCACGCGCGTAACGCCTCGCGTCCGGCGTCGGTGAGCTGGAAAACCCGGCGCCGGCGGCCGGTCTCCTCGGCGTCCTCGTGCAGCAGGCCGCGCTCGGCCAGCCGGGCCGGAATGCGGTAGAGCTGCGCATGCGGCACCGGCCAGAAGTAGTCGACGCTCTCCTCCATGCGCGCTTTGAGCTCGTAGGGGGTGAGCGGTCCGTGCCGGGCGATGAGCCCGAGCACGATATGGTCCTGCGCTCCCAGATCCGGCATGGTCGTCAGCTTTCGGTTCGGCACGTCTCGGTTCGGCACGGCATTTGACACGGTCTCACTGAGACTATAGCTTCATATCCGTCATACCGTATCAATGAGACTATTGGAGTGGACATGCGCGCGTACGGCATCGAACTGTTCGACCGATGGACGGCGATGTGGAACGGGGAGCTGGAACTCGCGAACCGAATCATGGCCCCGCACTTCACACTTCGCTACGCCCAGCCGGGCGCCGAGGCCTACGACAGCATTCACGACCCGGAGACGTTCGCGCGGCAGATCGCGGCCTTCCGCGCGGCCGCGCCCGGGCAGCGATTCGAAACCCAGGGCGAGGCGGTCGTCGAGATCGACGACCGCCGTACCGGGATCGTGGCGCGGCCCTACGGTTCGCGTCGTCCGGTGGCGGACGGTGAGATCGCGGTGAGCGGCACCGATATCCTGCGCGTCGGGGAGGGGTTGATCGTGGAGGTGTGGTCGGTCTCCGGTGGCACACAGGGCCGTTCGTACTACTGACCGCCGATCAGCCGTGGCGTGCGGCGAAACCGTCGCACAGCGCCGACAGGCCCGAATGCAATTGCCGCACCGGATCGAGCAGATCGCCGAGTCCGGTGCCTTCGAGGGGCGCCAGCGCGGGCGGGCTCGGCCAGCGCGGGGTGCCCTCCAGAAGTGCTGTCAGCCCGGAGGATTCGTCGTGCTCGTCCTCGCGGGCGGCCAGGATGGTGGCGCTGACCTGCTGGAGGGCGATGCCGGCGATATAACTCCAGACCTCGAGCGCCATCGCGGTGGCCTCGCGGCGATCATCGGTCAGCTCGAGGAAACCTTCGGTCAGCCAGCCCAGGCACGCCAGGCTGTGCGGGCCGAAGTTGTAGCGCGGCACCGCGAAGGTGAACAGCACCCACGGATGCAGCCGGTAGAGCTGCCAGTCGATATCGGCGGCCGCGCGGACCCGGTCGCGCCAGGTCCAGTCCGCTTCCGGCGCCGGATACGGGTAGCGCCGCGCGACCTCGTCGGTCATATCGGCCAGCAGTGCGTCCTTGTTCGGTACGTGCCGATACAGCGACATCGCGCCCACGCCCATCCGCTCGGCGATGCGGCGCATGGACAATCCGTCGATGCCGTCCGCGTCCGCCAGCGCGATGGCGGTGTCGACGATCGCCGCTCGCGTCAGCCGCTCGGGCTGCGACCGGCTCGAAGAGCCTGGCGTCGCAGGTGAGGATGGGTGGGAAGGTTTCGGCATCGAAACTCGCTTTCCTTTCTGCGGCCGGATGCGTACGCTGTACCCCGGTCGCGTACGACGTACGCACGAGATGAAGGATAGGTGATGGTCGGCATTGAGACCTCGGCGGCGGCCCATACCGCGCCGAGCGCAACCCCCCGGCGGGTGTGGCTGGGTCTGGCCGTGTTGATCCTGCCGGTGCTGCTGGTGTCGATGGATATGTCGGTGCTGTATCTGGCGATGCCGACGCTGACCGAGCATCTGGACCCCTCGGCCGAACAGCAGCTGTGGATTCTCGACATCTACGGATTCATGATCGCCGGACTGCTGATCACCATGGGCAATCTCGGTGACCGCATCGGCCGGCGCAACATATTGCTCGCCGGCGCAACGGTTTTCGGCATCGCCTCTCTGCTGGCGGCCTTCGCGCCCAGCGCCGGCGTGCTGATCGCGGCGCGCGCGCTGATGGGTGTCGGCGGTGCGACGCTGCTGCCGTCGAGCCTGGCGCTGATCTCGAGTCTGTTCCCCGACGCCCGGGCCCGCGGCACCGCCATCGGCGTCTGGACGGCGTTCTTCGCGGGTGGTTCCGCGGTGGGGCCGGTGATCGGCGGCTTGCTGCTGCACAAGTTCTGGTGGGGCTCGATCTTCCTGATCAACACGCCGGTGTTGCTGGTGCTGCTGGCGCTGGGACCGCTGCTGCTGCCCGAACACCGCTCCGCCGGTCGCGGACCGCTGGATCCGGTGAGCGTGATCATGTCCATCGGCGGTATCCTGCCGCTGGTGTACGCGGTGAAACGGGCCGCGGCCGAGGGCGTCGACGCGATCTCGGTGGTGCTCGGCCTCGCCGGTGTCGCGGTGCTGGTGGCATTCGTGCGGCGCCAGCGCACCCTGGCCGAACCGCTGCTGGATCTGAGCCTGTTCCGGCGCGGCCTGTTCCGGGTGGCGATCGGGTCGTCCACCGTGGGCATGATGTCGCTGGCCGGCATGAGCTATCTGACCAGCATGTATCTGCAGTCGGTGGCCGGGCGCGACGTCCTGGGCGCGGCGCTGCTGGGTATTCCGGCGGCGATCGCGGTGTTCATCTGCTCGATGGGTGGCGCCCGGGTGGCGCGCCGGCTCGGCACCCGCGGATCGTTCGTGCTGGCGCTGAGCGCCGCCGCGGTCGGCAATCTGCTGCTGCTCGGCATCGGCGTCGACGGCGGAATCGGCTGGTACATCGCGGGTTCCACGATCGCGGGCCTCGGCTACGGCATCGTGTTCACCCTGGTGTCGGAGGTCGCGGTCTCCTCGGTTCCGGCCGAGCGGGCGGGATCGGCGGTCGGCATCTCCGAGACGAGTTTCGAACTCGGTAACGCCCTCGGGTTGTCGCTGCTGGGTTCGCTGGCGGCACTGGTGTTCCGGTCCGGTGGCGATTTCGCCGACACGCTAGGCGAGACGCTCGTGCTCCATCGCGGCGATGCGGCGGTGGTCCATGCCGCGCAGAGCTCGTTCGTCACCGGCATGCACACCGCGCTGGTGGTCGGTGCGGCACTGCTGATCATGATGGCGGTGGCGGCCGCGGCGACCTCGGGTCGCCGGCGTCGGCGCGCGACCGCGGTGGATGCCGCGACCGCCGCGGCGGGAACGCGCTGACCGGTTCCCGGTCGACGGTGACGATTCCGGCCCGCCGGTGGAGGCGGCCCAATACAGTTTCGGCTGTGACAGATACCGCTTCACCGGGCCGCCCGCTGGCCGAACGGGTCGCGACGCGTTTGTTGTATCCCACGTCGCGGCCCCAGGACGCGGCGCTGCGCGAGGCCGTCTCGGGCCGGGTCGTGCTGGTGACCGGCGCCTCGCACGGCATCGGAAAGGTCACCGCCGCCAAATTCGCCGCCGCCGGAGCCGTCGTGGTCATGGTCGCGCGCTCGGCGGCGGAACTCGACGCCGCGGCCGACGACATCACCGCGGCCGGCGGCATCGCGCACACGTACAGCACCGACCTGACCGATATGGAGGCGGTGGACGCATTGGCCCGCGACATCCTCGCCACGCACGGGCGGGTGGATGTGGTGATCAACAACGCGGGCCGATCGATTCGCCGCTCGATCGACGAGTCCTACGATCGCTTTCACGATTTCACCCGGACCATCGATATCAACTACCTCGGCCCCGTGCGATTGCTGCTGGCCCTGCTCCCGGCGATGCGGGAGCGCGGTCGCGGACATATCGTCAACATCTCCACCTGGGGCCTGCGCATGCCGCCGGCGCCGCGATGGGCCGCCTACGGTGCCTCGAAGGCGGCGTTCGACCAGTGGTTGCGCACGGTGGCGACCGAGGTGGCGGCCGACGGCGTCACCACCACCTCGATCTACATGCCGCTGGTGCACACCCGCATGAGCGCGCCCACCGATTTCGGTTCCATGCCGGGACTCACCGCCTCGGAGGCCGCCGATCTGGTGTGTCATGCCGTCGTCGCGAAACCGGTGGAGATCTCACCGTGGTGGAGCGGTCCCCTGCAGGCGTGGACGGATTTGACCCGCGGCCCGATGCAGCGGCTGATGGCCCGCAGCATCCGATTCACCTGAACCGCGTGCGTGGACAGTCGCCGATGGCCGTGCGCGACAACCGGATTCGCGCGAGCACTCGGGATTGTGTCAGCTCTGCAGGAACGCCAGCAGATCGGCGTTGAAACGTTCCTTGTCGCCGGGGACCAGCGCGATACCGTGCGAACCGCCCTCGTAGACGGTGAGCGTGGCGTTCGGGATGATCTTCGCCGCCTTGCGGGCCGTCGCGTCGATCGGCACGATCTGATCGTCGTCGCCGTGCACGATGAGAGTCGGCACGTCGAACTTCTCCAGGTCGGCGGTGAAGTCGGTGTATCCGAAGGCGTCGACACAGCGCACCCCGGCCTCGATCGACTCGTGCATCGCCATGAACCAGAACGCGTCGCGATTGCCCTGGGTGGCCTTGGTGCCCGGCCGGTTGGCGCCGAAGAAGCCCTCGGAGGTATCGCGCCAGAATTGCGAGCGTTCGGTCAGAATGCCCTTCTTGATCTGATCGAACACCTCGTCGGGCACGCCTTCCGGGTTGCCCTCGGTGCGCACCATCAGTGGCGGGATAGCCGACAGCAACACCGCCGAGCGCACCCGGCCGTTGCCGTGGCGGCCGATGTAGCGGGCCAGTTCGCCACCGCCCATGGAATGTGCCACCAGCGTGACATCGCGCAGGTCGAGCCGGGTGAGCAGATCGTTCAGATCGTCGGCGAAGGTGTCGAAGTCGTATCCGCCCCACGGCTGTGCCGAGCGCCCGTGACCGCGGCGGTCGTGTGCGATACCGCGAAAGCCGTTGTCCGCCACGTGTTTCAGCTGATCGTCCCAGGCGTCGGCGTTGAGCGGCCAGCCGTGGATGAAGACCACGGGGCGGCCCGAACCCCAGTCTTTGTAGTAGATGTCGACCTCGTCACGCGTTGTGCACACAGGCATGGACGAACCTCCTCCGCGTGCGCCCGCCGGCCTCGGTCGCGGGCCGTGAGAACGAGACGCGACCTCCAGCGTAGGGTCCGCGACCGAGGCGAGGGGCTACGAATCGGTTACGTCAGCAATTGATCAGCTATCGACTGCTCACGGCTCGAGGACGACCTTGCCGACGGTCGCGCGGTCCTCGAGGGCCCGGTGTGCGGCCGCGGCGTCGCCGAGGGCGAAACGGTGCACCGCCGGGCGCAGCCGCCCTGATCCGGCCGCGGCCAGCGCGTGCGTCTCCAGGGCCGCGATTCCGCCGCCGCGTGCGAGCATGTCCGGGCCCAGAACCGACCGTGAGGTGATGCCGCGGGCGGCGAGTTCATCGGGGTCGAGTTCCAGCGCGCTATCGCTCCAGCCGAAGACGAGATGGGCGCCGCCGGGCGCGAGCAGTTCGACCGCCGCGCGGCCCGCTGCGCCGCCGACGCCGTCGAAGATCCAGTGCGCGGGCCGTTCGCCGAAGCGTGCGCGCACCGCGTCGGGCCAGCTCGGGTCGGTGTAGTCGAGGGCGAGCTCGGCGCCGTTGGCCGCCACCGTGGCGACCTTGGCCGGACCACCGGCCAGTCCGACGACGGTGAGCCCGGCGCCGCGCAGATATTGCACGAGTAGCGTGCCGATCCCGCCCGCCGCCGCCGGTACCACCGCGAGCTGTCCCGGCTCGAGCTCGGCGAATCCCAGAATGCCCAGGGTGGTTCGTCCCGTGCCGATCATCGCCACCGCCGCGCCAGGATCCAGTGCGTCCGGAATCCGGTGCAGCCGTTGGGCATCCGCGACCGCCAGTTCGGCATAACCGCCCGGCGCTGCGCCGAGGTGGGTGACGACCCGAGCGCCCAGCAGATCCGCGTCGACACCTGAGCCCACCGAGTCGACGACGCCCGCGACCTCCCGGCCGGGGATCGTCGGCAACGGCGGCACCGGATAAGGGCCCGGCAGGCCTCGGCGCAGATGCGTGTCGACCAGGTGAATTCCCGCCGCGGCCACGGTAATTCGAACTTGTCCGCCCGCCGGCCGCGGATCGGGGACGGTCTCGTAGCGCAGGTTCTCGGCCGGGCCGAATTCGTGCAGGCGTATCGCTTTCATGAGCCCAGCCTGCAACCTCGACCATTGTTGAGGTCAAGTGCGCGCGGAACTGTCCGGTCCGGAGCCCACGCCGTGCAGGAGTGTGTCGACCACGATGTCCGCCGCGCGGGCGGGATCGAACTGGGGGAGGTTCTCGGCGGCGTCGACCATCAGCTGTGCCAGCAGCGTCGACACCCAGCCCGCGGGGAGGCCGGGCCGGAGCAGGCCTTCGTCGGTGGCTCGGCGCAGGAAGGTGTCGACCTCGGCGATCAGCGGTTCGCGCCGACCGCGAATGGTCTCGTCGGCCACCAATCTCGCCGTCTGCACCGGCCAGTGGCGATTGACGCCGATGATCGCTTCGACGTACCGGTGCAGGGCGACCGCGACCGGCGCCTCCCGGAGCCGGGCGCTCGCGATGGCTTCCTCGACCGCGTCGTATCGAGCCTGATAGACGGCCGCGAGGAGGTCGTCGCGGGAGGCGAAGCGGCGGTAGACGGTGCGTCTGTCGACGCCGGCGGCGGCGGCGATGGCCGACAGGCTCGCCGACGGATCGTCGGCGAGCAGCCGGGCTCCGGTGGTCAGCACCAGTTCGATATTGCGGGCGGCGTCAGCTCTCACGGTTTCAATGTACCCATGCAAGCAGCAGATAACAGAATAATCGCTTCAATGCAGTAGCCGAAACAGAAGTAAGTGCTACATTGATGTAGCAGTTGAAGAAGTCGGGTCGCTTCGAGGGCGACCGGACGAGGGACGGAGGAACGACTATGGCCGGAACATGGCTGATCACCGGTGCGTCGCGGGGCCTGGGACGGGAGCTGACCGAGGCCGCCCTGGCCGCCGGGCACCGGGTCGTCGCCGGTGCGCGACGCCCCGAACAGCTCGACGATGTGGTGCGGCGCTACGGTTCGCACATCCTGCCGGTGCCGCTGGACGTCACCGACCCGGAGGCGGCCGAGGCGGCTGTACGCGCGGCCGTGGAGACCTTCGGTTCGCTCGACGTCGTGGTCAACAACGCCGGATACGCCGACAGTGCACCGATCGAGGAGATGGCCGCCGACGATTTCCGGGCGCAGGTCGAGACCAACCTGTTCGGCGTCGTGCACGTCACCCGCGCGGCGCTCCCGGTGCTGCGGACCCAGCGGTCGGGAACCTTCGTCCAGATCTCCTCGATCGGCGGACGAGTCGGTGGTTCGCCCGGGCTGGGCGCCTATCAGACGGCGAAATTCGCGGTCGAGGGATTCTCCGAAGTGCTCGCGAGCGAGGTCGCCCCGTTCGGGGTGCGGGTGGTGATCGTCGAGCCGGGCGCCTTCCGCACCGACTGGCAGGGCGCCTCGATGACCATCCATCCGGTGGGTGCCGATTACGAGGCGACGGTGGGCGCCGTCCACCGCTTCCGCCGCGACAACGACGGATCCCAGCCGGGCGACCCCGCGCGCGCCGCCCGCATCATCGTCGAGGTGGCCGACTCCGAGGAGCCGCCTCGCCGCCTTCTCCTGGGCAGCGACGCCTTGGCCGCGGCGCGGGCGGCCGGGCAGGCCCGGGCCGACGAAACCGAGAAGTGGGCCGCGATGAGCGCCGCCGCGGACTTCGCGGCGGCCGGCTGACCGCGCGGTTCTAGGATCGGAGATCGTGCCCGGCCGCAGGAGATGCCCATGAGTCTCGCGATGGTGATGTCGCTCGCCGATTCGCGGCTGCCCATCGGCGGGCATGTGCATTCCGGCGGTGTCGAGGAGGCGATCGCCTCCGGGCTCGTGCGCGACCTCGACACGGTGGCGGCCTATCTGCGCCGGCGGATCCGCACGACGGGCCTGGTCTCGGCCTCGCTGTCGGCGGCCGTCTGTGCGGGAACCCTGACTCCCTCGTCGGCCGAGGCGGAGGCCGACGCTCGCACCCCGGCGCCGGCGGCGCGCACGGCCTCGCGGGCGCAGGGGCGCGGACTGCTTCGGCTCGCGAAACAGGTATGGCCGCACCATGATTGGTCGAGCTCGGGCGTGCGGCCACATCTGTCGACGGTCTTCGGCGTGGTGGGGCAGGCCGCGGCGGTGCGACCGGTGGAGATCGCCGGGGTCGTGGTCTATACGACGATGACCGGAGCCGCCACCGCGGCGCAACGGCTGCTCGCACTCGATCCGGCGGCCGTCGCGGCGATCACGCTGGAGCTGGCCGCACTGTGCGACGAGACCGCGCAGGCGGCCACGATCGGCCCGGCCGCCCTCTCCGACCCGCTCGGTGACGTGCTCGCTCAGCGCCACCTCGACCGCGAGATGCCGCTGTTCGCGTCCTAGCCCGCGCGGTGGCTGCGACCGGCCCGTCGAAGACGATCAGGCGGGAGACACCCGGATGGGCAGGCCGTCACCGGGTTTCGGCAGCGGGCGCAGCAGCACGGGCATGCGGTAGTCCGGATCGACGCTCCATCGTTGCCGGAGCAGCAGTTGATGCATCGCTGCCTTGACCTCCATCCCGCCGAAGTACATGCCGATGCATTTGTGCACTCCGTGCCCGAAGGGCAGATAGGCGTAGCGATGTGATTTGTCTTCGCGCCGCGGTTCGGCGAAACGCTCCGGATCGAACCGGTCGGGCTCGGGCCACAGTTCCGGCATGTGGTGCAGATGCCAGAGCATGACCCCGACCAGGGTGTCGGCGGGAATGCGGTAGCCCAGCAATTCGGTCTCCCGCACGGTTTTGCGGATCACGGTGGGTACGGGGGTGATGATGCGCATCGCCTCCTTCATCACCAGGTCGAGGGATTCCAGCCGGTCCAGATCCGCGTAGTCGATCGCGTCCACCCCGAGGGCGCGAGACTCCTCCCGGCACCGCTCCTGCCACTCCGGGTGGCGAGCCAGGTAGTAGGCCATCGTGGTCATTGTCGCCGTTGCGGTGTCGTGCGCGGCCATCAGCAGGAAGACCATGTGGTCGACGATCTCGCTGTCGGTGAACCGCTCCCCGTCCGGGCCGACCGCATGACACAACGCGCTGAACAGATCGTTGCCGTCGCCGGCGCGTTTGCCCGCGAGCCTCGGGGCCAGATACCGCTCCAGCACCCGCCGCCCGCTCAGTCCCCGTGACCAGCGTGTTCCGGGCACGGGAAGCCGGAGCGCCGCGGTGGTGGCGGCGACGGTATCGGTGAACGCGGTATTGACCCGGTCGGTCTCGGGACCCAGCGGCGTCCCGGTGAACGTGCGGGTCGCAACGTCGAGGGTGAGCTGCTTGATCAGCGGATGGAAGCGCAGGGTGCCGGAGCTGGGCCAGCGCCGCAGCCCGGCCGCGATGGTCTCGTTCATCGGACCGAGATAGCCCGCCAGGCGCTGGGGTGTGAACGCCGACTGCATGATGCGGCGGTGGCGATGATGCTCATCGAAATCCATGAGCATCAGACCGCCGTGGAAGAACGGGCCGATCAACGTCGACCAGCCGGGACCGTTCGCATACGCCTGGTCCCGATTGCGCAGCACCTCGCCGCAGGCGTCGGGGCCCATCGCCTGCACCGATGTCATGCCGAGGGCGCGCGACCACGACACCGGACCGTGCCGCCGGTAGCGGCTTTCGCCGGTCAGGATCGTGCCCTGTGCCAGCTGCAAGGTGTAGCCGATCAGCGGCAGTCCGGAATCGCCCGGCATGCCGGGCACGCCGGCGCGGTCGTGCATCAGCAGAGTCATCGTCGTCTCCCAGGTGTGTGTGTCCCGTGTCACCGGGTAGTCTGATAATGGTCGTTGTCGTTGTCAATATGTGGAGGCGATTGTGGCAGGTACCTACCGGGGCGTTCCCGGGCATGTCCGGCGTGAACAGCGGCGGCAGGTGCTGATCGAGACCGGTTTGGACTGCCTGCACGAGGACGGTCTGGCCGGGATCAGCGTCCGATCCGTATGCAGCCGTGCCCAATTGACCCCGCGTTACTTCTACGAGAGCTTCACCGATCTCGATGCGCTGCTGTGCGCGGTCGTGGACACGGTCGCGGAGGAGATCGTGGCGCGCGGCGTGGCGGCTGTGGCAGCGGGGGAGAGCATCGAACAACGGGTGCGGGGCGCGATCGCCGCCGGTTACGGTGTCGTGGCCGAGGATCGGCGAAAGGCCACCGCGATCCTGATCTGCGCGGCCGGACACGGCCCGCTGCGCGATCGACGACATACGCTGCTGGTCGAATTCGCCCAGATCATCACCGATACCCTGCCGCTGCCGAGGTCGTCACAACCGTCCACGCACGCACTGGCCCTGTTCCTGCTCGGCGGCGCGTTCGACGTGATAGAGGCGGTGCTGTCCGAGCGGCTGGTGCTGACCGGTGAGGAACTCGTCGACGAGCTCACCGTGATATGGATGGCGGCACTGCGGTCCATACAGCCCGCCGGTGCCGACGAGTCGGCCGAGTCGCGGAGCTAGGCGGGGGGCGCCCGGATGTCGGCGCACCCGTGCGCATGTCGGGCGCGGTAACACCGGGTTCACATGAATCGGCCACGATGATCGTCGAGAATCGAGGCCCGAAGGAGAGCTCATGCCGCCGCATCTGATCGATGGCGAACCGCACGATCACGCCCATGACCGCCCCAGGCGGGTGCGGACGCCGGGGGAGCCGGTGCGCATCGGGATCGGCGGGCCGGTCGGATCGGGGAAGACGGCGCTGGTCGCGGCGCTGTGCCGGCAGTTGCGCGCGGAACTGTCGCTGGCGGTGCTGACCAACGACATCTACACCACCGAGGACGCCGACTTCCTGCGCCGGCACGCGGTTCTGCCCGACGAACGGATCAGCGCGGTGCAGACCGGTGGTTGTCCGCACACCGCGATTCGCGACGACATCACCGCCAACCTCGACGCCATCGACGATCTGATCGAGGCGAATCCACCGCTGGATCTGATTCTGGTCGAATCCGGCGGCGACAACCTCACCGCCACCTTCTCCGCGGGCCTGATCGATGTGCAGATCTTCGTCGTCGACGTGGCCGGGGGCGACAAGGTGCCGCGCAAAGGTGGTCCGGGCGTGACGTTCTCGGATCTGCTGGTGATCAACAAGACCGATCTGGCGCCGATGGTCGGCGCCGACCTCGAGGTGATGCGGCGCGATTCCGCGGCGGTGCGCGCGGGTCGCCCGTTCGTCTTCAGTTCGCTGACCGAGGATCCGGCCGCGACACCGGTGCTGGCGTGGGTGCGCGATCGGCTGCGCGCGGCGGCG
>NZ_BDBN01000120.1 GCF_001613005.1 Nocardia nova NBRC 15556 | reverse complement strand
GGAAGGGACGGGCCGTTCGCATGCCGGAACCGTTCAGCGCGCGGCGAAGACGGCCGCCGCGGGAACGACGGTGACCCACGACACCAACGCCACCATCGCGGTGAAGAACTTCGCTCGCGCACGCAGCACCGGCATCGCGGCATCGAGATCCGCCGACCACACCCGCACCAGCGTGCTGCCCACGAAACCGAGCGCGATCAGCACGCCGGCCCCGTAGGGCACCAGACTCCAGATCCCACCGCGCAGGGCCAGGGTCCCGCCGGCCACCATCAGCGCACCTACCAGCACCCGGGTGAACGACTCGATCAGCGAGGTCCGCAGCCCCAGCGCGCGCACGGAGGTCAGGATGTCGTGTTCGGCGTCCTCGGGGATGTCCTCGGCGGTATTGATCGAGAACAGCCCCGTGAGCGTCAGGCCCATTCCGAGGATCGCCACCAGTGCCGCGACTTCGATGCCACGGTCGTAGAGCCGCAGCACGACCAGGCCGGGGAAGACCATCGTCATCAGATAGGTGAAGGGGATCTGCCAGAGCCCCGAGGCCTTGAAATGCCATGGTGGCAGCGAATATTGCAGCAGCAATACGGTTCCGAGCACGATCAGCGGCAGCAGATCCGGATGGCCGGTCGCCCACGTCAGATACAGCGCGGACACGCCGATGAACGCGGTGGTCGCGTAGATCTGGCGGGCCACGAACCGCACCCCGAGATCACGCACCATCCGCGAGAACTTCGATTTGTAGTCCACGTCCACCCAGCGGTCGGCCAGGCAGTTGGCGACGTGCAGCAGCTGGATCGCGGCGGCGAGCATGAGCGAGGCCACCAGCATCGGTACCGTCAGGATCTCGTGCCACGACCGCGCGCTGAACAGGACGTCGGCGGCCATGATGCCCACCGACATGGGAGCGATCTCCGGTCTGGTCAGCCACAGCGCGTAATGCAGCCGCAGATGGACCGGCAGCGCGATGCCGTCTTCGCCCGGGCCGGGAGTGAAGATGCGGTGCAGCTGCGCGCGCAGCGATCCGGTGGCGTAGTCTACGGTGCCTGCCACGGCGAATGTCCTTCCGGTGGGGCGGTTCTCATGGCCGCGACGCGCGTGCCTTCGCGATGCTGCGGCGGAAGAACGGTCGCGCGAAGTCTTCCGGGATATTGGCCCAGCGCAGGAAGAACGCGGTCAGCGGATCGACGGTGATGTGGGCCCGGCCGCGTTCCATTCCGCGCACGGCGACCTCGGCGACCCGGTCGGCCGGCATCGGCGCGATCGACCCCGTGATGGCCTTGGTTTCGGCAGGCTTGCGCAGATTCTCGCGCAGCAGGCCGGGGGTATCGGTGTCGGCCGGATACAGCACCGATACCGAGATCCCGTGCGGCTCGGCCTCGTAGCGCAGGCACAGGCCCAGCTGTCGTACGCCGGCCTTGGTCGGCCCGTAACTCGAGTAGCCGACGATGCCGAGAAATGCCGAGGTGGAACTGAGCAGCAGGATATTGCCGCGACCGCGTTCGACCATTCCGGGGTAGACGCTACGCACGGCGTATACCGAGCCCAGGTAATTGGCCTGCATCTGGATATCGAACTCGTCGTCGGCCAGATCGAGGAACCGGCCCGGCAGGGTGAGCCCGGCACAGCACGCCAGGACGGCGCAATCGCCCTGCCGCGCTTCGAGATCCTTGATCGCGGCGGCAAGCCCGGCCCGGTCGGTGACATCGGCGACGGCCCATTCGGCGCCGATGCGCCGCGCGGTGGCGGCCAGCACCGCTTCGCGCCGCGCGATGATCGACACGCGCGCGCCGCGGCGGGCGAAGGCAGTCGCCACGGCGGCGCCGATCCCTTCCGAGCCGCCGGTCACGATGACATGACGGCCGGTCCAGTCCACGCTCACGCGTCGTCTCCCGGTGCCGCGGCGAGGACGCCCAGCCGGTCGCGCCAGGCCACATAGGCGCCGGCCGTGCCGTCCTGCGGGACGTCGGCGAAGGCGCGATCGATGAGCGCGGCGGCCTCGTCGATGCCGCGTCCGGTATAGGTGCGCACGGCGACGTGGGTGTGCGCGGTGGCACTGTCGGCCTGCTGCCGGATCTTGGCGACCATGGCCGCACCGGCGGCCAGCTGGGTCCGGAATTGCGGCACGCGGGCCAGGATCGCCTCCAGATCGGCGACCTCGACCCCGCCGGCGAACGTGGTGGCGATGCCGATGCCGTCCCAGAGGTCGGGGTGGCGGGTGCTGTCGAATTCCTCGATCATCTTCGCCACCCCGTCGACCGAACCGCCGCCGATGAACCACAGCGCCCGGCCGATCCCCTGATCGATGGCGCGGTGCAGGGGCGCCGGATCACCCATCCACCGCGGCAGGCGGTTGTCGACGTAGTGACGGCCGACCCATTTCTCGGTGTGGAAGAAGGCGTTGTAGAAGCCGTACCCGTCCAGGGCCAGCCATCGATAGCTCTCGTGTCTCGGGAGAGTCTTGCGCCACAACGCTTTCGGGATCCGGCCCATCGCCAGGCCCACCCCGACGTACATGGTCAGATCGTGTTTCGCGGCTGGACCGGCGATCAAATCGTGCGCGCGGCTGCCGAACGGCGTGATCGAGTCGACGGCGGCCAATCCCGTCGCGGCACCCTCGAACGCGAAACCTCGATACTGCTCCGGCAGTGCGGCGATCGTGGCGATCACCTCGTCGTTGTTCTTGCTGCGCACCGCCATATCGATACTGGAGGCCAGATGGGTGGCGACACGTTCGAGTTCGGCTGCGGTGGCCGGGCTGGGGGCCGCGAATCCCGGTCGGTTCAGCGGCGGTTCCTGGGAGCCGGTGCCGAGCAGGAGGGAGCGGACCGGTCCGAAGACGGAAGGCATGGTGGTCTCGATTCTGTTGCTGCGAAGTGCTTTTCGGTCAGGAGGGGACCGGCGCGGGTTCGGGTGCGGGCAGTGGCTCCTGGATCGGCACCGGAACCGGATCGCGGTCGAATTCGGCGCGGCGGGCGAGCCGTTCGCGGATATTGCGCGACCACCAGTAGACGCCGCGGGCGGCACAGACGATCACGAGGGCGAAGAACAGCCCGAACGACACGTGCAGCACCATCAGGATCCCGTACATGATGCCGACCGATGCCCCGAAGGCGATTTGATTGCGGGTGCCGAAGGGTGAGGTCGCGGGGTCGGTGATCATGTAGTTCGTGTAGAGCACGAACGCCAGACCGGTGATCGGCGTCAGCGCGGCGATCATCGAGATATCCGGTTCGAACAGGCCGCGCAGCACGGCCTGCAGGACGAATGCCGCCAGCCAGGCGAGGATCAGCGGCGTTTTCTTGGTGAGCTTGGCGTTCAACATGGTTCCGGCCATCAGCAGGCCCAGGACGATCAGCGCGTCGGCCGCTCCCGAGATGTTCTCCACGAAGTGGTACGGACCGACTATCGCGATCTGCGGAAAGAGCAGAAGCGATACGACGATCCCGAAATTCGACGGGTTCATGAAGTGTTTCATCTTGCCGTTGATCTTGGCCCGCAGCACCCATTTGGTGCCGACGGCGACGGTGATGCCGAACATGATCGGCAGAAATCGATCCGCCGCGTACATCAGGAAGTTGAAGGCCAGGCCGGTGATGTGCGCCGGCATCAGGAACACCATCAGCCCGCGTAACCCGTTACCGAGATATCCCGGCCGTCGCCGATAGGCCCACGCGGCAAGGGTTTCCAGTAACAGTTCGACGACGTAGGCGGTCGCCGCGGACAGGAACGGCCACAACCACGGCTGCTCGAAACCGAGCCAGAGGAAGCCGAGGATATTGAAGAACGTCAGCGAGGCCGCGAAGTTGCGCAGGGCGAGATAACGCGGATCCCGCCCCTCCTTGTCGACGCCGATGATCCTTCGCCACCGGGGCAGCTCCGAACGATCGGGAGCGTCGCCGCTGTGATCGGTATTCTGTGCGCTCACCGGGTGACCTCCCGCGCGTCGGAATCGAGAACCAGGGTGTGGCGGCCGGGCCGCAGTTGCAGCTGCTGGGTGTGGAATCCGCCGTGGTTGTCGCGCCAGCTCAGCGTGACCGGCAGTGGTGTCGCGGCGTCGATCTCGCCGAGACCCAGGTGGATTTCGGTGGCGCGCTTGCCGGCGTGGCCGCTGCCGCCGTCGAGCTGGGCCACATGCGGTTTCCCGTCCGGAGTGGTGACGGTGACCTCCGCGCCGAGGGCGGGGGAGCCGAGGATCGGCTGACCGGCGATCGTGGTGCCCCCCGAGGCGGTGTTGGTGGGTGGGGTGAACAGGCGCAGGCCGAGATACTGCCCGAGATCGGGAGAATCGTTGCGGTAGTAGACCGGTGCCTCCCACTGGCGCGCGACGGCGAAGCTCAGCCGTCCGGTGCCGGTGGAATCGCCCACCGCGATACCCCTGGTCGGGGTCGCCGCGAAGACGTTCAGAGCGGGTGAGATGTTGGTGAAATTGCCGTCGGCGTCCTGGACGAAGAAGCCCATCCGGTTGTTGCCGGCCAGATCCGAGTCGGCGGTGTACTTCGGCCAGGCCCAGGGATATTTCGTCAGATCGTCGTTCATCGTGGCCATCTCCTGCACCTGCGGCCAGCGCGTGGTCTTGCCTTTGAACATGCCGTTGCTCTGCACGATCTGCGGACGGCCGCTGTTGTCGAAGTCGTCGATCTTGGTGTCCCATGACCAGCCGTCCCAGGCCAGGCCCTTGCGCACCGATTCGTTGCGGAAGGGAGCAACACCCGAATTCAGCTTCTCCGCAGCTTCTTTCGGGCTTCGGGCGGTGTTCATGAAGGCGAGGTTCGCCTCGACGATGCCCCACCGCTGCGCGATATTGCTGACGAACAGGTCGGGCATACCGTCACCGTCGAGGTCGCCGAAGTCCGCGCCCATGCCCTTGAACGAATCATGGCCCAGCACGAAGGATTTCGGATCGGTGGGCCCGCGCGTGCCCTCGGCGAGGGTGAACCTGATCGCACCGGGGGTCGAGCGGTTCACGAACAGCCGGTCGGGTCCCATATCGTTGGCCACGTACAGCGACGGCAGGCCGGTGCCGGTCAGATCCTGGGTGGCGGTCGCGATGGTCCAGCCGTTGGTGGTGCCCTCCGGGAAGGCGTTGAACACTTCGCGGTAATCCACGGTGGGATCGGCGCCGCCGGTGGCGCGTTCGAAGGTGAGCAGGTGGTCGCTGCCGGCGTTGGTCGCCTTGGAGAACGACTCGTTGAGCGTCAGGCTGTGGGTGCCGTCCGGGCCGATGAAATCGCTGTCGGGAAAATAGTTTCCGATGAAGACGCTCGGATTGCCGCTGCCGTCGAAATCGGCGACGGATGCGGCGAGGGTGAACCAGCGCGCCCCGTGATAACTCCCGTCGGGAGCCGCGGGGGAGGGCACGAGCTCGACCGGTTTGAACGCGCTGTTGTCCAGTTTCGCGGCGCCGGCACGCGGCAGGAACACGATCGGCGTGCGGCCGCCGTAGTACACCAGCAGGCCCATTCGGCCGGAATGGTCGAAGTCGCCGGGGATGCATCCGGTCGGTGCCATCTTGTCGTCGGTCGGCAGCGGGGCCGGATTCAGGACGAAGGGGGCGTAGCGGGTGGTGTCGCTGTCGGGCGCCGGGGTGACGATCACCGAATCGGACCGCGAGTCGACCAGGCACAGATCGTCGGCCTTGCCGTTGCCGTCGATGTCGTTGATCGCCACCGCCGAGTTGACCGACGACATCCACGCCACCACGTGTTCGTAGCGGGGCTCGATATGGCGGATCGTGCGCTGGGGCAGCCCCGGTGGTAGCGCGATCGGCATCTCGGTGAAGTGGAATCGGTGCGCCGCCGCTCCGTTCGGATCGTCGGATACCGGTGCGACCATGGCCGAATGCGCGGGCACCAGCAGAATTCCCATCAGCGCGAGGGATGCCAGCGGCACCAGCGCTTTGCGTAGCAGAGAGGTCGAGACGGGCAGTTTCACGAGTTCGGGCCCTCTTCCGTGGTGAAGCCGTCGAATATCCGGCGCAGGGTGCTCAGTGCCGCGTCGAGCTGGTCCTCGGTGTGGCGGCAGTTGACGAAGAATCGCAGGCGCGCCTGGCCGGCGGGGACGACCGGATGGCCGATCGCATTCGCCATCACGTCGTGCTCGAGCAGTTGCATCGACGCGCGCACCGCCGGTTCGTCGGCGCCGGTGATGATCGGCGTGATGGGGGTACCGGCGCCGTTGCCGGTGTCGAAGCCCAATTCCATTGCGCGCGTGAGGAAATACCGGCTGTTGTGGCGCAGCGCGGCGACCCGCTGCGGTTCGTCGTGCAGGACGGCCAGCCCTTCCAGTGCTGCCGCGGCGGCCGACGGTGCGGGTGAGGCGGTGTACATGCTCAGACCGGCGGCGGAGTATTTGAAGCCGTCCACCAGTTCCCGGTTGGCGGCCAGATACCCGCCGACGCTGCCGAGCGCCTTCGACAGCGTGCCCATCCACACGTCCACGGCGTCGCCGGGCAGGTCGAACAGCTCGCGTGCGCCGAGGCCGCGCTCGCCGAGTACACCGAACGAATGCGCCTCGTCGATCATGACCGAACAGTCGTAACGCCGTGCGACCTCGATGATCTCGGGCAGCCGCACGATGTCGCCGTCCATGCTGTAAACACCCTCGAGCAGGACCATCGCGCGGTCGAAGGACCGCCGCGACATCCGCAGTATCGCTTCCAGCGAGTCGGGATCGTTGTGCCGGAACGTCACCCGCCGGCAGCCCGCCCATTCGGTGCCGGAGACGATGCTGTTGTGGATCAGCGAATCGCACACCGCCAGATCGCGTTTGCCGAGCAGGAAGGCCACCGCGGCGGCGTTGGTGAGGAATCCGCTGGACGTCACGATCGCCGCGTCGGTGTCGTAGATGCGCGCCAGCTCGGATTCGAGCTCACGGTAGAGCGGAAGTTCACCGGCGACCAGGCGCACCGCGGCCGCCGAGGTGCCGTAGGTATCGATCGCGGCCGCCGCGGCGGCCTGCACCCGCGGTTCCGCGGCCAGATCCAGATATCCGAAACTGCTGAAGTTCAGCATGTCCCGGCCCGCGAAGCGGGTCCGCGCCCCGCTGACACCCTCGTGCGGCAGGTAATACGGGTTCAGCACTCCGGCCGCGGTGGCCCAACTGTCGAACCGCGCCCACTTCTCGGCCGCCTCGACCACGCCCGGGTGGTCGCGGAAATCGGTGCGGCGCACCGGTGTTTCGGTCGTCGTCGCGACGGTGACCGCCGCGGTGGCCGCGGTCTGCGCGCCGCCGCTGCCGGGATCGTGTTTGGACATCAGGGCCCGGGCCACCGCCCGCGCATCCATACTGTCGGTCGTCATCGGGCTCCTCACGCTGCCGTACGGTCGGACGTTGCTTCTTCCTGGGCGATCTGGGCGGCGATCTTCACCCCGAGACCGGCCAGCGACAGGCCGGCGCCGATGGACAGCACCGACATCTTCACGCCGAGGCTTTTCACCACGCGCGCGCCGAATTCCATGGCCATCAGCGAATCGAGGCCGAGTTCGCTGGTGGGTGTCGCCAGATCCACGGTGTCGGCATCGACGCCGAGCACGATCGCCAGTTGCTCGGCGAGCAGACAGGCGACCACCTCGCCGCGCTGTTCGGAATCCAGTGCCAGAATTTCCGCGCGCAGCGCGCCGACGCCGCCCGCGCCGCCCCCGGCGGCCGCTACCAGTTCGGCGAAGCGTGGTGCGCGTGCCGAGGATCGGTGCGCCAGCGCCCATTGGCTCCAATCGATGTCGAGGATCGCGCACTGGGTGACCGGCAGCCGCAGGGTTTCCCACAGCAGCGCGGTCGCGAAATCCATGTCCAGGGAGCCGTAACCGGTCATCTCGGCATAGCGCGACACCGCCCGCGAATCGGCCATCCCGCCGTCGCCGCGCATGAACCCCCAATCCACCGAGATCGCCGCCATCCCCTGCGCGCGCCGCGTCCAGGCCAGGGTGTCCAGGACGGAATTCGCTGCGGCATAACCCAATTGGGGCGAGAGCCCGGCGATTCCGCTGGCCGAGGCGTAGAGGACGAACAGGTCCAGGTCCAGTCCGGCGGCACGGGTGGCCCGGTCGAGATTGAGCGCGCCGAGCACTTTCGGCCGGAATATCTCGTGCAGCGATTCCGGAGTGACCTCGGGTATCTCGGTGTTGTTGACCACGCCCGCGGCGTGGACGAGTCCGCGTAGCGGTGCTCCGTCGGCGGCGATCCGGTCCAGCAGAGCCGCCACGGCGTCGTAGTCGGCGACATCGACCCGTTCGGCGCGCACCCGTACTCCGTCGGCGGCGAAGCGGGCGAGTTGTGCGCGGGCGGCCGCGGTGCGAGCGCCGCCGCGACCCACCAAAACCAGATTGCGGGCGCCGCGACGCACCAGCTGCCGGGCCGTCGCGAGTCCGAAGGCGCCGAATCCGCCGGTGACGAGATAGCTCGCCGCCGGGTCGATGTCGACCTCGCGGGGCAGATGCCGTACCTGCGGGTGGTCCGCGCGCAGATCCAGTGCCACCCGCCCGATCTGCGCCGAGCGAGCGACCGTCTCGAAGGCCGCGCTCAGCTCGTCCAGGCCGAAGACGGTATTCGGCAGCGGCGTGTACTCGCCCGCATGCAGGGCCTGCACCACGCGCCGCGCGGCCCGCCGGACCTGCTCCGGGCGGCGGGCGAGGATGCGGTCGATATCGACGGCGAAGAACGACAGGTTGCGGTCGAAGGGCCGCAGATCGATGGTTCCCGATCCGTAGATGTCGGCCTTGCCGATATCGACGATGCGGCCGAATTCTCCCGCGACCCGGAAGTTCTGCTGCAGGATCTCACCCGGCGCCGAACTGTAGACCACATCGGCGCCCGCGCCGCCGGTCAGTCGCAGCACCTCGTCGACGAATCCGATCGACCGCGAGGACAGTACCTCGTGGGCGCCCGCCGCCCGCACCCGTTCGCGGCGCTCGGCGGTGCCCGCGGTCGCGATGACCCGGGCGCCGAGCCGCAGCGCGACCTGGAGCGCCGCCATACCCATACCGCCGGCCGCGCCGTGCACGAGTACGGTCTCACCCGGTTGCACGCGCGCCAGCTCCCGCAACCCGATCTCCGCGGTGAACAGCGGCATGACCGAGGTGCAATGCAGCGGATCGAAGGTGCCGGGCTCGAAGATGTCCATCACGGTGGTGGCGCCGGTATCGGTGCGCAGGGTGACGAACTTGCGCACGATTCCGGGTGCGACGACGAAGATCTCGTCGCCCGGCGCTATCCCGGTCACCGCGCTGCCGACCCGTTCGACGACGCCGTATCCGTCCATCCCGATCTCGGTGCCGAAGAAGGTGCCCTCGAGTTCACGCTCGGTGAGCACACCGAGCACCTTCAGCGCGTCCTTGTAGTTCAGGCCCACCGCCCGCATCCGGATCTCGACCTCGTCCGGGCCGGGGGCGACTCGGTCCGCGGTGGCCAGGGCCAGATCGGGAAGCAACCGCGACCGCGGGATGTCGAGTCGATACGACTGCTGCGGATCCACCAGCGGCGCAGGGGTTTCCCACTCCCGGATATGCGCCGGGAGAGTGTGCCGCCAGCGAATCGTCCAGCACGCACCGGCCCGCAACGCCACCTCGTCGATGCTGGTGTCGGCGTAGATTCGTTCGATGATGTCGGCGGCGGGCGTGCCGGGTTCGGTATCGACGAGCCGCCAGTGCCCGGCCGGTAGTTCGTTGAGCAGTTCGCGGCGGGCGCCGGTGAGCGCCGCATGGTCGAGGCGGGCGAAATCGTCGATCGGCAGACACAACGCGTTCTCGGTGACGATCACACCCCGGACCTCCACCGCACCCGAATCCGTTTCGGCGAGAAGCTGTTTCACCGCGCGGGCGACCTCTGCCGTGCCGTGTACGCCGGCGGCGGGGTCGAGATCCTCACCGGCGGCGACCACTACGCGCAGTCTGCCCGAGTCCCGCGCGGCGGTCCGGAACAGATCGGCGAGCGCGGCGGCGTCGTACGCCCCGGAGTGTTCACCGACCGTCACCGGCTCGACCGTTCGCGACGTGGCGATCTCCTTGGCGCGCTGGCAGATCTGCGCCCCGAGATTGATCACCACGAACGCCTCGTCCGGAGCCGGGGCGGCCGCGGGGTCGCCGCCGTCGGTGACGATCTCCCAGACCGGTTCGTAGAACAGCTCGTCGAGCCGTTCGGTGAGTGAGCGTGTGGCGGTGAGGTTACGGAACCGCACCCCGAGCAGGCTCATCGCGACCGTGCCGTCGGGGGCGGCGATCCGGACGTCGGCACGCAGCGCGTCGGCCGGATCGCGCGTCACGACCACCACCGGATCCTCCGGCAGGGGGCCGTGTCGGCGGACTCCCGATATCGACGCGGGAACGACGACATCGTCGTCCGAATCGGGCTGCGGGCCGGACTTGTTCGCGTACAGCGCCGCGAAGCACTGCAACGCGGCATCGACGATGGCGGGGTGCGCCAGATGGCGGTGGGCGCGATCGCGATCGCTGCCGTCGACGCGGGCGAGCACGGTGTCGGCGCCGACGGCGATGTGGCGTAACCGGCGGAAGGCGGGACCGTAGCGGAGCCCGTGTGCGGCCATTCGCTCGTAGACGGTGTCGCTGGCGATCTCGACCGCATCGGGTGCGGGATCGGTGTCGATGCGACAGGAGTCGATATCGGCCTCGACGAGCCGGCCGTAGGCGTTGACCGTCCAGTCCGAGCCGGTGGCCGGGCGGGATCGGATCGTGAAACGCCGGGTGCTCTCCTCCACGCCGATCCGCACGACCGGTACATCGTGGTCTTCGATCACCAGCGGGCTGACGAATTCGACCCCTTCCAGGCCGAAGGTGTCGCGGCCGGTGCGCGCGGCGACCGCACTGAGCGCGGTGTCGAGGTAGGCGGCGCCGGGCAGCACGACCGCCTGCGCGACCACATGGTCGTGCAGCCACGGCAGATTCGATACCGACAGCTGCACCTCCCATTCCGGTGCGGTGGCCGCGGTGCGGTCGCCGAGCAGGGCGTAGCCGCCGGGCGTGCCGAGCCGGTCGAGTTCGGTCTCCGGCTGTTGCGACCAGATGCGCCGGCGCTGCCACGGATAGCGTGGCAGGTCCAGATGCGGTGTGGCCGTGTCGATTCCGGCAGGCAGCCGGTCACCGTCGAGCGTTCCCGCGCGGTAGAGGTCGGCGAGGGCGCTGTGCAGATTCGCGTGGTCGTCACCACCGCGGGCCAGCGTCGGCACGGCGGCCCCGGTCACGCCGTGATCCAGCAGGATTTCGCGGATGCTGCCGCTGAGGACCGGATGCGCACCGATCTCCAGGAACACCCGGTGCCCGTCGGCGAGCATCGTGGCGACGGTGTCGGCGAACCGTACCGTGTCGCGCACATTGTGGCACCAGTAGTCGGCATCCCAATCGTCACCGGTCGCGCGCTGTGCGGTGACCGTGGAGTAGGCCGGAATCGTGGCCGCCGCGGGGGACAGGGCCGCGAGTTCGGTGCGCAGCTCGTCGAGAACGGGATCCATGCGGCGACTGTGATACGGCACTTCCACCCGCAACATCCGTGCGAACGTGCCGTCGGCGGTGAGGCGGTCGGCGAGGTCGCGCAGTACCGTCACATCGCCTGCCAGTGTGACCGCCGAGGGACTGTTCACCGCCGCGATATCGATGCCGGAGGCGTCTGCCGCCAGTTCCCGCGCCTCGGCCTCCGCGAGACCGACGGCCAGCATGCCGCCGGTGTGCGCGGTGGTGGCCTGCAACCGGGAACGGTGATAGCTCACCGCGACCGCCTGCGCCGCTGTCAGCGAACCGGATACGTAGGCAGCGGTCACCTCGCCGACGCTGTGACCGACCACCGCGGCCGGACGGATCCCCAGCGCGGCCAGCTCGGCTGTGAGCGCTGCCTGCACGACGAAGTTCGCCGGCTGGGCGATCTCGGTGCGGGTGATCCGCGAATCGTCTTCGTCACAGAGCAATTCCGCGAGAACCGACCAGCCGGCCAGTGCCCGGAACTCTCGATCGATCTCGCGAGCGGCGGCGGCGCCGGGACCGTCGGCTTCGAGCAGAGCCCGGCCCATCGCCCACCACTGCGGCCCCATTCCGCTGAACACGAACACCGGATCCGTGCTCCCCTCGGAGATCGCTCGTGCGGGTGTCCGGCCGCCACCGGCCGCGAATTCGGTCAGCTGCGCTCGGAGATCGTCGCCGTCGGTGTAGACGAAGGCCGTGCGCAGCGGGTGGTGTGCGCGCCGCACCCATGCCGCGGCGGTCAAGTGGTGCGGCGGCACCGCATCCGATGCCACGCACAGCTCGGCCGCCAGCACGCGCAGCGCGGACTCGTTTCGCGCCGACAACGGCAGGACGGGCAAAGACGATGCGATGCGGGCTGGTTCGGCCGTCTCGGGCGCCGGCCCGATCAGCACATGCGCGTTGGTTCCGCCGTAGCCGAAGCTGTTGACGGCGACCACCGGCTGTCGCAGCGGTTCGGCGCGCAACGGCACCCGCAGGCCCAGGCCGTCGAAATCGATCTCCGGATTGGGCTTGTCCAGCCGTGCCTGCGGGGCGATCGTGCGGTGATGCACGGTGAGCGCGGCCTTGATAACGCCGGCGACGCCCGCCGCGGCCTCGGTGTGCCCGATATTGTTCTTCACCGACCCGACCGGCAGCGCCTCCGTGCGTTCCGGCACGGCCCCGTACACCGCGCCCAGCGCGGTCATCTCGATCGGATCGCCCACCGGAGTTCCGGTGCCGTGCGCCTCGACGAAGCCGATGTCGTGCGCGGCGATCCCCGCCTGCTGCCGCACCCGCTCGGCGAGCTGCTGCTGCGCAACCGGATTCGGGACCGGCACGGCCAGGGTGCGGCCGTCCTGATTCACCCCGCTGCCGCGCACCACGGCGTAGATGCGGTCGCCGTCACGGACCGCCGCGTCGAGCGGTTTGACGACGATCGCACCGGCACCTTCACCGCGGCCGTACCCGTCGGCGTCGGCGTCGAAGGATTTGCAGTGCCCGTCCACGGCCAGGAACCGGCCCTTGCACATGGAGACGAACGTCTCCGGCTGCAGCATCGCGTTGGTGCCCCCGACGATCGCCGCCGAACATTCTCCGGTCTCCAGCGCTCGCACGGCCTGGTGCAGCGCCACCAGGGAGGACGAACATGCGGTGTCGATGGTCATGGTGGGCCCGTGCAGATCGAGCAGGAACGCGATCCGGGCCGAGAGCAGCGTGTGCGAGGAACTGGTCGGGGTGTGCGAATTGATCGAGGCGCGAACGACATTGCGGCTCACCGCATTGTCCATCATGAAGCCGCCGACGAATACGCCGATATCGCGCCCGCCGACCCGCCCGGCCATCCCGCCGTCGTCGAGTGCCTCCCAGGCCACCTCGAGCAACAGCCGCTGCTGCGGGTCCAGGATGGCGGCCTCGCGCTGGGAGATGCCGAAGAAGTCGGCGTCGAAATCCCACAGCGAATGCGTCAGGAAGCCGCCGTGACGGGTGTACATGCGCCCGGGGGCGTCGGGATCCGGGTCGTAGAACTTGTCGAGACTCCACCGATCGGCCGGGACCTCGACGACGCCGTCGCCGCGGCGGAGCACGAAATCCCAGAACGAGTCCGGACCGTCGATACCGCCGGGAAAACGACAGCCGATCCCGACGATTGCTGCATCGGACATTGCGCGGTCCTCTGATTGTCTGCACCGAGTCGTGCACATGTGCACGGAAGCGGTCGAACCATTCATATACGAACAACAGCGAGCATAGATACGAACCGCTCGCGGCGGTTGGAGAATTGTCGAAAGTCGTTGTGCGAGTTGACTCGAGGGCATGGTGCGCTGAATTTTCGAAATGACATCCGGCCTGCTGACAGTGTTATTTTCGGGCTGACGATGTTATTTCCCGGAGCTCGACAGTGATTATGTCCGAGCCATGACGATGTTATTTGCGGCCATCTGCGCCATATGATCGAACAATGACATCGTTATCGGCCGGCGTGCGCGCCGGGCCCGGTGAAATAACAATGTCACCGCCATTCATGACATTGTTATTCGGGTACATTCAGCCGTCATGAAATCCGGTGAATTCGCGCTCGATCCGGGAGCCGACCCGATTACCGACCCCGCCTGGCTGCGCGGGTTCGTCGACCACTACATCGCCGGGTGGAACGCCGGTGACGCCGCCGCCGTCGCCGCCTGCGTCAGCGAGGACACCCGCTGGCTCGACCCGTCCGAAGAACATGTCATGATCGGCCGGTCCGCGGTCGCGGCATTCGTCGACGACACCGTGCGCTCGTTTCCGGATGTGGCCTATCACCTCGTGTTCGAGCCCGCCGTCACCGCCGATGGGCTGGCCGCGATCGTGCCGTGGCGGATGACCGGCACCAATACGGGGCCGATCGATCCGCCCGGATTCGCCGGTACCGGCAAGAAGTTCGACCTGTTCGTGGTCGACATCTGGCAGTTTCGCGAGGGGCTGATCTGGCGTAGCAAGGCCACCTGGGACCTGAACGAACTGTTGCTGCAACTCGAACTGCTACCCAAGCGCAACGGTTTCGCCGAACGCGCGATGGCTCGCATGCAGCGCGCCGGCGTGCGGCTGCGCCGCCGGTCAGGACGTGGGTGAGAGCACGCGCTCCACCGCGCGGTGCACCGAGCGCTGCACCCACTCGGGATCGGCGCCCATGCCGATCATGATGTTCACGATCGAGGGCAGCAGTACCTCGCCGACGCCCTCGTCTCCGTAGAGCCCGGCCATGTCCAGCTGGATGAAACCGTAGAGACCCGTCCAGAATTGGGCCGCCGCCGCCCGTGCGTTCTCCGCGCGAACCAGGCCGGCGTCGAGGGCGCGCTGGGTCGCCCGCACCACGTGGTCGAAACTCTCGGCGAAGTTGTCGAAGTCCGAATCACCGGTACCGGACAGGATGTTGCCGCGATGCAGCTTCACCTCCGCCCTGGGTGATTCGGTGGCGAACATCAGGCGGAACAGTTCGGGTTTGCGCAGCGCTTCGTCGCGAAAGACGAAGCCCAGCACCAGAATGTCGGTGATCGGGTCGTCGGTGCACCCACACTCGGCCAGCCGGGCCGAGAGCTGGGCGAATCCGGCCGAGCCCACCGCGCGCAGCAGTCCGGGCATTCCGCTGAAATTGGAGTAGATCGCCATGGTCGACACTTCGCAGATCCGCGACACTCGTCGCACGGTCAGGGAGGTCAGGCCCTCCGCGGAGATGAGTTGAATAGTCGCGTGGATCAAGCGATCTCGTAACGACTGTGCCACCGCGGCACCGGATTCACAGGCAGTCGCGCTCATGCCGCCGCCACCGTTCGCAGTTCGGCGGCGGTGATGTCCTCCAGGGAGCGGCGCCGCGTCTCCACGATGTAGACCACCGCCGCGATCGTCGCCAGCGCGATCGGCACCGCACTGATCAAGGCCATGACGCTGATCGAGGGCGCGGCCACCGCCAGCACCACCAGTGCGATCACACCGACGCCGCCGGCCTTCGTCATGGCCGCCGCGACACCGCTGCCGCGCGAGCGGATCCGGGTCGGGTAGATCTCCGCGCCGTAGGCGACGATCACCGCCACGATCGAGCTGGAACCCCAGATGGGCACTACCAGAAGGGTATTGAGCAGCAGCCGGTGGTCGGCCACATGGTCGCCGAGTATCACGAATCCGGCCAGGGTAACCGCCAGCAGCGCGCCCAGCGTGATGAGGGTCCATTTGGTGGAACGGTGATAGCAGTAGGCGACGGCGAAGTTCAGCGGGAATCCGATGAGGGCGGAATCGCGCAGGATGCGATCGGCGGTCACATCGCTGAATCCGAGATTGCGCAGATTGGTCGGCAACCACAACTGGAATCCGTAGGTGACCAAGCCGACCCCGAGCCCGATCAGTGACAACACCACGGTGACACCGAGATACGGCCGCCGCAGCAATTGTCCGAACCCGTCGCGCACGCCGTCCTCGGCGGCCAGTTCGCTGTGCTCGACCGGGACGATCTCGGCGTTGTAGGTGCGCAGCACGTCTTCGGCCTCGCGGTGACGGCCGACGGCCAGCAGGTAGCGCGGCGATTCCGGGATCCAGCGCACCAGCAGCACCAGCAGGAATCCTGTCGGCAACCCGAGCAGCCACAGGCTGCGCCAGCTGTAGGTGTGCCCGATGGTCGACGAAAGCCAGCTGGTGACGATGTAGGCGCCGGCGATGTCACCCCCGATCAGCACCAGCAACCAGCCGCGATGCCGGGCGGGGATGGTCTCCGAGAGAAGCGTGAACGCGATCGGCAACATCCCCCCGGCGCCCAGCCCCATGACGAAACACATCGCCACGTTCCATTCGAAACTGGGCATCGCGCCACAGATCGAGGTGCCCACGAAGAAGATTCCGGCCAGCAGGATGGCGGCCTTGCGTCCCATCCGGTCGCCGAGCCAGCCCCACAGGAGCGAGCCGAGTACGGTGCCCGCGATGCCCGACAGCGGCAGCAACGCGACCGGCAGCGCGTCGACATGCGGGTTGGCCGGTGTTCTCAGGTGGTATTCGGCGCCGACTCCGGGTACCACGAACGACAGTGTCGTCGGCTTCATCACATCGATGGTGATCGCGGCCGCCATCACCAGCATCAGCACCACGTGCACGCGGTTGATGGGGGCGTCGTCGAGGGCGCGCACCCGCAGCGCGACCACCCGGTGGTGCACCGATCGAGTCGGGAAAAGGCCGTAGGTGGTCAGCGCCAATCCGGCCACGATCAGCGCCATACCGCAGATCATCGCGGTGTCCATGGGCATTCCCGCCATGCGGTAGCCCATGTCCCGGGCCATCCGGAACATCGGCAGGTGCAGCAGCACTCCGCCGGTGGTGGCCGTCAGGCCCAGCCAGAACGCCCAGGTGCGCCGGCCGGCGCCGAGTGTGTCGGGTAAATGGGGAGATTCGACGGATTCCCTGCCCTGCATCACCGGATCCTCGTCTACTACATCAGCCGCCACCCCTCGGCCGTCGAACAGCTACCGGGCGGTAGCCTACACACGAAACGTGCAGATCGATGGCCTGTTTCGGAAGATCTAATGTGAAAAGCCTTCTCCGGAAATACTTTTCGCGTGGGGTATCGGCGAGCGGTCGCGGGCCTACCGCCGATGTCCCCGAGTGGGGCGCGTCAGCAGCAGTTTTGCGGAAATCCGGCGCCGGGCGGATGGCGCCGGCGCGCAGGGGAGTGTGGATTGTGTGCGACTCGGGCTAATCGGTGGTTACCGATCGCTGCGGTAGGTACGACAACACGCCGATTCTAGTGGCGGGCAGAAGGTCGTACCTGCCAGTGGTGGGAACGGTCGGCGACGGGGCGTGAGCGCGCGAGCCGCCCCGACGCGCGATCCGCGTGACACCGAAACCGGTCGTCCCCCGATGGCGGCGGACGAAACGCTCGATTCGACCGCCGCCACGCTCGGTTTCGGAGCCGTCGGGTGTTATCGGGGAGACGGGGGTTCGGCGGATACGGCGGCGTTGTCGTCGGCCAGGCGGCCGTCCGCGAGTCGCAAGTGCCGGCTCACCCGCACCTCGGCGAGAAAGTGTTCGTCGTGACTGACGACCACGATCGCGCCCCGATAGGACTCCAGGGCGCCGACCAGCTGTCCGACACTCACCAGATCGAGGTTGTTGGTGGGTTCGTCGAGCAACAGCAGTTGCGGCGCGGGTTCGGCGAACAGCACGCAGGCCAGTGTGGCCCGCAGTCGCTCCCCGCCGGAGAGGACGCCGACCGGCAGATGGGCGCGCGAGCCGCGGAACAGGAAGCGCGCCAACAGATTCATCCGCTGCGCGGCGGGCAGGTGCGGGGCGGCGGCGGCCAGATTCTCCGCCACGGTCCGGTCGGCATCGAGCAGGTCCAGCCGCTGGGACAGGTAGGCGATCCGGCCGTCGGCGCGGGTAACGGTACCGCTGTCGGGGGTGAGGTCGCCGTGCACGATGCGCAGCAGCGTGGACTTGCCCGCGCCGTTGGGTCCGGTCAAGGCGATGCGCTCGGGTCCGCGGACGGTGAGATCGGCGCCCTCGCCGGCGAACAACTCGCGCTCGCCGAAGCGGAACCGGATGTGCTCGGCGGCGAACAGCGTGCGGCCGGCCGGGACCTCGGTATCGGGCAGGTTCAGCACGATGCGCTGTTCTTCGCGCAGCGCCCGCCCGGCCTCGTCGAGGCGGTTCTTCGCGGCGTCCAGCCGGGCGCCGTGGGTTTCGTTCGCGCGACCCGCCGACTGCTGGGCATTGCGTTTCATGGTGCCGGCGAAGATCTTCGGCAGTCCGGCGTTGCCGAGATTGCGCTGCGCGTTGCTCGCCCGGCGCGCGGCGCGTTCGCGAGCCTGCTGCAATTCCCGCTTCTCGCGCTTGACCTCCTGTTCAGCGGTGCGGATGTTCTTCTCCGCCACCGCCTGCTCGGCCTGCACCGCTTGCTCGTAGTCGGTGAAACTGCCACCGTAGTAACGGATTTCGCCGTCGTAGAGTTCGGCGATGCGATCGGTGCGGTCGAGCAGGGCCCGGTCGTGGCTGACCAGCAGCAGGCAGCCGTTCCAGTCGGTGAGCACGTCGTAGAGCTGGTGGCGCGCCTCGAGATCGAGGTTGTTGGTGGGTTCGTCGAGCAGCAGCACATCCGGTCGCCGCAGGAGCTGCGCGGCCAGTCCGAGCGAGACGATCTGCCCGCCGCTGAGGGTGTGCAGCCGCCGGTCGAGCGGCAACGCGCCCTGCCCGAGCCGGTCCAGTTGAGCGCGCGTGCGTTCCTCGATGTCCCAGTCGATGCCGATGGTGGTGAAGTGCCGCTCGTCGGTGTCGCCGGATTCGACGGCCGCCAGCGCGGCCAGCACCGGTGCGATGCCGAGAACTTCAGCGACCGTCAGCTCTCCGGTCAGGGGCAGATTCTGCGGCAGATATCCCAGGGCGCCGTCGACGGTGATGCTGCCCGCCGAAGGGGTCAGCTCGCCGGCGATCAGGCGCAGCAGGGTGGTCTTCCCGGCGCCGTTGGGGGCGACCAGGCCGGTCCGTCCGCCCGGCACGCTGAAGGACAGATCCCGGAACACCGGGGTGTCGTCGGGCCAGGTGAACGACAGGTTCGAACAGACGATGAAGGCATCGGACATGGTGAGACCTCGAAAGTCGTTGCGGCACGGTGCGATCGCGCCGCAGGGTGATCGGGTGAACGACGACATGGCCACGTCGGCGGCGCCGCGTGCGCCTACCGGTGGCCGTGACTTCCGGGTCTATCCGGAGATGTCGAGTTCACCAACCATGTCTGGTCTCCTTGATCTACCGACTCCGCCCGACGATAACAGCCGGGACCGCATCGCACGGAAAAGGTCAGGTCGGGTTACTGCTCGTGCGTCGACGGGCCGTCCGGGCGAGGTGGTGTTCATCGCCGCCGCCCGCGGCATTCCGAGCCTGTTCCCGGCCGGGATCGCGCCCCGGAGTCCGCTGGTTCGCCCGTGGAACCGATAGTGTCGACGGCATGCCGAGTTCGCTCGGTGTGTTGCTATCGCCCCGCGGTGACCGGCGCCGGCCGGTGCCGGGACCGGACAGGAGTGCTCACGGATGTCGCTGGTCGGACGGGAATCGGAACTCAAATATCTGGACGAGTCGATCACCGGCATCGCCGAGCGCGGCGGCGTCGTCGTCATCGCGGGCGAAGCGGGGATCGGTAAAACCGCGCTGCTGCACGAGGTCGCGGCGATGGCCAGGCTGGCGGGCGTCCGGGTCGTGACCGTGACCGCGACCGAGGCCGAACAGCAGCTGCCCTACGCCGGATTGCATCAGATCGTGTTCCCGCTGCGTACCGGCATCGATGCGCTGCCGCCCACCCAGGCCGCGGCACTGAACGCCGCGCTCGGATTCGTCGACGTGGCCGCACCGAGCGAATATCTGATCGGTGCGGCGCTGCTGACCCTGCTCAGTGATCGGGCGGCCGAACAGCCGCTGCTGCTGGTGGTGGAGGACCTGCACTGGCTCGATGCCGCCACCGCCGGCGTGCTCGGCTTCCTCGCCCGCCGGCTGGAATCCGAGCCGATTGTGCTGGTCGCCGCCACCCGGGACGCGCAGGCGGCGCTGTCGCAGGCCGGGCACCCGACGCTGGCGCTCTCGCGACTGGGCGAGGAGGAGGCGCGGCAGCTGCTCGACACCGCCGCGCCCGGCCTCGACGATCACCGGCGAGAACGGGTCTTGGCGGCCGCGGCCGGAAATCCGTTGGCGCTGAAGGAATTACCCTCGGCCACCGACCGGCCCGAGGCGGCGTTGCCGCTCACCGAGCGGCTGGAACGTGCGTTCGGTCTGCGGGCCGATCAGTTGCCCGAGACGACCCGCACCGTCCTGCTGCTCGCCGCGCTCGACGAACTGTCGGTAGCGGAAACGCTCGCGGCCGCCGCACTGCTGCTCGGCGGCCCGGTCGACGACGCGGACCTGACCCCCGCCGTCACCGCGGGGTTGATCGAGATCGATTCCGGCGCAGTGCGATTCCGTCATCCGCTGATGCGGTCGGCGATCCCCGCCGGGGCGCAGCCTGCCGCCCGCCGTGCCGCCCATCGTGCGCTGGCCTCGACCCTGCGCGAGCAGCCGGACCGCGCCG
>NZ_BDBN01000119.1 GCF_001613005.1 Nocardia nova NBRC 15556 | reverse complement strand
CCTCCTCGTCGAATTCGAAGTGCAGGGCCTCGACACAGCGTTCGTATTTGGCGATCAGATCCGCTTCGCTGTCGGCGCCGATGAAGAGATCCGCCAGTTCGTAGCTGTAGCTGTCCTGCGCCGGCATATCCGACAGCCGGGTTCCCTCGCTGGGAACCACTTCGATGGTGACGCCGGGAATGTCGTCCTGGATCCGCTCGATCTCGGCCGCCGTGGGAATTCTGGTCACGATCGCGTCGGAGAAGCGGCGGTGGTAGCACTTGGCGGCGATGTCGTAGCGGCCCTGGCCCTTCGGCAGCCGCGGATCGAGGCCGAGGCCCAGTCGCACCATGCAGTGGTGATTCGGCACGCCGTCCACGGCATAGAACATGTCGGCGTGCGATTGCGAATGGCGGGCGTTGATCTCCAGGACCGAGACCCGTCCCGTCTCCGGCTCGCAGAAGAATTCGATGCTGAAGGTCGAATTGTCCAGGCCCATCTGCGCTATGACGCGCTCGGAGATCTCGGTCATCCGCGCCACGACCTCGGGCGGCAACTGGGACGGATATTGATGCCGCAGGAAGCAGGGCGTATCCGGATAGTTGATCGAATCCAGGGCGCCGTTGACGGTGACCTGCCCGCGATAGACGTATCCCTCGGTCGCGGCCTGCACTCCGGTGAGCGTTTCCTCGGCCAGGCAGGCCTGGCCGCCGATCGCGGCGATCTCCGGCGGAAGTTCGATCCGGTCGAGTACGAATTCGAACGGTTTGCCGACACGGCCGACGCCCTCGCGGATCTGTTCGACCGCCGCCTCGAACTCGCGATCGTCGTGGACGTGGAACGCCAGTTCCGAGGAGAAGGACTTGACGGGCTTGAGCCACACCGGATAGTTCATCCCCTCGGGCAGCCGGGCCTCACCGTCGAGATCGACGATTCCGAACTTCGGGATCTCGTCGATCACCTTGCTCTGCTCGATCCGGCTCCAGTACTTGTGCTCGCATTTGACCACTGCCTCGAGATCGGCGCTGGGCAGTCCGAACTGTTCACACAACATCGGAACCAGGGCGGTCACCGGGAAATCCCAGTAACCGACGACAGCCGCGATATCGCCGTCGAAGCCCTTCAGTGTTTCGTGCGCTTTGTACAACAGGTCCTCGATCGGAATCTCGCCCTCCTGCGTTTCCTCGATTCCGAGCAGTGGGTGGAACCGGAACCGCTGCGCATCCGGAATCTGCTCGAGGGTGCGCAGATTTCCGTCGTCGAGACCGATTACGAAGATGTCGGCAGTGCTCACGAATTCCTCATTTCGAAATGTTTTCCACGGGCGCGTGCATCGATTCCCTGGCATCCGGCCGGGGCGCCGGGCGTTGCACGATCCGCACCAGCCGGCGCATCGCGTGCCGCGCCTCGGGAACATCCGAGAGATGCCACGCGTGGAACATTCCCGGATATTCGAAGTAGGCGAGTTCGACACCCTCACGCACGCACCGCGCCCGGAAGCGCCGGGCATCGGCCAACAGGATGTCGCGGGTGCCGACGAACAGGTTGAGGCGCCCGGGCGTCGCGGCGGGCGCGTTCAGCGGGCTGATCATCGGATCGCACCGGTCGAGGTCACCCGCGTACAGGCGACCGGCCTCGGCCAGTCCCGCGACGCCGAGGTAGGGGTCGCACGGCTCGAGAGCCCGGGCCATGGGATCGGTCATGGTCACGTCGAGCCACGGTGAGATCATCACGACCTCCTTGGGCGGGACCGCCTCCGTCGCGCCGAGCTCGCGCGCCAGCACCAGCGCCAGCGCGGCGCCGGCGGAATCACCCATGAACACCTTGTTCTCCGAGGCCGTGTGCGCGAAAACCTCGTCGTGCACGGCGCGCACCATGGCCACCGTGTCGTCGCCGTGGTGTGCGGGCGCGAGCGGGTAGAGCGGCACGGTGACGCTGCATCCGGTCCGGTCGACCAGTCGCGCCAGGAACTTCCAGTGGTCGTGCTGGATCTGGTGCACGTAGGCGCCACCGTGCAGGTAGAGGACGTGGCGCGAGGTGCCGCCCTCGAGTGGCCGGATGGTGTAGACCGGCCGACCCTGCATGGTGCGGCGCGTCACCCAGTAATGGGTGTGCAATTCGGCCGGCGGGCGGTCGCGGTCGGGCCGCTGGCTCTTGCGGATGCTCTCCCGTAGCGCGTGCGCGTCGGCAAAGGTCTTGTCCGCGTGGGTCATTCGCATGCCCGCGATCAGCATCCGGCTGCGCAGACTCGGTTTCGCGTGGTTCACCGGGGCTACCGGCTCCAGGTCAAACATGGTCACGGGGGATCACCCTCTTCCAGTTCCGCGAGAACATTCGCTGTTCACCCTCGAATCCGTCGAGTTCGGCGTGGACGAGGAATTCGGTCGAGGTACAGGTGACGCGGGTCCGGGTCTCGGTGCGGGCCCGCCAGTCGCCGCGGGCGAAACTCATCGACCACGACGTTTCCGCTGTGGCGGAACAGAATTCGTCCGCCTTCCAGCTGTAGCGTTCGTGGACGCGGCGGTCGACGTCGAGATCGTGCTCGTCGAAGCGGACGAGGCCGGCGTCCTTGACGATGTCGAGCGCGGACCGGTATTCGATCAGGTCGCGCGAGACCGTCCATTTCTGCTCGCCAGGGCTGATCTGCGTCGTGCGCATCGGCTCGGCGCCTTCCGGCTCCTCGAACGGGCGCACCGCGACATCGTCGGATTCGGCGACCGGGCGGATCGGCAGCGTCAGCGCGCTGCCTTCGGTGTACACGGTGACCAGGGCCGGTTCCGGCGGCGGCCACGCCAGCGGCCAGTACGACGTCGACAGCGACAACCGGATCCGGTGACCCGGCGGGAAGGCCTGGGCCACGGCGTTGAGCTGGACGGTGACGCGGTAGCGCCGACCCGGTTCCAGCGGCTCCGGTTCGTCGTGCCCGTCGCGGTGGGTCAGGTTGAGCAGGCCGTAGGTGACCCGGGTGGCGCGGCCGTCCGGGGCGACATCCGAGAGCCTGGCCGCGACCATCGCCACCGGTTTGTCGGCCGACACCTCCAGCGTCACGGTCGGCGCGCCCAGGATCTCGCAGCGTTCGGTCAGCGCGTCGGTGTCGAACACCAGCGAGCCGCCGTCCTCTTCGCGCTGGTCGTAGGGCAGATCCGGCGGAGCGCTGTAGGACGCCCACTTCCCGGCGAACTGTCCCACCGACAGCGGCGACTCGACCGCGAGCGCCGCCGGGGCCACCGGCTCGTCCGGGCGCGCGATCCGAGTGCGTGCCAGCGGGTGCGCCACGGCCCGCACGTGCGGTGAGGGCCACGCCGGCTCACCGACCCAGCGGCCAGGCCGCTGTTCGTAGGACGTGGACGGCGGCACGCTCTCCTGCATCCACGTGCGCAGCATCGGCCCGTCCATCACGCCGTTGTCGATATCGCGGAGCCAATGGTCCCACCAGCGCACCACCTCCTGCAGGTAGCCGATCGCGGGGCCGGGTTCGCCGAGATGTGGATATTTGTGCGACCACGGGCCGATGAGGCCCTTGCGCGGAACTTCCAGGTTCTCGAGCAGCCGTGCGACGGCGTTGGAATAGCCGTCGGCCCAGCCGCTGGAGGCCAGCACCGGAATCTGGACGTCGGCGTAGTTCTCGCAGACCGACGCCCGCCGCCAGTAGTCGTCGCGGCGCTGGTGCTCGAGCCAGTTCGCGGCCCAGAGGCTGCAGTTCTCCAGCCGTTCCAGCCACATCTCCCGCCATCGCTCGCCGACCAGCGCGGGATCGGGCGGCAGCGTGCTGTAGGCGAACATCGTCGCCGATTCGGCGATGTTGTCCGACAACAGGGCGCCGCCCATGTAGTGCATGTCGTCGGAATAGCGATCGTCGGTGAACGAGGAGATCACGATCGCCTCGAGCCCCGCGGGTTTGCGGGCCGCCACCTGCAGCGCATTGAAGCCGCCCCAGGAGATGCCCATCATTCCGAGCCGGCCGTTGCACCACGGCTGCGCCGCCATCCAGGCGAGCACCGCTTCGGCGTCGAGATGCTCTCGTTCCAGGTATTCGTCGGCGAGCACTCCCTCCGACTCGCCGGTGCCGCGCAGGTCGACGCGGACACAGCCGTAGCCGTGGCCGGCGAGATACGGGTGGTGAATCGAATCCCGCACCGCGCTCAGATCCCGCTTGCGATACGGGATGTATTCGAGGATGCCGGGCACCGGGGCGTCGTCGGAGGCGACCGGCCGCCACACCTTGGCGGCCAGCCGCACCCCGTCCGGCATCGGAATCCACACCTGTTCGTCCACGGTGATCTGCTGCGGCATGGACGTCACCGTCCGCATCAGCCCTCCTTGATCCACATCGGCGGCCGGTTGCGGGCACCGCGTCTCGCCGCCCGCCACCGCCCCCGTCGATTACGCACTTTCCGGCGGCTACCCGCTCACGGCCGCGCTACACCGGCAGCGCACCCGGTGGTGCGATTCACCACGAAACCACTTCTCGTACAGCATGTTTCGCTGCGAATCGGGCACGCTGACGGCCGCTGCGCGCCGACGGTGTGAGCTGGGCTACATCGCTCGCCGAGTCGTGGCCCGTGGGGCGGATGTGCCCAGTTTGAATCCTGGGGACCGCGGCTATGACTGCGCCATCATGAGCGCACTGTCTTCGCCGTTGCTGTTGCTGATCTTCCTGGCCTGCGCCGCGGCCATCTGGGTGGCCGGCGTGAAACTCTCCGACACCACGGATGTGCTGTCGCAGCGCTGGCACCTCGGTGAGGCGCTCGGCGGGGTCCTGCTACTGGCCGTCGCCACCAATCTGCCCGAGATCGCGATCACCGCCAGTGCGGCGCTCGCGCATCAGCTCGACGTGGCAGTCGGCAATATTCTCGGCGGGATCGCGCTGCAGACCGTCGTCCTCGTCGCGCTCGACGCCGCCGGTGTCCGCCCGCGCGCGCCGCTGACCTATCTGGCCGCCTCGCTGACACTGCTGCTGGAAGGCGCGCTGGTCGTGGCGTTGCTGCTGCTCGTCGTGATGTCCACCCAGATGCCGTCCGACGTCATCGCCTGGCGGATGACGCCGGGAGTCGTGCTCATCGCGGTGCTGTGGGCCATCGGATTGCTGCTGCTGCGCCGGGCGGGACGCAGCCTGCCGTGGCACGAGGCCGGCGACGCGCCCGGCGGCCAGGACCGTCCGGCCGGGCACTCCACGGCCACGAAGGAGGATCACGCCACGCGTCGCGGGGTCGGCACCGGCCGGACGGCGCTGATCTTCGCCGGGGCCGCCGTGGTCACCCTGGCCGCGGGCGTGTGCATCGAGCGCAGCGGTGAGGAACTGTTCGGCCGCTGGGGAATGTCGGGAGTCGTGTTCGGCGCCACGGTGCTGGCCGCGGCCACCTCACTGCCCGAACTGTCGACCGGACTGACCTCCACGCGCATGGGTGATTACAAACTCGCCGTCAGCGACATCTTCGGCGGAAACGCGTTCCTCCCGGTGCTGTTTCTGCTCGCGACGTTGCTCTCGGGGTCGTCGGTGCTTCCTCGAGCCCACAACACCGATATCTACCTCACCGCCCTCGGCGGCGTGCTCACCCTCGTCTACATGACCGGCCTGGTGTTCCGTCCCCGCCGCCAATGGTTGCGGATGGGACCGGATTCGCTGACCGTGCTCGTCGTGTACGTCCTCGGCGTGGTCGGGCTCGCCCTCATCCCGACCTGACCACGATGGCGGTGGCGGGGTGGCGGGATTCCGGAGGTACCTAGGATCGAGGTGATCCACTTGCCGGAGGATGCGAACAGACAAGGGGTGCGGGTGATTTCAGCACGCGAGATGTGGGCGGTGTTCGAGCCGATCCACGCGGTGACCTATTTCGCCCCGGAATGCCGGGCCGAATTCGAGCAGGCGGGTCTGCGCGGCTTCTGGCGCGGTTATTTCGGCGGTCGATCGGCGCCGTTCGGGCCGGTCGGTCCCGGCGTGGTGACGGCGGCCTTCTTCGGCTTCTCCCCCGCCATGGTGGCTCGCGCGCTGCCGGGCGTGTGGGAGTTGGCGACGCCGCAGCGAGTGCTCGCGGCCCGCTCCGCCGGCGCCCGCGCCGCGCTGATCCGGCTCGGCGGAACCGACGAGGAGTACGCCGAGGCGGCCGAACTGGCCCGGCGGGCCGCGGCAGCGGTCGAACTCGAAGGCAAACCCCTCGCCGCCGCCAATGCCGACCTGACCTGGCCCGGCGACCCGCTGTCGGTCCTGTGGCACGCCTGCACGGTGCTGCGCGAGCACCGAGGTGACGGCCATGTCGCCGCGCTGACCACCGCCGGACTGACCGGATGTCAGAGTCTGGCCTGGCGCGCCGCCACCGATTCCGGACGCGACATCCTGCAACCGGCTCGCGGGTGGGACGACGAGCAGTGGGATCGCGCGATCGCGGGCCTGACCGACCGCGGCTGGCTCGACGCGGACGGTCGGCCCACCTCGGCCGGTCGCGCCGAATTCGACGAGATCGAAAGGCGCACCGACGATTTGGCCGCGCGGCCGTGGCGGGAGATCGGGTCCGCGGCGACCGGACGCCTCGCCGAGTTGCTGCGGCCGCTGGCGCGAGCGGCGCACACCGCTATGCCCGATCGCACCCCCATCGGCACGCTGCCCCGCCCCTGAGCTTCCCGATGCCCGCCGCGCCACCGACGAAACGGTGACATTGCTGCACGCCGCGGCGGCGCCGGCCCCTGGGCAGCGCGAGGGAGAGTCCGGCGAGAAAATTGACCAACGTCCCACGCATCGGAGCCTTCGGCACGATTCGGCGGAGCGAGCGAACGCGGATAGTTGCCGTATGAGACCCGATGAGCACGTCGGCGACCCGGTCGGTGAGATCGGTGAGGACCTCCTCGGACTCCGCGCCGAGGTCCGGTGGTCGCCGTAGCGCCAGGGCGTGGGCCGTGCCGAGCCGGCATGCGGTGCTGCCCGCGGGCTTCGCAAGAACCCGGCAGGAGGCATTCGATGGTGTTTCGTGATCGCGTCGAGGCGGGCAGCAAGCTCGCGACGCACCTGATGGCCCTGCGTGATACCGATGTCGTCGTGCTGGGCCTGCCGCGCGGCGGAGTGCCCGTCGCCTTCCAGGTGGCGCGGGCACTGCGCGCGCCGCTGGACGTGCTGGTGATCCGCAAGCTGGGCGTCCCCTATCAGCCCGAACTCGCCTTCGGCGCGATCGGCGAGGACGACACCCGGGTAATCAACACCCTGGTCGTGCGCCGCACCGGGCTGTCCGAGGACGACATCGATGCGGTGGAGAAGCACGAACGCGCGGAACTTGCGCGTCGCGTCGACATGTACCGGCAGGGGCGCGACGGACCGCCGCTGCGTGGCCGGACCGTGGTGCTCGTCGACGACGGCATCGCGACGGGGGCCACCGCCCGCGCCGCCTGCCGCGTGGCCCGTGCCCGCGGCGCCGCCCGCATCGTCCTCGCGACTCCGGTCGCCCCGCGCGAGGCATTGGCGTCGCTGCGGCCGGAAGCAGACGACATCGTCTGCCTGGAAACGCCGCTGCTCTTCGACGCGGTCGGCCAGTGGTACCGGCACTTCGGTCAGACGAGCGACGCCGAAGTCGTCGATCTGCTCGCCCGGGCGGCGGTCGCCGCCCGCGAACGACCCGATGTGGCCGATTCCGACGATCCGCCGCTGGTCGACGACGAGGTCACCATCACCGTCGGGAAGGCCGAACTGAGCGGCCACCTGACGGTCCCGGAAGCCGCGACGGGCGTCGTCATCTTCGCGCACGGCAGCGGCAGCAGCCGGCACAGTCCGCGCAACCGATTCGTCGCCACCGTCCTGCAGCGGGCCGGACTCGGAACGTTGCTGTTCGATCTGCTCACCCCCGCCGAAGAGCTCGACCGCGCCAACGTCTTCGATATCGGCCTGCTGGCGAATCGGCTGGCGGGTGTCACGCGGTGGCTCACCGGGCTGCACTACGCCGACGACCTTCCGATCGGGTACTTCGGCGCCAGCACCGGGGCCGCCGCCGCGCTGCGGGCGGCCGCCGCGCCGGAACTGGGCATCGCCGCCGTCGTCTCCCGCGGCGGCCGGCCCGACCTCGCCGACCTCTATCTGACCGCCGTGCGAGCGCCGACCCTGTTGATCGTGGGTGGAAACGACCCGACGGTAATCGAATTGAACCGGTTCGCCCAGCGAGCGATGACGTGCGAGACACGCGTCGAGATCGTGCCCGGCGCCACCCATCTGTTCGCCGAGCCCGGCACGCTGGAAGCGGTGGCCGAACTGGCCCGCGACTGGTTTTGCACCCATTTCCGCGAATCCACGGCCCGCGCGCGACCATGACCGGGTGAGCCGCGTCCTCACCCTCGCGTGCGACCCTCGCCCTCCCCGATGGTGCGGACCAGAAAGACCCCGGTGACCACCGCGACGGCGGCCGCCATGGCGAGCCCGCCCACTGCCCCGATCGCGGCGATCTGCGCCGCCGACTGCCCGGGCTGCCACCACGGGGTGGTCACCGCGGTGAACACGCACAACCCGGCGATCCAGCCGATGGCGTTGCCCCAGGGCCACAATGCCGCTCGCGCGCAGTAGTGGCGCAGCACCGTCCACTGAGCGACACCCAGGGAGAACACCACGACCAGGCCCGCGGCCACCACCGCCGGAATCTGCACCCACAGCGGCCACCGTGCGACCCGTTCACCGAAGAGCATCGGCATCATCCCCAGCGTCCACGCCACCACCGCGGCCGCCGCCGTGACCCCGATCCAGGGCGCCGCGCGCCAGTGCGGCAGCGCGGATCGCAGCACGGAGGACTGGAACGCGCCCAGGACCGCCCCCTCCACCGCACCGGCGGTCAGCATCGCGGCGGCCGTGACACCGGCACCGGCATGCGCGGTCGCCGCGGCGGCGGTCGCCGGGGCGAGAAAGCCGAGGAATTCCCCGACCGTCACGGCCGCCACCCACCGGCGCCACAGCGCCGCGGGTCGGGAGAGCGGGCGCAGTAGCGGTTGCTCGATCGTCATGGTGGCCGCCTCACTGGTCGAAGTCCGTGATTCGATCCTGTATGGCGGCCCCGGCCGCCCGGCAGATTCGAAAGGCCTTGATGGTCTCCGGTTTCCGGCATTTCCTGCCCCGGCACCCAGCGCATCGACGCACCACGGGCCGCATGGTCCACATTCCGGTGACTTTGGTCCATCACGAATTCCCGGGCCATCGGCGACGCTGGTACCGATGGAGACGAACGATCCCTTCGCCGCACTCGCCGAAACTCATTCGGCGGTGGTCGTGCTGTACGGAGACCGCGCCTACAAGGTCAAGAAGCCGGTGCGGACCGACTTTCTCGACTTCTCCACGCGGGCCGCGCGCGAAGCCGCCTGCATGCGCGAACTCGAACTCAACCGGCGATTCGCCCCCGATGTCTACCTCGGCATCGGGCACCTGTCGGATCCGACGACCGATGCGGACGAACCCGTGCTGGTGATGCGCCGGCTCCCCGACGCCACCCGGTTGTCGCGTCGCCTCGACGACCCGGCCGTCGCGCGCGACATCCTCTCGGTTCTGGTACACGACGTGGCCGCCTGGCACGACCGGGCGTCGGCCGGACCGGCGATCGATCGCGCGGCGACGGTCACGGCGGTGCGCGAGCGCTGGATGTCGTTGCTGTCCGGAATGACCCATCCCCCGATCGAACCGGCCGCGGTACGAGAGCTGACCGAACTGGCGATGCGCTACCTCGACGGGCGGAAGGCGCTGTTCGACAAGCGCATCGCCACCGGGCGCATCGTCGACGGTCACGGGGATCTGCGCGCCGACGACATCTTCGTCACCGACGACGGCGTGCGGGTCATCGACTGCCTCGACTTCGACGACGAACTCCGCCACGTCGATCGGCTCGACGACATCTGCTTCCTGGCCATGGATCTGGAACGCCTCGGGTATCCGGAGCTCGGCCGGGCCGTCGTCGAGGAGTATCTCGAAACGACCGGCGACCCGGCGCCGGACTCGCTGTACCACCACTACATCGCCTACCGGGCGGCGGTACGCGCGAAGGTCGACTGCGTGCGATTGCGGCAGGGGGAGCACCACGCGGCGGCGAGTGCGGTCCGGCACGTCGAGGTCGCCCTGCGCCACCTCGCCGCCGGCGCGGTGCGCCTGGTCCTGGTCGGCGGCCTGCCGGGCACCGGCAAATCGACGATCGCCCGCCGCCTGGCCGCGGCGACCGGCGCGATCCTGTTGTCCAGCGACCACATTCGCGCCGTGGCGCGCGCCGAGGGTGTGCTGGACGGTGCGGCCGGCGAGTACGACCACGGCGCCTACACGCCCGCCGCCCGCGATCACGTCTACACGGTCATGTGCGCCGAGGCGCAGACTCTGCTCGCCGCCGGCCGCTCGGTCGTTCTGGACGCCAGCTGGATCGACGAGACGCAACGACGCCGAGCGTCTCGGCTCGCGACCGACACCGCGGCGGATCTCATCGAACTCTGTTGTAGCGCACCGACTTCCGTCGCCGCCGCACGCATCGCGGCACGCAGCGGATCCGAATCCGACGCCACACCCGCCGTCGCGGCGGCCATGGCCGCGGATCGCGACCCGTGGCCCGGTGCGGTGGTCCTGGACACCACCGCCTCCGAGGACGAGACCGTCGCAGCCGCGCTGCGCAGCTATCGGCACAGGATCGGACGGGGGGACGCGTGACCGCGGAGCCGGCCGTCGACCTCACCGACGTCACCTACCGCCGTCTCGCCCCCGGCGACTGCGATGCGGTCCGGCATCTGCACGCGACGCTCGATCAGCGCGACGGCTACTACCGGTTCTTCGGCGCACGGCCGAAACATCTCGAACAACTGGCGGCCGCCATATCGCTGAACGACCCGAGGCACTGCGCCTTCGGCGCCTTCTCGGGCGGTCGGCTCATCGGGGTGGCGAACTACGTCGTGCTGCCCGACACCGACTGCGCCGAGGTGGCCATGGTGGTCGCCCATGAGGACCAGCAGTCGGGTATCGGCACTGCCCTGCTCACGCGGCTGGGCGAGGACGCACGACGGCACGGCATCGCCCGGCTCGCGGGCGACATCCTGGCCACGAATTCGAAGATGATGCAGTTGCTGATGGACATCGATTTGCCGATGTCGGCCCATCGCGACGACGAGGTCGTCCACGTCGTTTTGCGGCTCGGCCCGTCGTAGCTCGGCACATCGCTGTCGGGCGCGCCTGCGATCAGCCCATTTCGGCTACCGGCGCCGCGGCCCGCGTCTGCTCCTCGTACAGCTGCTCGATCCGCGAGCGCAGCCCGGGAGCGGTGCCCGAGGTGGTCAGGGCGGCGGTCGCCGCGGCGATACCCAATCGGATCGCGTCGTCGAGCTCGTAACCGCGCGTCAAGCCGACGGTGATGCCGCCGACCATCGCGTCCCCCGCGCCGATCCCGCTGCGCACCGGCACCGGTATCGGCGCGAACCATTGCGATCGCTCGGCCGTGACCGCCAGTACCCCCTCGGCGCCGAGCGACACGACGACGACCTCGGCGACCGAGGCGTGCACGAGTTCGCGAGCCGCGGCAGCCTGTGCCTCGCGATCGGGCAGCGCGCGCCCGACCAGCTGCGCGAGCTCCCGCACGCTCGGCTTGATCAGGAAGACGCCGCGCCGGATCGCCCGCAGCGCGGCCCCGGAGGTGTCGAGAATCATCGGAACACCTTGTGCCGCAGCCACATCGGCGAGAATCTGATAGTAGTCGGACTCGACGCCGGGCGGCAGGCTGCCGCTGGCCACGACATAATCCGCTCCGGGCGCGCAGTGCTCCACCGCCGCCAGGCAGCGGTGCTGTTCGGCCGGTGTCAGCCGCGGCCCCGGGAAGACGAATCGGTACTGCTCCCCCGTGTCGTCGGCGAACACGGCCAGATTTTCCCGGCTCGGCTCGGCGGTGGCCACGGCGTGTGAGGGGATATTCGCCGCGCGCACCAATTGCTCGAGGAAGACACCGGTGTGCCCACCGGCGGGATAGATCGCGGTGACGGGCTCACCGAGGGCCGCGACCGTGCGAGCGACGTTGATGCCGCCGCCGCCCGGGTCGAATCGCGGTGCGCTACAGCGCATCTTGTCGGTCGGAAGAACCCGCTCGGTGCGGGCGGCACTATCGATCGCGGGATTCATCGTGAGCGTGACGATCGGCATACGGTCCATCTCACGGGATCGGCGGACCACCGAGTAGGGCATTCCGGTCGGCCGCGGTGGTGACCGAAGTCCCGTGTCCGGTGCGAGCGCTGCTTCTACAGTCGAGTAGGAGCAAACGTCACCGAACCCGGCCGAGTGCCGGAGGGAGGCATCATGGTCCGCAGCACCGCACGACGGCCGGGCTGATCGACCGTGCTCGGCTCCGTCTCTCCGGATACCGACCGCGCGGCCGAGGTGCCCGCTCAGGTCGAAGCCACCGAACCGCTGGACCTGCTGCTGCGGGATCTACGCAGTTCACGCGGCGGCCTGTCCACCCGCGAGGCGCAACGCCGGCTGATTCACGCCGGGCCCAATACGCTGCGTCGCCGAGGCACCCGGCAATGGCCACGACAGCTGCTGCGCCAGTTCACCCACCCGCTCGCGCTCCTGCTGTGGGCCGCGGCGGCACTGGCGTTCTCCGTCGGCATCGAAGCGGTCGCGATCGCGATCCTGTCGGTGATCGTGCTCAACGCCGTCTTCGCCTTCGTCCAGGAGCGCCACGCCGAACATGCCGTCGAGGCGCTGGCCGCGTTCATCCCTTTGCACGCCACCGTTGTTCGCGACGGGTCGCGCCGGAGCGTGGACACCGCCGACCTGGTGCCCGGCGATGTGCTGATCGTGTCCGAAGGGGACAAGATCTCGGCCGATGCCCGCCTGCTCGACGGCGCCGTCGAGGTGGATATGTCGGCGTTGACCGGGGAGTCGGTGCCGGTCCACCGCAGCGCCGGGCCGGTCGATTCCACCGTGCCGCTGTTGCATGCCACCGACGTGATCTTCAGCGGCACCGCGTGCACCCAGGGTGAGGCGTCGGCCGTCGTCTTCGCCACCGGGATGCGCACCGAACTGGGCCGGATCGCCTCGCTGTCGGAGCGGGTGCGCACCGAGGAGAGTCCGCTCGAACACCAGGTGCGGCGGGTGGCGTGGCTGATCGCCGCGATCTCGGTACTGCTCGGCGCGGCGTTCATCCCGCTGGCGATCTTCGGGGCCGGGCTGCCGTTCCTCGACGCGGTGATCTTCGCCGTCGGGCTGCTGGTGGGCAACGTGCCCGAGGGGCTGCTGCCGGTGATCACCCTGGCCCTGGCCATCGGGGTGCGCCAGCTGGCGGCGCGCGGCGCGGTGGTCAAACGGCTCTCGGCGGTGGAGACGCTGGGTTCCACGGACGTGATCTGCACCGACAAGACCGGAACCCTCACCGAGAACCGGATGCGGGTGATCACCATCGCCACCGCCTCCGGTGAGATCGACCCCTTCGCCGCCACCGACGTCACGGAACCGGTGCGCCGGGCGGCGCGGGCGATGACGCTCTGCAACAACGCCCATCCGGCACCGACCGGGGAGCTCGCCGGCGACGCGACCGATATCGCCGTCCTCGCCGCGGCGACAGCTCTCGATCCGGCGGGCCCGGACGGACATCGATTGCGGCAGTTCGCCTTCGACTCCGTACGCAAACGCATGTCCACCCTCGACGACGCCCGCGGCGTGCACACCGTCCATGTGAAGGGCGCGCCCGAAACCGTCGTTCCGCTGTGCACGGCCGAACTCGCCCCGGACGGAACCACCCGCCCGCTGACCGAGCGACGGCGAGCCGAAGTTCTCGCCGCCGTCGACGCGCGGGCGCACGACGGATACCGGATGCTCGCCATCGCCGACCGGCCCCTGTCCGCGGGCCGCCCGGATCCGGCGACACCCGCCGCGGCCGAGACCGATCTCACCCTGCTGGCGGTCGTCAGCATCGTCGACCCCCCACGCCGGGAGGTACCGGGCGCCGTAACCCGTTGCCGCACCGCGGGAATCCGGATCATCGTCATCACCGGCGATCACGGGGCGACTGCCGCCGCCGTCGCCCGCCAGGTCGGCATCGTGCACGGCACCCCGGCCATCGTCACGGGCCCCGAACTCGACGCCATGAGCGAAGCCCAGCTCGACGATCTTCTCGCCGGCGCCGACGAGGTGATCTTCGCTCGGTCCTCACCCGAAGCCAAACTGCGCATCGCGGACGCCCTGCGCGCCACCGGGCACGTGGTGGCCATGACCGGCGACGGCGCCAACGACGCACCCGCGCTGCGGCGCGCGGATATCGGAATCGCCATGGGCCGCAGCGGAACCGACGTCGCCCGCGAGGCGTCGACGATGGTCCTCACCGACGACGACTTCGCCACCATCGCCGCGGCGGTCGAGTCCGGACGCCGGGTCTACGACAACATCCGCAAGTTCATCTTCTACATCTTCGCCCACGCCACCCCCGAGGTGCTGCCGTTCCTGGTGTTCGCGCTGTCCGGTGGCGCGGTGCCCGTTCCGCTGACGGTGCCGTTGCTGCTGACCTTCGATGTGGGCACCGAAACGCTTCCCGCCCTCGCGCTGGGCCGCGAACGCGCGGAGCCGGGCATCATGCGACGGCCGCCGCGGCCCCGCGGCGAACCGGTGATCCGGCGCCGGATGTTGTTGCGCGCCTGGCTGTTCCTGGGACTGATCTGCGCCGTCCTGGCCCTCGCCGGTTTCTTCGCCGTCCTGATCTCGGCGGGCTGGCATCCCGGCGACCCCACCGGGCCCGGATCCGCACTGCACCACGCCTACCGGCAGGCCGTGACGATGTTGTTCGTCGGCATGGTCGCGGGCCAGATCGGCACCGCCTTCGCGGCCCGCACCGAACGCGCGTCGCTGCGGTCGATCGGGGTGTTCTCGAATCCGATGCTGTTGTGGGGCATAGGTTTCGAGTTGGTGCTGACCGCCGTGGTGGTGTACGTGCCGCCGCTGCAGGACGTCCTGGGCACCGCGGCCCTCGCACCGTGGATGATCGCCTTCGTCGTCCCGTTCCCGTTCATCGTCTGGGGATGCGACGAGGTGTATCGGTGGGTGTTGCGGCACCGGGTGCCGGAGCCGTCGGCACCCGAGCCGTCGCCGGCGCCCGAGTCGTCGCCGCCCGAGCCCTCGCCGGTGTCCGAGCCGTCCTAGCGTGTGGGGCCGGTTCAGGCGGTGGCGCGGGCGCGGGCCAGCAGCGTCTCGATCTCGTCGGTGACCGCCGCCGGGATCAGCTCGATATCGGGAGTGGTGTCGTAGTCGCCGGTGATCCCGAAGGTGAACTGGCCGGCGTAGCTCAGCATCGCGACCGTGGTGCGCAGCCGCATGGCCACCGGGATTCCGGGCCAGACCTGCTCGACCTCGGCGCCCGCCATGCTCAGCCGGTGGCGCGGTCCGGGGACGTTGGTCGCGAGCGCGCTGATGCCGCGTTGCGGGAAGCGGGTGGCCAGCCGGAACGCCCACGCCGCCACGCCGGCGGGCAGCCGGCCGGCCAGCGTCAGCAGTGACGCCTCCGCCTCCGCCTCGCCCCGCGCGCGATGGCGGACGATGCGTTCGTGCACCGTCTGCAGGCGGTGTACCGGATCGGCGACATCGACCGGCAAGGCGGCGATGACGACCGAGACCCGGTTACCCATCGCGTATTTCGCGTCGGCCGAGCGCATCGACACCGGTATCACGATCCGTACCGAATCCGCCTGCGGTTCTTCGCCGCGCGCGCACAGCAGGCGTCGATACGCTCCGGCGAGCGCGGACACCGCGACGTCGTTGACCGTCGCGTCGAACGCGGCGCCGACCTCGTGCAGCTGCGACAGCGAGGTCCGCGCCACCGCATACCGGCGCCGGCGGCCCAGCGGGCCGTTGAGCGAGGATGTCGGGGTCGGGACCACGGTATCGCGCAGCAGCGGCACCAGCGTGCGGGCCGTGCGGACAGCGAAACGGGAAGCGGTGTAAGGCAATCGGATCACGGTCCCCGCCGTGTCCCGCAGGCTCACAGCGGTGTCCGGCGGCCGCACCGGCAGTTCGGACGGCGTCTCCGGCTCTTCGTCGCAGAGACTTTCGAACACCGTGATGCCGGCGATCCCGTCGACCATGCTGTGGTGTGCCTTGACGATCACCGCCCACCGGTTCTCGGCGAGATTGTCCACCACCACGACCTGCCACAGCGGATGTTCGCGATCGAGGCGGCGGGCGAGCTCCTCGCCCACCAACTCGCGTAACGCCTGCTCGTCCCGGGGGCCGGGCAGCGCCGTCCATCGGACGTGGCGGGACAATCGGAAATCCGGGTCGTCCTCCCAGCTGGGCGCCGTGATGTCCAGCGGTGTGCGCCGCATCCGCTGGCGCAGGCGCTCCTTGCGGCTCAGCGCCCGGGTCACGGTCTCGTCGAACCGCTCTCGGCTGGGCGCCGGCCCGGCGACGATCGCGATCGCGGCGATGGCGATATTGACGTGGCGGTCGCTGTCCTCCAGCTCCATGAAACCCGTGTCCAGCGGTCCGAATTCGTTCATGGTGGTGGCTCGTTCCGAAACATGCCGGCGATCTGCCGAGCTGGTGGGTTCAGTCTCGTGCGCTCCGTCGTGTCACCGGCAGATGCGAAGGTCGCCGCCGCGAGTGACGAAAGGCGGCCCGAGGCGGGCAGTGCTGCTCTGGCGGGGACACCGGTGGTGCGAGCGCGTCACGGCTGCGGATGCACCACCATGACCGGGCACCAGGCGTGCTGCACCAGCGAATGGGAGGTGGAGCCGAGCAGCGCGCCGAGCACCGCGCCCCGGCCGCGGCTCCCGACCACCAGCAGTTGCGCCGATTTCGACGACTCCAGCAGCACCGCACCGGGATCGGCCAGCGACACCCGGCGCGCCACGGCGACATCCGGATACTTCTCCTGCCAGCCCGCCAGCCGTTCGGCCAGCACGGCACGTTCCCGCACCTCGACCTCGCGAGCCGAATACAGGATGTGCGGATCGTCGGCGAACTGCCCGTAGTAGACGTCGTGGCATACGTGCACGGCGACGAGTTCGGCGCCGCGTTCGGCGGCTTCCTCGAAGGCCGCGCCGATGGCTGCCTCGCTGACCGGCCCGCCGTCGATGCCGACCACGACGGGGCCCTCGGTGTGCACGCGGTTCTCCTGCGGATCGGTCCGCACCACCAGCACCGGCCCGGTCGCATGGGCGGCCACCGCCGACACCGTGGCCCCGAAATGACCGGCCAGCCGGTTCGTGCCGAGGGCCGCGAGCACCACCGCGTAGGCGGATGCGCTGGCGTTCACCAGCGCCCTGGCGGGGTCACCGTCGAGGACCGCGGTCGAAATCCGCAGCCCCGGCAGCACCGCCCGGACTCGCTGCGCCGACCGTTCGACCAACGAGGCGCCGCGCTCGCGAGCCGCGGTCAGCATGGCGGCCGCGGGTGAATCGAGCGAGCCGATGCCGAGCTGCAGCCGGTTCAGGTCCAGCGCGTGCACGATGCGCAATTCCCGCCCGCGCTGCGCGGCCATCCCCGCGGCCCAGTCCACCGCGAGATCGGCGTGCCCGGAACCGTCGACACCCACCACGACCGCGGCCGCGGCGGAATGGCGGATGTCGGAGCTGTGTTCGGGGGTCATGGCGCCCTTCCTTCCGTGCGACGGCCCGCGAGGTGCTCGGCCGTTGTTCTCACGGTAGAGACGACGGCCGATGCCGCGATGCGGCCGAAAGTCCTCATCTCGACCGCGCGGCCCGCATCTCGCACCGCGCCCGATGCGGGACCTTCGTCCAGGGATGGGAGCCGACGGTCCCTGGCGTGTGTTCCGGGCCGGAACCAGGATCGATGCAGGAGGTTCTGCCATGTACGCTCGCGACATTCTCAGCCGTCCCGTGGTCACCGTCCACGCCGAAACCCCACTGCCCCAGGCGATTTCCCAGCTCACCGAGCGCGGCTTCGCCGCCCTTCCGGTCGTCGACGAGGACGGGCACGTCGTCGGCATGCTGTCGGAATCGGACGCGCTCTCGGCGCCTGCCTCGGACGCGACGGTCGGGGCGGCGATGACCACCCCCGCCGAGGTGATCGAGCCCGGAACCGACCTCGCCACCGTCGCCGCGCGCATGCTCACCCGGCGGTTGCGTTCGATGCCGGTGGTCGAGGCGGGGATTCTGGTCGGCATCGTGGCACGCCGGGATCTGCTGCGCACCCTGATGCGCGACGACGCCGCCGTGGAGGCGAAGGTGCGCGCCCTGCTCGACGACTACGCCGGCAGCCGCCGCCAGTGGACGATCCGGGTCGACGGCGGTCACGCCGTGATCACCGGCGGATTCGCGGATGCGGCCGAGGAGCGGACGGTGACGGCGCTGGCGCTCACCGTCGACGAGATCACCCACGCCGAAACGGTTCCCGGCCCCGGCCCCGTCGCGGATGCCACGGGCGCTCCCACGGCACCGCTGTCGGAATGGCTGCATCGCAAGGCCGACGAGACCATCGGGTGACCCACCGGGCTCGCCCGGCGGTCCACCATGCCGAACAGCGCGAAACCCAGCCTCCATCAACGTGATTCGCGGCTCACCCTCGTCCGGGAGCCGCGAATCGGTCGTTGTCCGATACTGCCGATCACCCCCGAATGATCATCCCCGACGAATCACGCCACACCGTTGTGGCCGACTCCTGCCGATGCGGCGACCTCGTCGTCGCCGGTTCCTTCGACACTTCTATTGTGGTCTGCATCACAGCCGAGGAGCAGTATCGGAAGCCATCGCGGGAAGTGGCCAATCGGGTCGCTGTCCGGGACGTCCGGCCCGGTGCGGGCCTCACCTTTCGGTGACGAGAGTCCCCGCGCGTCCGGGACTTTCGCCCCTGTCCCGGCGTGGCGCGGAACGTGCGCGGCGGCTCTCGCCGGTCACCCGCGGCGGCGGTCCTCGTGCAATCCGATGATGGCGTCGGCGAGCAGCGGCGCGATCGAGCACACCTCGATCTTCCCTGCCTCCGCATCGTGAAAGACGCTGTCGGTCACGACGATGCGGCGGAGTCCGAGTTCGTGCAGACGCGCCGCCGCCCCGTCGCTCAGCGGGCCGTGGGTGGCCGCCACGAGCGTGTCGGCGGCCTGGTACCGCACCAGGTGGGCGGCCGCCTCGATCGTCGCCCCGGTGCAGATCATGTCGTCGACGAGGGCGACGGGGCATCCGCTGACCTCGCCGAGCAGATCGAGTGCGCGCACGCTCGTATCGCTCAGCCGGTGCTTACGCACCACCGCGACGGATGCGCGCAAGGCGGCGGCGAAGTGTTCGGCGCGCTCACCGGCGCCCAGGTCGGGGGCGACGACCACACCCCGGCCGATCATGGCCGGCTCCAGTTCGCTCGCCAGCAGCGGCACCGCGGTCAGGATTTCGACCGGCACCGGGCAGATCGCCCCCAGTGCGGGCGTGTGCGGGTCGACCACGACCAGCCGGTCGGCGCCCGCGTGGGCGATGGCTTCGGCCGCCACCCTGGCGCCGATCGCCTCCCCCGCCGTACCCCGGTCCTGACGGGCATAACCGAAGTACGGAACCACCGCGGTGATCCGGCCCGCGCCGGCGCGGCGGCAGGCGTCGAGCAGCAGCAGCAACTCGACCATATGCTCGCCGACCGGTGGCGACGTCGGCTGCACGATGTACACATCGTCGCCGGAGACGTCGGCGACGACCACACGCCGTTCGCCGCCGGCCGTCGGCTGCGAATCGCAGCACTCGTGCGAATCCCCGCCGATTCGCGCGACCACGGCGTCGGCCAGCGGCGGGTTGGCGCTGCCGCGGATGATGCGCAACGTGCTCATCGCGCCCCGGCACCCGTCTCGGGACTCCCGGCGAGGAAGTCGACGCAGGTGCGGATCGTGGCCAGCCGTGGATAGTCGGCCTCGGCGATCGGCTCCTCGCGCAGATTCGACAACCGTTCGACGAAGGTGAGGAAATCCAGCGAATCCAGTTCCAGGGTGGTGCGCAGCGGCTCGTCCGGTCCGAGTGCGGTGAGTTCGGCGTCGGTGGCGAATCCGCGCAGTGCGGCACGCACGGCGCTGTCGGCCGATTGCCGGGAAACAGTGGTGGACATGGCTTCACAACTCCTCGGGTTGATGCAGCAGGTCGGCGACGGTGTGCAGGAATCGGGCGCCGGTCGCGCCGTCGCTGGCGCGATGATCGGCCGACAGGGTGACGGTCACCTGCGGCCGCACACCGAGCAAACCGTCGACAGCGCACGGCCGGTCGGTGACGGCGCCCAGTCCGACGATCGCGACCTGCGGCACGGCGATCACGCCGAACACCGACTCCACGCCGAGATCGCCCAGGTTGGTGACCGTGATGGTGGCCGCGGTCGCGTCCGAGGAGCGCAGGCGGCCGGATCGGGCGCGCTGCACCACCGATCGCATCGCGGCCATCATCTCCGCGGCGCCCAAGGTGTCGGCGTCGGGAATCGTCGGCACGATGATGCCCCCGCCGCGCAGCGACACCACGACGCCGAGATGCACCGCGGACGCCGGACGGAACTCGTCGTCGATCCAATATCCGTTGAGCTGCGGCACCCGGCGGGCAGCCCCGGCCACGGCGCGAAACAACAAGGCGGCCATCACGATTCGCTCAGCGAGCGGCGCGCCGGCATTTCGCTCCCGCAGCCGGTCGGCCGCCGCCGAGACATCGACGACATCGGACAGGTAGTAGTGCGGCACGGTTCGTTTGGACCGTGCCATCGTCGCGGCGATCGCCGAGCGCATCGCCGCCGCGTCGCGCGAGCCCGGGAGCGGGGTGGCGGTGTCCGCGCGAACCGTCTCGTCCTCCGATGGCTGTGCCGCGGCGGGTGCGGGGACACCCTCGGCCGGGAGGTCGCGGGCGCGCACGGCACCGGCGGGACCGGTTCCGGACAGCCCGGACAGGTCGAGTCCCCGCGCTTCGGCGAGTCGCCGCGCCAGACCGGAGGCGCGTGCGACGTCCGGCTGCGCCCCGGACC
>NZ_BDBN01000118.1 GCF_001613005.1 Nocardia nova NBRC 15556 | reverse complement strand
GGCAGCCTTCGCGGTTTTCGCACCCTCGGCGCCCTTCGCGGTGCGCTCGGCGTCGGGTGCGGCGGCCGGGCCGTTCGTTTTCGCCGGGCCGTTCGCGGCGGCCGCTCCGGCAGTGCCGGCCGTGGCGTCGGATTTGCCGGAGTTCTCGGAGGTGGGAGCCTTGCCGGTCTCCTCGGGCTTCTTGCCGGATTCGTCGCGCCTGGGGATGGCGACCGTCTCCGCTTCACCCGCCCCATCGCCCGGCGCGGTGCCCGCCTTGTCGCCGCCGGCCGCCGCGCCACCGCCGTTCGGTGTCGAGCCGGGCGCAGCGGCGGGCGACTTGCCTGAGCCGGGAGCGCCGGGACCGCCGGACTTCGTACCGGAAGCGTTCGGGCCGGACTTGTCACCCGCGGCGGAACTCGCCTGTCCCGCAGCGCCTTTTGCCCCCGGTGTGCGAATGACCTGGGTTTGCGCCGACGGTGACGGCATGGGTGCGGTGGGGGCGGCGCCGGGAAGTTGATCCCGGGAGATGCGCTGGGTGCGGTCCGGGGCGCCGGTGTCCGGTTCGCGACCGGCGGTTGTCCCGCCCTGGGCGCCGGGCTTCGCCGGTCCGTCCGGACCCGCACCGGATGCAGCCTGACGCGGGCGGTCGCCGGAGGCGCCCTGGTGCGGCTTCTGGTCGTCGTTCGGGTCGGACACGCGCTACCCCTTGCTCAGTATCAGCTGTCGGTCGTCGACTGTCGGTCTCAGACGGCCAGCCTAATGGGGTGGGGGCGCGTAGGAGGCGGCAGACGCGCAACCATATAAGGCCTCGCCATCAGGAGGGGGACTCGGCATCGGGACCCGCGCACCCGCTGCCCGGCGAGCCGCCGCGGTGGCGGTGCACAATGAAGCCCATGACCTCCTTCGGTGATCTGCTCGGACCGCAGCCGGTATTGCTTCCCGAAAACACGGAAGCCGAACAGGCCCTGCTGGACAACCAGGACCCGGTCCAGGTCGCCGCCGCCCATCCGACGGCCTCCGTGGCCTGGGCGCAGCTGGCCGAGGACGCGCTGGACCGCGCCGGCGTCGTGGGCGCACCCGAGGGCCAGGCCGAGGTGAGCCTCGATGTGGTGGCGGCCTACGCCTTCGCCCGCACGGGCTACCACCGCGGGCTGGACCTGTTGCGCCGCAACGGGTGGAAGGGCTTCGGCCCGGTGCCGTGGAGCCACGAACCCAACCAGGGCTTCCTCCGTGCGGTCGGCGCCCTCGCCCGCGCCGCCCAGGCCATCGGCGAGAGCGACGAATACGCCCGCTGCCTGGATCTGCTCGAGGATTGCGATCCCCGCGCCGCCGCCGAACTCGGATTGGACTGAGACTGGCCGGCACGGAACGGTTCGCGACCGCCATCACCGTCGATGCGGTTCGCGACAGCGGTAGACAGCGCATGCGCAGTGGCTGGGTGCGTCTGCGCCGGTCCGCGCTTCCGATCTTCCAGTGTGCGGTGGGCGCGGCACTGTCCTGGTTCGTCGCCCACCGGTTGGTGGGGCATCCCCAACCGTTCTTCGCGCCGATGGCCGCGGTCATCTCGATCGGGGTGTCGTTCGGTGCGCGGCTGCGCCGATCGGTGGAACTGGTCGGCGGTGTGGCCGTCGGGATCGGGATCGGCGATTTCTTCATCGGGCAGGTCGGAACCGGCGCGTGGCAGATCGCGCTCGTCGTCGGGGTGGCGATGGCGACCGCGGTATTTCTCGATCGAGGTGCGGTCATCCCGATGCAGGCCGCCAGTTCGGCGGTGCTGGTCGCCACGTTGATGCCGCCGCATACCGGCGGAGGTTTCAATCGCATGGTCGACGCGCTGGTCGGTGGGTTGGTCGGCGTCGTGGTGGTGGCCGCGATTCCGCTGCATCCCGTGCGCCGGGCCCGGCAGCAGGCGGCCGATATCCTCACCGTCCTGGGCGCGGCGCTGACCGCGTGCGCCGACGGCCTCCATGAGCAGAACGCGGAGAAGGTCCGCGCCGCATTGCATTCCGTGCGCGGCACGCAACCGCAGATCGACGGTTTGCGCAACGCCGTCGAAGGCGGCCGCGAGGTCAGCCGGATCTCGCCGCTGTACTGGAATTCCCGGCCCCGGCTGGAGGCGATTCGCGCGGCGGTCGACCCGCTCGACAATGCCGTGCGCAATACCCGAGTGCTGTTGCGCCGTGCGCTGACTCTGGTGCGCGACGACGAAATCCTCGATCCCCGAATGATCGCCGAGGTCGAAGAACTGGGGCAGGCGGTGGAAGTGGTGCGCCGCTACATGGTTGCCGAACCCGGTGAACAGCCCGATGCCGCCGAAGCGACACGCGTCCTGCGGCGGGTGGCGAAGGGCGCGACCAAGGATCTGGTCGCGGGCGCCGGGCTGTCCTCGCACGTGGTCTTCGCTCAATTGCGTTCCATCGTGGTCGATCTGATGCAGGTCTGCGGGATCAAACGCCTGTCGGCGATCGCGTTGCTGCCGCCCACCGTGCGGAACCCCTATGTGGCGCCCGAGGATTGACCGGACGTGACGCCACCCGTGGGAACCCTTGTGGCAGGGCGTGTTCGGTAGCCTCGCCGTGCCGGAGATTTCCCGAGCGAGCGCTCCGGTACCAGTAGTCGCCGAGCGGTCCGCGAGGTCGCCGGGTCCGGCTGCGCACGGCCGACGCGGCCGAATCGGGTAGTCGACTACTCGTGTCGCGGGTCGGCGCGGATCGTACGTTTGTCTCGACCGCGTCGACGAGGGGTGGCGCGGTCGGAAAACTTCGCGACGGATGCGACGTGCGGCCGATTGGTGTGCGGCCGACCGCGTAGGGGGCGGGAGCTCCGTCGCGAAGAGGGCCGCCCGGTTCCTGTTCGCCGGCGAATCGAACGGGAATCGGGCGCGCCCGCCGAAACGCGTGTCAGGTCCAGAAGCGGGTCAGATAACTGCCGATGGCCGCCCAGTCCGACGGCACGCCGGACAGTTCGAACACCCAGTAGACGGCATCGAAGAACACGCGATTGAGCTCCGGCACCCACAGAATCGCGAGCAACAGCAGCAGCCCGAACGGCTTCACCTGATCCAGCGACCGCCGTGTCTGATAACTGAGCGACGGCTCCACGATCGCGTAGCCGTCGGTTCCCGGAATCGGCAGCAGATTCAGAATCGTCGCGGTGATCTGCAGAAACGCCAGGAAACTGAGGCCGAACCAGAACGCGGCGTGGTCATGGGTGGAGCCGGCGAATCGGACGATCACCAGCAGCACCACCGCGCACAACGCGTTGACCGCCGGACCGGCCGCGCTGATCGCACGCTGGGTGCGCGTCGAAAAGTTCTGCGTATTCAGATAGACCGCGCCACCGGGCAGTGCGAATCCGCCCAGCGCGATGAAGAAGATCGGCAGCGCGATCGACAGCAGGGGATGGCTGTATTTCACCGGATTCAGCGTCAGGTACCCGCGCATCTGCACTTCGCGATCTCCGGCCCGATACGCCGTGTAGGCGTGGCCGAATTCGTGCAGGCACACGCTGAGAATCCAGCCCGCCACCACGAAGACGAACACTCCGGCCTTGGCCCGGGTGGACAGCGGATCGGCATCCCAGGCCAGCGCCCCGCCCAGCGCGGTGATCACCACGATCAGCAAGAAGATCGGACTCGGGTGCACCACTCTCCGAGCCGGAAAGGAGTAGGTCATCGCACCAGCAGCCAGGGCTCGTGATGACGGTAGAAACTCGACCGCGGCACCGTGCGATCGGCGGCGATGCCGTCGCGCGTCACCGCCGCCCCCGGTGATCCCAGCTGTACGGCGCGCCCGGCCACCCAGCGCTTCTTACCCCAGCCGCGCTGCACCGTGGCGCGCACGCCCGGCATCTCGAGGGTGGGTGAAACATGCAGCGCCGCAACCTTTCCGGTGAACAACCGGACCTCGTCGACGTACGCCTCCCCCTCGAGTTTGCCGCCGTCGCGGCCGGTGATCGTGGCCCGGCCGACCAGGACGGTGCCGGTCTCGTCGCGGATCAGAGGGGTGGGCTCGGCGCGGCCCTCCAGCGCGCGTTTGGCGGCGTGCGAGCCCGTGCCGGTCTGATATGCCCGGGAACCGTAGGTGCGATCCACCGGCACATAGCCGATTTCGACGGTCAGCCGTTCGGTGCGCAGCAGATGGGTGAGCACCGCGGCTAGACCGGCATCCTCACCGAGCACGATGAGCCGCGGCTGGTTGTCGGCAGCCAGGACCGGAAGCAGTTCGTCCAGTTCTGCGGTGTCGGGAATCGCCGTGGTCTGGGTGGTGGGCAGCGACGCGAGCGCGATGGGCACGGGAGCGCCGTTGCAGCGGAGAACATGAGTACTCAACTGCCGAACACCCTCCTCGGACCTGCCAACGCCATCGCCCTCGCTGCCTACCGGGCGCACCCCTGCCGGGACGCCTCCGCAGGCCACTGTAATCGGCTCGGGCGGTCGGCGCGCTCTCCGCTGCGCCACGCGGGGAAGGAGGTGGCTGGTTACGGCACGAATTGTGTCCACTAGACTGTCCCTCCGGCCACCGCCACTTGGCGCGAGCGACGGGCCTCGGGAGCGCCGTCATCGGGCTCTGCAACGGCAGGTAGCTGCAGCGTCGCCGATGCTGCGTGTCGAAACCGTAGGAGACTCCCATGCCGGCAATCGTGCTGATCGGCGCCCAGTGGGGCGACGAGGGTAAGGGCAAAGCTACCGATCTGCTCGGTGGCCGCGTCCAGTGGGTGGTCCGCTACCAGGGTGGCAACAACGCAGGTCACACCGTGGTCCTGCCGAACGGCGACAACTTCGCGCTACACCTCATCCCGTCCGGCATCCTGACGCCGGGTGTCACCAATGTCATCGGCAACGGTGTCGTCATCGACCCGGGTGTGCTGCTCGACGAACTCGCCGGACTGGAACAGCGCTCCGTGGATACCTCCCGGCTGCTGCTGTCGGCGGACGCGCACCTGATCATGCCGTACCACGTGGCCATCGATAAGGTCACCGAACGTTTCCTCGGCAACAAGAAGATCGGCACCACCGGACGCGGCATCGGCCCCTGCTATCAGGACAAGGTCGCCCGCGTGGGCGTGCGTGTCGCCGATGTGCTGGACGAGAAGATCCTCACCCAGAAGGTCGAAGCCGCACTGGAATTCAAGAACCAGGTGCTGGTGAAGATCTACAACCGGCGCGCACTCGACCCGCAGCAGGTGGTCGACGAGGTGCTGAATCAGGCCGAGGGTTTCAAGCACCGCATCAGCGATACCCGGCTGCTGCTCAACCAGGCGCTGGAGAACGGCGAGACCGTCCTGCTGGAGGGTTCGCAGGGGACCCTGCTCGACGTCGACCACGGCACCTATCCCTATGTGACGTCGTCGAATCCGACCTCCGGCGGTGCCGCGGTGGGCGCGGGCGTGGGACCCAACAAGATCACCACGGTGCTCGGCATCCTCAAGGCCTACACCACGCGCGTCGGCTCCGGCCCGTTCCCGACCGAACTGTTCGACCAGTCCGGTGAGTATCTCGCCAAGACCGGCGGTGAGGTCGGCGTGACCACCGGCCGTGCCCGCCGCACCGGCTGGTTCGACGCGGTGATCGCCCGCTACGCGACCCGGGTCAACGGCATCACCGACTACTTCCTCACCAAGCTGGATGTGCTGTCCAGCCTGGACCGCGTGCCGATCTGCGTGGCCTACGAGATCGACGGCGAGCGGGTGGAGCAGATGCCGACCACCCAGACCGAATTCCACCACGCCAAGCCCATCTACGAGGAGATGCCGGGCTGGTGGGAGGACATCTCCGGAGCGCGCAGCTTCGACGACCTGCCGGCCAACGCGCGGGCGTACGTCGAACGGCTGGAGGAGCTTTCCGGCGCTCGCGTGTCCTGCATCGGCGTCGGACCCGGCCGTGACGAGACGATCGTGCGTCACGACGTCCTGAACCATCAGTAGCAGGTGAGGGGCGCCAAGGGTTCGGTGGCGTGCGGGGTCAGCGAAGCGTAGGTCGCCGCGATCGACTTCACCGCCACCCGCAGATCGGATTCGGTGTGGGTGAACGGGATTCGCAGGAACCGCTCGAAGGCGCCTTGGACCCCGAAACGGGGTCCGGCGGCCAGCAGCACGCCGTGATTCGGCGCGGTGGCGGCGAGAGCGGTCGAGACGGGAGCCGGAAGTTGCACCCAGATCGACATGCCGCCGCAACCGGGACTCACCTGCCAGTCGGGCAATTCCTCGGACAGGGCGTCCAAGAGAGCCGCACGCCGGCTGCGTAGTTGTTCGCGGCGTTGTTCGAGGATGACGCCGGCATGATCGAGCAGATAGCCGGTTGCCAGCTGGTCCATCACGGGCGTGCCGAGGTCCACCGTGGAGCGGGTGCCGAGAAGTTTCCCGATGAGCGACTGGTTGGCGCGAATCCAGCCCACGCGCAGGCCGCCCCAGAACGACTTGGATGCCGACCCGATCGTCACGATCTCCGAACCGCGTGCGAAAGCCGCCGCCGGAGGAGGGGTTTCGCCGTCGAGCTGCTGATCGACCATGGACTCGTCGACGATCACCGTCATGCGGGTCTCGCGGGCGATCGCGGCCAGTTCCGCCCGGGCGTCGGCGCTCATCAGCAGGCCGGTCGGATTGTTGAAGTCCGGCACCAGGTAGGCGGTGCTCGCGGCGGTTTGCCGTGCGGCACTGCGGATTCCGTCGAGATCCCAGGCGGCATCCGGTTGTTCGGGGCGCAGCGGCACCGGGACCGGCCGGGCGCCGACGTCGCGGATCGCCTCGATCGCGTTGGGATAGGTCGGGTGGTCGATCAGGACGCGTTCGGCGGGTGCGGTGAGCACATTGAGGAGCAGCCGAAGTCCGTGCTGCGCACCGAGAGTCACCAGAATCTGATCCGGCTCGGTGGGCAGGCCGCGCTCGGTGTAGCGGCGCGCGAGCATCTCCCGCAGCGGCAGCACGCCCACCGGGTCCATGCCGTGGGTGCCGAGATAGATCGGAAGACCCTGCAGCGCAGCCGAATACGCGTCGTTCATCTGCGGCGGCGCCGACATCGCGGCGTAGGTGAGGTCGATGGTGGGCTGGGCCGTCGGTGACATCACCGCCAGGATGCTGCGGGCCGGTTTGGTGCCGTCGTGTGCGACGTCGGAGGGCAGGGCGACCGTGCTGCGCGAGCCCTGCCGGCTGATCAGATAGCCGTGCTCCCGCAGCAGCGCGTAGGCGGAGGTGACGGTGGTGCGGCTGACGCCCAGCGCGGTCGCCAGATCGCGTTCGCTGGGCAGCGCGATACCCAGCGGGGCGCGGCCGTCGTGGATCAGCAGGCGGATACTCTCCGCGAGTGCCAGATAGGCCGGGCGCGCACCCCGGCGGGCGGCGCCGGATTCGTCGTGCCGCCAGCGGCCCAGGTCGCGGGTGAGGGTGGCCGCACTGATCACGCGTATCGCCATAGAGGCCAGTATCCGGGTAGTGGCTATTTGATTCAAGTCCAGATGCGGGCAGGGTGGACCTCATGTTCTCCGGTCTTGCCGCCCTGCTGGTCGTCGTGGTGGTTCTCGTGGCCGTCTATCGCTACGCCACCGGATCCGGCCGCCGGGTCGTCGCACTCTTCGAGCGGTATCGACCGCATGCGCCGATGGCGGATTGGTCGCTGGGAGAGGCGGATCGCCGTGGTCGGGTCCGGGATCTCGCGGTCGGGCGCGGCCGCGGGACCGGTGTGGCACGGGACCGGTCGGCGACTCGACCGCCTGCGTCGCCCTGACCTTCGGGGGCGGCATCAGTCCAGTCGTGTGGTACTGGACTGCAACAGCCGGGAATGTCGGACCCTCGGTGCACACTGTGGGTATGTCTGCGGGCAAGTTGTCCTCGGTCGCGGTGACCGAATTCGATACCGCCATCGGCCGATGCGCCATGGGATGGACCGATGACGGCGTCGTGCGGTTCCAACTGCCGGAAGTCGCCGGCGTGCGCGCCCCGGCACGGGTCGAATCTCCGGAGCTCGCCGAATCCCCCGGGCTCGTCGGATCCCCGGAACGTGACGAATCCGCGCCGCTCGCCGATTCCCCGGACGCTTCCGCCCTCATGTCCGGCATGCTGCGCCGCGGAGTGGACGCGATCGCGTCCGCGAGGGTTCGCACCGTCGAACCGTCCGGTGCGATGGCCGAGGCGATCCGGGCCATTCGCGCGCATCTGACCGGCGAACTGGACGATCTGCGGTGGATTGCGGTGGACTATCGCGCGCAACCGGAATTCCATCGCGCGGTCTACGACATCACGCGCACCATCGCCCCGGGACACACTCTCACCTACGGCGAGGTCGCCGCCCGGGCCGGAGCGCCCGGCGCGGCCCAAGCCGTCGGACAAGCCTTGGGCCGCAATCCCATTCCCTTGATCGTGCCCTGCCACCGCGTGCTGGCGGCCGATCACGGACTGCACGGCTTCTCCGCGCCCGGCGGCATCGCGACCAAGGCCCGCCTGCTCGAAATCGAACGCACCTCGGGATTTGGGGAACCGACCCTGTTCTGAGCGCCGGTGGGCCGGCTGGGCGACCGCACCGAGTCGCCGGCGCCGATGGCTGCTATTTGTGTTCGGGGTTCGGGTTGATCGCGCCTTGGATGCCGTCGTTGGCGCGGTTGACGCCGTCGACCACCGCATCCGGTACGGCATCCGGCACCGGCGCGCTGAAGCCGCCCACGCGCACTTCGCGCGGAGCGGGCGGTTCGGTCGGCTTCGGTTCCGGCTTCGGCGCGGCCCGGGGCGCGGACTGCGGAGCCGGTACGTGTTGCGGTGAGGCGGAACGCAATTCGGCGGGCTCGTCGGAAGGAGCCGGGGCATCCGGGGTGGTGACACCGGGCTGAACCGGACCGGTCGCCGCGGCGGTACCGGCGAAACCGAGGACCACCGCGAGCGGCACCGCCGCCATCGCGACCCGAATACCCGTCATCAGATACCGATTTCGACGGATCACGCCGAGCACCACCCTCATCAGCAGCCTGCCTGTGTGGCGACCACGGCCGCCGCCAGCATCGTAATCGACCGCTAGCGGCGACGCAGTGTCGAATTCCGCACAGCGACGGCCTCCTGCCGTGGTCGGACACGCGGCGTATCCCGTCGAACGATGTATGCCCGGGAGCGGAGGCCTACCGTAGACGTCATGACGAAGGGGAGTGGCGGGCGAGACAGCATGGGACACGAACGGAAAGCGTCACCTCCGGCCCGCGATATCCGCCGCCGGCTCGCGGTGCCGGTGCAGCGGTACATCGCGATTCCCGTGGGCAGCCGGGTCGCGCGGTACCTCGGCGGACTCGCCGTACTGGAGACGACCGGGCGTCGCAGTGGTCAGCCGCGACGGACGCCGATCGGGGGGAGGCTGGTCGGCTCCTCCTACTGGTTCGTCTCCGAATTCGGGCGCGATTCGCAGTACGTGCGCAATATCGTCGCGAATCCCAAGGTGCGCTTGCAGATTCGCGGTGTCTGGCACGACGGCACGGCGGTCCTGCTCGACGACGACGATGCGCGGGCACGGCTGCGCAAGCTCAACCGCGTCAACAGTTCGGTCGTGCGCGCCGTCGGCTCGAACCTGCTGACGATTCGCATCGACCTGGAGTGACTCGGACCGGCCGGGGCGAACGGTTCAGCGCTGTTTGCCTCGCGGTGGCTCGCCGCGCATCAGATCGGCGAGCGCCTCGCGATCGGTGACGTCGAGCTTCATACAGGCCCGATAGAGATGTCCCTCGACGGTCCGCACCGACACCGTCAGCCGATCCGCGATCTGCCGATTGCTGAGTCCGGCCGCGACCAGATTGGCGATTTCGCGTTCCCGCGCGGTGAGCGGAAGTGGTTGTGCCGATTGCCGAAGCGCCGGTGTGCTCGCGCCGCCGCAGGCCGCGGCCAGGCGATTGGCGGTCGCGGCGGATTCGAGCAATCGGCGCCGATCGCCGTGCCGCTCGTGCGCCGAGGCGGCCTGCGCGGCGGCGTCGGCGGCCGAGAGCAGGGCGCCCATTCGCTCGAATTCCGCTGCGGCATTGTCCAATCCGGGGCCGTCCTGGGAGGCCACGGCCACCGCGTGGCGAGCCTGCACCTGCACCAGCGCGCCGTCGATCCGCGCCGCGATATCGGCGAGCCGCCCGGCCACGGTGCGGTCGCCGAAGCGGGCCGCGGTGTGCAGGGCCATGGCCTCGATCGCGTGCTGGTGGGACCGGGCCGCGGCGTCGGCGGCGCCGATGGCCAGCCGCACGGCCGGGGCGACGGTGCCTTCGGCCGCGGCCTGCCACGCGCGCGCGATTTCGAGCTGCGGTTCGTAGACCGCACTGTGCCGGCCACCGCGCAGCCGCGCCTCGGCGATCGTCTCGGCGGCCTCCGCGGCCCGGCCCAAGGCCGAATAGGTTTCGGCGAGACGAATTCTCGCCGGGAACATCCACGCGGCGGCGCCCTCGGCGGTCAGCGCCGCGAGCGCCTGTTCGAGATTCTCGACGCCCTCCGGGAAGTGCCCCTGTGCCACGTCGACGGTGCCCTGCAGGATCTTCGAGAGCCCCCAGGCCAGATACTGTCCCGGCGCCGAATATCCGAAATAGCCGGAGGCACAGCGACGTGCGGCATCCAGTTCACCGGTGAAGGTGAGCGCCAGCACCTCCGCGTGCGCGGACATGAAGCGCGTCGGCCCGTCGACCTGCTCCTCGACCTGATGGCCGCGCAGGGTGTATTCGCGCGCGGCCGCACTGCGGCCCATCAGCGCGAGCGCCAGACCGCCGCCGAACGATGCCCACCACACCGCCCAGGCCGGCGCGTCCGGTGTGGACATCACTGCCTCGGCGTCGGTGAAGGCCTCCTCCAAGCGGTTTTCGTTCACCTCGCACGCGGAAGCCAAGCCCCGCAACGTCAGGACGATCTTCGGATGCCGGACCCGGCTGCGCACCAGGGACAGCACCTCGTCGGCCCGGTCGGCATCGCCCATGGCCCACAACAGATTCGAGACGCGGGTGCTGCCCCAGCGGGCCAGCTGCACCTCGTTCAACTGATCCGGATCGAAACTGGCCAGGGTGCGTTCGGCCTCGATGCGATGTCCCTGCCACAGCAGCGCGCGTGCCAGCAGATCCGCGGACTCGACACCGCCTCGGCGCTCCACCGCCGCGCGCGCGAACCGTTCACCGAGGGGGATGTTCGCCAGCCCGATGGCATCGGCCGCGGCCGCCTCGAACAACTCCAGATCCGCGGATTTGTCACTGTCCAAAGCCAATTCGGCCAGCCGGATGCGATCGGAGGCGGATTTGATCGGCCGCTCCCGCAGCGACGAATACAACCGGCCCCGGAGCCGGCGAGCCGAGGCGATACCGAGCCGCCGCCGGATCACCTCGCCGAACAGCGGATGGTTGTAGCGCACCAGCAACTGGTGACCGTTCTCGACAATCCGGATCACGCCACGGGTTTCGGCCTGTTCGACCGCATCCTCGCCGGCCAGTTCGGCCAATACGTCGAGATCGATGGGCTCGCAGAAGGTGAGCAGTTCCAGGACGCGCAGCACCGACTCCGGCAGCTGCTCGACGCGATCCTCCAGCAGTGCCGCCAGTTCCGAGGTCACCGCCGCCCGCCCGCGCAGCTGCCACACCCCGTTGACCTGTCGCAGCGTGCCCGCCTCCAGCGCGCCCTCCACGAGATGACGCAGGAACAGGGCATTGCCGCCCGAGGATTCCCACATCAGATTGGCGGTGAACCCCTCCAGCTGCCCGCCGAGCATGGATTCGACCAGTTCGACGCTCTGCGGTTCGGAGAACGGCGTGAGGTCGATCCGCAGCAGATGCCCGTCCTTCCACAGCGAGGTCACCGCGTCCGGCACCTGCACCCCGCTGCGTACCGTGCAGACGATCCGCGCGGCCTTGTCGATGGCCAACTGCAGCAGCAGTGTTGCCGAGAGCTGATCGAGCAGGTGGGCATCGTCGACGCCTATGATGGTGTCGCCGTCGGACAGCAGCGCCTCCCGCGCGGCGGCCATGAACGTGACCGGGTCGTGTGCGGTGTACACGCCGACCATATGCGCGAACACGCCGAGCGGAATACTGCGTGCGGACTCGGTGCCCGCCACCCAGCGCACACTCCCGCCCACCGCGGCCGTCGCCTGCCGCGCCAGGGTCGTCTTCCCCACCCCCGCGTCGCCGGTCAGGATCGCGCCGACGAATTCGGTGCCGGTCAACGCGGCGCGAATCGACTCCAATTCGCCACCGCGCTCGATCATCGGCCAGTTCCGAGCCATGAAATTACTGTAGTGCCTTGGCGAATTTGCGCGGAATGAACGAACCGCGAACGGCCGCAGCCCTATCCAGCGCAAATGCCGGCGTGCCGGGAACGCCCCGGTGGCGGCGCTCGCCACCGGGGCGCCGCGTCAGTTCGCCCAGATCTCGTCGATGGCCGTGGCGGCCGAGGGAGGCGGGGTGGGGGTGCCGCCCTGGGTGCGGGAGAAGCGCGGGGCGGGGGCGTGCTGGACCACGCCGTCGATCTCGACCAGGGATTCGCGGGCGGTGATATGGCCGTTCTCGGTGGCCTCGGTGAAGGTGAGGACCGGGGTGCAGCAGGCGTCGGTGCCGTCGAAGATCGCGGCCCATTCGTCGCGGGTCTTGGTCTTGAACTTCTCGGTGAACAGCTTGCGCAGCTGATCCTGGCCGTTGGGGTCGAGTTGCATCGGCAGGCCCTCGGGGTCGATCTCGAGACCCTTCAGGAATTCGGCGTAGAACTGCGGTTCGATGCAGCCGACGGCCATGTACTTGCCGTCGGAGGTCTCGTAGGTGTCGTAGAAGGCCATACCGGTGTCGAGCAGGTTGGTGCCCCGCTCGTCCGACCACAGGCCCATGCCGCGCATACCCCAGATCATGTGCGAGAGGGAGAGCGCACCGTCGATCATCGCGGCGTCGATCACCTGGCCCTTACCGGAGATCGACCGCTCCACCAGCGCGGAGAGCACACCCATCACCAGGAACATCGAACCGCCGCCGAAGTCGCCGACCATGTTCAGCGGCGGGACCGGGCGCTCACCCTTGCGGCCGATGGCGTTGAGCACACCGGTCAGCGAGATGTAGTTGATGTCGTGGCCGGCGCGGTCGGCGAGCGGGCCGTACTGTCCCCACCCGGTCATCCGGCCGTAGATCAGGCGCGGGTTGCGCTCGAGGGTGACGTCCGGGCCCAGTCCCATCCGCTCGGTGACGCCGGGCCGGAAACCCTCCAGCAGCACATCGGCCTTGTCGATCAGGCCGAGCACCTTCTCGATATCGGCGGGATCCTTGAGGTTGGCCTCGACGATGGTGCGTCCCCGCCACTGCGGTCGTTCCATGAATCCCGGCAGCTGGCCGGGACGCTGCACGCGCACCACATCGGCGCCCAGATCGGCCAGCAGCAGTGCCGCGTGCGGGCCGGGGCCGATTCCGGCCAGCTCCAGAACCTTGATGCCCGCGAGTGGGCCCTGTCCGGTGGTGGTGGATGAAGTGCTCACGCCCTACCTCGGTTCGTCGTCGATCCTGCGACCGGCGGCGCGCGCCGGTGTTGACACTACGACAATAAGCGGTGGATGTGACGCACGGCATCCGGGTGCGGGTGTGCGCGGCTATTCGATGATCCGCAGCGGTCGCGTCCGGTCCGGGGACTGGTTCCGTTTCGGCGGCTGGGGCAGTTCCGAGCGGCGCAGCCGCAGCGTCGGCGGTTCGGTGCGCGGAATCGGCAGCGTCGGCACGGGATCCTCGGCCGAACGCACCTTCATCGGCAGCCGGTAGCAGGCGCGGGCGTTGTCCTCGAGCACCCGGTACATATCCGCGCCGACGGCCCGGCCGATGATCTCGATATCGGCATCGCGGAACGGCCGTCCGGCCCGATTGCCCGGCAGATCGGAGCCGAACATCAGCGCACCGGGATTGACCGCGTGCACCCGCCGCATCGCCGATTCCACATCCATCGACACCCGACCGAATCCGGAGGCTTTCACCCGGGCCCCGCGATCGACCAGATTCAGCAGATAGGGCAGGCACTCGTCGGACATGCCCATGTGGTCGATGCTCAGCGCCGGCAGTTTGGAGATGACCGGTTCCAGCGAGCCCAGCATGGATCCGTCGATGTAGAGCTCGACATGCCAGCCGGCGAGTTCGTAGGCGCGCACGGCCTGCATGGTCAGCGTGACGATATCGACCGCGGCGCGCTTGAGATTGAACCGGATGGCCCGCACCCCGGCCCGGTCCAGTTCGATGATCTGCTCGTCGGTGACGTCCGAAGGCAGATTGATCACGCCGACCCAGTTCGGCCCGAGTTCGGCCAGTGCGGCGATCATGAACGTCGAGTCGGTGCCCTGGAAGGACGCACTCACCACCGCACCACCGTCGACATCGAAGTGCGCCATGCGCTTTCGATAGTCGGCGATGGTGTACGGCTCCGGCAGGTAGCCCTGATTCTCGACCAGCGGATACCGCGGGTCGATGATGTGAACGTGTGAATCGAACACGTGATCAGCATGCCTCAGGTCGGTGACGAATGCGGATCCGGCGTGGTGTTCAGACCTTGTGCGGCTCGCTCGCGCGCAGCATGTCCTCGCGTTCGACGACCTTGACCCGCTCGCGGCCCTCGGGCTCGCCGAGCGAGCGCTCGTGGGCGTCGAGGCGGTACCAGCCGGCCCAGGTGGTGAACGGAATGCCCTTGTCCTCGAGGAACTTCGTCACGGCCTCGGGATCGGGTTCGGCGGCCGGGGTGAAGGAGGCGGCGTCGTCGAGCAGGCAGGCGATGGTCTCGTTGGCGTCGCCCTTGGTGTGGCCGATCAGGCCGACCGGGCCGCGCTTGATCCAGCCGGTGACGTAGGTCTGCGGCAGGTAGCGGGCGGTGCCGTCGGCGCCCTCGTCGACGAGCACGCGACCGGCCTCGTTCGGCACGGTGCCGGCCTGGTCGTCGAACGGCAGCTGCGGGATGTTCTGCGACAGGTAGCCGACGGCGCGGTACACGGCCTGGACGTCCCAGTCCTTGTAGGTTCCGGTGCCCTTGACGTTGCCGGTGCCGTCGAGGGTGGTGCGCTCGGTGCGCAGGCCGACCACCTTGCCGTCCTCGCCGATCAGTTCGGCCGGGGATTCGAAGAAGTGCAGGAACAGCTTGTGCGGGCGGTCGCCGACGTCGCGAATGGCCCACTGCTCGAGGGTGTTGCAGACCATGTCGACCTGCTTGGAGTGGCGGCGCGCGGCTTCCGAGCCCTCGTCGTAGTCGATGTCCTCGGGATCGACGATCACCTCGATATTCGGCGAGTGATCGAGTTCGCGCAGTTCCAGCGGGGTGAACTTGGCCTGGGCGGGACCGCGGCGGCCGAAGACGTGCACCTCGACGGCCTTGTTGTTGCGCAGGCCCTCGTAGACGTTCGGCGGAATCTCGGTGGGCAGCAGTTCCTCACCGGTCTTGGCGAGCACGCGGGCCACGTCGAGCGCCACATTGCCCACACCCAGGACGGCGACCTTCTCCGCGTCGAGCGGCCAGGTGCGCGGCACGTCCGGGTGGCCGTCGTACCAGGACACGAAGTCGGCGGCGCCGTAGCTGCCGTCCAGTTCGATACCCGGGACACCCAGGGCGCGGTCGGCGTTGGCGCCGGTGGAGAAGATCACCGCGTCGTAGAAGCGGCGCAGGTCCTCGAGGTCGATGTCGCTGCCGTAGTCGATATTGCCGAGCAGGCGGACCTGCGGCTTGTCGAGCACCTTGTGCAGCGCGGTGATGATGCCCTTGATGCGCGGGTGGTCGGGTGCGACGCCGTAGCGGATCAGACCGAACGGGGCCGGCATGCGCTCGTAGAGGTCGATACTCGCCTCCACGTCGGACTTCATCAGCGCGTCGGCGGCGTAGATTCCGGCCGGTCCGGCACCGACGATCGCGATGCGCAGGGGGCGGTCGCCCGCGCCGCTATTCGTTCCAGCGTGTTCGGTCATTTCTACGCGCACCCTTTGGTCGAAAACTCTCGTCTTGTCAGCCGTCCTTCTTAGCTTAGGCTAAGTTGACGTGCGGGCCGGGCGCCTGCCCGACTGCTCCGCCGATGCTGCCTCGTTGCCGCGCGGAGCTCTCCCGATCCGTGCACCGGATGTGGCCGGAGTTCTGGTGATTCTATCGGTGGCACACACCGCCGCTATTCCCGGTATCCGCGCGAAAATGCGGGCGTGATCTTCGACACTTGGACCCGCCGGGGATGATGCAGGGCATGAATGATCCGGCTACCTCGATCGATCAGCGCGACACGACGCGGTCGGCGAAGCCGTTCCTGATCGCCGCGGCCATCGCCGTCCTGGCGGTGCTCGCCGTCGTCATCCTCGGAATCACCCGCCCGGCTGAGAACAATCTCACAGATCCGGATCGGGTCGCCATCGCGGCGCGCAACTTCGCCACGGCGAGAAGCGATTCCGACGCCGACCGGCGCAAGACCACCGAATGCACCGGGTTCGACGAGAAGAAGTCGCCGCTGGGCGCCGACTCGGCGGGCAAGAAGGTGGAGATCGCCGGAGTCGAGGCGGTGCACATCGACGGCGACCGCGCGACGGCGTCGGTGACCAGCCGGATCGACGGTCGCCAGTCCGCGGCGAACTGGAATTTCAGTCGCGAGAACGGCACCTGGCTGGTGTGCGTCAACCCCTGAGCCGCCGCTGTCCATGTTTGACAATCGGGCCTGTGACCAGGCATTCTCGGTTCAGGTCATGAGTACCAGCGGTAAGCCCCGGCTCGCTGGTCGGCAACCCTCCTCCGCGGTGGGGTGCTCCGGGTGACGACCTGGCCGCGGTCCGACCGGACGCGGCAAGTGCGGATTCCGTAGGAGGTTCGACAAGTGAGCTACGCCGGTGACATCACGCCCGGGCAGGCGTGGGAGTTGTTGCGCGACAATCCGGATGCGGTGCTGGTGGATGTGCGCACCGAGGCCGAATGGCGGTTCGTCGGAGTGCCCGACACCACCTCGATCGAGCGGCCGACCGCCCTCATCGAATGGGTCGACGGCACCGGCGCACCCAACCCCGTATTCGTGGAGCAGTTGAAGCAGGTGCTGGCCGATCGCGCGGGCGACAGCGATGCCCCAGTGATCTTCCTGTGCCGGTCCGGGCAGCGTTCGATCGGTGCGGCCACGGCGGCGACGGCGGCCGGTTTCGCGCCCTCCTACAACGTGCTCGAGGGTTTCGAGGGTCCGCTGGATGCCGAGGGGCATCGCGGCGGCACCGGTTGGCGCGCACTCGGCCTGCCGTGGCGGCAGTCGTGAGCGGATCTGTTGTGCGGCAATTCTTTTCGTGGAGGCAGTCATGATCACCGGCGGTGCATTCGATCGGCCGCTGCCCGAGGGGGTGGGACCGGCGACCCTGGGCGTGCGCGGCGGGCTGCGCCGCTCCGGGTTCGAGGAGACCTCCGAGGCACTGTATCTGTCGTCCGGATTCGTCTACGAGAGCGCCGAGGCGGCCGAAGCGGCCTTCACCGGCGATATCGAGCATTTCGTCTATTCGCGCTACGGCAATCCGACGGTCGCGATGTTCGAGGAGCGGATGCGGCTGCTCGAGGGCGCCGAGGCGTGCTTCGCCACCGCCAGCGGCATGTCCGCGGTGTTCACCGCGCTGGCCGCGCTGCTCGGGCAGGGAGACCGGCTGGTGGCCGCGCGCAGCCTGTTCGGTTCCTGTTTCGTGGTGTGCAACGAGATCCTGCCGCGCTGGGGCGTGGAGACCGTCTTCGTCGACGGTGAGGATCTCGACCAGTGGGAGCAGGCGCTCTCGCAGCCGACGGCCGCGGTGTTCTTCGAAACTCCCTCGAATCCGATGCAGACCCTCGTCGACGTACGGCGGGTGAGCGAACTGGCCCATGCCGCCGGCGCGAAGGTCGTGCTGGACAACGTGTTCGCGACGCCGCTGCTGCAGCGCAGTCTCGACCTCGGCGCCGATGTGGTGGTCTACTCGGGCACCAAGCACATCGACGGACAGGGTCGCGTCCTCGGCGGTGCGATCCTCGGCACGAGCGACTACATCAACGGGCCGGTCAAGAATCTGATGCGCCACACCGGCCCGGCGCTGAGTCCGTTCAACGCCTGGACCCTGCTGAAGGGACTGGAGACGATGCCGCTGCGGGTGCGTCAGTCGACGCAGTCCGCGCTGGCCGTCGCCGAGTTCCTGGAACAGCATCCGGGCGTGGCCTGGACGAAGTACCCGTTCCTCGCCTCGCATCCGCAGCACGAGCTGGCGACCGCGCAGATGTCCGGCGGCGGCACCGTGGTGACCTTCGAACTCGCCGCGGGCCCCGACGAGGGCAAGAAGCGGGCCTTCGAGGTGCTGAACCGGCTGCGCATCGTCGACATCTCCAACAACCTCGGCGACGCCAAGACCCTGATCACGCATCCGGCGACCACCACGCATCGTGCGATGGGTCCGGAAGGCCGTGCGGCGGTGGGACTCACCGACGGGGTGCTGCGCATTTCGATCGGTCTCGAGGATGTGGAGGATCTGCTCGGTGATCTGGAGCAGGCGCTGAGCTGACCGCCGGGCGTTGACAGTATGCTGTCAATCATGACAGCATACTGTCATGACTCAGACGGTTCATGTGGCGGTGTACGACACGTTCGCGGATTGGGAGCCGAGCTACGTGACGGCCGGCATCAATCGCCCGTTGATGCAGCGCGAGCCGGGAATCCGGCAGATCCGCACGGTCGGCGCCACCTCCGCGCCGGTCACCTCGATGGGCGGGTTGCGCGTGGTTCCCGATCTCACTCTGGACCAGCTCTCCCCGGCCGACAGCGCGATGCTGATCCTGCCCGGCGCCGACATCTGGGAGGACGGGCAACTCGCGCGGTTCGCCCAGGCTGCAGAGGACTTCCTGAAGGCCGGCGTACCGGTCGCGGCGATCTGCGGTGCGACCTACGGCCTGGCGAAACAGGGCCTGCTCGATGCTCGTCCGCACACCGGCAACGCGGCGGACAATCTCGCCTCGACCGGATATTCGGGAGCGCACCACTATGTGGACGAGCCGGCGGTGACCGACGGCGATCTGATCACCGCGAGCGGCATCGCACCGATCGACTTCGCACGCCACATCTTCGCGCGGCTGGATCTGTTCGAGCCGGCCGTCCTGGATGCGTGGTATCGGCTCTACGCGGACCGGGATCCGAGCGGATTCTTCGCCCTGCAGGCCGCGGCGGTCGAGCCGGCATGAGCCGCGGTGACGCCGAACTGTTCTCCGCGGCGGCGATCACGACCTTCAAGCTGAACGGCCAATTCCTCACGATCGCAGAGGAATTGGCGAAACCGGCGGAGATCACCGCGGCCTGGTGGCAGGTGCTGGGTGCGGTGCTGCACGAACCGCTGCCGGTATCGGGGATCGCGCGGGAGATGGGTATCACCCGCCAGAGCGTGCAGCGCATCGCGGATCTACTGGTGGGCAAGGGATTGGCCGAATACCGGCCGAATCCGTCGCATCGCCGCGCGAAGCTGGTGGCGATCACCGATGCGGGCTACGCTGCCGTCCGCCGGATCACCCCGAAGCATGCTGTCATGGCGAAACAGCTTGCGCGACAATTGGGTTCGCAGCGTTTCGCCGAAGTGGTGGATGCGCTGGGTGATCTGTCGGCCGCGCTGGAGGCGCTGGAATCCGGGGAGCGCGGCGGAAGTCCGGACTGATGGGTTCCTGCGCCGGAAAGTACCGTGCCGGCGGACCTCCGGTGCGCCGGCCCGACTTTCCCGCTCAGGCCGCGAACGGATTCTCGGTGCGGCCCACGAGATCGGCCACCGAATCGATCACCAGCGTCGGCCGGTACGGGAACTGTTCCATCGACGCCCGGGTGGAGATCCCCGAGGTCACCAGGACCGTGCGCATGCCCGCCTCGAGTCCGGCGATCACATCGGTGTCCATCCGGTCACCGATCATCACCGCCGACTGCGAATGCGCGCCGATCTGCCGCAGCGCCGAGCGCATCATCAGCGGATTCGGTTTCCCCACGTAGTACGGGTCGCGCCCGGTCGCCCGGGTGATCAGCGCGGCCACGGAACCGGTCGCGGGCAGCACGCCCTCACGGGAGGGCCCGGTGGGGTCGGGATTGGTGGCGATGAACCGGGCGCCGCGTTCGACCAGCCGGATCGCGGTGGTGATCGCCTCGAACGAATAGGTTCGCGTCTCACCGAGGACGACGTAATCAGGATCGCTGTCGGTCAGCACGTAGCCGATCTCGTGCAGGGCGGTCGTCAATCCCGATTCGCCCACCACGTATGCCGTCCCGCCGGGACGCTGCTCGTTCAGGAAGGTGGCCGTCGCGGTTGCCGAGGTCCAGATCGAGGACGCCGGAATGTCCAGCCCGATCCGGCGCAGGCGGGCCTGCAGATCGCGCGGGGTGCGGATGGAATTGTTGGTCAGGACCAGGTACGGAATCTCACGCTCGGTCAGCTCCGTCAGGAACGCATCGGCGCCGGGAATGAGGTGGTCCTCGTGCACCAGCACGCCGTCCATATCGGTCAGGTAGGACAGAATCGGTTCGCTGTCGGCAGTCACGAGCCAATTGTGGGCTATCGGCGGTAGCGATGTGATGTTCCGGTAGGTCGTACGCGCGGCGGCCGCGGAATTCGCTCTGGTTATGGTCGAATGCGACCGCAGCTTGCCGCGCTGTGGACAGTCGGGACAGGAATTCGGGACACCCGTCCGGCGCTGCACTCGGTCGACGCGGTCGTCTCCCGCCCGGGAGCCGGCCCAAGCACGCACGTGACGGCGAACAGGAGTGGCGCAGTGAGTGATCTCAAA
>NZ_BDBN01000117.1 GCF_001613005.1 Nocardia nova NBRC 15556 | reverse complement strand
GCTAGCCCCCTTGTCGGCGGGGGTCGCGCACGCCGACAGTGTGATGACGCCGAGGGCGACCGTCGCGGCGGCGGTGAAATTCAGAACGAGGTGTCGTGGCATCGGATCCGGCCTCCATCCGGACCCCGCGGAGTGCGGGGCTTCACCGACAGATAGGCGACCGGGTTACAGGCCGAGGTCGATATTCAGTTCCGACGCCGCGCGCAGCGCCCGATGCTGCAGCACCTTCGCATTGGCCACGCTGATGCCGAGCGCGGCGGCCGATTCGCGCACCGACAATCCCTGCAGGAAACGCAGTTCGAGAATTTGGCGGTAGCGTTGCGGGAGTTCGCCCAAGACCGCGCGGACGTGTTCGGGTGCCCGCGACGCGGCGGAATCGGTTGGCGCCGAAGCGGTCTCGTCCGAAATGTCGTCGTCGATGACCGTGATCTCGCGGCCCATCCGCGATCGCCAGTGCGCGGCGAGCACCGTGCGAGCGGTGGTCCGCAGATAGGCGCGCACCTCGGCGACGCTCGCGGTGATGCGCAGCGGTTTCAGTGCGGCCACGAACACCTCCGCGGTGAGATCCTCCGCATCCGGTTTGTTGCCGACCTTGCCGAAGATCAGCGCGTAGACCCAGCCGACGTTGTCCCGGTACACCTCTTCCCAGCTGGGATAGCGATCTTGCGGTACCAGTCGCAGGTCGCGACGCCGGGGCTCCTCCGGCGATCGCGACCCGGCCGTGGATCGCCCTGCCATCCCAACCACCCTCCTGCAGCCCGGTGACGCACGCGCCTGTCAGGGATAGATACGGGATGTGGTTACATGCGGTTCGGTGCGCGCCGTCAGGCCGGCTTCTCCGGTGCGAACACCTCGATCGAGCCGTTCGCTTCACGGACCTGCAGCCGCGGCAGGGGAGCGGGGGTGCGGGGCAGCTCGTGGGTCACGACCTCACCCTCGAAACCGAAGGAGGTCGAGTGGCACGGGCAGCGCAGCCGAGCCGCCGCCGCGTCCAGCCACAATTTGCACCCCTGATGGGTACAGATTCCCGACAGCGCGTAGACGACCCCGTCGCGGCGGCGGAGGAAGCCGTTGACGGCGCCGAGATCGAACGGTGTGGTCGCGCCGTCGGGCAGCTCCGCACTGGCGAGGACCGGCTGCCAGGTTCCGTGCGACGGCACCAGGGTCTGCTGTGCGGCAGGAACTTTCGGCTCGCTGGATCCGCTCAGCACCGTGTGGTCGATCACCCCGCCCGCCGCGGCCGCGGCCGCCACCGACGTGCCGATCAAGACCGCGCGCCGGGTGGGACGCCGCGTGCGCGCACCCGGGTCGGCGGCGGGCTCGTCGAGGTCCTCGGACAGGCGGTCATGCAGTCGGGCGATGAACTCCTCGTCGGGACTGCCGGCGCCGGTCCGGGCCGCCCGCAGCGCGATCGCGGCGCGGATCTGGGCGGCGTCGTCATCGTCGGGCCGGAAACCGCGCGGGCTGCGGCCGGCGAGGATGTCGTCGACGTAGCGCTCCACATCTTTGCTGCTCACAGCGAGCCTCCTGATCCGGGACGGGCGGCCGATCGCAGCGCCGAGCGCTGGCGTGCCTCGGCCTCGGGAACGCTGACACCGAGCCGCGCCGCTGTGTCGGCCATCGAAAGTCCTTGCAGGAAACGTAATTCCAGGATCCGCCGATCGGGTTCCGGCAGTTCGGCGAGCAGATCGCCGAAGGTTGCCGGCGTGGTCGAGGTACTGCCGGGCGGCTCGGTGTCGATCACGGTGATCTCCCGGCCCACCCGGGAGAGCCAATAGCGGGCCAGGACCGCACGCGCGGTATGTCGCAACAGTGCCGGAATCTCCGATGGTTCCGCACCGAGGGGCGATGGCTCCAGCGCCGTCATGAACACCTCCGTCGTCAGCTCTTCGGCATCGGGCGCGGCGCCCACCTTCGCGAGCATCAGCGCGTATACCCAGCCGACATTGCCGCGGAAGATCTCCTCCCAGTCGGCGTAGCCGTCCCCGGATGGCGGCGCCGGTGTGGGCGCCGACTCGGGCTGCCCGCTCATCTGCCGCCGCCCTCCTCTCCGGTGCCGCCGCACTCGAGTCCCTCTCGGGCCGATCGGGTGTGCGGACACTGTGCCGCCGTCGAAAACTGTGCCGCCATCAATTAGATAGCAGGGCGGTTACACAGACCACCGATTACGCGCCACGAGCCGGGCGGAGCGCCGCGCCGCGTAACCCGCGCTCCTATCTGCAGGCACAACGACTGCGAGGAGTGAAGAAGATGAACGTGGCATTCGGGGTGCAGTGCGCACGAGTAGTGGCGGCCGGCGTTGCCCTCGCCGGTGCGATCGCGGCGGCCGCACCCGGTGGCGCTGCCGGGGCGCCGGACCATGCGGCCGTCGATCCGGTTGCCACGCAGTGTCTTTGGGCCGACACCGCGCATCCGCGCGGAGAGACCGTCACGGCGGGCGGGTGGAGTTACAGCTGCGGAACCGACGCCGCCGGCGCACCTCGGTGGATTCGCGGGGCGGCGGCGATGGGGTCGAGTACGGTGCCCGATCCGGGGGCGGCGAACGCGCCCGCCGGACATTTCAGCGCGGGAGCCCGGCAACCCGGCACCGAATACACCGATTACTGCGTGGGCGACCAGTTGATCGAAGGGCGCGACAATGTCTACGAAGTCACGCCGAGCAGGGACGGTCTGCTGTTCTGGCGGCCCGCCGCGGCCGTGGACTCGTGGACGTTCGACCCCGGCAGCCATCCGGCGCCGCCCTCCGCGCGCGGCCCGAGCCTCTGCCGGGACAGTCAACTTCTCTGAATTCGGGCCTTCCCGGCGTCGCCCGACCATGGGCCGCGGCACATCGGCGAGTGAAGCACCGGCGGACGGGTAATCGCACTGCCGAGCGAAGTTGTCGCGGTGCGGCGCCCCGGGTGCGGTGGTCGCGACGGTTTCGGTGCGAAAGTGCGGCGGCCGGGCGGTGACGTTCGTCCGGTTCGTGTCGGTGGGACAGGAATCGGCGTGTTCTCCGTAGGGTCGCCGGTGTCGAGGAAAGGGGCCGTCCGAATGTTCGAGCGGGTAGTGCAGAAGTCGGTGGAGACGTTCGTGCGGGCGGGGACGGGGGTGCAGGAACCGCTGGCGGCGAAGTACGTCGGCCGGTTGCGGCGCAAGCATCCGGAGCGGACGCCGGAGGATATCGAGCGCGGCCTGCGGTGGCGCTATCTGGGCGCGGTGACCGTCAGTGGCACACTCGCGGGCCTGTCGGCGGCGGTGCCCGGAGTGGGCACGATCATCGGACTGGCGGCCAGCGGTGTGGAATCGGTCTTCTTCATGGAGGCCTCGGCGTTCTACGCCGTCTCGGTGGGCGAGCTGCACGGGATGCGAACGATGTCGCAGCAGCAGCGCCGGGCGCTCGTGGTGGCGGTGGTCCTCGGCGAGGGCGGGGCGCAGTTGCTCGGCAAGGGCGCCGGGCAGTCGGCCAAGGATTGGGCCTCGGCGGTGGCGGACAAGCTTCCGGTGGTCCGCTCGATCGACAATCCGATGGCCCGCAAATTCATCGTCGGGTTCATCGCGAAGCGCGGGGCGTTGCTGTTCGGCCGGGCGCTGCCCGCCGGCCTCGGTGCGATCATCGGCGGCACCGGCAACTACGCGCTCGGCCGGGCGGTACTCGCGAACGCCGATCGCACCTTCGAATCGGCGCCCAAGTCCTGGCCGGACGACGTCCGGGCCGCCGTCAACGCCTGATTCCGACGTGCCCGAAGGGTCCGCGAGCATGTCGGTGGGCTGGGCTAATGTGCCAGAGGTGAGCGAAACCGGGATCGAGGACGCACGTGCCGCCGAGGCGGCCGACACCGCCGAGGCGGCGACGGGCGACGAGCGCACCGAATGGCAGCAGCTGGCCGAGGAGGTCCGCGAGCACCAGTTCCGGTACTACGTGCGCGATGCGCCGATCATCTCCGACGGTGAGTTCGACAAGCTGTTCCAGCGCCTGCTGGCGCTGGAGGAGGCGCATCCGGACCTGCGCACACCGGATTCGCCGACGCAGCTGGTCGGCGGCGGCTTCGCCACCGATTTCACCGCGGTCGACCATCTCGAGCGCATGCTCTCGCTGGACAACGTGTTCGACGAGGACGAGATGCGCACCTGGATCAGCCGGGTGGTCGCCGAAACCGGGGCCGATACGCACTTCGTCTGCGAGGTGAAGATCGACGGCGTGGCGTTGAACGTGGTCTACGAGAACGGCCGGCTGGTGCGCGGTGCCACCCGTGGCGACGGCCGCACCGGTGAGGATGTCACCCTCAACGCGCGCACGATCGAGGACATCCCCGAACAGCTCACGCCCACAACGGAATTCCCGATTCCAGAGCTGCTCGAGGTGCGCGGTGAGGTGTATTTCCGGCTCGAGGACTTCGAGAATCTGAACGCCGCGATCGTCGCCGAGGGCAAACCGCCCTATGCGAATCCGCGCAATACCGCCGCCGGATCGCTGCGGCAGAAGGATCCGGCGGTCACCTCCCGGCGCCGGCTGCGCATGATCTGCCACGGCTTCGGCCGCATGGTCGGATTCAGCCCGTCCTCGCAGTTCGAGGCCTATCGGGCGCTGGCGGCCTGGGGCCTGCCCGTCTCGGCGCACACCGTGCGCGTGCAGGGCGCCGACGCGGTGGTCGAACGCATTCGGTACTGGGGTGAGCACCGCCACGACATCGAGCACGAAATCGACGGCCAGGTGATCAAGGTCGACGAGTTCACCCTGCAACGCCGCCTCGGCAGCACCTCGCGCGCCCCGCGCTGGGCCATCGCCTACAAGTACCCGCCGGAGGAGGCCACCACCCGCCTGCTCGACATCCAGGTCAACGTCGGCCGCACCGGCCGGGTGACGCCGTTCGCCGTGATGGAACCGGTCACCGTCGCCGGCTCCACGGTCGCGATGGCCACGCTGCACAACGCCTCGGAGGTCGAGCGCAAGGGCGTGCTGATCGGCGATACCGTCACCATCCGCAAGGCCGGCGATGTCATTCCCGAGGTCCTCGGCCCGGTGGTCGACGTGCGTGACGGCAGCGAACGGCGCTTCGTCATGCCCACCCACTGCCCGGAATGCGGCACCGAGCTCGCTCCCGAGAAGGAGGGCGATGCCGATATCCGCTGCCCGAACCAGCGGCATTGCCCCGCGCAGCTGCGGGAGCGGGTCTTCCACATGGCCGGGCGCGGCGCGTTCGACATCGAGGCGCTGGGCTACGAGGCCGCGATCGACCTGCTGAAGTCGGGCGCGATCGCGGACGAGGGCGATCTGTTCGACCTCACCGAGGAAAAACTGCTCGGCACAACGCTTTTCGTCAACAAGAGCGGCACCCTCTCGGCCAACGGCAAACGCCTGCTGCAGAATCTCGACAGCGCGAAGGACCGTCCGCTGTGGCGGGTGCTGGTGGCACTGTCCATCCGCCACGTCGGGCCGACCGCCGCGCGCGCCCTGGCCGCCGAACTGGGAAGTATGGCGGCGATCGAGGAGGCGTCGGCCGAGGCGCTGGCGGCCGTCGACGGCGTCGGCCCGACCATCGCGGCCGCGGTGAAGGAATGGTTCACCGTCGACTGGCACCGCATCATCGTCGACAAGTGGCGTGCGGCCGGGGTGCGGATGGAGGACGAGCGCGACGAATCCATCGAACGCAACCTGGAAGGGCTGTCGATCGTGGTCACCGGCTCCCTGCAAGGATTTTCCCGCGACGAGGCCAAGGAAGCGATCCTGGTGCGCGGCGGCAAGGCGGCCGGATCCGTGTCGAAGAAGACGGCCTTCGTGGTGATCGGTGATTCCCCCGGGTCCAAGGCGGCCAAGGCCGAGGAACTCGGTGTGCCCATTCTGGACGAGGACGGGTTCCGCACGCTGCTGGCGGAGGGGCCCGATGCGGTGCGGCCGGAGTCGGATACCGAGGACGAATCGGACTGAGGATGGATCAGCTGGATACGGGGGTGCGGATTCGTCCCGCCGGCCCGGACGATTTCGCGGCGATCGCACTGCTCACGGTCGACACCTACGTCGGCGAGGGGCATGTGCATTCCGAAAGTCCCTATGTGGCAGAACTTTCCGATACCGAGACCAGAGCGCGCGAAGCCGAGGTCCTCGTCGCGGAGCGCGACGGAGACCTGCTCGGTTCGCTGACCATCGCGCGGCCCGGCACCCCGTACGCCGATATCGCGGGGTCGGGCGAACTGGAGTTCCGCATGCTCGCGGTCGCCAAGCGTGCCCGTGGCGCCGGTGTCGGCACCGCTTTGGTCCGGACCGTCGTCGAGACGGCCCGGGCGGAGAGTTTCGCCGCCGTGGTGCTGACCACGATGCCCGGGATGGCCGACGCACGCCGCATCTACGAGCGGCTGGGATTCGTCCATGTGCCGGAACGGGATTGGCACACCGACGCCGGGCTGCCGCTCACCGTGATGCGGCTGGAGCTCACGCGAGGCGCTTAGGCGCATCCGGCGCGAGGCGGGCAGGGGCGGGCACCGCGCAGGTGCCCACCGCTGCTCGTCGCCGAAATGTGCTGCGCCGCAAGCGGTTCAGCTCAGCACGGTGGCGATGATGCCCGCCAGATAGCCCAGCCGCGCGATCTCGGACGGACGGAAATCCGGCCCGCCGGGGCGGCCCAGCAGCAGCGCCTTGCCGGTGTTGCCGAGCGGGGCGGCCGCGAGCTTGGTGTCCATGTCCCGCCAGATCTGCGGGACCCAGTCGGCCTCGGGATCGAGGGCGGTCGGCTTCTCGAGCGGCATCCACGGCACACTGCCGGCCTGCGTCTCGGGTGCGCTGGTGCTGCCGACCAGACGCTGGCCGCCGCCGTGCGGGCCCAGATCCATCACGGTGCTCCATCCGACCTGCAGGACGCGCGGGACGCCGTCGACCAGCACTTGCAGCCGGTCGTCGCGGGCGGTGGCGACCTGGTCGATCAGCTCCAGCTCGCGATGGGTGTCGAGAATGCCGGAATACGGACGCAGCGAATCTACCCGCACATCGGCGAGCGATTCCGCCGCGGTGATCAACGTGTCGGGCAGCGCGCCCGACGGAACTTCCACCACCAGATCGTCGATCGCATATCCTGCGCCGCGTTCGACGACATCCAGCGAGAGGATGTCGGCGCCGACGGAGCCCAGCGCTACTGCGAGTGAACCGAGACTTCCTGGGCGATCCGGAAGCTGCACGCGAAGCAGATATGACACGTGCTTGCCTTCCTTTCCTGTGCGACCGAGACTTTCGGACGTATACCCGAGTCTCGCAATACTTACACCCACTGCTTCCGGCAAACGATTCCACGCGGGGGCAGTGAGGTACGCCACATTCATTGTCGGCCGAACCCCCGGTGCCGTGCCAGTGCCGTTCCGATGACGTTGTGATGTCAACCGTGTGTCCGGCGCGCACCGGAACGAACAGCGCAGCCCGACCGTGACCGGATGGCTACAACACGCACCCATTAGGCTGTGTTGTCCGAGCCTAATGGGGAGGCCCTGCGTGGTTACGCATCCGCTGCCGCCTCCGGGCCTCGACCCCATTAGGCTGTCCCATGCGCAGCACACTGCGCCATCGACACGCACCAACCTGCCGAAAGGGGATTCGCGGTGTCCGCCATCTCCCGCGACGAGGTCGCACACCTCGCCCGGTTGTCCCGGCTCGCCCTCACCGACGAAGAGCTCGATCTGTATGCCGGTCAGCTGGATTCGATCCTGAGTCACGTGCAGGTCATCACCGAGGTCGCCGCCGACGTACCGGCCACCGCGTCGCCGAACCCGACCGCCAACGTCACCCGCCCGGATGTGGTCGTTCCCGGGCTCAGCCCGGACGAGGCCTTGTCCGGCGCCCCCGCGGTCGACGAGCAGCGGTTCATGGTTCCGCAGATCCTGGGAGAAGGCGAGTAATGAGCGGCGATCTGACGAAACTGTCCGCGGCCGAGCTGGCGGAGAAGATCCACGGCCGCGAGGTGTCCTCGGTGCAGGTCACCGAGGCGCATCTGCAGCGCATCGCAGAGGTCGACGGTGAGCTCAACGCCTTCCTGCACGTCGCCGGTGAGCAGGCGCTGGTGACCGCCGCCGAGGTCGACGCCGCGATCGCCGCGGGCACCGTGGCCTCGCCGCTGGCGGGAGTTCCGTTGGCGCTCAAGGACGTTTTCACCACCACGGATATGCCGACCACCTGCGCGTCGAAGATTCTCGAGGGCTGGGTGTCGCCCTACGACGCGACCGTGACGGCCAAACTGCGCGCCGCAGGCATCCCGATCCTGGGCAAGACGAACATGGACGAGTTCGCGATGGGTTCGTCCACCGAGAACTCGGCGTACGGCCCGACCCGCAACCCGTGGGACACCAGCCGCATCCCCGGCGGGTCCGGCGGCGGTTCGGCGGCGGCCCTGGCCTCCTATCAGGCGCCGCTGGCGATCGGCACCGACACCGGTGGTTCCATCCGTCAGCCCGCCGCGGTCACCGCGACCGTCGGTACCAAGCCGACCTACGGCACCGTCTCCCGCTACGGCCTGGTCGCTTGCGCGTCGTCGCTGGACCAGGGCGGCCCGTGTGGTCGCACCGTGCTCGACACCGCCTTGCTGCACGAGGTGATCGCCGGTTACGACCCGAAGGATTCGACCTCGCGCGATGTGCCGGTGCCGGCGCTCGTGGAGGCCGCTCGCGCGGGTGCGCGCGGCGATCTGACCGGCGTCAAGGTCGGCGTGGTGAAGGAGCTGCATTCCGACAGCTATCAGCCGGGTGTGCTCGCCTCCTTCGACGCCGCGGTGGCGCAACTGAAGGATCTGGGCGCCGAGGTGGTCGAGGTGTCGTGCCCGCACTTCGAATACGCGCTGGCGTCCTACTACCTGATCCTGCCGAGTGAGGTCTCGTCCAATCTGGCTCGCTTCGATGCCATGCGGTACGGCCTGCGCGTCGGCGACGACGGCGCCCACTCCGCGGAGCAGGTCATGTCGCTCACCCGCGAGGCGGGGTTCGGCCCGGAAGTCAAGCGCCGCATCATGATCGGCACCTACGCGCTCTCGGCCGGATACTACGACGCCTACTACGGTCAGGCGCTGAAGGTGCGCACCCTGATCGCGCAGGACTTCGACAAGGCCTACGAGACCGTCGATGTGCTGGTCTCGCCGACCAGCCCGTTCACGCCGTGGAAGCTGGGGGAGAAGGTGAACGATCCGTTGGCGATGTACCTGTCGGACCTGTGCACCCTCCCGACCAACCTGGCCGGGCACTGCGCGATGTCGGTGCCGTCCGGGCTGTCAGCCGACGACGGCCTGCCCGTGGGCCTGCAGATCATGGCGCCGGCGCTGGCCGACGACCGGCTCTACCGCGTGGGCGCCGCCTACGAGGCCGCGCGCGGTCCGATCGCCTGAGCGCACGCGATCGGCGAGCTCGTTCCGGGCCCGGATGCGTGGCGGCGTACCCATCAGGTGACGCCGCCGCGCGGGCCGGACGACAGGCGCGCGTTTCGGATCGTCGATACGCCGATTACGGTCGTGGCCACGGGCGGCCGTCGAGCCGCTCGATATCGGTGTTGAAGCGCTGCAGATAGTCGGCGAAGCGCGCGACGTCGTCGGGAGACCAGCCCTCGAGCACGCGGCCCAGACCTTCGATATTGGCATTGCGTTCGGCGTCGAGGTTCTCCTCGCCCGCCGGTGTGATGCGGAATTTGCGGGCCATTCCGCCCTCGGGATCGGGGATGCGCTCGACGTGTCCGGCGCGCAACAGCGCCGCGGTCTGCCGGTTGAGGGTGGAGGCATCGAGACCGAACGCCTCGCTGAGCTGGCCGATCGACATCGGGCCCTCGATGGCGAGCCGGCTGAGCAGCAGGTAGGCGCTGCGATCGAGACGGGTGCCGTCGCGGCGATAGCGCGGGTGAATGGTGTAGCGGCCGAGCAGCATGGTCTCGAATTCCACCAGATTCGTGGGCTTGTCCATGCCGTCCTTCCGCCGATTTACAGTTCTGACCTGCGAGAACCGGTATAGCACACGGCTGGGGCCGCGCGGGCACGGTGGTCGGCTGGGTGGGAGCGGCGCCGTGGCCGCCGTGGCTGCCGCACTCGACGTCAGCAGCTCCCGAGGGCGGTGCCCTGATCGAATCCGTAGCGGTGGCCGTGGCCGGGGCCCGGGGCGAGGGCGGAGAGCATATCCGCGGTGGTCTGCACCCAGCTCAGTCCCGGCAGCCATATCGGATGGGGTGCGTCGTGACGGGCACCGGTGAGATCGGGTGCGCGCCAGAGCAATTGCGGCGACCACTGCACCACCGGATCGGAGGAGTTGGCGAGGACGGTGGCCCCGCCGCGGTGCACGGCCGATGCCGGTGGGCCCGCCCACAGCGCGGCGCAGACCCGCGCGCTTTCGTCCCGGTCGTCGGCGAAGATCGCGCTGCCCGCGGTCGCGCCCAGGCTCTGGCCGTAGACGTAGAGCTTCGGCGGATGGGCCAGGGCGGCCAGGCGTCGTTCGATGCCGGTGAACAGTGCCCGTGCCGAGCGTTCGGCGTCGGCCCGGGCGAACAGGAAGGTCGCCCAGCTGGGCGCCTGCGAATATTGCATGCCGACGAGCGTCGCATCGCCGTCGAACCGCTCGTCCAGGCCGCGGGCGGCGTTGGCGTCGAGCCAGCCCGATCCGGTCGGCACCATCATCACGAGGTGGGCGCGGTCGAATCCGCCGGATCGTTCGATCTCCCGAATCGCCAGCGCGACACGGGAATCGAGATCGGGAGCCGAGTCCAGACCGATGTAGACGCGCACCGATCGGCCGCGTTCGGCGACGAATTTGCGCCCCTCCGCTCCGAGCGAGGCCCAGCTCACTTCCGAATCCGGGCTGCCCGAGCGGGTGTAGGAGACCGGCCGCACCACTGTGGGATCCATGGCGGCGTCGGCCGAGGCGAATGCCGACCGCTGCCAATTCACGACTGCCGGAAGCAGGGCGAACTGGCAGCCCAGGACGGTGGCGGTGACCAGTGCGGTCGCCCGCAGTCTTCCCACATACCGTGCCGCGCAGCGTAATCCACGCCCGACGAGCACGATCGGAACGACCACCGTGACGACGCCGATCGCCCAATGCAGCCAGTACCGCACACCTACCGGCGGAAAATCCATGGCCGCCCGCAGCCGGTTCTGCCAGTACCAGGCATGGGTCAGCGCGGCACCGGCCACCGAGCAGGATGTGATCAGGATCGCACTCCGGAACCGCCTCGTCCGCACCTGCATATCGAACGTCCAGTGCCTCAACACCTTCCGTCCTAGTCCCGCCACACCCAGCGCGATGAGTACCAACAGCGCGGTGAGCAACGCTTGCGCGATCGAGGTGCGCGGAAGTAGGCCCGGCGCCAGCGAGGCGGAAATCCCCGCCGCCACAGCCACCAGTGTCCCGGTCCGAGGCGTGCCGATGGTGACGAGCCGCCGAATCGTCGCGCCGAGTGCGTGCCGCGCCCGCTCGGACGCACGGGGAGGCAGCGTCGTGGGAGTTGGTTCGCCGAGCGAGGGTGGTGCGAAGCATGTCCGTACGGTGGCATCGGAGTCGGCTGCCGACGAATTGCCCTGCGTGCCAGTTGAATCTGCAGGACGGTGGGAGTGCTTCGGCGTCGATCGGTGCTTACCGTTCGTGCCAGTGCCAGTGCCAGTGCCAGTGCCAGTGCCAGTGCCAGAGCCAGTGGCAGAGCCCGTGCCCGGCGTCGCCGTCCTTCGTAGGTTGCTCGCCGGTTGGGTGCACGAAACCTCTCGCCCCCCACCCGGCCGCTGGAATGGTGAAAGTTCCAGCGCCGTAACGGACATCCGCGCCCGATCCGGTACCCATCCGCCGGCGCCGCCTCCCGCCGCCGCTGTCACCGGAGTGCCGAGCCACAGGCCGATCCCGTCGACACCCCGCACCGTAACGCTGCGGAGCTGAATAGCCCTGCGCGACAGCCACTCGCGTGCTCCTCGTGCGGCCTGCGACGCCGCTGCACCGATGCGTGCGGCGGGGAGAACGCGCCGGTCACGATCGCCGGCACTCCCAGCCCGGCGTCCGCTCCATCCGCGCCCGGCCGGTACACCGCGATTCGAATCCGACCACGGCGACCACCGATTCGCCGGTGCCGCCGTACGTTGCCCTCCCCGTCGCGGCCGGATGGTTCGGCGCACGATGGCGAACAACGCCGCCACCATCAGCAGCACCATGGCGAGCCGGGCGAGCACGTGGGCGATCTGCGGTCCGAGCTCCGTTCCGGAGAGCTGCCGGCCGAACAGGTATTCGGGCATCGGCGCGGCGTAGTTCTGGCGGCGGGAGTTCAAATCCACCGCCGCGGTGGCGACGGATGCCATCGTGGTGCAGCGAGCGCGGGCGAGCAGATCGCCGCGCGTATCGCAGGCGGCGAACATCCGGGTTTCGAGGGCGTTGTCGACGGCTCGGCGTGCCCACGGGCCGAGGGGATGGCCGCGATCTGCGGCGTAACGCAGCAGGTCGTAGCCGAGGTCGTGGGCCTTGCAGGCGGTGTCGAATTCGGTGGGCAACGGAATCGGCGAGGAGCACTCACCGGACGGATCGACCGGCATACCTGCCAGCTGAACCGGCCGGTACCCCTGTGTCGCAGCGAAATCCGCGGGCATCACCGCTAGCTCCGGCCGGTCACCGGTCAGCGCCCGCACCGCATCGCGCGCGGCCGCATTCTCCGGCGCGGGTCCGACTTCGGCCGCCCCCGCCCCCGGCGATGACGACACCAGAATCGCGATCACCGCCGCGACGAGGGAGACGAATCCGGCGATCACGCGCAAAGCCCCACGCCGCCAACGCTTTACGCCGCACCTGCGCGCCCCGCCCCGACTTGGCATCGCGGCCGACAGCGTACTGTCGTGCCCGCGCCGCGCACATCGGCCGTCGCGTCCCGGCCCGGCGTCAACCACTGTGGTCCCGCCGGCCCCGTGCCCCGACCCATCCGCAATTTCGCTCATGGCGGTCGAAGGTAGGAATCGGGAACCGGCGCGCACCTCACGCTGCGGATCGATTTCGGCACCGCTACCGGGGTGCGCGCGGTCGGCCGTCTCATACCCCGGTAGGGGGCGAGATGTCGATCCCCGGGGTGAGGACGGATCGCCGGGAAATTTCTAGGCTCGTCACCATGAGACGGGCGATACGAGTGGCGCGGCAGGCGCGGGCGGCGGCGCGAACTCCGGGCCGGGCGCGGCTGTGGTTCGACATGGCGACGGTGGTGGTCGTGGGAACGCTGTTCGCGGTCGGCTGGCCGACCCTGCACCTCACCCATCAGGTGCCGGCCGCCGCACAGCCGTTCATCGCCGCGCTGGCGGTCTTTCCGCTGGCGTTGATCCGCGTCAACCCGGCGCTGGGCTGGGCCATCTCGGCCGGTGCGGCATTGCTGATCGCGCTGGCCATCCCGCATCAGCCGGGCAACGATCTGCCGTACCAGGTCGTGCACATTCTGGTGTTGTTCGCGTTGCTGTTCGCGGTGGCGGTGCGGGCGCCCATGCAGATCGTGCTGATCGCGTGGATCGCCTCGTCACTGCTGTTCGCGACCACGATGGCGGGCACCAGCTCGTTCGCGGAGGCGGGTTTCGGCTGGCCGCTGGCGATGACCGGGCTGGTCGGATTCGGTCTGCTGGTGCGCTGGCTGGTGCTGTCGCGGCAGGCGCTGGTGCGGCAGGAGGAACAGAACGAACTGGAACGGGCTCGCCGCGCGATCCTCGAGGAGAAGGCTCGCATCGCGCGCGATCTGCACGACGTGGTCGCCCACCACATGTCGATGGTCGTGGTGCAGGCACAGACCGCGCCCTATCGGGTGCCGGACGTGTCGGACGCGGCCCGTGCGGAGTTCGACTCCATCGGCGCCTCCGCCCGGGAGGCGCTCAACGAGATCCGCAGTATGCTCGGCGTCCTGCGCAGCGACGGTCAGCTGCCCGAACACGCGCCGCAACCGGTCGCCGCGGACGTGGTGTCGGTTCTGGACGGCGTGCGCCGGGCGGGTGTGCGCATCGACTGGACCATCGACGGTCCGCTCGCCGCGGTCCCCGATACCGTCGGCCTCGCGCTGTACCGGATCGTGCAGGAGTCGCTGTCGAACGTCTCGCGGCATGCGCCGGGCGCGGCGGTCACCGTGACGTTGACGGTGGCGGTGCAGGCAGTGGAGGTGCTGGTCGCCAACGATGCCGGGACGGGCGGGGTGCCGGTGGTGAGCTCGGACGGCAGCGGTATCTCCGGAATGCGGGCCCGGGCGGAATCCATCGGCGGCATGCTGGCCGCCGGCCCGCGCTCCGAAGGTGGCTTCCAGGTGTACGCGCGGTTACCGATCCTCGTCGCGGAAGGAACCGTCGAGGCACCCGCCGCGGCTGCCCTGCCGGGCGCGCGGAACTGAGTGCGCGGTCGTGTAAGACTTAGCGGCGATGCTCACCTATTTCCAAGCCATCGTGATCGGCGCGCTGCAGGGCGTCACCGAATTGTTCCCCATCTCGAGCCTGGGCCATTCCGTGCTGGTGCCGGCCTGGTTGGGCGGCAGCTGGGAGAAGCTGGTCACCGAGGGCGACTCCGACAACGGCACCCCGTATCTGGCCTTCGTAGTCGCCTTGCACGTGGCGACCGCGCTCGCACTGCTGGGCTACTACTGGCGGGATTGGCGCGACATCATCATCGGCTTCGTGACCACGCTGCGCACCCGGCGCATCGAGACCTCGTCGCAGCGGCTGGCCTGGCTGATCGTGCTGGCGACCATTCCCGTGGGCGTGCTCGGCCTGCTGCTGGAACATCCGCTGCGCACGTTGTTCGCGACGCCGATCTACGCGAGCATCTTCCTCACCCTCAACGGCGTGGTGCTGATCGTCGGCGAGGGCCTGCGCCGGCGCAACGCGCCGTCGCTGGCCGAATACGGTCGCCGCTTCGCCGCGGACGAGGCCCGCGCCGACGCGCAGGCGCGCGGTGTGGCGCTCCAGGAGGATCTCGAGGTCCCCTCCGACGAGCGGCTGGCGGCGCTGTCGGTCAAGGACGCGCTCGGCATCGGCCTGGCCCAATCCGGTGCGCTGCTGGCCGGATTCAGCCGCTCCGGCCTCACGATGGTCGGCGGCCTGCTACGCGGACTCGACCACGAGGACACCGCGAAATTCGCCTTCCTGCTCGCCACCCCGGTCATCCTGGCCGCGGGCGTGCTGAAGCTGCCGGAGCTGGCCGGTCCGCAGGCCGCCGGCATCCACGGACAGGCGCTGGTGGGGGCGATCGTCGCCGGCATCGCGGCGTGGCTGGCGGTGCGATTCCTGGAACGGTTCTTCAAGTCCCGCACACTGCTGCCGTTCGCGGTCTACTGCTTGGTCGCGGGGCTGCTGTCGATCATCAGATTCATCTGAGGCGGGTATGCCCATCACCGTATTGATCGCCGACGATCAGGCGATGGTCCGGCAGGGGTTCGGCGCGCTGCTGGCCGCCCAGCCCGATATCAGCGTCATCGGCGATGCGGCCAACGGCGCGATCGCGGTGGCCGAGGCCAAACGGCTGCGACCCGATGTGGTGCTGATGGATGTGCGCATGCCGGAGATGAACGGACTCGAGGCGGCGCGCGCCATTCTGGCCGCCGGATTCGATCCGCCGGTGCGCGTGCTGATGCTGACGACCTTCGATATCGACGACTACGTGTACGAGGCGTTGGGCCTGGGCGCCAGCGGATTCCTGCTCAAGGACGCGCCCGCCGACGAACTGGTCCGCGCGGTGCGGGTGGTCGCCGAGGGACAGGCGCTGCTGGCGCCGACGGTCACCCGCCGCCTGATCGCCGATGTCACCCGTCGCCGCGCGCGCCCGAAACCCGCTCCCGCCCTGAACGCGCTGACCCCGCGTGAACGCGAGGTCCTCGAGCTGATCGCCAAGGGCATGTCCAACACCGAGATCGCCGAGGCACTGTTCGTCGCCGAGCAGACCGTGAAAACCCATGTCTCCAAGGTGTTTTCCAAACTCGATCTGCGTGACCGCGCGCAAGCGGTGGTGATCGCCTACGAATCCGGCCTGGTCACGCCGGGCTGAGCGATCCGGGTAGGATCCCCACCTGGTACGTCGCCGGAAGGGGGAACGTAGGTGTTGAACAACGGTGACGTGTTCGCCGGCTTCACCGTGGAGCGACTGCTCGGTCAGGGAGGGATGGGATCGGTCTATCTGGCGCGGCATCCGCGCCTGCCCCGGCTGACCGCGTTGAAACTGCTGAATCGCGAGCTGTACACCGATGCCGAGATTCGCGCCCGTTTCGAACGCGAGGCCGATCTGTGCGCACAACTCGATCATCCCGGCATCGTCGCCGTCTACGACCGCGGCGTCGAGGACGATCAGCTGTGGATCTGCATGCAGTATGTGGACGGCGTCGACGCCGCGACGGTGAATCCGCTGACGCTGCCGCCCGAGCGCGCGGTGCAGATCATCGAAGGTGTCGCCGACGCATTGGATTACGCACACGGCAACGGTGTGCTGCACCGAGATGTGAAGCCCGCCAACATCTTGCTGGCCCGGGCGGTGAGCGGCAAGGGAGAACGTGTTTTCCTCACCGACTTCGGAATCGCCCGCCTGCGTGAGGATTCCACGCACCTCACCCAGGCCGGCATGTTCACCGCCACCCTCGCCTACGCCTCGCCGGAACAGATGACCGGTGTCGAACTCGACCACCGCTCCGATCAGTATTCGCTGGCCTGTGCCCTGTACTGGCTGCTCACCGGAACCGGGCCGTTCGACTCCGAACATCCCACCGAGGTCATTCGCGGCCACCTGCAACTGCCGGTCCCGCCGGCCAGTGCGCGGCGCGCCGGACTGTCCCCGGCGATGGACGGGGTGATCGCCCGCGCCATGGCCAAGCGAGCCTCCGAAAGATTCAGCAGCTGTACGGAATTCGCGGCCGCGGCGCGAGCGGCGCTGACCGCGCCCGCGGGGGCGCCGCCGGTGAGCGGTGCGGCTCCGACGCTGATCCGTCCCGGCGGGCCGTCGCTCGTGCAGCCGAACTCGGCGCGAGTTTCCGGCGGACCGCATCCTGGTACCCACACGCAGGGATACCCGCCCGCGAACGGTGCAGGCATGCCCGCCGGACCGCACCCCGACACCCATACGCAGGGATATCCGCCGGCGAACGGTGCTCGCGTGCCGACCGTGGTTCCCGTTGGGGGACAGCAATATTCGTCGGCCGCGAATACCGGCGGCCCGGCGAATGCCGCGTCCGCTCGGGTGCCGATGCCGGCCGCGACACACTCTCCCGCAGCACCTCCTCTCGGGATGCCATCGCCCGCAAGGCCCTCTCCCGCAGGGTATTCCGCGCCGCCGCCCGGCTACCCGCCTGCCCCGGGATACCGGCCGCGGCCCCCGAAGCGCTCGGGCGCGATGGTGGCCGCGATCATCGTCGCCGTGCTGGTGGTGGTGGCCGTCGTCGTCGCGATCGTGGTGGTGGTGCTGCAGAAGAACTCGAAGGGCAATGATTTCGCCGCTCTGAAGTCGACGTTCCCGCAGCTGGTGAAGCCCTCGGGTGTGGGAAGCAGCGGCACCGGATACGACGGCCAGTCCTGTTTCCGCGAGACCGACGGCAAAACCCTGCGTACGCCGGGTGACGCCGCCGATCTTCGTTTGGGTTCGTGGACCGCCGCGTGGGACTGCTGGGGAGCGGTGGACAAGCCTGAATACGCGGTCCTGTCCTACGACTCGTCGTCGGATGCGCAGCGCGTGGTCGCGGGGTTGCCCGCCAACCGGAAGGGGGCGGGCGTCACGGGTAGCGACGTGAAATACGACAGCTACATGTGGAAGTCGGCGGACTCCGCGATCCCCAACGAATTCTGGAAAGTCATCGCGTTCCGGGACTCGGCGCGATCGCGATATCTGATCGTCGCACACGGTCAGTACTGGCCCGGTTTGCAGGAGGGCAAGACGTACCAGGAGTTCGATACCTGGTGCAACGACATGCCCATGGCATAGGGCCGCGCCGCCGGCGCGGCGCCGGCCTCCCTCACCCGAAGAACGCGGCGGCCTCCCCATGCCGATCGGTCGGTACCAGCTTGAGCTGTTTGGTGGCCTCCGCCAGCGACACCAGGCCGATCTCGGTGCCGTGCAGCGCCACCATCTGACCGAACTGGCCGGCGTGGACCGCTTCGGCGGCGTGCAGGCCGAAGCGCGTCGCGAGCACCCGGTCGTAGGCCGTCGGCTTGCCGCCACGCTGGACGTGGCCCAGCACCGTGGTGCGGACCTCCTTGCCGATGCGGCGTTCGATCTCCACGCCCAACTGGTGGGCCACCCCGGTGAACCGCTCGTGGCCGTATTCGTCGACCCCGCCCTCGCGCAGATGGAACGAGCCCTCGGCGGGTTTCGCGCCCTCGGCGACCACGCAGATGAAGTGTGAATCACCGCGCTGGAAGCGGCGTTTGATCATGGTGCACACCTCGTCGACGTCGAAGGGCACCTCGGGGACGAGGGTGAGGTGGGCGCCGGAGGCGATGCCGGAATTCATCGCGATCCAGCCGGCGTGGCGGCCCATCACCTCCACCAGCATGACGCGCTGATGCGATTCCGCGGTGGTGTGCAGCCGGTCGATGGCGTCAGTGGCGATGGTGACGGCGGTGTCGTGGCCGAAAGTGGTGTCGGTGCAATCGATGTCGTTGTCGATGGTCTTCGGCACGCCGACCACCGGCACCCCTTCGTCGGAGAGCCAGTGGGCGGCGGTGAGGGTGCCCTCCCCGCCGATCGGGATGAGGGCGTCGATGCCGTTGTCGTCGAGGGTGCGTTTGATTCGCCCCAGTCCCTCGAGCAGCACGTCGGGATTGGTGCGGGCGGTGCCGAGCATGGTGCCGCCCTTGGTCAGCAGCCGGTCGGTGCGGTCGTCGTTGTGGATGTGGATCTTGCGATCCTCCAGTAACCCGCGCCAACCGTCCTGGAAGCCGACGATCGCGTCACCGTAGCGGCCGTTCGCAGTGCGAACGACAGCTCGGATGACCGCGTTCAAGCCTGGGCAGTCCCCGCCTCCGGTCAAGACTCCGATGCGCATGCCGCTATCTTGCCGCGCCCGGCCGCGCGGCGCAGCCCCGCCCCCGTTAACCGGCGGTTACAGCAACCGGCTACCACAGGCAGCGGACATTGCGGGCGCGCGGTGAGGTCGTCGCGCGGCCGCGCGGTGGTGTGAATGCGCAGCCGCGCGGTGGCGTCACTGCGCGGGCGCGCAGTGGCCGGCCGGAAGGTCGTCGAGATGTTTCGTGATCAGCCCCGCCATCTTGTTGAGAATCTGGGTGCCGTCGTCGAAGGTGCCCGATGTCGCCTGTGCGGCAAGGGAAATGGCGACATCGCCGTTGGGTGTGGTCAGCAGGCCGAATTGGCGGACCAGGTAGTTGCCGCTCGGATCGGGGCCCCAGCCGCCTTTGAAACGGGTGTTGTCCAAATGTCCGAGGCCCCACTGCTGGCCCCAGACCACCTTGCCCATCAGCGTGGTGACGGTGTCGGCGTCGGGCAGGCAGGGCAGTCGCGATGCCCAGCGCACCTGGTCGGCCAGCGACCAGTCGGCCTGGCCGAACGCCGAGTACTCGGCGCGTGAGCGGGTCGCGGGGACGGTCGTGGTGGTGTCACCCCCTTCACGCAGCACCGCCTGCACCGCCTTGGCCGCCGCGTCGGGGGCGCCCAGCGCCTGCCACAGTCCGTCGGCTGCGGAGTTGTCGGACTCGGTGATGGCCGCCGACATCTGATAGGTGCTGGTGTTGCCGTTGGTGCGCAGAACGGCAAGTGTCAGTGGGACTTTCATGGTCGACCAGGAGGGGCCGGTGGTCCAATCGCCCATCTGCGCGGTGCGCTGGCCGCCGACCGCCATGATCGCCATACCGGCGTGCCCGTCCAGACTCGGCCGCAGCGCGGTGAAATCGGCTGCCAGCGAACCCGGCAGCGCGAACATCGTGACGGGGGCGGACGAGGTGCTCGCCCTGGTCGTCGTGGTCGGCATGCTGGTCTCGGAGGCGTTCGAGCAGGCCACCGGGCTCAGTAACAGGCCCGCTCCGAGCAGCGCCGCCGCACAGCGAACAGCGCGAAAAGCCATGGCCCGCTTCGTGCTCGGCCGGAGTGGTGCGTGCACCTGTTCACCTCCACATCATGCGGATGGCCCCGCACGGCACCATCCGTCAGACGAGGAATTGTGTGCGGTCGCGGCCCGCCGGTCAAATGCGCCGACCGTCGACGGCGCATATGAGACGACTGCGCAATCACCGCTCGCATTCTCCGCCGTGCAGTTCGTGCACGTGTTCGGACAGCAGTGCCGACATCCGGTTCATCATTTCGACCGCGTCATCATAGGAGCCCGAATCCGGTTGCGCCGCAAGGGCTACCGCGAGCTGACCGGACCACGTCGGCACCAGTCCGAACTGGCGGACCAGATACGCTCCGGTGTCGTCGTCGGGTCCCCAGCCGCCCTTGTACTCGGCGCCGACGAACGAACCCAGGCCCCAGCTCTGGCTGTCGGTGATCTGCTGCATCAGATCCACCACCCGCGAAGCATTGTGCAGGCACGGCAGCCGGGCGGCGAAGCGCAGCTGATCGACCAGACTCCACTGGGTGGCGCCGAAGACCATGGGGTCGTCGATGGATTGGCGCGCATCCGGATTGTGCCGGTCGGCGACATCGGTGGTGGTGTCGCCGGCCTCGCGCAGCACCGCCTCGACCGCTTCGGCCGCGGGTTCACCGCCACCCAGCGCGATCCAGAGTGCTTGGGCCGCATCGTTGTCCGAGGCGGTGATGGCGGCCTGTGCGACATCGGCCAGCCCGACCGGGTCCCGGCGCAGCGCCGCGAGGGCGAGTGGCACCTTGATCGTCGACCAGGCGACTCCCGTGGTCCAGTCGCCGAGCGTGATCACGCGGTCGCCGCCCACGGCCATCACCGCCAAGCCCATCCGGCCGGGTAACTGCGCGCGCAGGTTGGCGAAGCCGGCCACCAGACCGCTGGGCAGGCTGGGCGTCGAGTCGGGAACGGGCGCCGGACGCACCATGTCGGCGGGCGGCCGGGACAGGCCCGGCTCGGTACTGACCGCGGCACCGTGCGCCGCGCACGCCGAAACGAGAAGTGGGACAACTGCCAAGAACAACCGCCGCCGACCCTGGCGCCCGGTGGGCGTCGGGTCAGTAGACATAGACCACCGCGTTGTCACCGCCCGTACAGGTGACGACCTTGCCCGAACTGGTGCAGGTCATCGGATAGGACCGGCCCGTCACCGGACTCACCGCGATGATCGAGGTGCTGGCCTCGGCGGTGGCCGCACTGGTCGCGCCGTGGGATTCGGCCGCTTGCGCATACGCCTTGCGCACCGCTTCCGCGAAACCGCAGGAGGTCACCGAGGAACCGGTCGCGGTCTTGGCGAACGAACCCTGGGTTGTCGAGGTCTGCGAGCACGGGGTCGCGCCGACCGGAAGATTGGCCGGCGTGCCGGTCGTGGTCGGCGCCGCGGTCGTGGCCGGCGCGGAGTTGGTCGCCGGTTGCTGGGCGGTCACCGCCGGGGCGGCCGGGCCCGCCGCGGTGGCCGGGTGGTCGTTGTTCGACGACGAGCCGAAGACCTGCCAGCCGACCACGCCGATACCCGCCAGGACGGCCGCACCCAGCACACCGAGGACGACCGGAACCGCGACCGATCGCGAGCGCTTCGCGGGGCGCGAATCCTGCGAACCCGTTGCCGCCACGGCGTATTCGTCATCGAAGTACTCGTCGTCGGCATAGCCGTCGTCGTAGCCGTCGTCCTCGTACCGGACGTCCTCCTCGTAGCGAGGGTCGTCGCGGTAGCGCAGATCGTCGTCGTAGCGGGTGTCGTCGTACCGGGCGTCGTCGTAGCCCTCGTCTCCGGCGACGTCGAGGAACTGCGTATCGCCCGCTGCCTTCGCGGCGGTGCCGAACTGCGAGACATCGAGGAACCGGGTGTCCTGGTCGCGGGGCGTGCGATCGGTGCCGCCGGTGCGGAACTGCGAGATGTCGATCAGTTCGGTCTTCTCGCCGGGCTGCAGGTCGGCGTCGGAGAGGTCGGCATCGGAGAGGGCGGCGCCGGATCGCGCGTTGGCCTCGGGACGGGTGCTGAACTGCGTCGGGTCGAGCAGTTGGGTGCGGTGTTCGGAACCCGGTGCCGAATCCTGCTCGGCGTCGGAATGTTCGGCGTCGGAGTGGTCGGCGCGGTCGCGAACCTCTTCGCTCCCGGGCACGCCGTACGCGCGGGTCGGTACGGCCGCGGACCGCCGGGCCGGCTCGG
>NZ_BDBN01000116.1 GCF_001613005.1 Nocardia nova NBRC 15556 | reverse complement strand
GAACTGGCGCAGACACCAATCATCGGGCAGGCGTACGCCGTTCGGCGTTGTCTTCTCCATGGTTTCCCCTGGCGGCTCGGGCACCGAGTGGGCGCCAACTCACAGTAACAGGGTAAGTGATCACTTTCTAGCGGATGACCGGAAGCCGTGACCTACCATGTGTTAGTAAGTTCTTACTCACAACCTGTCCGGCGGCGGCCGCTCGATGTGCCGTGGTCAGGAAGGATTTCCATGTCGACAAGCACCGGAGCAGTCGCTTCACTCCCCGCATTCCTCGACGGTCGCACCAAACGCCTGCTGATCGGCGGCCGATGGGAGGCCGCGGCCTCGGGGCGCACCTTCGTCAGCATCGATCCCTCCACCGGCGCGGTGATCGCCGAACTGGCCGCCGCCGATGCCGTCGATGCCGACCGCGCGGTCACCGCGGCCCGCTCGGCGCTGGTGGGCCCCTGGCAGCACTTCTCCCCGCGCGATCGCCAGGCCCTGCTGTGGGCGTTCGCGGACAAGGTGCAGGAGCACTTCGACGAACTGCGCCTGCTCGAATCGCTCGATATGGGTTCGCCGCTGGGCCGCCGCCGGCCGGGGTCGCGCGCCTGGGAAGCCGAGGTGTTGCGGTACTACGCGGGCTGGGCGACCAAGATTCACGGTGAGACGCTGCCGAATTCGATTCCGGGCTCGGTGTTCAGCTATACGGTCAAGGAGCCGGTCGGGGTCGTCGCCGCGATCGTGCCGTGGAATCGCCCGGTCGCCAACGCGGTGTGGAAGATCGCCCCGGTGCTGGCCACCGGATGCACCCTCGTGCTCAAACCCGCCGAGGAGGCGAGCCTGGCCGCGCTGCGGCTCGGAGAACTGTTGAGCGAGACCGGGATTCCCGACGGCGTGGTGAACATCGTGACCGGCGACGGTGAATCCGCCGGCGCCGCGCTGACCGCGCATCCGGGCGTGGACAAGATCGCGTTCACCGGATCGACCGCGGTGGGTCGCGAGATCATCCGATCCTCCGCCGACACCCTCAAACGCGTGTCGGTGGAACTGGGCGGAAAATCTCCCGACGTGGTCTTCGCCGATGCCGATCTGACGAAGGCGGTTCCCGGCGCCGGAATGGGCGTGTTCTCGAATTCGGGCCAGACCTGTTGTGCCGGGACCCGCATCTTCGTCGAGCGGCCGATCTACGACGAATTCGTCGACCGCCTGTCGGATTTCGCGCGGTCGCTCACCGTCGGCAACAGCCTGGACCCGCGCACCCGGATCGGCCCGCTGGTCTCCCGGCAGCAACTCGACCGCGTATGCGATTACCTGGCGATCGGCCCGGACGAGGGCGCGCGCACCACGGCCGGTGGGGCGCGCATCGATATCGGCGATCTCGCCGCCGGCTATTTCGTGGAGCCGACGGTATTCGCGGATGTGCGCGACGAGATGCGGATCGCGCGCGAGGAGATCTTCGGTCCGGTCGCCTGCGTGCTGCCGTTCGACACCCTCGACGAGGTGGCCGAGCGGGCCAACGATTCCGATTACGGCCTGGCGGGCGGAATCTGGACCCGCGACATCGGCACCGCCCATCGGCTGGCGGCCCGATTGCGGACCGGCACCGTCTGGGTCAACACCATGCTGCTGTTCGATCCGGCGGTGCCGTTCGGCGGATACAAGATGAGCGGATACGGACGCGAGATGGGACCGCATTCGCTGGAGGAATACCTCGAGGTCAAATCCGTGTGGATCGATACGGATTGACCGTTCGCGCCGGTGCCGCGCAGCGAATGCCGAAGGGGCCGAGCGATATTCGCCGGCCCCTTCGGCACGCCGGAACGACTCGATCAGCTACGCAGCAGCCGCCCCGCAGCCGTGTCGGCCACATCCACTCCGTCACGGCGCGTCTGGACGCCGTTGACCCACATGTGCGCGACGCCGGTGCTGCGCACGACGAGCCGATCCGCTCCCCCGGGCTGATCGTGCACCCGCTCGATCGGGGTCGTTCCGACGGTCGCGGGATCGAAGGCCACCAGGTCGGCGAAATACCCCTCGCGAATCAGCCCGCGCTCGCGGATGCGGAAGGCGTGCGCGGGCTGACCGGTCAGGCGCCACACCGCGTCTTCCAGCCCGATGGCCTTGCGCTCGCGCACCCAATGTCCCAGCAGATGGGTGGAGTAGCAGGCGTCGCAGAGCTGACTGGCGTGCGCGCCCGCATCGGACAGGCCCAGGATGGTGCGCTTGTCGGCGAGCAGATCACCGATCTCGTCGTCGCCGTCGTTGTCGAGGACCACGCGGAAGCGCGTCGACATCCCGTCGGCGAGCGCGACGTCGAGCATCAGGTCGAAGGCGGTGGTACCACGCTCGGCGGCCAAGCGGTCCAACGGGATTCCCACCGCGGCGGGATCGGCGACGGTTTCCTCCACGGCGACCTTGGGCCACCGATGCGCCCATGCGGCCAGCGTCGCCGGGCGGGCCCGCTCCCGCCATGCCGCGTCCCGGTAGAGCGCGGCGCGTTCCTGCCGCGGCCGGGCGAGGACTTCCTTCCACTCGTCGATCTCCCCCAGCGGCGTGGGGTCGGCGAGGCTGACCTGCATCACGATGGGCCGGCAGGCGATCTGCGGGTACACCTCACCGGGCAGCGCACCGCCGCGCTCCACCGTGCGCATGGCGGCGCCGGGTTTGTCGGCGCGCGCCACCAGCGCGGTCCAGGTGACCGGAATGCCGTAGCGCACGGACAGATCCGAGAACTGGTTGACGAACATGCCGGGCCCGATCGACACCTGCAGGATGCCCTTGCCCACCGCGCCCAGTTCCGCCGCCAGCGCGTCGACCTCGGCGACCTCGGCGAAGCGACTGGGCACCGGGCGGCCGAACGCACCCTGATGGGCCGGTTGGCGGGAGGTGGACAGTCCGACCGCACCGGCGGTCACCGCCTCACGGACCAGCGCGCGCATGGTGTCGAGTTCCGCGGGGGTGGCGGCACGTTCCTCTCCGCCCAGGACGAACAGCCGCAGGGGCGTATGTCCCAGGAACGCACCGACATTGAGCCGCTTGCGGCGCCGCTCGAGGGCATCGAGATACTGCGGGAAGGTCTCGAAGCACCAGTCGATGCCGGCATTCAGCGCCTCCATCGACATACCCTCGACGTTTTCCAGTGTGCGCACGATGATTTCGCGATGCGGCGGCCGGGTCGGCGCCACCCCGAAACCGCAATTGCCCATGATCACGGTGGTGACACCATGCCAGCAGGAGGGCGTGAGATCGCCGTCCCAGAGGATCTGCGCGTCGTAGTGGGTGTGGATATCGATGAAACCCGGTGTGAGGGTGAGCCCGTCGAGATCGATGATGCGCGTGTCCGGTCCCGGCGTCAGCTCGCCGGGCGCGCCGACGGCGGTGATGCGGTCCCCGGTGATTCCCACCTCGGCGGCCCTGCCGGGGTCGCCACTTCCGTCCACCAGCCAGGCGCGGCGCAGCAACAGATCCATGGGTCCTCCCGGGGAGTGTGAATCGGCAAGGGGGTCGGGCATTCTCACGCCCGGCGGGCGACGGCCAGCGCGTCCTCGAAACCGCGGTGCAGATGCTGGGGGGCGGGCTCGTTGCGGCCGAACACGATGGTGTCCAGCACGCCTGCCCGGATACCGGGCTCGGTCCGCGCCGCCACCCAGAAGTCCTCCCCGTCGACCACGGTCTCGCAGATCCAGGGGGCCATCTCCACGGCCTTGCCCCGTTCGGACTCGCTCAGACCGGGCCGCAGATATGTGCTGTGCACGACTTCGGAGGAGTTCGCGTCGACCGGGACGATCTGCCACAGCTCCACGTGCCGGCTGTCGAAGGTGAGGCTGGTGTTCGGAAACAGCGCGTACTGCAGGCTGATATGGCCCATCACGTCGCCCCACTGCTCGTCGGGCAGCTCGCGCAGTTCGTCGATCGAGCGCAGTGCGGAGCAATTGCGCAGATGCCGGCCGAACGGGTCGAAGGTCAGCACGCCACCGTAGGCGTATTTCGCCAGGGTCCGGCGGTGCAGAAAGCGGAAGTGGTAGTTCTCACGGAAGGTGTCGAGGGTGACCTTCCAGTTGGCCCCCACGCGGTGCACGTGCGGTTCGCCGTACAACTCCCAGTCCGCGAACTCGAGCACCGCCAGTTCGTCGGCCAGGCCGGGGCCGAGATATTCGTCGATGTCCACGGCAGGCCCCGGGCGCAGCGATCCGACGATCAGCCCGTACCCCTCGCTGACGGGCAGTTCGACAAGTCCCTTGCGCTCCAGGCACATTCCGGTGAAGGCGTCGTCCACGGGCACGGCGACCAGGCGGCCGTCGAGATCGTAGGTCCACGAGTGGAACGGGCAGGCGAATCGGCTGCGGGCGCCGCCGCCGTCGACCACTCGCACGCCGCGGTGGCGGCAGGCGTTGGCGAAGGCGCGGACGTGGCCTTCGTCGTTGCGGGTCAACAGGATCGGGACGCCGCACAGGTCGACAGTGCGGTAGGTGCCCGCGTGCGGAAGCGCGCCCGACAGGCACAGCACCAGAGGGTGGCCGCGAAACAGGACGTCGAATTCCTCGGCATGCCGCTGGGTCGAATAGATATCGGTCGGCAACTCGAGGATTTCCGGCGCCAGATCGGTGGTGCCCTCGTCGATGTGGTCGAGCAATCGGCGCGCGAGGCTGTGTTCCAGCGCTTGCCTGTCCATAACACACTCCACCCGAAACTCCGGACCCGAAGGACGGTCACCTCGGAGCTTAGTAGGTGATTATTTACTCCGCAAGGAAATGTGAGAACCCGGTTCTACCTGGAGAGATCGCCGTGATCACGCCGATCGGCGGATGCCGTCGCGAGCCCATTAGGATAAAGTGTGTACCCACTAACAACGCCGATCGGCACCGGCGTCGGCCCGGAAACGAGGAGGACTCGTGGCCAGAACCACGACGACCGGGAGTTCCACGATCCCGCCCACCCCCGCCAATGGCGCACCGCCGGTACGGCGCCGGCTCACCGCCGAGGCGCGCAAGAGTTCGATCCTGGCCGCCGCGCGCCGCGCCTTCAGCGAGACCGGCGATATGAACGGCACCACGGTCAAGATGATCGCCGAGCACAGCGGCATCAGCGAGGGAATCATCTACCGGCACTTCGAGAGTAAGGATCAACTGTTCTTCGAAGCGGTGGTGGAACCGCTCAAGTCGGCCGTCGACGATCTGGTCGCCGCGACCGCCGTCGTCGACCGCGATGAGCCGCTGACCCCGCAACGACAGCTGGAGACGCTCAAAGGTCTGTACCGCCAACTGATTTCGACGCTCGACGAGGTGCTGCCGCTCCTGGGCCTGGTGCTGTTCGGCGATCCACAGGTGGCCCGGCGGTTCTACCGGGAGAATTTCGCGGTCGCCATGGACCGGCTCGCCGAGGCGTGGCGCGAGGTCGAGGATCGTTACGGATTCCCCTTCGAGTCGCCCGACATCTCCGCCCGCGCGGTGATGGGCATGGCACTGATGCAGGCCCTGGAAACCCGGCACGGCACCGCCAAGAAGGCCGACCGCGACCGGGCCGTCACATTGATCAGCGAGGGCACGGTCAAGGGATTCTTCCCGGTGATCGAGGGGGCCGAATCCGATGAGCCCACAGCATGATTCACCGCGCGGCACCGCGTCGCGCAACGGCTTGGAGATCGTGACGGAGTTGTCGCGCCGCTTCGCCGCCGGTGACGGCGCGGGCGCGCTGGCGCTGTTCCACCCCGACATCCGCATCGAACAACCGGCCTCACTGCCACACGGCGGCAGCTACCACGGACATGCCGGGGTGGCCGCCATGGGCGAGTCGTTCGGACGGTACTGGGAGCGCAGTATCGACAATCCGCGCATCTTCGGCTCCGAGGAATCGGTGGTGCAGTTGACCACCCAGACCTGGACGGCCAAGGAATCGGGGCGGCACGCCACGGTCGACGTGGTGGAGCTGTTCTCCTTCGCCGACGGCATGGTCCGCGAGATCCGGGTGTTCCAGCAGGACACCCACGCGCTGCTGGAAACGCTCGAGCCACGGTGAGAACCTCGGCAGCCGAACATCTTCCGGCTGCCGAGGGCGCGAGCTCAGGGCACGTCGACGACGACCGCGGTGCCCATCCCACCTCCCGCGCACATCGCCGCGACGCCGACCCCACCGCCGCGGCGCCGCAGTTCGTGCACGAGGCTCAACACCATCCGGGTTCCCGTCATCGCCACGGGATGTCCCAGACTGCACCCACTTCCGAGGACATTGACCTTCTCCTCGTCGAGCCCCAGCGCCCTGGTCGCGGCGACCGCGACCGAGGCGAAGGCCTCGTTGATCTCCCAGAGCGCCACATCGCCCACCGACAGTCCGGCGCGCGCGAGCACCTTCTCGATCGCGGGCGCGGGCGCCAGGCCGGTGTCCGCGGGCGCGACGCCCACCGACGCCCAGGCCCGGACCACGGCCAGCGGCTCGATTCCGCGCTCGCGGGCCAGTGCGCGGTCCGCGACCACCACCGCACCGGCCGCGTCGTTGATGCCCGCGGCGTTCCCGGCGGTGATGCCGAAGCCCTCGATCTCGGGATGCAGCGGTTTCAAGGAGGCCAGCTTCTCCAATGACGATGTGCGCCGGGGATGTTCGTCGACGGCGAAGGTGACCGTACTGCCGTCGCGACGGGTCACCTCGATCGGCACGATCTCCTCGGTGAAGCTGCCGGCGTCGATCGCGGCCACCGCGCGCTGATGGGAACGCAACGCCCACTCGTCCATCTGCGCGCGCGTTATCCCGGCCTTGACCGCGGCGTTCCACCCGACCGTGATCGACATATCCCGCACGGGTGCGTCCGGAGTTTCGCGGTGACTGGGCGCGAGCCAGTCCTCCTCCCATTCCTCGGAGCCCGGAATGCGCCGATTCACCGTCGGTGCGGTCGAACTCGACTGCACGCCGCCGGCCACCACGATCCGATCCATCCCGGCGATCACCGAGGCGGCCGCGCTCTGCAGGGTGGACAGTCCGGAGGCGCAGTGCCGGTTGTGCGCGATACCGGGCGCGTTCACCAGCCCGGCCTCGATGGCGACGTACCGGCCGATCGCCCCGCCGCCGTACAGCGATTCGCCGAGGATGACGTCGTCGACGAGGTCGGGTTCGACGCCCGCTCGGCGCACCGCCTCGGCGACGGCCGCCGTTCCCAGTGTGAAGGCGTCGGTTTCGGTGAGCGACCCCTTGTATGCCGTCCCGATCGCCGTGCGCGCGCCCGAAATGATCACGGCCTCATGGCTCATTGGTGCCACCCCGATTCTCAAATAAGTAAGTGTTCTCTAACTTAAGCATCGTAACGACGGCCCGGCGCACGGGCAACGGCCCGCTTCGGCGGCAACGCGCCATCGGCCCGCGAGATTCTCAGCGCGCGGTGACCAACCGGCCGGGGACCGCACCGGTGGTTTCGTCGTGGTCGACGAGCACGTGTCCGTTGACCAGCGTGTAGTCGTAACCGCGTGCCCGCTGCACGAATCGCTGTGCACCCAAGGGGAAATCGGCGGCCATCTCCGGGGCGAACAGGTCGAGATTCGCCAGATCGATGACGTTCACATCGGCGTACGCGCCCGGAGCGAGCACCCCGCGATCGGCGATTCCGAACAGATTCGCAGCATCGACGGTCAGTCGCCGGACGGCCGGGCCGATCCCCAGCAGTGCCCGATCCCGCACCCAGTGCCGCAGGAAATAGGTCGAATTGCCGGCGTCCATGGTCAGCGCGACGTGCGCACCCGCATCGGCGACGCCCAATACGACGTCGGGGTTGGTGATCATGCGCGCGACCGCGTCCAGATCCTGATTGAGCACCGGGTAGTACAGCAGTCCACGGCCGTTCGTCTCGAGCGTGTAGTCGATGAAGGCGGCCGCGGCGCCGACGCCGCGCCGACGCGCCTCGGCGGCCAGGCTGTTGTCCGCCCCGACGTCGTAGGCGGCCGAACCCGGCGGCAGCAGATACATTTTCGCCGGATCCTTCGGCGCCAGCGGACCTGATGCCTGCGAGGGCAGTTCGGCTTCGGCGATCAGGCGGTCGCGGACGTCGCCGCGGGCCAGCAACTCGAGCCGCGTAGCCGGCGGTTCGGCCATCACCTCGGACCAGGTGGGCAGTGCGTCGTACGGGGTGCGTCCGGCGATTCCGTAGACGATCGCGCTGCCGCGCACCGCGGTCATCGGGCGCAGATCGGCACCTCGCGCGCGGGCCCCGGCCGTCTGTTCCATCACCCAGGACCACAGTCCGGGACGCCGGTCGCTCTGCATGATCGAAAAGGTCAGGGGCCGAGCGGAATTCAGGCTCACCTGTTCCATCCACGCCATTTCGGCGCGGGAATTGGCACGGTCGGCGCCGTCGCGCTCGCCGATGCGCGGGACCACCTGGAAGGTGCCGCGCCCGCGTTCGGCGAGGACGCCGGCGATCGCCGACAGCTCCTCCACGTCGGCGAAGGTGCCCGGCACCGGCCGCCCGTCCGGCACGGTGTGCATATAGGTCCTGGAGGTCGAGAAGCCCAGCGCTCCGGCGTCGACGGCCTCGCCGACCAGTTCCGCCATCGCGGCGCGGTCTTCGGCGGTGGCGGGCGCCTCGTCGAGACTGCGCTCCCCCATGACGTAGTAGCGCAGGGCGGCGTGACCGATCAGCCCGCCGACGTTCACGCCGAGTTCGCGGTCGCCCAGTGTTTTCAGATAGTCGCCGTAGGTCTGCCAGCCCCAGTCCAGCCCGGCCATGATCGTGTCGGCCGGGATGTCTTCCACCGACTCCATCATCGCCGCCAAGTAGCCCTCCTGCCCCGGCCGCACCGGCGCGAAGGTGACGCCGCAATTGCCCATCACCACCGTGCTCACGCCCTGATAGCACGAGGGCGTCGCGAGCGGATCCCAGAACAGCTGGGCATCCAGATGGGTGTGCACATCGATGAACCCGGGGGTCACGAACCGGCCCGACGCGTCGATCACTCGGCGCCCGGAGCCGACCGCCGGGCCGATGTCCACGATCCGGTCCCCGTCGATCGCCACCTCCGCCCGACGCGGCGGCGCACCCGTTCCGTCGACCACGTCCCCACCGCGAATCACGATGTCATGCATGGTTTTCCATCCTTCCCGGTGCGGGCCGCCCGAGCATAAATAAGCAGGTACTCACTCAACATAACCCGGGAAACGCTCGCGTATCACCGGGTACCGTGAGAAAGTAGGTACTTACTTGTTAGGCCCTGCTCCGGATTACCGTCCGGAGCACTCAGCGCAGGAGTCGACGTGGGATCGATGGACGGCCGGACCGCACTGGTCACCGGCGCGAGCCGCGGCATCGGCCGGCGGATCGCCGAACGCTTCGCCGCCGAGGGTGCGGCGGTGGCGGTGGTGGCTCGCACCGCCGAACCGGGCGCCTCGACGCTTCCCGGTTCCATCGAGGAGGTCGTGGCGCACATTCGCGATCAGGGCGGCCGGGCAGCGGCGATTCGCGCCGATCTGACGGTTCCCGCGGAGGTCGAGACGGTCGTGGCACGGGCCGAAGCGCTACTCGGGCCGGCCGACATCCTCGTCAACAATGCCGGGGTGAACTTCTACGGCCCGGCCCTCGACATCCGCCCGCACCGCTACGGCCTGATGTTCCAGATGATGGTGCACACCCCGTTTCGGCTGTGCCAGTTGGCGATTCCCGGGATGATCGAGCGCGGGCGCGGCTGGATCCTCAACATCACCTCCAAACAGGCGCGCCACCCCCTGGGGCCGCCCTATCCGGAGTGGGCCGCCGACGGCTGCGTGCCCTACGGCATGTGCAAATCGGCGCTCGATCGCCTGACCACCGGCCTGGCGGCGGAGGTGTACGGCACCGGCGTGCGGATCAACAGTCTGGGCACCTCCGGTCTGGTCATGACTCCCGGCGTCGCCGTCGTCTCCCCGCACACACCGGACAACACCCCGGTCGAACCGGACGACGCCATGGCCGACGCCGCTGTGCTTTTGTGCACGTCCCCCCAGGACACCGGACGCATCGTCTACAGCATGGAACTGCTCGGACGGCCCTTTCCCGACGGCCCGTGGGCCCTGTCGGCCACCTACTGAATCGCGCGACACCGAAGGACAGTCATGCACGTATCCGTCGATCCCGACCGCTGCCAGGGCCACGCCCGCTGCTGGGAGATCTGCCCGGAGGTCTTCGACCTCGACGACGAAGGGCACGGCCGCGCAACGCTTTCCGAGGTGCCGGCCGACCTTCGCGACCGGACCCGCGAAGCGGCCGACAACTGCCCGGAACGGGCAATCGTCCTGAGCTGAGCCACCCGCTCTCGGCCACCGCCGGCGCATTGCGCGCCCGGCCTATACGTCGAGGTCCGCCCACCGTCACGGGGGCGGACCTCGACGTACGCGGGCCGCAGCCGGCCCGCGACATGTCACGACTCGGGAATCGAGGCCGGATCGGCGGGGGTGAAGTCGTAGACCCGCGACGCATTGCCGACGGTGATCTTGTCCTGCACGTCCTGCGGAAGGTGCCCGAGCCACTTGCCGGCCATCTGCACGGTGTCCGGCCAGGTGGAATCCGAATGCGGGTAGTCGCATTCCAGCATCACGTTGTCCTCACCGATGATGTCCAGCAAGCGAATTCCCGCTTGGTCCTCGATGAAGGTGCCGTACACGTGGTCGCGGAACAACCGCCGGATATCGGTATCGAGATCGAAGGTCGCTTCGCCCTTCTGCTCGCCGCGTTCGTGCGTGGCGTTCATGCTGATATCGAACCGCGAGGCCCAGAACCGCTGTTTGTCGACCACCTGCTCGGCGCGTTCGAGGAAGTACGGAATCCAGCCGATGGACCCCTCGGAGAGGGCGATCTTGAGATTCGAGTACTTCACGAAATTACCGCTGAACAGCCAATCCAGCAGTGTCCCCGCCTGATTCGCGGCCGCGGAGTAGGCCATGAAGGCCAGCGTCGGCATATCCTCGGAGGTCCGGATCATATTCGAGGACGATCCGACGTGCATCGAGATCACGAAGCCGGTGTCGTCGCAGGCGCGAAAGACCGGATCCCAGAAGTCGGTGTGGATCGACGGCAGGCCGAGTTTGGTCGGGTTCTCGGAGAAGGCAATGGATTTCGCCCCCAGCGCCGCGGTGCGCTCGATTTCGGCCGCGGCGGCGACGGGATCCCACAGCGGGATGATCATCATCGGGATGAATCGGCCGGGATAGGCCTGGGCGAATTCCTCGAGAATGAAATCGTTCCACGCCCGCACGCACAGCAGCGCGAGCTCCTTGTCCTTCGCCTCGTGGAAGATCTGGCCGCAGTAGCGCGGGAGCGAGGGGAACAGCATCGACGACAGCACGTGCCCCTGGTTCATATCGGCGACCCGCGCCGCCGGGTCGTAACAACCCAGCCGCATCTCCTCGTAGGTGATCGGCTCGGGGGAGAATTCCTCGCGCTTCTTACCGGCCACGGCGTTGAGGCCGGTGGTGACGATCTGGCGATCCTCGTAGATCCAGAATTCCGACTTGTCCTCCCGGACGATCCGGGGGCCGGTCTCGCGCCACTTCTCCGGCAACCGCTCCTGCCACAGCCGCGCCGGCTCGATGAGATGGTCATCAACCGATATGAACCAGCTGAACGACATGGGATCTCCCAACTCCGGTAACAAAGCGAATACTTACATACAAGGTAGCCCGATGCCGGGGCGGGCGCCAGGGCTGCCGGCGATTCGTTGCCCGGTCAACCGGTTCACACGATGACGGTGCGCACGCCCTCGGCCCGGGAGAGCAGCTGCACACCCTTGTTGATCTCGTCGAGCGAAATGCGATGGGTGATCATGGATTCCAGATCCAGGCGCCCCGCCTCGGCCAGCCGGATGAAGCGCGGGAAGTCGCGCAGGATCTGGGCCCCGCCGACCACCGATCCGGCGATCCGCTTGCCGGAGAACACCGTCGAGATCGCGGGCAGCGTCAGTACATCCGCGGTCGAGGGCATGCCGACCAGCGTCACCACACCCTCCACCCGGGCCATATCGATGGCTTGGGTGACGAGTTCGGGACGGCCGACCACCTCGAAGGTGAAGTCGGCGCCGCGCCCGCCGGTCAGCTCCCGTACCTGCGCGACCGGATCGCCGGCCTGCGGGTCGACGGTGTGGGTGGCGCCCACCCCGATGCTCGCGTCCCGGCGGCCGGGCATCGGATCGACGGCGACGATCGTGGCGGCACCGGCGATATGCGCCCCCTGGATGACCGACTGCCCGACCCCGCCGCAGCCGATCACCGCCACCGACGAGCCCGGGGTGACGCCGGCGGTATTCAGTGCGGCCCCGAGGCCCGTGGTCACCCCGCAGCCGAGCAGGGCGAGCTGTTCATCGGCCAGATCGGTCTGCACCGCGACCACCGACGCCTCGTGCACGACCATCGCCTCGGCGAAGGTTCCGCAGCCGCACACCGCGGCGGCACTGCGGCCGTCGGCGAGCCGGAAGCGTTGTCGCCGTTTGACTTCCGCGTTGAGCTCGCAATGGTTCGACATGCCGTTGACACACGACCAGCAGTGCCCGCAGGCCGGTGTCACCGAGGCGAGCACCCGATCGCCCACGCGCACCCGGCGCACCTCGGCGCCCACCTCCTCGACCACCCCACACCCCTCGTGGCCGGGCACGATCGGCAGCGGCAGCGGCGAGAGCCCGTTGATGACGGTGAGGTCGGTATGGCAGATGCCGCTGGCGCTCAGGCGCACCACCACATCGTGGGGGCCGGGTTCCGGCAGGGGCAGATCTTCGATTTCGAGGGGCTGGCCGACCTCGTAGGCGACAACGACTTTCACTGCGTACCTCTGACGATCGATTCGGATGGGCCGCGACTCCCGCCGCCGCGCCCCGCTTGTCAAGCGAGTGCTTACTCATATTAGGAGCGCGACGAGTGTCCCGGCGCCGATTCGCCACACCGGAGCGGCGAGGCCTCCGTCTGCCGCGGAATGCGGCGCGACCTTGACATCCTCTATCGCCGGTGCGAAGTTAGTAACTGTGTGCTCACTTACTCAAGGCACACTTTCCTGACCGCGGGCGATCCCGGAGGTAGCGCAGAGATGGAATACGGGTTGATCGATGCCGACGGGCACTACTACGAGCCCGACGACTGCTTCTCGCGCCACATCGAGTCGCGCTTCGCCGATCGCACCATCCGGGTGGAACGCGGCACGGACGGACTGGGTCGCATCTTCCTGCGCGGGCAGCGCACCTTCATGAGCGTGATGCCCGGCGACTACGCCTCGGCGCCGGGCGCGCTGCAGGGACTGTTCGTCGGCGGCGTCGCCGACGGATTCACCCATCGCGAGGTGGTGACCTCGAAGGACCACCCGGAATTCGCCGAGCGCGGTGCGCGTTTGGCCGTTCTCGACCGGCAGGGCGTGGATGCCACGATCATGTTGCCGACACTGGGTGTGGCCGTGGAGTACGACCTGCGAGACGACATCGAGCTCACTTATGCGAGCCTGCGGGCATTCAACCGCTGGCTCGAGGAGGACTGGGGATACGGCGCCGACGGGCGGCTGTTCGGCGTGCCGATGCTCTCACTGCTCGATATCGACCAGGCCGTGCGTGAGCTGCACCGGGTACTCGACGCCGGTGCGCGGATGGTGCATCTGTGCCCCGGCCCCGTCGCGGGCCGCTCCCCCGCCGACCCGATCTTCGATCCGTTCTGGGCCACCGTCTCCGATGCCGGAATTCCGGTGGCCTTCCACGTATCCAACAGCGGCTACCAGCATTTCTACGGCACGCACTGGTCGGAGAACCCGGACAATCCGTCGCATCAGCAATCGCCGCTGCAATGGGCGCTGTGCAATACCGAACGCCCGGTGGTCGACACCTTGATCGCGCTCACCCTGCACAACCTCTTCGGCCGCCACCCGGGGGTGAAGATCGTCTCGATCGAGAACGGCTCGAATTGGCTTCGCCCCCTGTTCAAAACGATCGACAAGGCCGCCGCACTCGGCCGCCGCGGCCCGATGATCGGCGGCAAGTTGCCACCCCGCCCGAGCGAAGCACTGGCCGAACACCTGTGGGTCTGCCCCTTCCCCGAGGACGACGTGCACGACCTGATCGACGCCATCGGCGCCGACCACGTCCTGTTCGGCTCGGACTTCCCCCACCCCGAGGGCCTGCGCGAACCACGCGACTACCTGCCCCGGCTGGAAACCTGCGATCCCGAAGTCCGCCACCAGGTTTTGCGCGGCAATACAGCGGGACTACTGGGACTGAACTGAACATCTCCCTGCCACAACGGCAACCGACACCCCGGCATTGTGGCCGAACCAATCGTGCAAACCCCGCCGCATGACGCGGTTTTCTCCGATTTTTACCGAGGTTTGCACGATCTGTTCGGCCGGCACCCGACCCGACCACATGGGCCAGCCGGTCGCGAACCGATCCCGTCAATCCATCTGGCGCGCGACTTTCATGGCGAGCAACTCGTCCACCTGAGAGTCGTCGAACCCCAACTCGCGCAACACTTCCGCGGTGTGCTCGCCCACGCCCGGAATCATCAGGCGGGGGCCCCCGGTCACGTCGGGGCCGGTGCGCAGCAGGGGGCCGATCTGTTCGAAATAACCCCAGTCGGCGGTCCGATAACCGACGACCCGGCCGAGTTGGTGGTTCACCGGATCGTCCAGGATGGCGTGGCGGAAGCGGTTGCGGTCCATCGGCTCGATGAGTTCGGCGAGGATGCCGCGTTCGCGTAGCCGTCGCACCCAGTCGGCGGCGGGGGCGGTCGCGAAGGTGAATTCGAGTGTCGCCTCGGCCGCGCGGGCGGCGCTGTCGTCGCCGCCGCTGCGGAGTGGGACGTAGTCACCCAAGCCCGAGCTCGGGCCACCGGCGGCGACAGCGACGAATCCGTCCAGCTTCCACCAGGATTCGGCGTCGGCGACCACGAGTGCGAACCACTCGCTGTCGGAGCCCTCGTAGATTCGATAGCCGGGACCGTACCCGGTCTGCCGCTCGTCCAGTGCCGGGCCGGCGACGAGTTCGCCGTCGCGCACGAAAACACCGCAGTGCATGAGCATTCCGGCGCCGAGCAGACTGGTGATCACCTGCTGGCCGCGCTGCTGGGTGGCCCGGGCGTAGAGACCCAGCGCGATGCCGGCGGCGGCGACCCAGCCGCCCGCCATATCGATCGGTATCCAGGTCGCGGCCAGCGGCTCGTTGCCCGCGCCGCCGATCGCCCGCTCGAAACCGGTCAGCGCCTGCATCAAGGCGTCGTTGCCCGGGTAGGCCGCCCGCGGGCCGGTGGCGCCGAAAGCACTGGCGTGGCAGTACACCGCGTTCGGATTCAAGCGTGCCACGGTGTCCGCGTCGATACCGAGCCGCTCCGCGACGCCGACGCGGAAGTTGTGCAGCACCACATCGGCGCAGGTGAGCAGCTTCTGAACCACCGGCCGCGCCTCGGGAGCGTTGATATCCAATGCAAGACTGCGCTTTCCGCGTTGGCAGGCCGCCACCGCATAGGCGGCGGCCCGCATCGCCTCACCACTCGGTGGCTCCACCTTGATCACATCGGCGCCCAGGTCCGCCAGCACCTCTGCGGCCAGCGGCCCGGCGACGAACGCCGAGAAGTCCACGACGCGTAAGCCCTCGAAAAGCCCTGCGGCAGCGCGCGTTCGCGAGGCGCGAGGCAAACCCGAGGCCGGACGCAGCGGGTGGATCTCGAACGGCGAGCCGATCATCAGATCCTCGTGTCCGCGGTCGGAACGGGTGACGGCCAAACCGGTTGCGGTGGTGTGCGGATCGCGCAGCACCTCCCCCGGCCCGAGCACCGGCTCGCAGGCCACCCCCGCGGCGCGCAGCCGCTCGATCCATTCCTCGCGCGGTCGTGTGGCGAACAACGACGTCCACCGCTGCGCGCGGGCCCGCAGTTTGCCGGTGGTCTGGTCGGTGTAGTAGCCGTCCGGACTGGGTTCGTCGCCGAGGACCTCGATCACCGCCTGATACATGCCCTTACCGCCGAACCACACCTGCAGCAGTTCGCCGTCGGCGCAGCGGTAGAGGAAATTCGGGAAGGTCGAGCCGTGTTCCCAATACGATTCGACTTCGGGCGCGGCGCGTTCGGATCGGCCGATCATGCAGCCGAGGGTGGCCAGCATCCCGTCGTAGAGCGAGGTTTCGCTCCAGCCGCCCGTACCGGTGCCGACGCGGCGATGCAGCAGCGCGAATACCGAGGTGAGCAGCAGGAAGGCAGCCCCCATGCCGGACGCGCGCACCTCGGGGAAGATCGGCCCGGGCCGATGGCCCCGCAATTGCGTGCAGAAGCCGGCCCGCGCCTCGACCAGGAGTCCGAAATCCTCGACCGTTCCGGCTGCGGTGCGACTCGGCCGGCAGCGTGCGTACACGAGCGCGGGATTACTTGCGGCGCACTCACGAAACCCCAGTCCGCGCGCCTCGACGAGATCCTCCGGACCGTAGACCAGCGCGATATCCGCCGTCCGCAACAACTCGGAAATTTCCGCCGCCTCGCTGGTGGTGAGGATGCGCTTGTCGCGATGCCAGACGCGGCCCCACGGCACCGCGGCGTCGATCGGCGCATCCTCGCCGACCACCCGCACCACACGTGCCCCGAGATCGGCCAGCAGCATTCCCGGCAGCCCAGCGGCCAACCCCAGCCCGAGATCGCTGACCCCCACCGCGATCTCGACCACCGTCAAACCCGTGCAGGGACCTTCGCCACTCATATCAGAGCCCTTTCGAACAACCATCCGACGTCGCCGGGACCGCTGGACAAGCCGGTGAACCGACAGCCGGCGCACTCTGCGCGGGCACCCCCGCCGGAACCGAAACGCCCTCGGCCCCGGCACATTCGGTGTTCATCGCCCGACCCGAACGGGCAGTTCCAATCTCGGCAGCACCTCTTCGGCGGCCAGCCGAACCACGTCCAGCGTGTCCGATCGCGTCGCCGGCGCGATCACGAAATGCCGCACGCCCGCGTCGACGTATTCCTGCAGCCGCACCGCGACCTCGTCGGGTGTACCGGCCGGCGCGATTCGCAGCAGCATGTCGCCCGGTTTGCCGCCGTAGGCGCCACCGAGGAAATCGGCCACCTCGGCGCGGGCGCGGTCACCGTCGCGGCGAATCGAGCAGTACAGATACATCGTCCACTCGAAGCCGGTGAGGTCGCGGCCGATCGTCGCCGCTTCCTGCCGAATCGCGGTGACCGAGCGGGCATACGCCGACGGCGACACGAGATACGGCATCCAGCCGTCGCCCCGGCGCGCGGCGCGACGCATCGCCGGAGCTTTGCGCCCGGACACGATCAACGGCGGGCCGCCGGGTCGCATGGTGGAGCCGTCGGGGTTGCGGACCGGGCGCAGATGCAGATCGCGGAATCGGAAGAACCGGCCCTCGTGATCGACCGGTTCGGCGCGCCACAGTGCGCGCAGCACATCCATCGCCTCGTCGGTGCGGGGGCCGCGTTCGGACAGCGGCACACCGACGGCCTCGAATTCGTGCCGGAACTCCCCGCCGACCCCGAGCCCCACCGACACCCGCCCGCCGGAACGGGCATCCAAATCGGCGAGTTGTTTGGCCACGATCACCGGCGGATAGAGCGGCAGCAGCAGCGTCGCCGTTCCGACCCGGACGCGTTCGGTCCATGCGACCATCAGCGACAGACGGGTGACGGCCTCACCGGTAGGACTCGGCGGCAGGATGTGGCCGCCCTGCCAGACGGATTCGATGGGCAGGCGTTCGGCAGCGGCCAGCCAGTCCCGATCCGGTTCCGGCATCGCGGCTGCCCCGAAGACGATGCGGTCGGCGGACATCCGACTCCTTCGGCGAGCAGTGCGCCGATGCCCGATCGGCACCGACCACACGAAGATAGCAAATGCTCACTTATCATGATAGTGGTTATAGGCAGCAACGACTCGCTCCTGGAGGCCGGATGAACGCGATACCGGGTATCCCGCCGATGGTCACCGAGGAGACCGAGCCCTTCTGGGTAGGGGCCGCCGCCGGCCGTTTGCTGGTCGAACATTGCCCCGCCTGCGGAGCCGATTCCTTCCCGCCCCGGGGCATCTGCCGACGATGCCGGCGCCGCGCACCCGAATTCGTCGAAATCACCGGTCCCGGAACGGTTTACAGCTTCACCGTGAACTATCAGCGCTGGCTGCCCGAGCTCGAGGTCCCCTATGCGATCGTGCTGGTGGAATTCCCCGGCCGCCCCGGCGTGCGGATCCCCGGACGGGTGCGCGGCTGCGCGCCGGACGAGGTGACGATCGGCATGCGGGTCGACGTCGGATTCGAGCCCGGCCCGGGCGGATACGCCGTCCCCAGCTTCCTCGCCCGCGACGACGGGACCGGGGTCACGCGATGAGTACGGACCTGTTCGAGCATCGCGCCGTGATCTCCGGCATCGGTCAATCCGCGATCGCCCGCCGGCTCGACCGCTCCGGCCTGCAGCTGACCCTCGACGCCATCCTCGCCGCCGTCGCCGACGCCGGGCTGACCGTCGACGATATCGACGGCCTCGCCATGTTCCCCGGCGGAGGTGTCGCCAATGTGCCCGGCTACGCCAACGGCAATCTCTACGAGGTCCAGGACGCGCTGCGCATCACGACCCGCTGGCGCCAGGGTCTCGTCGAAGGCATGGCACTGCCGTTCTACGGTCCGGCGCAGGCGATCGCCACAGGCCAGGCCCGCCACGTGGTGATCTGGCGGACCGTGAAGGAGGGCAGCGCCGCCCGCGCCGCCGGTGGGCGCCCGGCCTACGGATCCACCAAACCCGCAGCCGAAGGCCCGCAGGCATGGCTGCTGCCGATCGGGATGCTGTCCCCGGTGTGCCAGATCGCCCCGTTCGCTACCCGCTACATGTACGAATTCGGGCTCACCCGAGCGCAATTGGCGTGGATACCGGTCACCCAGCGCACAAGCGCCGCCCACAATCCCGACGCCGTCTACCGTTCGCCGCTCACCGTCGACGACTATCTGGCCGCGCGGATGATCTCCTCCCCGCTCTGTTTGTTCGACTGCGATGTGCCGGCCGACGGCGCGACCGCGATCGTGGTGTCGGCGGTCGAGACGGCCCGCGATCTACGCGCACCGGTCCGCATCGAGGCGATGGCCGGCGTGGTGGACGGGCGCCCGGCCTGGGACCAGTGGGAGGACATGGGCCGGGTGGGCTACGCGACCGCCGCGGACCTGTGGGCGCGTACCGCGCTGACTCCCGCCGATGTGGACACCGCCCAGCTCTACGACGGTTTCAGCATCGAGGCGGTGTGGTGGCTCGAGGCGATGGGCTTCTGCGGCACCGGCGAGGCCGGGGACTACATCGACGGCGGCAAGCGCATCGCGCTGGGCGGTGAGCTGCCGCTCAACACCTGGGGCGGTCAGCTCTCGGGCGGGCGATTGCACGCCGGATTCGGCCACACCGCCGAGGCGGTGCGGCAGCTGCGCGGCGAGGCGGGCGCGCGGCAGGTCGCCGGCGCCGAGGTCGCGGCGGTGACGAATGTCGGCGGAATCGAGTCCGGCGCAGCGCTTTTGACGCGCTGGTGAGGTAGCAGTACCGGTGACGGCGAAGGAGAGATGATCATGGTGGAGCGTCCGGGCCGCGTGGACGGCAAGGTGGCAATCGTGACGGGTGCGGGATCCACGCCCGGGCCCGGCATCGGCACCGGGAAGGCGACCGCGGTGGCACTGGCGCGGGAGGGCGCCGCCGTGCTGCTGGTGGACCGGTATGCCGAGCGCGCCGAACAAACCCTGCGGATGATCGAGGAGGAGGGCGGCAAGGCCGCGGTCTTCGCGGCCGATCTGACCGAGGCCGCGGCGTGCGAGGCCATGGTGCGTACTGCCGTGGACTCCTTCGGCGGACTGGACATCCTCGTCAACAATATCGGCCTGGCCGCGGTCGGCACGGTCGTCGACGTCTCCGAAGCGGACTGGGACCGATCCTTCGACATCAATCTGCGCACCGCGTTCCTCTCCTCGAAGTACGCGGTGCCAACACTGGCCGAACGCGGCGGCGGATCGATCGTGAACATCTCCTCGATCTCGGCACTGCGCGGCGACGGCACGGTCGCCTACTCCGCGGCCAAGGGCGGCCTGCTCGCGATGACCGTCGATATGGCGTATTCGCACGGCCGCCAAGGGATTCGGGTGAACGCGATCGCGCCCGGGCACATCACGACGCCCATGGTGCTCTCGGTGTCGGCGCCGGGGCCGCGGGCGGAATTCATGAACACCATGCGGTCGGAGGCGGGTCTGCTGGGCACCCCCGGCGACGGCTGGGACGTGGCCTGGGCGGCGACCTTCCTGGCCAGCGACGAGGCCCGCTGGATCACCGGCATCACCCTGCCGGTGGAATCGGGCGTGCTGAGCGTGACGCCGCTGATGATGGCGCCGCACCTGCGCGGGGTCGCGGACCCGGACCGGCCCGAGCCGGGCGAATCCACGCCGCCCGCCCCCGAATCCGGCCACTGAGCCGCCGACGCCACCGGGGGCCGATCCCGATCGGGCGCGACAGACGGTTGTACATCGCCCTCGCGATCTCTAGAGTAAGTAAGTGAACACTCTCATAGTTGAATAATCTTCCTGGTACAGAAGGAGTTCGGGATGGCTGACCCCGATGGCGCCGGAACCGCCCTGTGTGAGCGATATGCGGTCGCCGATGTCGACTCCCACATCATCGAACCGGCCGACCTGTGGACCTCGCGGATCTCGAAGAAGTGGGGCGATCTGGTTCCGCACGTCCGCTTCCACGAACGGCGGCAAGAGGATTACTGGTACATCGGCGACAAGAAGCTCTACGGCGTAGGCGCTTTCGCACAAGCCAAATGGCCCGAGTTCCCGCCCTCACATCCGAAGAAGCTCTCCGAGGCCTTCCCCGCCGCACTCGACGCCAAGGCGCGGCTCGCCTATATGGACGAGGTCGGCATCTACTACCAGGTGATGTATCCGAATATTCTCGGCTTCCACAGCCACGTCTTCCTGAACCGGATGCCGCACGAGCTGGCCACCGAATGCGTTCGCGCGTACAACGACTGGCTGGTCGAGTGGTGTTCGGCGGATTCGCGCCGGCTGGTTCCGATGATGATGCTGCCGTTCTGGGATATCGACGAATCGGTCACCGAGATGAAGCGGGCCTACGAGATGGGCCACAAGGGTGTGCTTTTCGCCGCTCGCTACGACAAGGTCGGCCTGCCCCGCCTGGTGGACGACTACTGGGAGCCGCTGCTCGGCCAGGCCCAGGACATGGGACTGTCGATGAACTTCCACGTCGGCTTCCTCAACTCCCCCGACGATCTCAAGGGCGCGGTCGACCAATCGCAGAAGCTCGACTTCACCAAGGAGAGCGCGCTGGTGCTGCTCGGCAATGCGCAGAACATCGCCGAGGTGGTGGTCAGCGGCGTCTGCCATCGCTATCCGAAGCTGAATTTCGTCTCGGTGGAGAACGGCGCCGGCTGGCTGCCCTTCCTGGGCGAGAGTATGGACTGGCAGTGGCTCAACGTCGGTGCGCACCACGAATATCCGGATCGGCTGCTGCCGAGTGAATACATGCGCCGCCAGATCTATGGCATGTACTGGTTCGAAAACCGTTCGCTGCGACCGGTGATCGGCGAACTGGCCGACAATCTGATGTTCGAAACCGATTTCCCGCACGCCACCAGCCTCTCGCCGGGGCCGGCCTCGGAATCACCGAGCCCGCGCGACATCATCGATCGTTCACTGACCGGAATTCCGGAGCAGACGGTGGCGAAAGTCCTGCAGCACACCGCGACCCGGCTCTATCACCTCGATCCGCCGCAGCGGAACCGACCCTGACGACACGACATCGGAGGGCGGCGTGAGCGACCATCGCGGCTCGCGCCGCCGACCGGACGCGGGTGTCCCGCACACGACAGGAGGCGGCGTGACCGATCGGTTGATGTACCGGCGTGAGTTCTACATCGGAGGTAGGTGGGTACCACCTGCCGGCGACGAACGCTTCGCCGTGATCTCGCCGTCCACCGAGGAAAACGTCGGCGAGGTGCCGGTGGCCCGCACGGCCGATATCGATCGGGCCGTCACGGCCGCGCGCACCGCCTTCGACGAAGGCCAGTGGCCCCGGCTGTCGCCCGGCGAGCGGGCTGGCGTGCTGGCTCGCGCCGCCGAACTGCTCCGCAAGCGCGAGGCCGATATCGCGGCCGTGACGGTCGACGAGATCGGCTGTCCGGTCAGCCAATCCAGACAGGCGCAGACCGGTATGGTCGCGGCGCTGTTCGACTATTACGCGGAGCTGATCCGCGACTTCGACTTCGAGCGCATCGTCACCGCCGGTGACCGGTCCGGCCTGGTCACCAGGGAACCGGTCGGCGTCGTCGCGGCCGTGGTGCCGTGGAACGCCCCGGTGACCCTGGCGGCGTGGAAGACCGCGCCGGCGCTGGCCGCGGGGTGCACGGTGGTGATCAAACCGCCGCCGGAGTCGCCGCTGAGCAACTTCGTGCTGGCCGAGGCGCTGGACGAAGCCGGAATACCCTCCGGCGCAGTCAATATCGTGCCCGGCGATCGAGAGGTCGGCGAGTATCTGGTCACCCATCCGGACACGGACAAGGTGGCCTTCACCGGGTCGACCGCCGCGGGTAAACGCATCATGAGCGTGTGCGGTGAACGGGTGAAGCGGGTGTCGCTCGAGCTGGGCGGCAAGTCCGCGGCGGTCGTCACCGACGACGCCGATCTCGCGAACGTCCTGCCCGCGATCGTCAAGGGCGCGATGCATATGTCCGGTCAGGTCTGCGGTGCGCACACCCGGGTCCTGGTGCCGCGCAGCCGTTACGCCGAGGCGGTCGACGCCGCGGCGGCGGCAGCGGC
>NZ_BDBN01000115.1 GCF_001613005.1 Nocardia nova NBRC 15556 | reverse complement strand
GCCGGTGACGCCCGTGGCCGCCTGCGCGCCCGCGCCGCCGACGGCCGACAACGACTGCACCATCTGTAGCGCCTGCGAAACGTATTGCGTCGCATTGCCCGCCGCGCTACTCGAGCTCGACGCGTTGGTCGCGAGCGACATACCGGACGGTGTGGCGCTGAGCCGGGACGTGGTGCCGGCCACGGACTTCAGCGAAGCCTGCGGCACCGCGACCCGCTGCGCGGCGACATTCGACACCCCGTGCGGCACATTGGTGATCTTGACCTTCTGGCCGGTGTGCGCCATCTTCGCGCTGTGCGCGGTCAGCTCGACCCGCGTCTTGGTGACCACGGCGAGCGCCTCGGCCAGTGTCTGCGCCGACATCGCCAGCACGAACACCTGCCCCGGCGGGGTCACGATGAACGGCGCGGCCGCCGCCAGCGAGGTCAGGTACTTCGAGGTGATGCCCGTCATCAGCGCGTTTCCGGTGAATACGCTGCCGGCCGCGGCGGTCGTGCCCAGCGACATCTGCGCGCCCTGGCCCGCCACCGCGGTACCGTCGGCGGCCGCCTGGGTCGATTTGGCCGCCGCCGACAGCGCGCCCGCGCCCTGCCACAGCGACATCGCCGTCTGCATCGCCGTGGTGCCCAATTGCACGACGGTCTGCAGCACGGCCGAGATCTGGGAGAGCACCTGCGTCGGGTCCGCGCCCGGGCCGGCGCCGAGTTTGCCGGTGCCGAAACTGCTGGCCAGATCCGTGATCGGTTTGGTCAGCGCGTGCAGGTCGAGCACCGGCAGCGGCGGCAGCTGCGGCAGCGGTGGCGCCGGCGGCAGCTGCGGCAGGCCCGGCAGCCCCATCTCCCGCAGTACGTCGTTGACCGGACGGTCCACGATCGACCCCATCGCGCTCTGGCGCAACAGGTCGACGATCGACCGGTCCAGGCCCGGTTCCATCACGCGCGGCCGATTCCGCCGAGCAGGTCGGCGTTGTCCTGGTCGGTCGTCGCGTAGGTGGCGGCACTCTGATGCGCGGTCACCGCGGTACCGGCGTGCACCGTCGCCAGCTCGACCACCGAACTCAGGTGATTCGCCTGCGCCAGCGCGTATGTCGCGAGAAAGTCCTGACCGATCAAACCGAAGACCGGAACGGCCGCGGCGATGGCCACCGCCTGGTTCACCGTGCCCGCGGAGAGTGTTTCGGTGGCCATAGCGGCCGCCGTGTCCCCGTAGCGACGGATCGCCTCCGGTACTGCTACCAACTCGCCCATCTGAAAGCCCCTGCCCGGTAAGCCGATTCGCGCTCGCGTAACCGGCGGATCGAACATCTACCGAGCAATTGCAACAGGCGTCGACGTAGATTGGCACGCGCGCAGCTTAAGAACGCGTTACGCGTCAGTGAATCTCGCGCGTACCGGCGCCGTTCTCCTCGTTGAATGCGGCGATCAGATCACCGCGTTGCGCGAACGCACGGGCGGCGGCGCTGCGCGCGGTGGACACTACCACCTGCTCGAACTCCGCTGGGGTGAGCCGATTCACCAACGGTGAGAAAACGAGATCGAGTAATGCGCCGTTACCGTCGACCTCCACCGTGACGGCGCCGTCCGGTGAGGTTTCGCGGGCCCGCACCCCCGCCATCCGGTCACCCAGATCGCGCATGCGTTCCAGTTGCCGCTCCGTGCGGGCGACCAGCTCGTCCATCACCGAAACACCGGACAGATCAGGCATATTCGCCATCGGCTCCCCTTCGGTCGCGTCGTCTCCGGCGTCGTGGCCTACCACTCCACCGACCTCAGCCAGCTCTGCGGTTCCGTGTCGTACTCCTGCTCGTCGATCAATTCCTGCCGTTCGACCTGCTCCGCCGTGGGCAGTCCGGTCAAGGCGAGCAGGTCGCTGCCCAGCCCGGCCTCGGCGAGTTGGCGCCGCCGTGCGAGTCCGGCCCGATCGGCCGCGCGTGAGCACAGCCGGAGCAGTTCGGCGGCCAATTCGGCAGGTTCGCGGCGTAATTCGCTCGCCTCGATCGAAATCCGCAGCGGCAGGCCCTGTTCGGTCGTCTCTACCGCGATCGAACCCGATCGCGTTGTCGCGGTGGACATCATGCTCCTCGTTGTCGGTCGGAATCGGGCACGGTGGCGCCGGCCGGTCAGACGCGCTCGTCCTTGATCGCGCGGACGACGGTGATGATCTCGGCGTTGATCGCGGCGATCAGTCCCTGCCGGTCCACTCCGGCGGCGGTGCGCGGCGGGCCCGCCTGGATCACGTAGCGGCCGTCGCCGGACAGGTCGCGCCAGTCCAGTTGCCGGACGGTACGACCCCTCGGGCCGAAACGCGATACGCCCTGGGCTATTTCGATGGAGCCGGAACGCTCCGGGACGATATCGAGAAAGCGCTGTCCGGCGGCGTCGTCGGGCTCGTCGTAGCTGTCCCAGAGTTGCGGGGCACCGCCCGCACTGTCGGCCGATACGTAGTGCGCTTCGGTGACGCCGGCCGCCGATTCCGGATCGGGCGGTAACAGAATGTGCCCGGAGCCACCGGCCTCGACCTGTGGCAGCGCATCCGCGACCATATCGGCCAGCCGCAGCGGATCGCACTGCACCATGGTGAATCCACCGGCGTGCAACAGGGTGCGCCCGGGCAGCTGGGTGAGCAGGTAGCCGCGATCCTCTCGCCGGGCGGCCAGTAGCCGGACCGCTCCCTCGCCGCGATGCGGGTCGTGGCCGTCGAATCCCGTGACCAGGACGGCGAGATCGGGCCGGGTGCAGTCGCGCACCGCGTCGAACAGGGTGTGGTCGGGCCGGGCCAGCATCCGGTCGCGCAAGCGCGTGCATTCGCGCTGGAAGTCGTCCTCCAGCGGAATGTCGGTGGTGTAGACGAACGGACGCGGTGGCCCCTCGTCACCGAAATGCCGCCACATGACGACGAATTCGAGATCGGTGAAGCTCCAGCTGCGGTTCATTTCTCGACGACCGGCTTCACGACCACGGGCGCATCGCCGAGCGCGTCCTCGAGATGCTCGACCGAATCCAGATAGGCGGGCCGCTTGTGCTCCTTGCCCTGCTGGTTCTGCGCGCCCGCCCCGGCCGCACCCGGCGAACCGGGAGTGCCCGCCATCGGCGCGGCGCCGGCGCGGCCGGTCGCGGAGTCGACGGTGGTGGCGCTCAACGCCGTGCTGAGCATGCTCGCCCGCGGGAACAACTTGGAGGCCTGCGCCAGATCGCGATTGAGCGCGGGTAACCCCGGCAGCCCGGCACCGCCGCCGGGCACACCGCCACCGCCGCCACCCGCACCGCCTCCGGCGCCCGCGAGGGCGGACAGCGGATCCGAGCCGTCCATACCCGGAATGCCCAGTCCCGGAATATCGCCCAGCCCGGCCTTGGCCAGCGCGTCCTGCTGCTGTTGCTGCGTCAGGGTCTGGGCGACCTGCTGGAACGCCTGCATCAGCTGCTGCGCACCCTGCTGCGCGGCCGACATCAGTTGCTGGACAGCGGACATGACCTGCTGCTGTTCCTGCTGTTGCTGTACGGCCGCCTGCTGCTGCTCCTGTTGCTTCTGCAGTTGTTCCTGCTGCTTCTGTTGCTGTTGCTGTTCCTTCTGTTGCTGCTGCTGGGCTTCCTTCTGCTGCTTCTCGTATTCCGCGGCCTGTTTCTGCTGCTGCGCCAAGGCCTCGCGCTGCTGCCGGGCCGCGGCCTCCTGCGCGGCCTTGGCCTGTGCGTCGTTGGGTGAGCCGCCCGGAGTCGTACCGCCCGGCGGGGTCGCGCCGCCGGGCGGGGTCGCGCCCCCCGGAGGATTCTGGCTGCCGGGCGGGTTCTGACTTCCGGGCGGATTCTGGCTGCCGGGCGGGTTCTGACTGCCCGGTGGGTTCTGGCCCGTCGGGTCGTACGGATTGGCCGGAATCTGGCCGAATGCCGCCGCGGCCGCGGGCAGTACCGGAACATGCGACGAGGACTGGTTCATCCCGAAGACATAGGTACGCCGGAAACTCTCGCGCACCGTTTGAATCCACTGCTGTTGCGTCTTCGCGTCGGCATCGTTGTTCGGCGGCATGCTGTACTGGGTCTCGTTCAGCCACCCCGAGGTGTAGACGAGCAGATCGCCGGTGCCCCTGATCGCGGTGGACAGCCCCGGGATGCTCTTGCCGTAGGCCTGCACCGCCGCGACCGCGGTCTCCTTACCCGGTCCGCTCCACTTGTCGACGGTCACCGAGTCGATCTTGTTGAGCAGATCCGAGTAGACCTTGTTCACCTCGGTCGCCATCCACCACCAGGTGCCCGCGTGGTTGGCGAGGTTCTCGGCCACCTTGTTGACCCGGATGTAGTTGCCGACCTGGAACAGGTCGTACCAGCTCATGTAGTCCGGCGCTTCGGGGCTGATGGTCGAGGACTGGAACGACTGCAGTCCCGCCTTGTTGTCCATCGCGTTGACGGGATTCTTCAGATCGTCGTTGGTGGCAGGCACTTTCGGCGGGTCGCCCATCGGGTCCAAGCCGTCGGCGTCCCACATGTAGTCCGGTTTGCCGCTGACATTGTCCAGTAGCGCGGAGTTGAAGCCGTCCATCTTCCCGTAGGCCTTGCCGGCCGCGATGAAGGTGTCGATCATCTGGCCGAGGATCGTCTTGTGGTCCTCGAAGACCGTCTTCAGATCGGTGGCCTCGGTACCGAACTTCTTGCCCAGCGCGGTGCCCGACGCGAGATTCGAGACCGGCGAACCGGCGGTGAGATCGTCGGTGTAGAGCTGCAACGTCTTCAGCGCGGCGATCGTGTTCTCCGCGGCCGCGGCCACCTCCAGGGCCACGTCCGGCTCGAATTTCAGCGCATCGTTGCCGGAGGTGTGGTTCTTCGTATAGTCACTCAACGCCGGCCACGGATTGCCCGTAGCGACGGGCGTAGTCGGATCGGGCGCCATCGATCGTGCTCCTCGAATTCGGTAGCAGCGGAAGCTGCGCGTTCACCCCGTCGGCGATACCGTCCGCAGGTCGTCCCCCGCCCGCGCCGATATGCCGAATAGCAAGTCCCACATCATCTTTCGAACAGCCTGCGACCTGCGAGCAACACCGGCGGCAACGGCGGTTGAACGCGGGGTGAAACACCGGCGGCGAGTGTCACCCCGCCCGCAATGCGCCGCGCCGCTCCCGGAACCGCTGTTCGAAACCCTCGACGTATACCGACGGCGCGATCGAGGACGAGGACTGTTCCAGCACACCGTCGTCGGCGACGTAGAACACGGCCCGCCCGATCGCCACCTCGTCGGGTTCGGCGGGCACGTACACTATCCAGCCCACCGAGATCCGGTCCGCGTGCAGTCGATCCAGCGGATATCCGTCGGTATCGATCCCGGCCTCGCCGATGTGACCACGCACCCGCTCGAGCGCCTCGGCCCGCGGCAGCGGCGCCGGGCCCGTCGGCGTCGCACCGGCCAAGGTGAGCTGGTTGAATGCGCCGTCGATATCGAAGCCGCCGTCGTCGCCGAAGACGGCGACGAGGGTTTCTCGGGTGACCACATCGGCCTCGGCCGCGGCGACCAGAGTGTCCACCGCGGAGCGCAATTCGTCGTCGGCCTCGCCGTCGATCAAGCCGCGGATCACCTGCGCGACGGTGGCCGAGGTCCACACACCCGGCAGCGCGTCGCTGAGGTGATCGGCCGAGGGCGACTCACCGCGATACCACCGCCCGTTCTCCCACCAGTAGCAGAACGACAGCAGCCCGTCGCCGAAGCGCGGATTGAGCACCGAATTCGACACCCATTCCGGTGCGCCGGCATACAGCCGCGGCAGCGGTGCACCGCCGTTGTAGGCGGCATCGAGCGCCGGCGCCTCCCACACCCCGCCGGAGAGCACGGCACGGCCGCCGGGCAGGAGATACAGCGTGCTGCCGCCGCGCCGGGCGCCCTCGAACCAGCCCAGCGACGGCAACACGCGCGGGCCCCACTGCGATCCGGCGGCGACGAAAGCGGCCGCCATCACCGCCCACCGGCTCCACAGCGTGGGCAGCTCGGGAAAGTCGTCGTCCGACAGCACGGGAACCACACCCTCGGCTCGATCGGCGCGCGCCTGCCGGGCCGCGACGGTCGGCGGGCGGGACTGCCGGTCGCCGTGCCCGATGTAGGCGCCCAGCCAGACCGGCACCCGATCGCGCGGATATGCCTGCAGGTCGGCCAGATACGCCTCCGGCGCCAGCAGTTGATCGTCGGGGAACGGTTCGTCACCGTAGTCGTAGTCGACCTGCAGATGTCCGGCCCGGTCCAATCGGACGAACAGGCGCCACCAGGGACCGCTGTCGAAGGCCGCGGACAGGTCGCGGTGCTCGCGCACCAACTCCAGGACCGACTCGGGCGGATCGGCACGCAGCACGCGGTCCTGGTCGTCGGTGAAGACGACCTCGCCGCCGCCGACCACCACCGTGAGGGCGAACACGGCCGTCAGCTCGTGCCACCCCTCGGGCGCGACCGCCGCCAGTTCGCGCGCGATCCCGTGCGCCAATTCCCTGGCGCGCGCCTCCGGATCGACTGCCGTCGCGATGGATTCGGGCATTCCGCCGCCGAGAGTGAAGCCTACGTCCGGCTCGTCCTCGGCGGCGGAACCCGCGGTGTCGTGCGATGGAAGATCGGCCCGGTCGTCGAGTGCGGGATCCGGCGCGGCGGCCGCGGGTGCGCTGTCCGGTCGGGCCGGCACCGGTGTGGTGTCCTGCGGGTCCGGGGTGTGGTCATCGGGGCGGGTCACGTCGCGGTGTTCTCCTCGTTCGCGTCCACCGTCCGGCGCGGCCGGCTGCGGACATCCTCATCGGTGCGATGCTCGGTAACAGTGTGCGGTGCTGCGCTTTTCACCGCACACCCCGGACTGCGGCGAAGATCTGCGTTCGGCGTGCGGGATTGTCGAGCACATCGCGGATCCACAAGCCGAGGTCGAGTTCCGGTTTGCGCCGGCGATAGCGCACCGTGCACACCGCCAGTCCCGCTCGGGTCACGGTGAAGTCGGTATGCCGGCGGCCGGCACGCTGCCAGTGCACGATCACCGCCAGATCGTCGGCATCGATCAACTGGCCGGCGACGCGCAGGAAGAGCCGATCGTCGGTGCGGAAGAAGACGAACTCCACGCCGTCGAGATCGCCGTACACCCCGCTGAACGGACCCATCGGCTCGGCGGCCTCGTGCAGCGATCCGGTGAGCGGATCGACCTCCGCGCAACGGTGACCGTTGAACTCCTGTACCAGGATGCGGGGCGCAGCGGGAGTCGGCGAGCCGGGCGGGTGCGCGGGGTGACGTGCCGGAGTGGAGGCGGAGGCCGGGTTGTTGCCCTGCGGCATCGGTGGGGCGAACGGTGGGAAGCCGTTCTGCGGGAAGTTGTTCTGCGGTTGCTCTGCCGGAACCGGTTGTACCCCAAGGTTTCCCGCTGCGCCCATTGCCGGATCACCGAGGGAGAACGGGCGACCGACCGAGAATTGCCGATCGTGGGCGTTCCCGTATCCGGCTCCCGGGTCGTATCCGGTGCCGTGGCCGTTCCCATTGCCGTACCCGGCCCCGTACCGGTCGGCACCGCCAGGCCCCTGCCCGACGCCATGATCCGGCGGGATCGCTGCGTGTGGACCGTCGGATACCCGCGGTTCAGGGGCCGGCTGCGGCGGAAGCTGCTGTGGGACAGCAGGTTCAGGCATGTGAGGAATCGCGCCCAGCGGATCGCCGAATGGGTTGAGCCCGGCTCCGGCTGGGTTCACGTTCCGCTCGATACCCGCGCCCGGCAGCGGGAACGGTTGCGGGGCGGCATTGCCCGGGGCGCCTGCGTCCGAAAGCCATGGCGGTACCGGGATGTTCGGCTGAGCCTGCGACCCCGGCAGATGCTGGTGGTCGTGGGCGTGATGATGGTGGTCACCACGCTCGTGGCCACCGTGGTCGTGACCCCCGTGATGGCCGTGGCCACTGTGGTGGTGGTCATGACCGTCGCCGCCGTGCTCGTGGCCACCGTGGTCGTGATCCCCATTGTGGCCGTGGCCGCCGTGATGATGGTCATGGCCGTGGCCACCGTGGTCGTGATCGCCGTGGCCGCCGTGGTGACGGTCATGACCGTGGCCGCCGTGCTCGTGGCCACCGTGGTCGGGGCCGCCATGGTCGTGATCATTTCCGTCGTGGCCGTGGTGACCGTGGTGACCGTGATCATGCCCGTGGCCGTGCCCTCGGTGATCGCCGTGGTGATCGGGGTCGTGACCGTGATGGTCGTGGTGGCCACCGCATGGGTCGTGATGGCCTACGCCGGGCTGTCCCGGGCCGGGCTTTCGCGGCGGCTGATGCGGCGGGGGCTGATGCGGCGGCGGCTCGTGCGGCGGCGGGGTCGGAATCGGGGTGGGCGGAAGGTTGACGTCGATGCGCTTCGGTGTGTAATCCGGCCAGTCGAATTCGGCGTTGTGCGGGACGTGTGGGACCGGCGTGATGTAGGGCTTGCGTGGATCGCGAGCACGCGGGTTCGCGCCCGCACGATCGGGCTCACCACCGTCCGGCGGCTGCTGCCCCGCCCGCCGGCCGATACCCGTTCGGTCTCCGGACTCCGAATCCGTTCCGTCTCCGTCCGAGCCGGACGCGCGCCGACCACCCCCGTGCGGTTGCGTGGTCCGCGGTTCCTCGGCCCGGTCCCCTCGGGATTCTCCCTTCTCTCCGGATTCCCCGGCGTCGGCATCGCCCGACGACCCGCGCGCCGTATTCGATTCGCTCCCTTCACCTTCCGAAGGGATGCCGGGACGCACCGGAGCCACCGGCCGCTCTCCACCGTCGTCGGCACGCCCCGGCGTGCTCCGACTGCCTTCCGGAGCTTCGTCGGTTCCCGGCTTACCGGCCTCGGTGTCGTCCGCATTCGGCCGACCCTCCGCTTCGTCGAGAACACCGTCGGCAGCACCGAGCTCCCGATGCTCGCCGCCGACCACACCGTCGGCACCGCGTGGCTCGACAAGCCCGGTCCTGATCTCACCGCCGGCACCAGGCGGCGTGGATTCGGAGCCCGGCTGCTGCGGACGAGGGGCCTGGGGCGGTGCTTCCAAGGCGGCGACGAAGGCTCGGCCCTGGGAATCCACGGTCAGGCGGATGTAGCGGATCTCCGCGTCCGGATGGGCCAGAGCCTGTGCCAGTTCCGGATGAGCGTCGACGGCGGCATCGAGTTCGGCACGGTGCGGAGACCCGCCGGAACCGTCGGAGCGCAGGCCGACCACGATCACGATCGGATGGTCGCCCTCGATGATTCCGACCCGGTTCGTCACCGGCCGCGCGCCCTGCCCCGCGAGGAAATCGGGTCCGGCCGCATCGGTGATTCGCTCGGTGAGGGCGAAGACCCGGGTGCGTACCTCCTCGTAGGCTCGTGCGGCGCGCTCCCGCTCGCTGCCGGTGGCGGCGTCCCGTTCGGCGCGCAACCGGCCCAGGTCGCCGGCGAGACGGGCACGTTCGGTCGCCAGCCGCTCGACTTCGGTTCGGCCCGAGGTCAATTCGTGTGGCTCCATCGGCCCGGGCTGTCGCAGCGGCCCGTCGCCGGATGCCGGCCGAGCCCGATTCCCCTCAGCGGCCTGTTCGTCGGGCCCGGCCGCGCCGAGGTCGTCCAGCCGGCGGGTGAGATCGCCGCGCATCCGCCGCAGCGTATCGGGCAGTTGCCTCGGCTCCACCGCAGCTTCGGGTTCGCCGAGGCGTTCCGCCCAGACGAAGTGCTCACCCGGGCCGGCATCGGCGAGCTGTTCCACGCGGCCCGCACGCAGCAGCAGATCCAGCAGCGGGTCGCGCGCACCGGGGGCGGGCAGGGCACGCAGCGGCCCCGCCTCGCGTGCCGCCACCTCCTTCAGAGCCTCGACCGGGTTGCGGGGCAATCCGGGGAAGCGTTGCCGCGCACCGGTTTCGGCGAGGATCTCGGCGGCGCGGCGTTCACGCGGCGAAAGCCACGAGGGGTCGGGCGCGGGCGCGTCGACCGCATACGGAATCCGCGACATCCGCAGGGTCTTGTCGCCGTCGTGCTCGGGCGCATCGGGCGGCAATTCGTCCGGATGGACCGGCACCCCGTCACGGATCACGAGATGTCCGCTCAGGCGGCGCCGGTTGGTGTCCCAGTCGTAGCCGTACCGAGCCGCTTCCAGGTCGGCGTCGTGCCAGGTGGCGTCGTCGTGGTCGGCGAGGTACCTGGCTTCGACGTAGGCGTCGTCGAGCAGCAACAGATCTTCGTTGTACGGCGTGGTCCGGCCGTCGCCGTCACCCTCGCCGGTGAGCCGCAGCCAGGCGTCGGCCACATGCGGGAGCCGGTCGTAGGTCTTCTTGACCATCCTGCCGGTCGGGTCGGCGTGGTCGCGCACCCACATCTCGTTGCGCATGAGGTGGTCCTTGACCAACTGGATGCGCTCGGTCAGTTCCACGCGGGTGAGCGCAGTGCCGTCCGGATGCCGTGCCAGGTTCAGCGTCTCCCGCCGGGCGCCGCCGGGGTCGGCGGGGTCCAGCAGCGGATCGCGGGCCCAGGTCAGCAGGTCGACGATCCGGTGCACATCGGCATTGCCGGTGTCGTCGGCGAATTCACCGATCACCCGATCCGCCCAGCGCTGCACCGCATCCCAGCGCGCGACGTCGCGGTCCTGGCGCGGCGTGGACCACTCCACCCGATCGCGCGGCGGCACGTGATCGGCGGCCGACCAGGGCCGATGCGGCGGCTGCAGATCGATCCGCGGCCCGGCACGCCAGCCCTTCCAGCCACGGAACGAGCGCACCACGGGGATCTTGCGCAGCACCGGATGGTCCGGATCGAAGGCGCCGTCGGGCAGCCAGGTGGTGTGCCCGCGCACCCACTCCCCGATCTCCGGCCGGCGCTGCAGCGGACCCAGCACCCACGGGTGCTTGCGCGCCATGTCGTAGAGCTGCACCCACCGCTTTCCGATGGTGTACAGCGCGCCGTCGAGCGGCATGCCGTGATGGGCTTCCTCGTCCCAGCCCGGCGGCGGCTCCGGTTTCGGCCCCGGTCCCTGATGCCACCACAATTCGGCGCGGCCGGCTTCGCTCAGCGTCAGGATCTGCTCGTAGCTCAGCTCCGGCCAGTGATCGGTCAGGAGCCGAAGTACCAACGGCTCCACCATGTTCTGGAACGGTTCGGCGCCCAGGGTGCCGCTGAACCCGTCCGGCATCTTCTCCTCACGCTGCCGATACGGGATGCGGGAGTTGTCCGTACCGCCGAACGCCGCCCACCCCTTGGGCGGCAGCCGCCAGCCGTCGACTTCCTTCTGCCAGTATTTGTCCAGTTTCGTGCCGCGCGGCAGTTCCGGCTGGTAGGCGCGGAAACCGCGGGCCTGGCCCTCCCGGGTGTCGTGCCAGTGTCCGTCCGCGCCGCGCCAGCGCACCATCGTGTCGCCCGCGAACGGCAGCGCGTCTCGGCCGAGGCGGCCGTGCGCGGGCAGCCCCGTGCGCTCGATCTCCACCGGCGCCATGGTCTCGATCCGCGCGCGGATCTGACCGGCGCCGTCGCGATCGCCGCCGGCCAGCTCACCGGTGACCGACAGCCGATCGATGGTGGTGGCCGGATCCTTCAGCAGCGCGGCCAGATCGGGATGCTGTGCCAGCGCATCCAGCAGCGGAGCGTCGAATCGATCGTCGGCCGGCCGTCGCGGTCCGTCCGGATCGTCGGTGCGGAACGGGACGTCCGGATGGTCGAATGCGGCGCGACCGGCGACGACGATGAAACGGGCCGGGCGGCCGCCGGTTCCGTCCTCGTCGGGCGCACGACCGTGGTCCACCCACACGTTCTCGCTGATCCGGCGCACCGTCGGCGTCTCGTCCGTACCCACCGCGGCCCGCCAGTGGTCGGCGACGGCATCGGGCCACGCACCCGTGAGAGCGACCCGCTCGTCGTTGAAGCGGTCGATCTCGTGTTCGGCGCGCTCCACCGCTTCCTCGGCATCGGCGAGCCGGCGCAGGTTCTCGGGGGTGCGCTGCGCGGGGTCGTCGAGGAGCCGGGACAGCTCATTCCTGATGCGCCGCAACGGTTTCGCCCGCTGGACCGCGGCCCGGTGCTCGTCGGCCACCCGGCCCAGTTCGTCGCGGACCGCTTCGGCCTGCGACGCGTCGTGGCGGGCACCCTGTTGTTCCAGGTCGTGGATCTCGCGGTCGATGGCGTCGAGCCGGTCCTCGAAATGGAACAGCCGGTCCAGCGCCTCGGCCAGCTTGTCGACGTGGTCGGTCTGCTCCCGCTCCTGTTCCGGATTGAGCTGCTCGTGCCGCGCGACGTCGAGACTGTCCGGGCCCGCGCTGTCGCTGACGTAGCGCCCGGTGTCTGCGCGCAACTGACGCAACGTCTCCGACCAGCGGTTGCGGCTCAGATCCACATCCCCGAACGGGTCGGCGCGATGGTCGACCTTACTGCGCCAGAACTCGAGATCGGCTGCCACATGGGCACGTTCGCGCACCTTCGCGTCGAGTGCCGCCTGCGGATCCGCCGCCGGCTCGGGGTTGTCCGCCGGACGAGGCCCGTCCGCGTGCGGCTCGCCGGATCCCGGCGCGTGCGGCTCGGTTCCGGCTCGGCGCGGCTGCTCGAGTTCGGCGGGGCGGTGCGTGGCTCCGTCGAGTTCCGTTGGGGGCCGTTGCATGTCGCTGAGCCGAACGTGTCCGTCGGCGTCGACGCGAACCTGCTGGAACACGAATTGGCCGTCGTCGCCGAGCAACGCGCGGCGGACAGCGGGGTAGAGCACATGATCCGGATTCGCGCCTGGCGCCACCACCACGAGCCGGTCCGGTGCGCCGTCGCGGCCCGGAACCAGCCGCGCCACTTCCGGTTTCGGATTCGCCGGGCCCACGGGCCGCCCGTCGGCGCCCAGCGGAAGGCCCTCGTGACCGGCCAGGACGTCGCGTGCCGCGAGTAGCGCGGCGTCGGCCGCCACCCGGTCGCGGGCGGCGACCAACGTCTGGTCGTGCACCCGCAACAGCCCCAGCAGGGCCTTACCGAGCGATTCGGTCTCCTCGGCCCGCGCCTCCTCGGCGCGGCGGTCCTCGAAGAACTTCTGCAGGTCGGCCCGTGGGATATCCGCGCGATTCCACAGTTCGTCGGCGCGGGCCCGGCGCTGGACGATCAGATCGCGCACCGCTGCGGCCAGCTCGCGCGGCCGCATCCGCCAGGCGTCGTCGATACCCAGATGTTCGGCGAGCCGGACGATCTTGGCGAAGTTCTTGTCCACCTGATCGTTGCGGCGATCCAGTTCCGCGCCGAGGTCGCGCAGCTGTCTGCGCAGCGCCCGGGTGCCCGGCTCGTGTTCGTGCTCGTCGCCGCCGGCGATCCAGTCTCCGGGGCGACGCACCGGATCCGGCCGCGCGGCAACGGGTTCCGTCGATGCCGGATGGTGCTCGCTCACCCAGATGCGGCCGTTGTGGTCCAGCTCGAGCCGGTAGTAGACGGCGTCGAACCCCTCGGCCGCATGCCGGATCCGCTCCCGCGCGGGCAACCGGAGCTCGGGATCACGGCCCGATCCGACCCCGACCCACCGGCCGCGCTCGCCGGGGGCGCCGTCCACTCGCATGTGATTGGGGGCGTCGAACCGGAAGCGACGGTAGGAGACTCCGGAGATTCGCGGGCCACGATCATCGAAACCAGCTCGCAACTGCAGCATTTCGCGTTCGGCGGCATGCTGGGCAGCGGCCCGGCGGGCGGATTCGTTCGCCGACGCCGTGCGGTAGCGGTCCACCAGCTCGACGGTCGCGCGCCGCTGCCGCTCGGAGATGGTGCCGCGATGGTTGTTCACGGCATCCCGGACCGCACGTTGCAGTTCCGGCCGCGACAGCCCCTCCGGATCGACGCCGAACTCGCGGGCGAGCCGCTCCAGCCGGGGCAGATCGACGGTGCGGCGATCGCCGAGTTCGATGGACAGTTCGGCACGCCGCTGGGCCGGCGGTGCCAATCGGTCGCGGATCGCGTCGGCGACCTGATGGTCGGACGGCAGCGGCACACCCAGGCGCGCGGCGCGGCGGTCCACCTCCAGCCGCGGTGCGCCGCGGTCGAGATCGCCGATCAGATCGCGCAATTCGTTTCGAACCGCCGGCACGGTGTCGGCGGCATCGGCGGTGCGGGCGATCGTCTCGCGCAGGATCTCGCGCCGTATCTCGTCCGGCCGCAGGCCCAGATCGTGAGCGCGCGCGGTCATTCGCGTCCAGGCGCGCACTCGCGTGGTACCGGCATCCTTCAGATCCCGCAGCGCCTTTCGCAAGGCACGCGTCACCGGACGGTGCTCCCGCTGTGGGCCGTCCTGATGCCATGTCTCGCGCGTGGACCGTTCGGCGCCGGGCGGCTCGGGCCGGCGCGGGAGCGCCACGGTGCTCGAATCCCGTTGTACCTGGGAGTTTTCGGATCCGTCATCCCCTTCCCGCAGCGGGCTGCCGTCGTCCGAACCTCCATTCGTCGGGGGCTTACCGCCGGCGCCACCATCGATCCCGCCACCGGCGGCATCGGGTGCCGGTTGCGCGCCGGGTTCCGCCTGGGCGCGCGGCGCGGCACCGCCGGGCCGGTCACCGCCCGGCTTCGCGGGTGACCCACCCGTGCCGTCGTCCCCACCACCGGAATCGGCACCCGGCTCGTCGCCACCGGGTTCGCCGGCGGAGCCCTCGTCACCGGACGGCAGTTGTTCTGCGGGTTTCGCGGCGGGACGCTCCTCGCCGGCCGCCGGCTGCTCACCAGCCTTCGCACCAGAACCCTGAGCGCCGGCTGCCGACTGGTCAGCAGGCCTCGCGACAGAACCCTCCGCACCAGCAGCCGGCTGCTCACCAGGCCTTGCACCAGGCACCGCAGCACCGGGACTGTTCCGGTCGCCGCGCTGGGCGGAACCTTGATCACCGCGTGCGGCGGGGCGGCGACCGTCGGCGGACGCCCGTTCGCCGGGAGCCTGCGCGCTCTGGGGATTCGCGGCACGCAGCTGCCGTTCCTCGATCCGGGCGGCCTGGTAATCCCGGGCGGCGCGCATCATCTCGCGGCGCAGGCCGTACAGCTCGTTCAACCGCTGCTGGGCGCGGTCGCGGGCGGCGGCCCACTGGTCCGGGCGCAGATCGTTGCGCGCGATCCTGGCCTGATTTTCGGCCGACTCGTCCTCGATCCGGCGCTGGATCGCGGCCTCCAGATCACGCGCGTTGCCGTGGTCGGGAAGGCCGAGTTCTCTTGCGATCCTGCGCAATTCGGCATGTGCCGCGTCCTGTCGAGCAAGCGCGGCGTCGATCGGATCCGGCTGCGCTCCCTCGACTCTCGACGCCCCCTCCCGCGGTTCTCCGCTCCCCGGCGTCTGCTGCGATTCGGGTGCCGGCCCTGCCTGCTGTTTCGTCTGCCCCGTCTCCGGCCGCTGCTCGCGGTTCTCGGCCCCGGGCTCGGCGTTCTCCGCGTCGGGTCCTGTTTCCGGTGCATCAGCACCCGAGCGCGGCTGTCGCAGCGGCTTTTCGACTCGGTTCGCCGGATCCGTGGCCGGGTCGCCAGGTGCGCTCTCCCGCCCCGGCTCCGAGGTCCCGGTGACGCCGTCCTGTTTCGGTGAGGCGGTCGGCGATTCCGGTTCGGGCGCAGCGGGTTTCGGCTCGTGTGTTCCGGCAGGCGATGGTGTCGGTTCGGTGGGTCCGCGGTGGTCGCCGACGATCTTCCACAGCCAGTCGGCGTGCTGGGCGGCTTGCCGGGCCTCCCATTCCGCTTGATCGGCGCGCATCCGAGCGGCCCAGGTTGTGGGACCTTCGGGACCGTCCGGATCGCGAGCGACCATCTCGTCGGCGAGTTCGCGCATGCGGATGGCATGCCGGGCCGCCATCCGCGCGTCCCAGCTCGCATTCTCCGCGCGCATGCGCATGCCCCATTCGGTGGGGGACTCGATGCGCGGTGCGGTGGCACCGGAATCGGCTGCGGGGCCGTCGTTGTCGCCCGGACGCGGTGGTTCCGAGGGCGTGGAGGCGGACTCGCCCGCGTCGCGGCCGCCGGGTGTCTGCGAAGAGGCTCCATCGGGGTCCCCGCCTCCGGGCTCCGGCGGCGGTGCACCCTCCTCCGGTGAGCTGGGCGGCTTCGACGGCGGTCCCTGCGGCGGGGTAGCCGCCGCGCCGTCGTCGCCCTCCTCGCCTTCGGACAGCTCCACATCGCGTGCCACGGCCGCGCGCAGTTCGGCGTCCAGATCCGCCACCCGCACGTCGTTGTCGTGGAATTTGCGCGTCGCCTCGAACAGCGCGTCGTGCCGGCGGCTGAATTCCTCGAACCGCCTCCGGTAGTCGGCGAGATTCTCGCCCCGGACGGTGCGCGACCCCAGTTCGCCGAACAGATCGTGCAGGGCCGAGCCGTTTTTCAGGTCGTCGGACAGCAACTCCTCCGGCGTGACGCGGAGTTCGTAGGCATGGGCCTCGATATAGCTGCGGGCCCGTTCGCGCTCGGTCCAGGCAGCCGCCCATTCCCGGCTGAGCCGATCGATGGTCGCCTGCCGGTTCTCCGGCAGATCGGCGACCGCCTGGTGATAGCGATCGTTCAGTTCCGCCAGCGCCTTCAGATCGGCGGCCCGCTGTCGCAACTCCTCGCGCAGTTCGCGGTGCACCTGCTCCCGCTGCGCCGGAGTCAGCCGCTCGTGCTTTTCGATCTTGCCGTCCCGATAGGCCTCGTAGGCCCGCACGTACTGCTCCGGAGTGGCATCGGTGAGGTCGTGGCCGAGCAGCCGGGCCCAATCGCGATTCGGCCGCGATCCGGACGCGACCGGCCGATCCGGGTCGGGTGTGCCGAACAGCCGCTGCCCGTCACCGATGATCTCCCGCAGGTGGGTCAACGCGTCCGGATCGTGCATCGGCACTTCACCGTCGAAAACCCGCGGGTCGGTCGCGGGATCGAAACGCAGACCGTTCGTGAACGGATCCGTGTCCGCGAGGGTCCGGATGAAATCGGTCAGCGCCGCACCGGTGCCGGGGTCGCGGAGCCGGCCGCGGATCAGCGAGGTCAGCTCGCCGGGATCGATGCCCTGTGGATTGCGCTGATAGTCGAGTTCCTTCGAGTACTTCTTCGGGAATACGTCCTCCGGTTCGCCGCCCAGCGCGCGCACGAGATCGTCGCGGGCCTCGACCAGATGCGCCGGATCCTCACCCCGCCCCTTCAGATAGCTCGCCAGCTTGTCGTAGTACTTGACCAGCTGCTCGACCTGCTGTTTGCGCAGCGCGTTGCGGGTGCCGCGATCGGCGATCGACTCGGCGACCCGCTCCGGCGTCGCGTGTTGCGCATCGTCGATGCCGGTGGTCTGCGCGAGCCGGTCGCGCGCATTGGCCAGATCGTGGAAGGACTCGATGGCGTCGCTGGTGCGCGCGTGGTCCAGCAGCGCCTCGATCTGCAGTGCGCGCAGGTCGTTGGCGCGCAACTCGTGTTCGATCAGTTCGGGTGTGATCTGTTCGGGGTCCAGGCCGAGCTCGCGCGCGAGATCGTCTCGGACGGAACGTATCTGCTCCGGTGTGCGGGCCTGCGGCGCGACCGGGTCCGGCTCGGCGGGCGGCTGGGTGACGTGCCAGGTGCCGTCGGCGTCGCGGACCAGCAGTCCGTCCAGATGCCGGCCCTCGACGTCCACCGAGATCGCCCGGCCCTCGATATCGCCGACGTGGCGGACGTGCGCCTGGTTGTTCGCGTCGACGACGACCGTCCACTTCTCCGCCCGCACCTCACCGTTGTTGAGGCGGGCGGCGAGCCCGGGATGGCGATCGAGGGCCCCGGCGAGCGTCTGTTCGTGGTCGCCGTGCACATCCAGGACCACCAGCCGGCCCGGCTCACCCGGACGCTGCGGCGGCAGCTCGCGAATATCATTGGCGGGGAAGCGTTCCCGGAACTCCGCCACCCGGTCTGCGAAATCGCGGATCTCCCCCGCACGTTCGTGCGCTCCGTCACGCAGGTCGTTCAATGCGCGGTCGAGCTGGTCCGGTTCGAGCCGGGACAGTTCGGCCGCGAGCAGATCCGCCCAGGTCGCCCGCTCGTCGCGGATCTGGTCGCGCCGCAGCGCATTCTCGAAATAGGTCCGCAGGCCCTGGTCGCGGCCCGACTCGTCCTCGGGGTCGTATTCGATACGCTCGTCGGGGTTTTCGACGTTCAGCACATCGAAGTCGCGGCCGGATTCGGCGCCGTTGTTCACGCCGCGCCAGTTCAGCAGGCCGGGATCGTCACCCTGGGCGATGACCACTTCCTTGAGAAATCGGCCGAGCGGATTGTGGTCGGTGATCGACTGCGGCCGGTACGGGATATCGGCGTGTTCGGCGTTGTAGCGGTGCGCGGCGTCGCGCAGGGCCTCGATGACGGCGGCCCGGCGCAGATTCTGGTATTCGGCGGTATCGAGTGCGCGGCGCAGCGTCTCCGGGCTGATATCGGTCAGGTCGATGCCCAGTCGATCGGCGGCGGCCCGCAACTCGTCGGCTGGATTACCGTGTGGCGCTTCGGCTTCGCCGTGCTGAGGCGCGGGATGGCCGGGCAGGTCATGGGGCTGTGATTCATCGACCAGGTGGCCCAGCCCGATATCGCGCAGATACTTGTGCATCGCCGCGACCTCAGCCGGGTCCGCGTCCTCGTTCCAGTACGCGTACTCCCGCCCGTCGCGGGTGCGCATCGGAATATGTTCGCCCGCTTGCAGATCCATGCGAGCGGTGAGGTGGTTCAGCAGCGGTGCGTGTTCCCGGTTGATCCAGAGCGTGAACGACTCCTTCAGCAACCGCGCGTAATTGATGCTGATGTCGTGGTCACCGAGGGTCTCGAGCGCGTGGATGTCGAACAGATGCCCGAAATCCTCGGTCATCTCGGTCTGATATTTGCCGTCCTGACCACTGCCCGACGGATATTTCGGATAGTGCCCCTCGTACCCGCCGGTGAACCGCTGCCACAGCGAACGCAGCCGCCCCGGCTTCGCCGGTTCGACCTCACCGCCCGGCGTGTGCTCACCTTCGCCGACCGGCTCGACGGATTCGACCCGCCACCGACCGCCGCCGTCGGCGACCAGCCGCAACCGCACATGCTCACCGTCGACGGCCACGACGACCTCGCCCCGCCGCGGCGGCTCGCCCGGGGCCGCGCCCGGCGTGGGCGGCTCGCCGGGTGGACGACCCGCACCACCGGCACCGTCGGGCAACTCGGGACTGTCCACGTGCGGTGCGCCATCGAACCCTTCGGGGCGCCGGAAAAGCACTGTGACGCCGGTGTTCTCGCCCAGTCGGCCGTCGAGACCGGAATCGCCCGGCAGCTCCGGATCGCCGAAGGTGACCTCGGTATAGCCCAGCTCTTCGGCGAGCTTGCCGGTGAACGTCCGGCGCGCCGATTCTTCCGGCGTGAAGCCGTCTTGCACTCCCGCGTTGAAACTGTCCAGATTGTCGGTCAGCGCCCCGCCGTCGTACCACTCGTCCTGGATCGCTTCGACCCGGTCGCCGAGCTCGTTCATCAGATCCCGGAACATCTCCCGCCCGGACGGCGTGTCCGGACCGACGTTCACCTCGTAGTGGAGCACGCCGTGCTCGTCGACCCACCCCTTGATGCCGTAGGCGGTATCGCCGCCGTAGGTATTGATGTAGGTCGATCCGCCCGGATCGGGTGGCCCGGCTGCCGGACGAGCGGACTGCCCGTCGGTCGACTCGTCCCGGGGCGGATGCGCGGAATCCCACGCCTCGCCGTAACCGCGCGCGTAACTCGCGCCGCCGTCGGGCGCATGATCACCCATTGCCGGGCGGATGGCGTCGACACCGGCCTGGTTCGCGATCCGGTCCAGTTCGGCGGCCCGCGCCGTCGCATCGCCCGGCAGGTCGTCGCGCGCGGCCGCCCGTTCGCGCGCCGCGGTGAACGCGTCGCGGTAGATCCGCTCCAGCGGACTGGTCGCGATGTCGTGGCCCGCATCGCGCAACTGTGCGAGCGCGTTGAATTCCATTGCGTGCGCGTCGGTTTCCTCGTCCACCATATGGTCGACGTATTCCTCGCGCGACATCCGATCGCGGTCGAGCACACCGTCGGCGGCACTGCGCTCGTGCGCCCGCTGGGCATGAATGGCGGCGTGGACCATAGCGGCCATCTGCTCGCCGTCGGTGCCGCCGATATCGAGGGTGAGCCGGTTGCGGGCGGGCTCGTACCGATGACCACCCCCGGAGTCGTGTTCGATGGTCACGCCCCGGGCGTGCAGCGTGTCGACCGCCCAGGCGCCCACCGGCACATCGGCCAGTGTGCGTTCCAGCTCGGTGACGATCGCCTCGGAAGCCCGCGCCGCGAGGTCCTGCGGCTCGACGGGTTCGGCCGGTTCTTCCCGGGCGGGCCCCGGTTGGTCGGCCCGCTCATAGCGGATCTCGCCGTTGTGGCGGGTGTCGACGGTCAGGTATTCGGGCTCGACACCCGGGCGGGCCACGCGCTCCACGATCTCGGGCGGCGCCGCCCGCATGACCCGCTCGTGATCGCCGGGCCCCGCGGCGACCATGATCCGTTCCGGTTCACCGGGAATCACCGCGAAGTGGTCACCGAACACTTCGGCGCCCGGGGCATCGGCGATCATGTCACCGAGCAGCCGGCGCGCGACGTCCGCGGCGGCGGTAGCCCGCAGCCGGTCGACCTCGGCCAGCGCGTTGTGATGCCGATCGACCAGATCCGACATCCGTCGCAGATCGTGGGCCAGCCGACGCAACTCGGCGCGGCGCTCCGGTGGCAGCCCATCGCGGCCGAGTTCGCGCTCGACAGTGCGCAGCTGATCGGAGATCAAGTGCTGTACCATATCCCGGCGCATCGTCGGGTCGTAGGGGATGCGATCGGCCACCCGGTCGGCGACGTGGGCTAGTTCCTGCGCATGCTCGTTCAACCGCACGGTGGCGATATGCCGCTCGAGTGCGGCCGAGCGGATGCGGTCGCGTACCACCGGATCGTCGGGCACGTAGCGGATGCTCTGATCGGTCGGAGTGCGGGCGCCGTCGTGCGCGCGATCCCAGATATCGCGGTAATGATCGGCGTAGGTTCGGCCACTGTCGTTCGGCGGGACGTGCTCGAGGTAGTTGCGCAGATGGTCGACCGCCACCTCATGTGCGATCTCGTGCGCTCCCGGGCCCTCGAGTCCGCGCAGCGCGCGCTCGTAGGCATGGCGGTAGGCGACCTCGGCGGGGTGTTCGGCGATGTCGTAGCCGAGTTCACGCAACTCCGCCGCCAGCTGGAAGCGGCGTCCGGAGGCCATCGCCTCCTCGTGCACCATCTCGCGCACATAGTCGTCGCGCGACAGCTCGAGGGGGCGATCGGCGGGGGATTCGCCGTTGAGATACCGCTCGGCGTGCACGCTCTCGTGTGCGAGGGTGAGTGCCTGAGCGATCTGGCCGCGTCCCTCGGCGTACAGGACCGCCGTGATGTCGCGGCGCCGGAACGATCCGGATCTGCCGTCGCTGTGCGACCCCTGATCGATGTGCTCGCGATAGCGGCGATCGGTGAGTTCGCCGAGAATCCTTCTGCCGGTGGGTGTTCGGAGCAGCAGTTCGTGCACCCGGCCGACATTGTCGTCGAGCGCCTGCCGGATGCGCACGGCAGACGGGTCCTGCTGCCGCGCAAGGGCTTCCCGATGTTCCGGAGTGAGCGGGTGGATGGGACGCCCGCGGTGGTCGAACAGAATCATGTGGGTGTCGTGCAGATCCGAAGGCACGCTCGCCGGGTGGTCGGTCACCACCCCCGTACTCGGATCGCGCACCACGATCCGCCCGCCACCCTCGTGGACCATGACGTAGGCGTGCGCACCGACTACTCGGCGACCGGGACCGGCGTGATAACCGTCGACCACCAGTGCCGACGCCCCCTTGCGCATCCGCGAGAGCCGCCGGGCGATCGCATCGTGGTCGCCGACCTTCACCATCCGGCCACCGGCGTCCGCCTGAACCTCCGCGGCGGTCATCCCTTCCGGTCCGACGGCGCGCTCGGGCAGCCGGATCGTCTTGCTGCCGGTGAGATCGCGAATCAGCTTCAGCGCCAATTCGGCACAGCGGCCGCGGGTCGACTCCGGCCGCGAAGTCGCCGGTTTCGCCGCCTCCGGAGCCCCGGTGTGATCGGTCTGCTCGCTCCGCGCGGAACGCGCCGGCTGATGGTCGCCGACCGGCGCCGGCATGGGCGGGGCGCCCGGCACCAGCTGGTCTTCGGGCCGGTCATCGCTCGTCTCGTCGCGGTCGTGCCGGGTGCCGTCCTCGCCCGCCTCGTGAACCGGTTTGCGCACCGTACCGTCGTGGTTCGCGTCGGCGGCGGGGCGCCGTCGTGGTCCACCCGGTTCCGCATTCGATTTGTCCTGCGCGGCATCGTGTTCGGATCGGGCCTCGTCCGGATGCGACGGGTCTCGCGCCGGATCGCCGGTGTCGTCGCGCGGCGTACCCGCATCGTCGGCCCGGTCGTGCCGCACACCCGGCTCGTCCGGATGGTTCGAGACGCCCGAATCCGCGTCGCGGGGTGCGGCGGCATCGGCGTGAACCGCCGAGTCGGCGTCCCGGGAGGAAACGGACTCGTCGGCCCCCGGTACAGCCCTGTCGGAATCGCGGGTAGGCGCGCGGTCGTCCAGCGGGCGGGCACCGTCCGAATCACGCGGACCGGCATGCTCGGCATCCCTCGGGCCGGCATGCTCACTGACGGGCGGCTCGGTGCTGTCGGAATCGCGCGGGGCAGACGCGTCGGTGTCACGCTGCTCGGGGTCCCGCCGGCCCGTCTCGTCCCGATCGCGCGGGGTGGAGGTGCCGGCATCGCGCCGCTCGGGGTCGCGTTGGACCGTCTCGTCCGTATCGCGCGGGGTCGACGTGTCGGCATCGCGCCGCTCGGACTCCCGTTGCGCGGGCTCGGTCGAATCGCCCGGATCTCGGCCGTCTCCGCGCGCGGGCTCGGCCGACTGCTCCGGCGAATCCTCGGCACGCGCGGGCCGATCGACTTGCGCCGCATCCGGTTCGTTGGACTCCGGTTCGTCGGCACGACGCGCCCCCGGCTCGTCACCCGCGGTTCCTTCGTCGCGCCTCGCGGTGTCGTCACCAGTTGTGGCTTCGTCGCGCCTCGCGGTGTCGTCTCCGGTTCCGGCCTTGCCACGAGTTCCTGCCTCATCGCTCGTGGCCTCGTCACGCGTTCCGGCGCCGTCCAGATCCCGCAGTGGCGCGGGCTGACGTTCGGGTGCGCGTACCTCGTCGCGGGACGCCGGTCGGTCCGGCCGTTGCGCGGTGGGTTGATCGGATTTGCTTGGGGTGCGAGTGTTTTCGGGACGTTCGCTCGCGCGTGTCGGTTCGGACCCGCGTGGTTGGTCCGTGCGCGGGCCGGCACCGGCGCGGTCTCGCGGCTGGGCGGTGTCCGCGCGGTCCGGTTTGGCGGTGACCCGTTCGCCCTCGCTCGCGCCGGGCCGGGTC
>NZ_BDBN01000114.1 GCF_001613005.1 Nocardia nova NBRC 15556 | reverse complement strand
ATCGATAGCGGCCGGACGCGAATCCGGTTGCGGCACTGCCCCTTCCTCGACCTGGCCGAAACTCGTGCAAGTGTGGTGTGTCCGATCCATCTGGGCCTGATGCAGGGCGTGCTGGAGGGCCGGGCCGCACCGGTGAATGTCGAGCGGCTCGAGGCATTCGCGGAACCCGATCTGTGCCTGGCCCATCTCACCACGACCGGCAGCGCCGGGCCCGCCACGACGCAAACGGACTCCGCGCGATAACCAGCGCCGGGGCCGGCATCGTATCCTCCACGACCTGCCCCTGCCCTGGTCGTTCACCGTCCGCCGTGGCGACCCGGCAATCGAACTGACGCGGCTGATTGTTCACATCCACCTCCGACGGTCTGTTCTGCGTCACGTCCGTGGCGGGCATGTGACCCACCTCCTAGTTTTTACAATATTGCTTTGTATAAACTGATTCGTGCGAGGCTCGCCAGCCAAGCCACCCCGGTTATGACACGCGTCATTCATGACCCACCGGCCCGGCAGGGCGGCGACTCGACACAACCGCCCATACCGGAGATTCGAGGAAATGCGATGACCACCGCGATGCTTCCCCCGCCCCCGATCCACCACCCGCTCGAGATCCCGCAGCACGCGGTCGGCGTTATCCACCGGGTGCGAGACGCCGTGCGCGCGTTACCCGCTCCGACACTTCCGCGGGACATGCTCGCGGCAACGACGGTGGGCGATCTCGCCTTCATTCACGTCATCGACGCCCGCACTCTCGCCGTCGTCGCCCGCAAGGACCGCCACATCCAGCCGATCGCCGCGATGATCACCGAACACCTGCTCGGCGTCACCGCGACCGTGGTCGGCAGCGCGATCATGGTCACTCTCCGCTGACCGTTCCGCCACTGTCCACAGCGACGCCACGTTGATCCCGGCCCCGCTGAGCTCGAACCGGCCGAGGGGCCGGGAAGTGTTTCCGCAACGAATCGAACGGTGGTGCTCACTATGCCTATCGGGAAAGCCACGATAGTTCCGGCGCTCGATGACCCCTGGCCGAGGCCGGAACGGGGTCGGGCTGATGAGTGACGTGGCCAAGGTGATTCGACTGCGCGACAGCGACTTCGAGGCGCGGCAACGGCCGGCGTCGCGGCAATGGCCGAGCCGGCCGGCGTTACGCCCGGTGACGTCACTGACCGGGCGACTGGCGCCGGCGACCCCGCGCAGCCCGGGCGCCTCGGCCGGCGCCACGATCATCAACGGAATCCGCGGCACCGCCGAATTCGCTCGCCGCCGCTTCGCCGGCGACTACAGGGTCGACGAGTTCGGCTTGGACGAACACCTGTTGGAATCGGTTCTGCTGCCGGCTCTGCGGCCCCTGTCCGACCTCTGGTTCCGGGTGCAGGTCACCGGCGTCGACAACATCCCCGATACCGGCGGCGCCCTGATCGTGGCCAACCACGCGGGCGTACTCCCCATCGACGCCCTGATGCTCCAGCTGGCCGTGCACGACCGACACCCCGAACAACGGCTTCTGCGGTTGCTGGCCGCCGATCTGGTCTTCGACCTGCCCATCCTGGGCGGGTTGGCCCGCAAGGCCGGGCATACCCTGGCCTGCCCCGCCGACGCCGAACGCCTGCTGCGCTCCGGCGAGCTGGCCGGAGTGTTCCCCGAAGGGTTCAAGGGTGTCGGCAAGCCCTACCGTCAGCGGTACAAGCTGCAGCGGTTCGGACGCGGCGGATTCGCTTCTGCGGCGGTCGAGGCGCGCGTGCCGATCATTCCGTGCTCGATCGTCGGCTCCGAGGAGATCTACCCCAAGCTCGCCGACATCACCCCGCTGGCCCGGCTGCTCGGGTTGCCCTACTTCCCGGTGACACCGACATTCCCGCACCTTGGCGTGCTCGGTGCAGTCCCGCTGCCCTCCAAGTGGTACATCGAATTCGGCACCCCGATCCCGACCGACGACTTCGCCCCGGCGGCCGCCGGTGATCCGATGGCCATGTTCGACCTCGCCGGCCACATCCGCGAAACCATTCAACAGACGCTGTACAAACTGCTCGCCAAACGTCCGCGCCCTTTCACCGGCCCCGACAACTAACTGCGCTTCGAGGCTGTCGGTTCAGAGCTGTGCCTGCACGCCGGTAGTGGCCGAGCCGGTCACTGCATCGACGAGCGGGGTCAGCCGACGAAGTTCTTCCAAATGGGTAGCACTGAGCTGGGCGAGAGCACGTTTTCCGGTCTCGGTCAGGGTGAGGCGCACGACGCGTCGGTCCGTGCCGCCTTCCCGGTTGCGGGTGACGAGCCCGAGTTGTTCGGTGCGATCGATCAGCTGCACCACGCTGTGGTGCCGGGTGCACAGGTATTCCGCGAGCTCGCCGATGCTGGGTCCATCCGGGCCGAGATGGCCTCGGATCGCCAGGAGCAGTTGGTGCTGCGCGGCGGTGAGTCCCACGTCGGCCGCCCGGTGTTCGCTCCAGCGCAGGAACCGGCGCAGTCCGACGCGGAACATCAACAGCCGCGAGTACTCCTGATCGGTGAGATCGGGCGACGACGTCGACTCATATGTCATGCCATGATATTATCATGTCATGACATAAGACCGGCGGTGTTCCGGACCGGTTCCGCCTCTCGTCGTTGTCGATCTCAGCCGCTGGTCTTCACCGTGCAGCCGAAAGGTGGTGGAAGACATGGCTACTGACGCCATGAACATGAGCCTGCATCCCGACATCGTGGAGTTGCGGGCCAAGTACGAGAAGTATGAACTCGCCGCGATGGAACCGGCCGCGCAAGCTGTCATCGGCGTGATGTTCCTGACCGGGCTCTACATCGCGATCTCGGCGTGGGTCGTCGGTTTCCACGGCTATCCGACCTTGACCGCGAACAACCTGATCGTCGGGACCGCTCTGGCGGTGCTGGCGCTGGGGTTCGCCTCGATGTACGGACGCGTGCACGGCATCGTCTGGGCCGCTCCGCTGATCGGCGTATGGATGATCATCAGCCCCTGGGTGGTCAGCGGCAATGTCGCCCATCCCGCGACGATCTGGAGCAACGTGGTCGCCGGTGCGGTCGCCGTGCTGCTCGGGCTGAGCTCGATGGCACTGGGCATGCGCCGGACCGCATGAGCGCGAACCGCCAACGATGGAGTGCGAGCCGATAACCAGTGGGATTCGGCTCGCACCGGACAGCAGGGGGGAGGAACGGAGGGTGTATGACCGACAGCGAACATAAGTCGCGGGTGGTTGTGGTGACCGGTGCCAGCGGCGGTATCGGCCGCGCGACCGCGGTGGCCTTCGGCCGGCGAGGGGACAGGGTAGCGCTGCTGGCCAGGGGCGAAACCGGTTTGGCGGCCGCGGCCGAGCAGATTCGTCGGGCGGGCGGTACCGCTCTGGTCGTGCCCACCGATGTGGCCGACAGCGAGCAGGTGACAGCGGCGGCCGAGCGGGTCGAACAGGAACTCGGGCCGGTCGATGTGTGGGTGAATGTCGCGTTCACTTCCGTGTTCGCACCGTTCGACGAGATCGAGCCCGCGGAGTTCCGGCGGGTCACCGAGGTCTCCTACCTCGGCTACGTCTACGCCACGATGGCGGCTCTGAAGCGGATGAAGGCCCGCAATCGAGGCACGATCGTGCATGTCGGGTCGGCGCTGGCGTATCGCGGCATCCCGCTGCAGAGCGCCTATTGCGGAGCGAAACATGCCATCCAAGGTTTTCACGAGTCGTTGCGATGCGAACTGCTGCACGAGCGCAGCGGGGTGCGGGTGACCATGGTGCAGATGCCCGCGGTGAACACGCCGCAGTTCTCATGGGTGCTGTCGCGGCTGCCGAAGCAGGCTCAGCCGGTACCGCCGATCTACCAGCCGGAGGTCGCCGCCCGCGCTGTGCTGTACGCCGCCGACCACCCGAACCGACGCGAATACTGGGTGGGCGGCAGCACCGCGGCCACGCTGGCCGCCAATGCGATCGCGCCGGGCCTGCTCGATCGTTATCTAGCCAAAACGGGTTTCGATTCCCAGCAGACCGATCAACCCCGCGACCCCGAGCAGCCCGAAAATCTGTGGCATCCCGCCGATGGCGAGCAGGGCAGGGACTTCGGCGCCCACGGCATCTTCGATGCCCGGTCCACCGGACACAGTGCGCAGTTGTGGGCCGGTCAGCACCACGGCGCGGTGGCCGCTGCCGTCGCCGGGGTCGCTACGGCGGCGCTGGGCCTGTGGTCCCGTTCGCGCCGGTCCCGGCTGTGAGCGCCCGCGCATCCGGTTCGGCGGTCCGGCGGAGCCGGCTGGCGGGCATCGTCGCCGGCGTATGCGGTGTGATTCTGCTGAGCGCTCCCCGCCGGTTCGTCGGCCCCGCCCCGAGGGCGGTGACCGTGGCGCGGCTGCTCGGCGCCCGATACGGCGTGCAGGGCGTGGTGCTGGTTGTGGTGCCCGGGCCACCGGTGCGCGCCGTGCGCGCGGTGGATGTCCTGCACGCCCTGAGCATGCTCGCATTCCTCGGCTCACCCCGATACCGGCGCCCGGCCCTGGCCAGCGCCGCACTCTCGGTCGGCCTGACGCTGCTGGCCCGGCCGAGCAACCGTCGGTGATCGCCTCGGACCGCACCGACACGCCGTGCGAAAAGGTGAGCCGTGGGGCTCCGATGTGGTGACCAGGACGCTGACCGCGTGATGGATCGGATCGAATAATCGCTGGTAGAGGTGCTCGTCCGTGTAAGATTCGTCCTGCTTGGTCGAAATGGATGATGCCGCGGCTGGAGCCGGTGGGTACTCGGCCTTCCGTGTTCGTGCGTAGCCCGGTTGTGTAGTGGCAGTACGGCGGCGCATTTCGAGTTGGTCCGATGGCGTCCGCGGTAGCCGACAAATGGATACTTCGCTGACGAGGGAAGGCTCGTATGCAGATTCCGGCTGCGCGAATCCTGTTCACCGACGATGATCGAGACGAAATCGCCCGTCGTGTCACCACCGCGCTGAGCACCGGTGCGCTCACTCTCGGGCCCAATACGCGAGAGTTCGAATCCGATTTCGCCGCCGCCCACGGCGCCCCCTATGCGGTCGCGGTCAGCAGCGGAACCGCCGCGTTGGAGATCATCCTGCGCAGCGTCGGCGTTGCCGGACGTGACGTCGTCGTGCCGGCGAATACCTTCGCCGCCACCGGATTTTCGGTGCTGCGCGCGGGCGGCAACCCGGTCTTCGCCGACGTCGATCGCGATACCTTCGCGCTGTCGCCCGCGACCGTGGAGGCCGCGCTCGGACCCGACACGGCGGCCGTCGTGCTCGTCCATATCGGCGGATTGGTCTCGCCCGATGCGCCGGCCCTGCGGGAGCTGTGCGACGAGCGGGGGATCGTGCTCATCGAGGATGCGGCGCATGCCCACGGCTGTAGCTACGGTGGGCGGTTCGCGGGCTCCTTCGGCGTCGCGGGTGCTTTCTCGTTCTATCCGACGAAGGTGCTGACCAGCGGCGAGGGCGGAATGATCGTGACCGCCGACGAGCGTATCCGCGACGAGGCCGTGATCTACCGAGACCAGGGCAAGGCCGGCTTCCTCGGAAACGTGCACATCCGTGAGGGGTATGCCTGGCGGATGAGTGAGCTGCACGCTGCGGTCGGCCTGGTTCACCTGCGTCACCTTCCCGAATTTCTGCGGGTGCGCCAGGCCGCGGCACACCGCTACGACGCGGCGATCGACGCGATGGACGGATTCGAGCGGCTCGCCATCGCTCCCGAAGGGCGCAGCAACTACTACAAGTACATCGTGTTGCCCACCGACGACATCGACCGGGCGCAGTTCAAGAAGGCGGTCAAGGAACGGTTCGAGGTCGCGCTGACCGGTGAGGTGTACGAGGCGCCGCTGCATCGGCAACCGGTGTTCGAGCGCTTCGGCGGCCGCCGGCTCGAGGTTGCCGACGATATCTGTGCCCGGCACATCTGCCTGCCGTTGCATTCCGACATGACCGATGCCGAGGTCGATCATGTGCTGGCTGCGTTGTGCGAGGTCCGAGACACACTGATGGGAGGCTGAACAAGACATGCGGATCGGAGTGACAGGCGGCTCCGGCTTCATCGGAGCCCACGTGATTCACCGGCTCGCCGAATCCGGACACACGGTCTACGCCCTGGATACGGTCGCCCCGTCGAGTCCGGACCCTCGAGCGCGATTCCGCCGGGTGGACGTGCTCGACTCGTCCGCCGTCGTCGGCGCCTCGGCGGATCTCGAGGTGATCTTCCATTTGGCCGGCATGTCGAATGTCGATGTGGCGCATCGCGATCCGCTGCGGACGGTGCGATTGAACGTGGACGGCACCGCCAACATCCTGGACGCGGCCCGCGTGCACGGCCTGCGCCGAGTCGTCTTCGCCAGCACCGTATGGGTGTACGGGGCCGCCTTCGACGTCTCGGACGGAACGCGGCCGCTGACGGAGGCGGCGCCGATGGCGTTGGCCAAGGCCGGCCACATCTACACCTCGACGAAGATCGCCGCGGAGATGCTGATCCACAGCTACGCCGAGACCTACGACGTGCCGTTCACGATTTTGCGCTACGGCGTGCCGTATGGGCCCGGCATGAGAGACGAACTCGTCCTGGCCCGATTCGTTCGCAAAGCCATCGCGGGTGAGCCGCTGACTGTCGCCGGAGACGGCAAACAATTCCGCAACTACGTTTTCGTCGAGGACCTCGCCGACGCGCATGCACGGGTGCTCGACGACGCTGCCGAGAACCAGGTGATCGCGCTCGAAGGCAGCGAGCGGGTGAGTGTGCTCGATATGGCGGAGGCGGTGCAGGCGCGTTTTCCCGGTACCCCGATCGAGCATGTTCCGGCGCGGCCGGGTGATTTCCGGGGCATCGACGTATCGAACGCCCTGGCCGACAAGCTGATCGGGTGGCGACCCACGACCTCGTTCCAGGACGGCGTCCGGCGATACGTCGAGTGGTATCTGGCGGAGCATCCGGACACGGCCGCGGCCCGCGGAAACGGGTAGCTATGTCGACTCCCTCCGCGCTGCTGCTGTCCGGCTCGCTCGGTATGGGACACGATGTGATGGCCGACGCATGCGCGGTGTCGCTGCGCCGGCGCGGCTGGGCGACCGACACGGTCGACAGCATGCGCATGATGGGAAACCGTCGAGGTGGACTCGGCGAGAAGGTGTTTCGCGGCATGCTCGCCGTGCCCTGCCTGTACGACGCCTTCCACTTCGGGCCACTGCGCTCCGGGGGCCGGCTGGCCCGGTTCATCGACGCGGCATCGTGCCGCTACCTGGTTCCGGCCCTGGACGCGCGGCTGCGCGACCGGCCGGTGCAGTTGCTGGTGTCGGTGTTCGCCACCGGCGCCGCCGCGGCCAGTCGGATCAAGGATCGTCATCCCGATGTGGTGAATGCGGTGTTCTGCACCGACACCTGCCCGCATCGGTTGTGGGTGCATCCGAACACCGATCTCTACCTGGTGACCTCGGACCCGGCGGCCCGCTACATCCGGCGCTTCGAACCCGGCGCGGAGATCGCGGTGGTACCGGCGCCGGTACGCCCGCAGTTCTACCGGGCGCCGCCGCAAGCCGAGGCGCGGGACGCGTTGGGCGTGCCCCGGAACGCGAAATGCGTGCTGCTCATATCGGGGGCGTGGGGTATCGGTCCGCTGGCCGAGGCGGCCGACCTGATCGCGCGCGCGGGCGTTCACGTGCTGGTCGTGGCGGGCCGCAATGCCGGACTGGAAGCGCGGCTGCGGTCGATGGCCGCTGGAACGGAGCGGATCGTCCCCTTCGGTTTCACCGACGAGATTCCCGTGCTGATGTCCGCCGCCGATCTCGTCATCACCTCGTCGGGGGATACCTGCGCCGAGGCGAGAGTGATCGGCCGCGACTTGCTGCTGCTCGACGTCGTGCCCGGACACGGTCGAGACAACCTCCATCAGGAGCTCGTGCGTGGCGCTGCCGCGGTGACCTCCGCGCAACCGGAGGCGATCCGGCGTTGCGTTCTGGCTTGTCTGGAGCGAATCGAACCACCGCCGACTCGAATTGCCGTCGAACCCGAGGCGTGGGAAGAGGCGTTCGGCGCCACGCTGGACCGGGTCGGGCTGGGCGGCCGGGCGTCGGCGCCGTGAATCAGTCGCTGACTTACGGGTTGCCGGCGGTGGTCGTAGCCGCGGCGCTGTACGGGTGCGCGCCGGCAATCCAGGCCACGGCGGCGCGGCGGACCGCGCACGGCGGCGGCCTGGGACTGCTGTTGCTGGCGCGGCTCGCCGTGCGGCCGCTGTGGCTGTTCGGATTGGCTTGTGAGATGGGCGGTTTCGCGGCCGAGGCATACGCGTTCTCGGTGGCGCCGGCGACTCTGGTCGCGCCCTTGCTGACCCTGGACATGGTGTTTCTCGTTGTGATTGCCCGCCGCGGTCTCGATGAACGGCTGGCGGCGGTGGGGCGCTACGGGATCGTCGCGATGGTGCTCGGCACCGGCCTGATGGCGTATGCGTTCAACGACGAATCGGCACTCGGTTCGCCCGCGTCGAACGTAGAGATGCTCCTGTTCGTCGTTGGCGGCGTAGTGGCCGCCGCGGCCGGGGCGGTCGTGGGGGACCTCGGTACCAGGACCCCACGACCATGGGTCGCGGCGCTCGGGTTCGGCACCGCGGCGGGAATCGCCTACGGCATCGCAACGGTCGCGACACGCCAGGTCGGACTCACTTTCGAGCTACACCGTCCCTGGACGATGCTCGCCACGCCGACACCGTATGTCCTGGCGGTATGTTCGGTGCTCGGGATCAGCCTGCTACAGCGCGGTCTGCAGGCGGGCGCCGCGGTCCTCACATTTCCGGTCGCCAGCTTTCTGTCCTCGTTCGTTCCCGTCGTGCTCGGTGTCACCGTGCTCGGTGACGAGATCCCCGGAGGCGGCGCGGGCGCCGCCTTCGTCCTCGCGTTGCTGGCGGTATCTGTCGGTGTGACATGTCTCGGCCGCGATCGCGCGTCGGCCGCGCGCAGGCTCGAGGCGGAGACCGACCCGACCCCGAGGAGGGTAGGGTGAGCTGGCTGGTGACCGGTGGTGGCGGTTATATCGGATCGCACGTGGTGCGCGCGCTCCGCGCGACCGGCCGGTCCGTGGTCGTCCTCGACGATTTCTCGACCGGTCGCCGCGCCGCGATACCCGATGATGTCGCGACGGTCGCGGCGTCGGTCACCGACTTCGCGGCCATGACCGCCGCACTGCGCGACCACGAAATCACCGGAGTCGCCCACCTCGCCGGCCGGAAATCGGCAGTGGATTCGATGTCCCACCCGCTCGAGTACTACGAGCAGAACACCGGCGGAACCCGCACCTTGCTCGCCGCGATGCGCGCTACCGGCGTCGAACATCTCGTATTCTCTTCCAGCGCAGCGATATACGGCTCGC
>NZ_BDBN01000113.1 GCF_001613005.1 Nocardia nova NBRC 15556 | reverse complement strand
GGTCGTCTTCGGTGCGGACTACCCGACGCCGGACGGATCCTGCGTCCGCGACTTCGTACACGTGCTCGATGTCGCGAACGCACACGTCAGCGCGGTCGAACGGCTCGAGTGCGGCGGGACGGGGAATTCGGTGTACAACGTCGGCACCGGGCGCGGGTACTCGGTATTCGAAATTCTCGATGCCGCCCACGCGGTGACCGGTGAGCGGTTCCGGTACGAGGTCGGCGACCGACGGCCGGGCGACCCGCCCCGCGTGATCGCCGATATCGCCAGAATCGGTCGGGAACTGGGGTGGCACGCGCGGCTGGGACTCGCTGACATGCTGGGCAGCGAGTGGGAAGCGCGAAACGCCGTGCGGGGGCGAACGAGCGCATGAAATCCGCTGTCGCGCAGGCGATGATCGCTGGTGCCGGTGCCGTGACGCTCAATGCGCTCCCATCGGTCACGGCGATCTCCGCGGTTCGCGAGCACCTGACCCCTCGCCTGTCCGGATACGCGGATACCGGCACGGTCGCATTGACCTTCGACGACGGTCCGGATCCGGCGTCGACACCGGCCGTCCTGGACGCACTGGCCACTGCTGGCGTGCACGCGACGTTCTTCCTCCTCGGATCGATGCTCGAGCGGGCACCGGCGCTCGGCGCTCGGATCGTCGCGGAAGGTCACGAGGTAGCGCTGCACGGCTGGAGCCACCGCTGCCTGCTGGCGCGCGGGCCGGTATCGACGTACCGCGACATCGCGCGCGCGTACGGCCTGATCGCGGAGACGACTCGGAGTAGACCGCTGCACTACCGACCGCCCTACGGAATACTCTCGGCCGCGGCGCTGACCACGGCCCGGCGGCTGGAAATGACGCCGGTGCTGTGGACCGCGTGCGGTAAGGACTGGATGCGGACCGCAACGCCGGACACGGTGGCACGCCGAGTGATCCGCGAACTCCGCCCCGGGGGCACCATCCTGCTGCACGACTCCGACTGCACATCGGCGCCAGGCTCGTGGCGCGCGACCCTGGAGGCGCTGCCGCGAATTTTGACCGAGTGTGCCGAGCGTGATCTGTGTGTCGGCTCTCTGGCGGAGCGGACCCGCACCCAGGGGAGTGAGGCCGACAGCCGCACGGGGAGCTGATCGCTACCATGGGGCCACCCCTGATGCTGGACCGCGGAAGTTCGACGGTCAGGTGTCGAGCAGTTCTCGGGCGAAGAGGTCCTCGATCGCCCACTGTCGCGAGGACAGTCCCTGTTCGGCGTGGTAGCGCAGATAGGTGTCGAGGGTGGGGCGGTTGGCCGCGATGCCGTAGGGCCACCAGTCGTCGCCGAACTGCTCGGCGTTGCGTTCGACGAGTGCGTTGAACCACGGCACCATGGTCTGCACCTCGTAGAGGCGGCGATTGCACCGATAGTATTCGGCCGCAGTGTCTTTCGCCTCGTTGAAGACGCGGAAGATTTCGCGCGCGAGGCCGGGACGTTCGCGCAGCAGGTCGCGGCGCACGACGATGACGTGCATGATCGGGAAGATCCCGGTGCGCCGGTGATACTCGCGCTCCAGGAGTTCGGCGTCGGGAAACAGGCGGGCGACGTTCGGTGATCCGTCGAGTACGCACTGAGGGACGTTCGCCGAGAACAGGGCGTCGATCTCGCCCGCGTCCAGCATCGCGCTCAGACAGGCGCCCTCGGGTGCGGCGGTCACCTCGACGTCGGCGGGATGCGGGTGCGGTACGAAATCGAAGGGGGCCATGGGTTTGTCCAGTCCGCCGATCACCCAGCGGCTGCGTTCCGGGTGAAAGTCGTAATCGTCGGCGAAGATGCCTTTGGCCCACACGCCGGAGTCCTGACCATAGGTGCCGAACTCCCCGATGGTGCGCCCGGCGAGCTGTGCGGGGCGAGTGATACCGGCGTGGACGTTGACGAAGACGCAGGAATGACGGAACACCCGGTTCGGGAAGATCGGCAGCGCCACGTACGGTAGGCCCGCGTCGAGCAGGCGCAGGTAGAACGTGAGTCCCAGTTCCGCGATGTCGTATCCCCGGTCGCGGATCGTCCGTTCGAAGATCTCCGGCAGGGTGGCCGCGGTGTGCATGGTGAGCGCGCTGCCGTCGACGGTGGCGGTCGCATCGAACAGTGCGCGGGTGGTGTCGTAGCGGAAGCAATCGGCGGTGAGCGTGTCGTCGGTCATGAGCGTGAATCTCCTTTCGGTTCTGCGCTTTCCACGGTGGCCGGTGGACGTACAAGGTGTCCAAGTCCCGCTCCGCATCGTCGATACCCTCTCGGTATCGTGCGTGGGGTGGATCTTCGCCTGCTCCGGTACTTCGTGGCCGTCGCGGAGGAGCGCCATGTCGGCCGGGCGGCGCACCGCCTGCACATGACCCAACCGCCGCTGACCCGCGCGATCCGCGAACTCGAGGACTACGTGGGTGTGGCGTTGTTCGAGCGCACGCCCAAGGGTGTCGTCCCGACTGCGGCCGGATCGGTGTTGTACGAGGAGGCGTGCGCCCTGCTGCGCCGGGCCGACCGCATCCGCGAGCGGGTGACCACCGCGGCCGGCGCCGCGACACTGACCATCGGGACACTGGCCGATACCGCCGCCCACGTCGACAGCCGACTGGTGGCCGCGTTTCGCGCCCGCCATCCGCATGTGCAGGTCAGGATTCACGAAACCGATCTCGGCGATCCGACGGCCGGGCTGCGCGCCGGGCTCGTGGACGTGGCGCTGACCCGAACTCCGTTCGACGCCAACGGAATCGGCATGCGTGTGCTCCGCTCGATACCGGTCGGTGTGGTGATGCGCGAGAACGATCCCCTCGCCCACCGTTCGTCGGTCACGGCGGACGATCTGACCGACCGCCGCTGGGTGCGGCTGCCCGCCGAGACCGACCCGGCGTGGACCGCGTACTGGACGTGCGGCACACCCGATGGCGCCGCGCCGGAACTGCGCACGATCCAGGAATGCCTGCAAGCGGTCCTCTGGAACGGGACCTCGGCCCTCGCCCCGCTCGACCAGCCACTACCCGCCGGGCTGGTGACCGTCCCGTTTCCCGATCGCCCGCCGAGCCGTCTGGTCGTGGCATGGTCGAAAACCGCTCGCAGCCCGCTGATCCGCAGTTTCGTCCGGACAGCCGCGGAGGGATACGGCGCCCCGGACGACGGCGCCTGAACGTACCGGCGCGCGGGCGGTGCTGAATCGAGAACTAGCGGATGATCTCGTGAACGAACGTACTACGAGAACGCCGCCACAACTTGACCGTCGGATTCGATGAAATCGAGTTGCTCTAGGCAGTAAGTCGAGATCGAATCGAGCGCACCGCGGTCCGGTGCGGCCCCCTCGCTATCGGCGTTCGAACCGTATTGTCCAGGGAGTGACCAACGCCGAGCAGATCGTACGACTCGCCCAGGGCAACGCTGCTGTCACCATCGACCCTCGCAACGGATGCCGGATCAGCGGCATGACCGTTGACGGCATCGAATTGCTCCGCCAGGGAACCGAATACGGCGCCTTCCCGATGGTGCCCTGGTGCGGCCGCCTCGCTTACGGCCGCTTTCGCAACGGTGGCGTCGTCCACCAGATGCCGGTCAACCACCCGCCGCACGCCATCCACGGCACCGGACGGGACTCCGCCTGGACCACAACCCAGGCAGACGACACATCAGCTGCATTCACCGTCGACCTTGCCGACCCGTGGCCTTACTCCGGCCGCGTCACGCAGCGGGTCGAACTCGGCGAACACTCTGTGACACTCAGTCTGGGGATCGAAGCCTCGGCGGATTCGTTCCCGGCGCAGGCCGGCTGGCATCCCTGGTTCCTGCGCAACCTCGGCAAGGGTGGCGATGTCGAGATCGACTTTCACGCGTCGTGGCAGGAATCCCGTGGCCCGGACTACCTGCCCACCGGTGAGCGCATCGAACCCCTGCCCGGTCCCTGGGACGACTGCTTCGGGATGCCCGACGGCGTCGACGTCACCCTCGCGTGGCCTGGTGCTCTCGAACTGAAGGTCACCAGCGCCGCCGAATGGGTCGTCATCTACGACCAGCAGCCCGGGGCGGTTTGCGTCGAACCGCAGAGCGGGCCACCGAACGGCCTCAACACCCTGCCGCGGCTGGTCACGCCCATCGACCCTCTTGAGATCTCCATGACCTGGAGTTGGCAGCGCCTGACATAACAGGGCCGAACGACTCGGCAGCCGGCGGCATGTCAGGGCCGGCTTCGGCCTTTGGTCTGGCCTTCGGCTTCCTGGATCCGGCGTGCGACTTCGCCGAGGCCGTCGGCGAGGGCGGTCAACTGTGCCGGTGTGAGAACGTCGATCAGCAGATCGCGGACCAGTGTGACGTGCCCGGGGGCGGCTTGTTCGAGTGCGCGGCGGCCCTTGTCGGTCAGGGTGGCGGTGACGCCGCGGCTGTCGCCGGGAACGGTCCCGCGGCAGACCAGCCCGGCCTTCTCCAGCTGATCCACCTGATAGCTCAACCTGCTCTTGGAGTTGATCAGCGAGTCGGCGAGCGCGGTCATGCGGAGGGTGCTGTCAGGGGCGTCGGCCAGCCGGACCAGCACCTCGTATTGCCCGTGGGACAGTCCGGCATCGCGTTTGAGCTGGCCGTCGATCTCTCGCTCGAGCAGCGCCCAGCCGGAGAGCAGCGCCTTCCAGGCGCGCATTTCCTGGTCGTCGAGCCATCGCACGGGCTCAGTCTACCCATCTTGTTCGAATTTGAATAAAGGCGTACTATCGCCGCATAAGGTTCAAATTTGAACAACAGGAGGTGTGATGACTGCCGAGCGGACAGACCGGATGCCGGTTTTGTACTTGTCGCACGGTGCGCCACCGCTGGCCGACGACCCGATCTGGCCCGAACAGCTGGCGCAGTGGTCGGCGGCATTGCCGAAACCGAAAGCGGTGCTGATGGTTTCGGCACATTGGGAAGACGCGCCGGTAACGCTCGGGGCAACCGAGACGGTTCCGCTGGTGTACGACTTCTGGGGCTTCCCGCAGCACTACTACGACGTTCGTTATCCAGCGCCGGGCGCGCCGGAGTTGGCGGCGCAGGTTCGGAAGTTGGTGCACGGTCCGGGGACGGCGGTGCGGGAAGCGCCGGACCGGGGCCTGGATCACGGTGCGTACGTGCCACTGGTGGAGATGTATCCGGAGGCAGACGTTCCGGTGCTGCAGATGTCGCTGCCCACTCTCGATCCCGCGGAGCTGATGGCGCTCGGGCGCAAGCTCGCTCCGCTTCGGGACGAGGGCGTACTGATCGTGGGCAGTGGATTCTTCTCGCACAATCTGCGGGCGCTCACCGAAGACGGCTCCGTACATCCGGTGATGGCCGAATTCGACGAGTGGGGCCACGGCGTGCTCGCCGCGGGCGATATCGATGCCCTGCTCGACTTCGAGAACAAGGCCCCCTCAGCGCATCTCGCGCACCCGCGCACCGAGCACTTCGTCCCGCTGTTCGTCACCCTCGGTGCGGGCGAAGCCGACCTCGCCACCCAGCGCAGCGTCATCGACGGCTTTTGGCACGGCCTCGCCAAACGCTCCATCCAACTCGGCTGAATCACTCACCCCGACAATAGGAGTTTCCATGACCAGCACCACCGCGACCGCCCCTGTGGCGCACGCCTCCAGCCAGGTCGGCTATGACGCCGGGCTGCTGGTGTTGCGTCTGGTGATCGGCCTGACCGTCGCCGCGCACGGCACCCAGAAGCTCTTCGGCTGGTTCGGCGGCGGCGGCATCTCCGGCACCGGCCAATTCTTCAGCGCCAGTGGCTATCCCGCGAGTGACGCCATGGCGGCGGTTGCCGGGCTCAGCGAAACCCTCGGCGGTCTCGGCCTGGCACTCGGTCTGCTCACCCCGTTGGCGGCGGCCGCCGTGCTGGGCGTCATGATCAACGCCATCGAGGTGCACGGAACCGGTTCGTTCTTCGCCCCCAAGGGTTTCGAATACGAATCGACCCTCACCCTCGCCGCTGCCGCGCTCGCCCTCACCGGACCCGGCCGCTTCTCCGTCGACCACTACCTTCCAGTGCTGCGCACTCACCGGCTCGTGTACGGCGTGGCGGCGATCGTGCTGGCCGTAGTCGCCGCGAGCATCGTGCTGCTGGTACGCAACTGACCTGCCGTCACTGTTCGGCTTCCGTCCCGGGACCGGGCATACCGCCCCGGCGCCGAAGCGGCCGCCCTGGCACCGCAACGAATCCGGCGCCTCGGTCGGTGCTTCGACCTTGCCGGGACGGACCGTGAAGATCAGCCGAGTGTGAACGTCGTGGCGCGGATGCGGCGCCGGCTGGGAGAGTGTTCCCCATGGAGAACTTGCGGGACGCCGAGCGCCGACTCCAGAGCGCGCAGCTCGCCGGAGATGTCGAGGCGCTGGATCGGCTGCTGGATGATCGGCTGATTTTCACCTTCGGTGCGAACGTTCAGACCAAGGCGGACGACCTGGAGCTGCACCGCACCCGAGCGCAGGTGGTGACGAATGTGACCGAGGAGGAGTTGACCGTGCTCACCGACGGGCGTACCGGGGTGACGTGGTTTCTCGGCACGATCGAAGGGACCGTCTCCGGTACGCCGTTCGCGGCCAGGATGCGCTACACCCGCACTTGGCTGTACGACGAGACCCACGGTTGGCGAATCATCGCCGTGCACGCCAGCACGACTGATTGACGCAGCCGAGCTGCACTTTCGCGACCGTGTGCCAGCCCTTCCAGAGATGATGTCCGCCGGCAGTTGGCATCGAGTCCTACTGCTACCCAGTTACTTTCGTTCCTGCCGAACCGGCTGATGGGGCGTTAGCCTTGCGCGAGTTCGTAGCTGTAGTACACCAGGCCGTCACCGAGCTGTCGGGTGTCGACCAGGTGTAGCGGCTTCTTGGCGCCGCCCTCGTCGAACAGCCGCCGGCCGGTTCCCACCACCACCGGAAAGACGACCAGCCGCAGTTCGTCGAGCAGGTTGTGTTCGATCAGTGTGCGTCCGAGCCGGTAGCTGGCGTAGATCAGGATGTCCCCGTCCACTGTGTCCTTCAGCTCCGAAACCTCCTCGACCGCGTCGCCGCGCAGGACGGTGACGTTGCTCCACCGAGGGTCCTCGACAGTCGAGGACACGACGTATTTGGGCATGCTGCGCACCCTGTTCGCCCACTCGGGGCCCACACGGCCCTCCGCCAGGTTCTGCTCTGTCATCCGGTCCGCGAACCACTCATTGGTCCGCCGGCCCAGGAGCAGCACCTCGGCGTCCAGCGCCTCCCGCGTCTCACGGACGGTCCAGTCTTCGAGGTCCTTGGCTCCTACGAACTGGTGGAACCAGCCGCCGTGTTCGAAGCCCTCCGCGCCGTCCGGGTCTTGGACCACTCCGTCGAGTGTGACGTTCGAGGTGAGGACGATCTTTCCCATTTCCGTGCTCCTTTGACGAGGTTGTCGGTTGTCACGGGTGTGGACGCCGCGACATCGGAAAAGGGGGTGATGCCCGAGCGCCCCCTTCGCGCAGCGGCCGGCGTCCGTACAGGATGGAACCGCACACGCGGAGAAAGGTGGCCGGAGTGGAGCTGGCGAAAACAGACCTGATGTCGCGGGCGCGGGCCGGCGACGGCGAGGCGTTCCGAGCGCTGACCGAGCCGCACCGTCGCGAGCTACAGGTGCACTGCTACCGGATGCTCGGATCGTTTCAGGATGCCGAGGACGCTCTTCAGGACACCATGTTGGCGGCGTGGCGGGGCCTCGACCGATTCGAGGGCCGCGCCTCGGTTCGCACGTGGCTGTACCGCATCGCGACCAACCGGTGTCTCGACGCGTTGCGCGCCGAACACCGGCGTCCCGCGAAGCAGTGGGACGTTCCGGGAGTCGAACCGCCGGAACCGACGGGTTTCGGCGAAATCCATTGGCTCGAGCCCTATCCCGACACCCTTCTGGACGGCGCGATCAGTGTGCCGCTGGGTCCGGAGGCCCGCTACGGGCAATCCGAATCCATTTCCCTGGCGTTCGTGACCGCCCTGCAGATTCTGCCGCCTCGCCAGCTCGCCGTTCTCATCCTGCGCGACGTCCTCGGATTCCACGCCAACGAAGTAGCCGACATGCTCGATACGACCGTCGAATCGGTCAAAAGCGCCCTCAAACGCGCACGGGCGGGCATGCGACATCGACTTCCGGTGACGGCTGCCGGAGCCCAGCCGCCCGCCGCCGGCTCGTCTGCCGAGAACGCGCTCGCGGCGAAGTTCGTCAGCGCCTACGAATCCGCCGACATCGATGCGTTGGTGGCGCTGTTGACCGACGACGTCTTCATGTCGATGCCACCGATTCCGTTGGAGTACCGGGGCCGAAACAGCGTGGCCCGCTTCTGCGCCCTCGTTTTCGGCTCGGGACGGAGATTCGAACTGGTGCCGACGCGAGCCAACGGTCAACCGGCGTTCGGTGTCTACCTGCACACCCCCACCGGTAGTCAGGGAGTCGGCCTGTTCGTGCTCACCCTCGCCGGCGGCCGAATCAGCGCCATGACCCGCTTCGAGGAGAACGTCCTCCCTACGTTCGGGCTGCCGCTATCCCTGCCACGTGCACGGTAGAACGCCGTCGACTCATGCCGGCTACCGCCGCACATCGCGCACATCCCGGACCCCGGCCGGGCAGGATTCGGGCGATCCGATGACGTTGGCGCACACCGACGCAGCCGCCCCCCTGACCGGGTATCTTCACGACCGTGACCTGTCCGACGTGGTCCCTGGTTCAGGTCGCGGGTACGCTCGGGCCGCCAGGGCAACCGCCAGCGGCTTTGTCCCGCAGCAGAACTCAAACAGATCTCTCACCACGCGCTACGCCATATCCGTTGGATATTCGGTTATTACCACCGGAACCGACTGTGGTTCAAAGAAATTCGGAAGGAGCCCGGGGATGCACGCATCGGTTTCCCGGCTGAAGGGGATCATGGCGCCCTCACCGCTGCCCGAAGCGGTGTCGCCGCCGTGGGACGACATCGAATCGGCCTGTGGGGTCCGGCTGCCGTCGGACTATCGGGATTTCATCGACAACTACGGCAACGGCAGGATCGGCGAGCTGTACGTGCTGTACCCGGCGTCCCGACGGCTCAATGGTGAGGTTCGGCTCACGTCGCTGATCGACAATGCCCAGGATCTGGTTGCCAACCAGGTTTTCGACTACGACGACGACGGCAATCCGCTCGTCGGTTATCCGGAGCCCGGTGGCCTGCTCCAGTGGGGTGGCAGTACCAACGGCGACATGTTCTTCTGGGTCACCGAAGGTGAGGATCCCGACGGTTGGACGGTGCTCGCGCATCTCCACGGCCCCGCGGTCTGGGCCCGGTACGACGGTAACATGGTCGACTTTCTGACCGAACTCGTGACCGGTGAATACCTTTATGCCCCTTCGGTACTCGGCTCGCACGCCGGACACGTGCTGTGGACGATGATCAGCGACTGGAAACACCGCTACGGCGGGCCCCCGGAGGCTTCCCTCCATGGCGGCGACGATCGTGCCGGTGTGCAGCTGAGCGCAGGTTCACCGTTGCCGTGGCGCCGTGTCGAGATTTCGGGTGGTGATCAGGACGTCTTCGGGCGAACCGGCGAAGTCGTTCCGCTGATAGCCGCCGACGGTGCGACGACGATCCGGCTCGGTGGCGGCGGCCTCGCGCCCGGAATCGCCTATCGGCTGTTCGCGTGGGCACACACGGACGAGGACGCCGAGGCCGATCTGCTCGAAATAGTCTGCGACGGAATGATTGTCGCGCGCGGAACCCTGTCGGAGTCGCCACGGTCGCGCATGGCGGAGGGCCGGATTCTCGTCCCCGCCAACACGCCGGACGCGGTGGTACAGATCCGTGTCCGCAGCGAGAAGCCGGCAGTCACGCTACGCACCTTCTACCTAACCATCAACGGGACACTGGGGAACTGACTGGCGTCAGGCGTCCGCTTCCAGCTCAGGGATCGCCTCGTGCAGTTCTTTCCACCTTCTGGTTCTTTCACAGATCGATGCTCTGGCCAGGGGGTAGGACCGTGATTTCGGTGCCGGTCAGGCCGGCCAGGAGGGTTCGGGTGGAGGTTTGGCCGAGTTCGCTGAGCATGAGCTCGTGGATCTGGATTACCCGGCGAGGCTTGACCGCGCGCAGGTAGTCGGCCGCCTCGCCCAGTTTGGTCCAGGGCCCGCTCGTGGGCAGTAACAGGGTGTCGAGGGGCACCTCGGGTACGAAGTAGGCGTCGCCGGGGTGGAACAGCGTCTCGTCGATGAGGTAGCCGAGATTGTCGACGCAGGGGATGTCGGCGTGAATCGTGGCGTGGCGGTCGCCGTGGACACCGACGGTGAAGCCGCCGACGCTCAGGTCGTCCCCGGTGGTGAGGATTTGCACCCGCCCGCCGTGGCTGCCGAGCTTGTCCAGCACCGCGCGCGGTCCGAAGATCCGCAGTTCCGGATCGTCGTCCAGGGCGGCTGCCAGCAGGCTGTCGTCGAAATGGTCGAAGTGCTCGTGGGTGATGAGCACTGCTGCGGCCCCCGTGACGGCGGCCTTCGCGTCGGGGGTGAACGTGCCGGGGTCCAGCACGATTCTGGATCCGTCCTTCTCCAGGGCGACGCAGGCGTGGGCGTATTTCGTCAGTTGCATGGTGGTTCCGTTCCTGCTCGGGCGTTGTCGCACGATTCAAAGTATACAGTTTTGCTGTATATGTCGAGCGTCGTGTACTTGCCCGGGTTGCTGTTGCTGCGGCCTTCGGCGCAGTGGGTCAAATACAGCGGGGCTGTATAGTTGATCCGTGGCGGACCGAGATCACTTGGCGGAGCGGCTGCGGGTCTCCATCGGCAGGTTCGTGCGTGCGACTCGCGCGCATGCCGACACTCTGCCGCCACCTCTCGCGGAGACCATGGGCCTGCTCGATCGTGAAGGTGATGCCTCGACGGCGTCCCTTGCCCAGTGGCGTGGGGTACGCCACCAGAGTCAGAGCCGGGCGGTAGCGGATCTGCAGGCCAGGGGGTATGTCGCCCGACGGGACGATCCCCGGGACCGCCGCGGCTTCCTCGTGACCCTCACCGAGCAGGGACGCGCTGCCCTCGACCGAGATCGGGAGGCCAGGCGCGAATGGGTCGCCGAGGCCATCGATGCTCTCCTGAGCGCAGACGAGCGGGCGCAGCTCAGCGCCGTCCCTCAGCTCTTGGACCGACTGTCCGCGTACGAGGGCGACCGTAGGTGAACTATCCGGCGCATCATTTCGAGCTTCGATCCGCCGGACGCTTGCCGCGGCCTGGGGCGGCAATGCGAAAAAGATTGTGCTGTCGGCTGATTCGTACGCTGGTGAGCAGGTGTGGTACGACGTGGAGCCCGCGATGACGGTTTACACCCTGTGAGCGGATCGGCGGTTTCACCGTGACACATCTGATCCGACAAGTCTTGCCGAGGAAGGGAGCCCCAGTGACCGCCGAGCCGTTCGAAGTCGGAATCACCGAAGCCGAGATCGCGGATTTGCGTGAACGATTGCGAAGGACGCGGTGGCCCGAGGCCGAGCCGGTGGACGACTGGTCGCAGGGTGTGCCGCTGTCTTATGCGCAGGAGCTGTGCCGTAGCTGGGCCGAGGACTACGACTTCGGGTTCGCCGAGCGGCTGAACGTGTTCCCGCAGTATCGCGACACGATCGACGGGCTGGGCATCCACTTCCTGCACGTCCGCTCGCCGGAGCCGGATGCGTTCCCGCTGGTGCTCACGCACGGGTGGCCGGGTTCGGTGCTCGAATTCCTGGAGATCCTGGGCCCGCTGACCGACCCGCGCGCGCACGGTGCGGACCGGGCGGACGCGTTCCACGTCGTCGCGCCGTCGTTGCCCGGATACGGCTGGAGCGACAAGCCGTCGACGACCGGGTGGGGCGTCGATCGCATCGCGCGGGCCTGGGACACGTTGATGGTCTCGCTGGGCTACGAGCGGTACGGCGCGCAGGGCGGTGATTGGGGTTCGGCGGTGTCCGGCGCGCTGGGCGAGGTGGCGCCCGAGCGGGTCGCCGGCGTGCACCTGAACATGGGGTCCGTGGCGGCGGGCACGTTCGACGATCCGACGCCCGCGGAGCTGGCGAACCTGAAGGCCGCCAAGGAGTTCCGACGCACCGGCCGGGGGTACTCGGCGATCCAGGCGACGCGGCCGCAGACGCTCGGCTACGGCCTCACCGACTCCCCGGCGGGCCAGGCCACGTGGATCGCCGAGAAGTTCTGGGCCTGGACGGACAACAATGGTCATCCCGAGGACGCGTTGTCGCGCCAGCAGATCCTCGATGAGATCTCGGTTTACTGGTTCACCGCGTCGGCCACGTCGTCGGCCCGCCTGTATTGGGAGAGCTTCGCCGCTTTTCGCGACAAAGTCACCGCGCCGTCCGGGTTATCGGTCTACCCGCGCGACATAACCCGCCCGTCGCGGCGGGAGGCCGAGCTGCGGTTCACCGACCTGCGCTGGTTCGAGGAACTGCCGCGAGGTGGCCACTTCGCCGCGCTGGAGCAGCCGAAGTCGCTGGTCGAGCAGGTGCGCGGCTTCTTCCGCCTCTTCCGCTGACGGTCTGACCCAACCGACTGCGGCCGGCCCAGTCCGCCAGCATCTCAGGAGCGCCGCCGCGAGAATCCGGACCCACGCGTGCCCTCTCACGTCGATGACGGTGAAAATGGCGTCGGGAGTGTCGAATTCACGCATTGCGTGCCTCGCGCTGGTGTGCGGCCCTCATCGGGGTGAGCCGGGACATCGACGCCATTCCGCACATGCCCGCGTGTCACCGGTGAACATGTCGGGCGAGGACGCCGAGCAGACGGGGGACGACGACGTACACCGCGGCCGGAACCACGAACGCGGTGAGTACGAGTGCGCGCAGCACGGGATGCCAGCCGGCCGTGAACGGTGCCATCGCGGTCATTCCGAGGGCGACCATAGGGAAGATCGCGAGCCAGGTGACGGCGGCGCGGACGTGCACGGATGGGGCGGGAACGGTGGTGCTCACAGCGACTCCTCAAGACTCCAACTAGATGGTTGTAGATGTGAGTAGACACCTCCGGGAGAAATTCTGCAACTGTTTAGTTGGAGAATTTGCTAGTCTGGCCGCATGGCCTGGGACACCGAACGCACCCGACGATTGCTGCTGGACGCCGCGGTGGCGGAATTCGGTGAGCGCGGGCTGGCAGGTGCGCGCGTGGACCGCATCGCGGCCGCTGCGGGGGTCAACAAGGAGCGGATCTACAAGTATTTCGGCACCAAGGATCAGCTCTTCGCCATCGTGATCGCCCGGGAAATCGGCGAACTCGGTGAGGCGGTTCAGGTCGAAGGGGAGGGAACCGCTGCGGTGATCGGTTATGCCGAGCGGTTCTTCGATCACCTCTGCGACAAGCCCGCATTGGCGCGCCTGCTGTTCTGGGAGAGTCTGGAATTGGGGGCGCCGGTGGCCGAATCCGAGCGGCGCGAGAGCATGCAGGGCAAGCTTCGAAGTATCCGCGACGCCGTGCCGGAGCTTCCGGAATCCGCTGCGAGAGAACTACTTCTGACGATTCTGTCGCTGTGTTACAGCTGGCATGCGTTGCCTACCCTGGATCGCCTGGCCACCGCCACGGAGCCCGACGCTGCCCGGCGGTCGGCCCGGCGTACGGCGATCGGCGAAACGGTGGCGGCCGAGCTGGCGCTACACGTGTCCGACGACGCCTCGGTTACGCGGCAGTGGTCGGGATAGGCGCCGCGACCCCTGGTGCGCACTGCGCAACCCGTTTCCGGATCACCGAGCGAGACATTCCGATCAGCGGCGAGCCTGCGCGGCTTACGGGCATTTCAGGATTTGGCATGCCTGGATGAAGTGTTCACGCCGGACGTCTCTTCCGTTGGAACCGCCGTTGATGATGCGTGAGACGGGATCGATGCTCGCGGGGTCCTGGGGGTGCGCGTTGTCGGCGGCGGCGTTGAGGTTGTGGGTGTTCCAGTACCACGCGGCGGTGGCGAACGCGTACTTCGGATCCGCCACAAGCTCGGGGTGATTGACGAAGTCGACACCGAGCGCCTGGCTTGCGCGTTCGTAGTTGTGGCGTCCGGTGAGTTGGAGGCCACCGCGCCCTTTGTACCTGGGGCCGTCGCCCGGTTGGGTGTTGCCGAGATCTGCCCGTCCGTTGTAGTCGCTACCGTCGCTGTATTCGGTCAACGTGGCGAAACCGGCGGTCTCCTGTCCGACCTGGGCGAGGAAAGCGGCGGCACGCTGCGGTGTGTCGATACCGGCCGACTGCATCGCGCTGTTGATGTCCGGTAGCCAGGTGGTGACATTCGCCTGATCGGCGCCGGGCAGCGCCGCGGGGGCCGCGATGGGCGGAGGGGCCGGGGCCGC
>NZ_BDBN01000112.1 GCF_001613005.1 Nocardia nova NBRC 15556 | reverse complement strand
AGGACCAAGGGCCCAGGTGCGGAATCGGGCGGATGCAGCGCCCGACGTCGGTGAGACACCGGCGTGGGCCCGCTGACGGAGCTAGTTGAGGCCCGCGTACGAGTGCAGACCGCTCACCACGATGTTGATGATGAACAAGTTGAACAGCATCGCGACGAAGCCGGCGACGTTGATCCAGGCGGCCTTGGTTTCGCGCCAGCCGGAGGTCGCGCGGGCGTGCAGGTACGCCGCGTAGATGACCCAGGCGATGAAGGAGACGGTTTCCTTCGGGTCCCAGCCCCAGAAGCGGCCCCACGCGCTTTCGGCCCAGATGGCGCCGAGGATGATGCCGGTGCCGAAGAGGGGGAAGGCCACGACCGTCGTGCGGTAGGCGAGGCGGTCGAGGGTGCGGGCGTCAGGGAGGCGGCGGGCGAGGGCACCGAGCGGGTTGCTCGACTCCTGGCCTTCCGGCTGGTGCATGCGCAGCAGGAACAGCAAGCTCGCCACACCGGAGAGCATGAAGATGCCGCTGCCGATGCTGACGATGGTGACGTGGATCGGCAGCCAGTACGACTTCAGCGCCGGAACCACGGGCGCGGCGTCGGCGTAGAGCACCTGGCCGGCCAAAAACATCAGGATCAGCACCGGAACCAGCAGGAACACCCACATCGCGCGGTACCGGCGGTCGTGGATGAACACCAGGCCGGTGACCATCGCGGCCGCGGTCGCCATGGTGATGAATTCGTACATGTTGCCGAGCGGGAAGCGGTGGGTCGCGAAGCCGCGCAACACGATCGAGGCCAGGTGCAGGCCGATCGCGACGAAGACGACCGCGAACGCCATATTGCCGAGCTGCTCGGCCAGCGAACGCTTCGGAGCCGGCTCCAGTTTGCCGGGCACGACCGGCCGGTCCGCGCTCACTCCGGAGGAGGCGCCGACGCCGACCAGTTCGCGTTCACGCTCCTGGGCGCTGGTCACCTTCTTCTTCGCCGAGGCGTACTGCACGATCAGCATCGCCAGCACCAGCAGGTAGACGACGAACGCCGTCTTGAAGGCGAGATTGCTGTAACCGGCGAGTGTCTCGTCGATCGGCATGTTCACTCTCCCGTGCTCTCGGTCCGGGCGACCGGGCGCTGATCCGTGGGGCTGCCGATGTCGGTGCGGTCGGAGCCCAGCAGCCGCGTCAGCAAGCGGTCGAACTCGCCGCCCCAACCCGCTTGGTCGGTGCGGGCCAGCCCACCCATTTCTACTACAGTACGTCGTTCACCGGAACCGCCGTCGTCCGGGCCTTCCGGATAGGCGCGCAACCAGATCCGCCGCCGCTTCACCAGCAGTGAGACGAGCAGCCCGGCCATCATCGTCAACGCGCACACCAGGACCCAGTTCTGCGCGGGGTCGTGGGAAACCTGCAGGTTCGCGTACTGCTGCGCCCCGTCGAAGGTGACCTTGGTGCCGTCGGCCAGTGTCGCCGATTCACCGGGCCGCAGATTGACGCGCTGCTGCTTCGTCAACCGGCCCTGTTTGATCATCTCCGGATCGAGCGAGAACAGCGACTGCGCGCGCCCGGTGTCGAGTCCGGTCTCGCCGCGATAGATGTCGATCGCCACCGCCGGATCGGTCAGTCCGGGATACGAGGAGGTCAGCAGGCTGCCGTGCATCAGTGCAGTGGGCGCGAACAGGCCCTCGATCGCGATCTGGTTCTTGCGCCGCTCGTCCTCGCTGCCGTACATGCCGCCCGGCGGGTCGAACCGCATCACACCGCTGGACAGGAAGGTGGCGCCGTCGTCGGGCCGCCACTGGATGGTCTCGGTGCGCTTCTGCCCGTTCGGATAGGTGACGGTGAACGTCGGCGCGTACCCGTGCCCCTGCAGGTAGACGCGGTCTCCGGCGATGCGCAGCGGATGGTTGACCTGGATGGTGGTGTCACGCCAGGTGTCGGTCGCCAGATCATCGCCGGTCTGATACGAGATGTTGGCGGTGAACATCTCGGCCTGGCCGTTGGGCAGATAGTCGGCCTTGAAGTCCTTGACCCGCACGCAGACCGGGGTCAGCCCGGTGCCGTCGTTGACCCGGCCGGCCTTGAAGGAGTCGAAGACCGCGGGTGAGGTGGTGCAGAATCCGGGACCGCCGTCCGCGACGACGATCACGTTGCCCTCGTAGCCGAACAACTTGCCCGCCGCCACCGCGACCAGCAGGCCGACCAGGGCCAGGTGGAAGACCAGATTGCCGAGCTCGCGCAGATAACCCTTCTCCGCCGAGAGGGTCACCTCACCGGGACGGCCGTTGCGCGCCTCGGATCCGTCCCGCACCACGGTGCGCCAGCCGCGCAGCCCGCGCCGCGCCTGCTCGATCGCCTCGGCAGGGGTGTCGCCGGTGGTGGTCGCGGCGTGGTGCGGCAGCCGGGACAGGTTGCGCGGCACCATGACCGGCGGTGTGCGCAGCGCCTTGTAGTGATCGAAGACGCGCGGCACGATGCAGCCGACCAGCGATACGAACAGCAGAGCGTAGATCGCGGTGAACCAGAAGCTGGAGAACACGTCGAACAGCTGCAGCCGGTCCATCCACGGGCCGAGGGTGCCGCGATCGGCGATGTACTTGTCGACCTTCTGCGGGTTCAGACTGCGCTGCGGCAGCAACGCCCCCGGAATCGCCGCCAGTGCCAGCAGGAACAGCAGCATGAGCGCGGTGCGCATACTGGTCAATCCGCGCCAGGCGTTGCGCAGCAGTGCGAACGCGCGGAGCGGCAGCGACTGACGCGGCGGCTTCGCGGCGGTGGACGGGGGCGTCATCGTGGCAGTCATGGGGCTCAGATCGGCAGGGTTACCTGGGAGACGAAAACATTGCGGATCCATCCGACGAACTGATCCCACATCCCGGTGACCAGTGCGATGCCGACCACGACGAGCAGGATGCCGCCGATGATCTGGATGGTGCGCGAATTGCGCCGGAGCCAGCCGACTCCGCGCAGCGCGGTGGCCGACCCGAACGCGAGAATCACGAACGGCAGCCCGAGTCCGAGGCAGTACGCCACGATCAGCGCGACACCGCGAGCGGCCGTCGCGCCCTCGGTTCCGGCGGATACCGCCATTACGCCGGAGAGCGTCGGGCCCAGGCACGGCGTCCAGCCGAGCGCGAAGACCGCACCCAGCAGCGGGGCGCCGACGATTCCGGTGAGCCGGCGCGGATGCATTCTGGTGTCGCGCTGCAACATCGGCACCAGGCCGAGGAACACCAGCCCCATCACGATCGTCACCACACCGCCGATGCGTTGCAGCAGTTCACGATTGACGTTCAGGGTCTGGATGACACCGAAGACCGTCGCCGAGGCCAGCACGAACACCACGGTGAAACCGGCGACGAAGAGCCCGGCCGCACCCGCGACCCGCATCCGGCCGGTGCGCAGCGCGACGGCCGTACTCTTGCCCTGGGCTTCGCCGACGGTGACCGGCGGCGCTTCGGCGCCCACGAGCCCGGCCAGATACGACAGATATCCCGGCACCAGCGGCACCACACACGGCGAGGCGAACGAGACCAATCCGGCGAGCAGGCAGGCACCCAGCGCCAGCAGCAGCGGCCCGGTTGCCGCGGTCTGCTGGAACGATTCGCCGACGGAAGCCAACGCCGGCGAGGCGACGGCTGTCACTGCCGGCCCTCCTGCGCGACCTGGTTCACCACCGGCAGCAGATCCTCGGCCAGCAGTGACCGCAGGAAGACCGCGGCGACGCGATGCTGCCGATCGAGCACCAGCGTGGTGGGAATGACGCTGGTCGGGAATTTGCCGCCGAGCGCCAGCAGGCTGCGCATCTCGGGGTCGTAGATGGACGGGTAGCCGACGTGATTGTCGGTCACGAAGTCGCGCGCCTTGTCCTGTTGCGGATCACGCACATTGATCCCCAGGAAGGCGACGCCCTTGTCCTTGGACTGTTCGTAGACCTGTTCCAGCGCGGGCGCTTCGGCGCGGCACGGCCCGCACCACTGTCCCCAGAGGTTCAATACGACGACCTGATTCGGGAAGTCGTCGACCGAGACGGTCTTGCCGGTCATCAGATTCGGCCCCGAGAGGTGGCCGATCGTGCCGCGGGCGGCCGGTGGATCGTACCGGATATCGGTTTTGCCGCCGGGGGAGACGAAATCGAAGGTGCCGCCCTGGGCGACCGCGTCGTTACCCGACGAACAGCCGGCCAGCGCGGCGACGACCGCCACGCAGGCCAGCAGCATCGGCAGCAGACGCCGGACCGCCCCGCTCACGCCCCGGTCACCCTGGGATCCGAGCCGCCGGACGGCTCGGAGTAGACGATGTCGATCAACGTATCGCCTTGGTACACAAGCGAAGTCAGCGAGGCCAGCGAGCACTGCCGCTGCCGCGGATCGTGCCACAGCCGCTTCCCCTCCAGGAAGCGCCGCAACGTCCACACCGGCAGCTGATGCGACACCACCACGGCCTCGTGCCCGGTCGCCTCCACCCGCGCCTTGTTCACGGCGGCGAGCATGCGATGCGCGATCTGCAGATACGGCTCACCCCACGACGGGGTGAACGGATCGCGCAACTTCCACCAGTGCCGCGGCTTGCGCAGCGCGCCGTCCCCGACCGACACCCGCAGCCCCTCGAAGGTGTTGCCGGCCTCGATGAGGTTGTCGTCGGTGCGCACGATCAGCCCGTGCTGTCCGGCGATCGGCGCGGCGGTCTCCTGGGCGCGCTGCAGCGGCGAGGCGACGACCAGGGCGACGTCGTGATCGGCCAGGGTGCGCGCGACCGTCGCCGCCTGCGAACGACCCGTCACCGAGAGGCTGAAACCGGGCAGGCGGCCGTACAGGATGCCCTTGGGGTTGTGCACCTCGCCGTGGCGCATCACGTGCACGATGGTCTCGGTATCCGAGGCGACGTCACCGGGTAGCGAGGGAATCTTGCCGGCATCGGCTCCCGAGTCCGCGCCGGGCCCCTGCGAGGGTTCGGCTTCCCCGTTCGCCGCGGCGTCCCCGGGCGACGCCGGTTCTTCGTGCGAGGGGGATTCTGTTGCGGCAGTGACGGATTCGAGCTGATCTGAGTCGCTCACGCGCGGGATCCTTCGGGTGTGGCGGCCGCGGCTGCCGCGGCGGCGGGCAGTGCGGCAGCGATACGGTCGAATGCGTCCTCGTCGAGGGCAGCCGAGACGAACCAGGCCTCGAACGGGCTCGGCGGCGCGTAGACGCCACGTTCCAGCAGCGCGTGGAAGAAGGCCGGGAAGCGCCAGGTGGCGGTGGCCTTTGCGGTGGCGTAGTCGGTAACCGGACCCTCGGCGAAGAACACGCTCACCATATTGCCCGCGAATTGCACGGTGTGCGGGACCCCCGCGGTGGTCAGAGCCTCGGTGATCAGGGATCCGAGGCGTTCGGCGTTGCGGTCGAGGGCGGCGTAGACGTCCGCGTCGGCGGCACGCAGCGTGGCCAGCCCGGCGGCCACCGCCACCGGATTACCCGAGAGCGTGCCGGCCTGGTAGACCGGCCCGATCGGCGCGAGGTGGTCCATGACCTCGGCGCGGCCGCCGAAGGCCGCGGCGGGTAGTCCGCCGCTCATCACCTTGCCGAAGGTGTACAGGTCGCCCGCCACCGGATCGCGCCCGTACCAGCCCGCGGCGCTCACGCGGAAGCCCGTCATGACCTCGTCCATGATCAGCAGGGCGCCGTGTTCGCTGGTCAGCTCGCGCAAGCCGGCGTTGAATCCGGGCAGCGGCGGGACCGCGCCCATATTGCCGGCGGCGGCCTCGGTGATCACGGCGGCGATCTGGCCCGGATATTCGGCGAAGGCCGTGGCGACGGCTTCGAGGTCGTTGTAGGGCAGCACGAGGGTGTCGGAGGCCTGTGCTCCGGTCACGCCCGGCGAGGTCGGCAGACCCAGGGTCGCGACGCCCGAGCCGGCATCGGCCAGCAGCGCGTCGACATGGCCGTGATAGCAGCCGGCGAACTTGACGATCTTGCTGCGCCCGGTGAATCCGCGTGCCAGCCGCACCGCGCTCATGGTGGCCTCGGTACCGGAGTTCACCAGCCGCACCCGCTGCACCGGATCGACGCGAGCGGCGATCGCCTCGGCCAGTTCGATCTCGGCCTCGGTCGGCGCGCCGAAGGACAGCCCGCCGGTGGCGGCGCGCTGCACCGCGTCCACGACGGCCGGATGGGCGTGCCCGAGGATCATCGGCCCCCAGGAACACACGAGGTCCACATAGTCGTTGCCGTCGGCGTCGGTGAGCGTGTATCCGCGCGCCGAAGCGATGAATCGCGGGGTGCCACCCACCGAATTGAAGGCCCGCACAGGCGAGTTCACACCGCCGGGAATGATCGCGGCGGCGCGTTCGAAGAGTCGGGCGGAGACCGGCACGTTTACCTGGGTCGCGCGCGGAGAAGAACTCACGACCACCAGTGTCGCAGCCCCCGCCGAAGCGGTCGACGACAGGGTGTAGTGGGGTGAGCCACCCCACAAGCCGAGGCGCCACATTGTACTCTCACCGACCCGACCAGCAGTTTGCTGAGAGTTTCCTCACACGCGCCGGTCAGCGGCGTTACCGCAACACGCGGCGTAAATTTCCTGTCATAAGGGTTGTCGCTGAGTTGCCCATGCGTAACCTCGTACCCACCATCACGCTCACGGCCGGGAGGGTTCATGCGGAAAGCAGTATTCGGGGTAGCCCTGTTGACAACCCTCGTCGGCTCGATCGCGGCGGCGACTCAGGCGGCCGCCGTGACGCCGGTGGTCCAGCCCGACCAGCAGCGCGCCGGAGTCATCCTCACCCACGACGAGACCGCCGCACTGGGCGACGGGCCGATTCCCGCACTGGTCACCATGGTCGTTCCGATGAACCGGATCGGGGCGGGCCTCAAACCGGACACCCAGCTCTATCACGACGAGAACGGCAATGTGCACGCCTCACTGCGGCAGGTGATCGAGGAGGCGGCGAGCCATCCGGACGGGAGCGTCGTGGTGATGGCGAACGTCCCCGGATCGCACGGCACGCGCCTGCTCGACGTTTTCCAGCAGTGGCGCTGACCGACGCGGTTCAGGGGACCGGAACGCCCAGGCACAGCAGGGCATAGCCGGTGGACAGCAGGCAATTCAGTGGCGTGGGAAGCAGATCCAGCAGCGAGACCTGATCGGCGCGCAGCGGAGAGACCGCGCCGATGGCCTGCGGATCGGCGGAACTCGCGCCGGTAACGCTCGGCCCGGACGTCTGCGAGGCGGTCGCCGAAGCGTCTGCGGCCGAGGGGCTTTCGGGGGCCGCGGTGGCCACGGCGACCGGCGCCATACCGATCGCCGCGGCCGCGAGAATCGTGAACGAGGTCTTCCGCACTGCTCGGGTGCGCGTCATGGTGCTCATTTTCCGGCAATACCCACAACACTCGATCCGCTATCGGGCGACGCGCCGCGAATTCGGGTGCGGCTGTGGCGAACAGGCGTGTCAGCGCGGGCGAACCGCGCACCGCACCACCAGATCGATGGCCGCGAGGCCCGCGGCCGTGACCAGTACGGTGGCCAGCGCGAGCCACGGACCGGCGTAGTGGGTGGATTCGAAGGCGGGCTGATCCCCCGCCGCCGCGAACCAGGTCCGATGGACACCGAGCCGCCAGCTGGGCACGGCGGCCACCGCGCAGACCACGACCAGCACCAGATCGAGCAGGATCCACAGCCGGCGCATCACGCCACGTCCTCCTTGCCCTCGACAACCTCGTCGTCCCCGGAACAGCTCACCGCGCCCGCCGGAGCTTCGGCGCCATCGGACTCGTTCGGGGCGGCGGTCTCGATCTTCGCCGACCGGGGCGCCGCCGGTTCCTCGGTCACGGGCGCCGAACCCTCGGCGAGCCGGTCGAGCGCGGCGCTCAACTGCGCGCGCAACTGCCGATGATCGCGCGCCCAGGCCTGCACCATGGCGCCGTCGCGCAATTTCAGGCCGATGCCGCGGCGGCGGCGCGGCACTCCGGTCAGCTCACCCAGTGCGCGGGCCGACTCCCAGGGCTCGTCATCCCACGATTCCTCGTCGAGTTCGGGAAAGACTCGCGCGATCGAACTCAGCGGCAGCGTTTCGGTGCCCGCGCGCAGCACGGAGTCGGTGAGTTCGACGCTGACGTGACGTTTTCCGGCCACGACCTGCAGAGTCACGAATCCGGCGAGCAGAATCGCGCAGAAGGCGAGGCCGAACCAGTGCACCGGGCCGCGCCGCAGCGCGAGTTCCAGGATCAGCACGAACAGACAGAGCAGCGGGCCGTAGGCGACCGTTCGCCAGCGGGCACCGGGCTCACTGAACAGCACGGAATCCGGCCGCACCGCGGCGGTGGGTTGGGCGTCGCTCACGCAGGACCTCCGAATACGACGCGCGTGCCGGCGCGAGCGGGTGGCGGCGAAGTCAGCCGACCTTCCCCGGGAGCAGCAGGCCGGCGAGGGTGAGCAGTGCCAAGAGCAGCAGCAAACCCATCACCAGAACATCGCGTCGAATGCTTTGTCGCTGCTGAATCACCACGCGCATCGATGTCTCCGATCCACCGAAGCCATCCGTGCTGCGCTCTCATCGCGGTAGCCGATCGATGCGACCACCGACCGAAAAACCACATCCGAAGAACAACGCACAATCAACGACTTTCAGTTCCCGAGCTCTCTGTGACAACCCTCACCATACATCCCGGTCGGCACGCGACAAATTCGGCCTCGCGTCTCAGTGGCCGTTCGCTCGGAAAAACGCCTCGGATTCCTTTCTGCGGCAGAGGAATACGGCTCCGCAGGCCAGAACCGCCTGTAATATCGCCGCGGCCCCGATCAGCACCGCCGGGCCGCCGGCGACCGCGCCGAGGCCGAACATCGACCCGATGGCGCCGAACACCAGCACCACGGTCGCCACATCGGCAACCGTGCGCGCCCACAGTCGGCCGCGACCGAGTTGGTACACCACGGCCACCGCGCCGATCCCGACGGCGAGGCCGTAGGTGAGGACCAGTACCTCGAGAATCGAGACCACCAGCTCCATCTGCGCCACGCTGAAGTCGGGCCGCTCGCCGTGCAGCTGGTCGTAGAAGTCCTGGGCGACCTGGCGGCGATTGCCGAGGCGGTCGACCGCGCCGAGGATCAACCGCAACACCCCGAGCGCGACCACGGCCCACCACAGCTGGCAGGCGGTGCGCACATCCTCGGGTCTGGTTCGAATGCCGGGCTCGGCCGGGAGGGTCGCCGGATTCACGACAGCCAGTGCGCGGCCTCGGTGGCCCAGTAGGTGAGCACGATGTCCGCGCCCGCCCGGCGGATGCCGAGAAGCGATTCGAGGATGGCGCCGCGGCGGTCGATCCAGCCGCGTTCGGCGGCGGCGGTGATCATCGCGTACTCGCCCGAGATCTGATAGGCGGCGACCGGAACCGGCGAATGATCGGCGACATCGCGCAGGATGTCGAGATACGACATGGCCGGCTTGACCATCACGATGTCGGCGCCCTCGGCCAGGTCCAGTTCCAGCTCACGCAGCGATTCCCGCCGATTCGCCGAATCCTGCTGATAGGTCCGGCGATCGCCCTGCAGCGACGAGCCGACGGCCTCCCGGAACGGGCCGTAGAACGCCGAGGCGTATTTGGCCGCGTAGGCGAGGATCCCGGTATCGATATGACCGGCCGCATCCAGTCCGGCGCGGATCGCACCGACCTGGCCGTCCATCATGCCGCTGGTGCCCAGCAGTTCGGCGCCGGCCTCGGCCTGGGCCAGCGCCATCTCCACGTAGCGTTCCAGGGTCTCGTCGTTGTCGACGGAGCCGTCGCCGGCCAGGACACCGCAGTGCCCGTGATCGGTGAATTCGTCCAGACAGGTATCGGCCATCACGACGGTGTCACCGCCGACCTCCTCGGCCAGCGCGCGCAGGCCGCGATTGAGGATGCCGTCCGGGGCACTGGCCTGGCTACCCACCGCATCCTTGTCCTCCGGACGCGGCACGCCGAACAGCATCAGCCCACCGACGCCTGCCCCGACCGCCTCGGCCGCGGCCTTGCGCAGCGAATCCATCGAATGCTGGTACACACCGGGCATCGAACTGATTTCGCGCGGTTCGGCCAGTCCGTCGGCGACGAACATCGGTAGCACCAATTGCCTTGCTTCCAAGGTGGTTTCGGCGACGAGGCGACGCATCGCGGGGGTACGACGCAACCGCCGCGGGCGGTCCATTCCGGTCATAACCGCACGATACGCCGCGCGGGAGCCCGGCTCCCAGGCACCTCCCGGCCGGTTGGCGTGGGTCACACCCGGCAAATCACGGGCGACGCACCGGCGACGCGGGCGCGGCGCCGAAACCCGTTGCGGCGAGCGGTTTTTGTCGGTGCCCTCCGGTAGAATCGAAGATGTGTTCGAGGGGATTCGTCAACAGTCGAACCGGCCTCGGTAGCGCGCTACTGCCCACGGCGCGCAACCGATCGATCGGCGGTGGGACGGACTGCCCATATCTGTCCCGCCTTCGATTCGGCCCATCGACGACCCGATGAATCTCCATCCGAGGGGAGGATTCTCATGCCCACCGCACCGACGATCATCGATCCCTACGCGCCGCTGGTGAAACAGGCCCTACCGGCCGGCCGGCCGCGCTCCTGGTACGTCATGCACAACCGCAGGTTGAAGGCCATGCGGCTGGCCATCGCCCTGCTCGACTCCGGCGTCTACCGCGCCAACCTCGCCGACAACCAGACCATTCGGCACACCGCCGAGGTCGTCGGCATCCGGCCACCGTCGAACAAGACCTGCAGCCTCGTCCGCGACCTGATGCGCGTACGCCGGGTGTGAGTGCTCTTCCGCAGTACCGCTCAGCGGCCCCGGTTATCGAGCCGCTCGGCGGCTGCGGTCATCGAGCCGCTCAGCGGCTGCGGCGGCTCTTCTTGCGCGGCGGGGGCAGCAGGCCCTCGGCGCGCAGGTGGGCGGCGTGTTCGGCCAGGGCGTCGACCAGCGGGCCGACCTGGGCGATCTCGGGTTGCACATCCACGCGCAGGCCGAATTCGATTGCGGTCTCGGCGGTTTTGGGGCCGATGCAGGCAACGATGGTGCGCGCGTGCGGCTTTCCGGCGATACCGACCAGATTCCGGACCGTGGACGAGGAGGTGAACAGCACGGCGTCGAAACCGCCGGTCTTGATCATCTCCCGGGTTTCGGCCGGCGGCGGCGAGGCCCGCACGGTGCGGTACGCGGTGACATCGTCGATCTCCCAGCCGCGGTCGCGCAGGCCCTCGGCCAGAGTTTCGGTGGCGATATCGGCGCGCGGCAGCAGCACGCGGTTGACCGGGTCGAAAACATCGTCGTAGGGCGGGAAGTCGGCCAGCAGACCTTCCGAGGACTGCTCACCGCTGGGCACCAGTTCGGGATTGATACCGAACGAGCGCACCTTGTCGGCGGTCGCCTCACCGACGCAGGCGATCTTCACACCGGAGAAAGCCCGTGCGTCCAAACCGAATTCGCCGAACTTCTCCCACACCGCGCGCACGGCGTTGGTCGAGGTGAACACGACCCACTGGTAGCGCCCGTCGACCAGGCCCTTGACCGCGCGCTCCATCTGCGCGGGGCTGCGCGGCGGCTCGACGGCGATGGTCGGCACCTCCATCGGGATGGCGCCGTGCATGACGAGCTTCTCGCTCATCTCGCCGGCCTGCTCCTTGGTGCGCGGCACCAGCACGGTCCAGCCGTACAGCGCCCGCGACTCCCACCAGGACATCTTGGCGCGCTTCTCGACCTCCTTGCCGACCGTGACCACCAGCGGTCCGACCAGTTCGGAAGCGGCGGAGTTCAGGGTGGCCAGCGTCGCCTCGATGGTGCGCTGCTGCCGGGTGGTGCCGCGCACGGTCACGGCCACCGGGGTCTGCGGGGCGAGACCGTGCTCGACCAGCGCGCTCGCGGTTTCGGCCAGGTGGCCGGAGGTGGCATGCAGCACCAGCGGGCCGGGAGCGGCCGCGACCGAGGCCCAATCGACCTCACCGCGCACGTCGACCTCGGTGTGCGAGGAGCCCAGGGCGATACCGGCGTAGGCCGGAACCGTGGTCGCCGAGGGCAGCCCGGGCAGCACCTCGAAGTTCATATGCGATCGGGTGACGGCGTTGACCTCGGAGATCACCGAATCGGTGGTCATCGGATCGCCGGAGACCAGCCGCACCACATCGTGTCCGGCGCGGGCCTCGTGGACCAGCGTCTTCGCGACCTCGGCCGGCTCGCCCAGCGCGGGGCGCACATCGACGGCGGATTCCCCGTCGGGACCCGGCTCGACGGCGGTGCCGATCATGGCCAGCACGCCCTTGTCGACATCGGGGTCGGTGAACGCCAGCCGGGCTCGTCCCAGCACCTCGCGGGCGCGGACCGTGAGCAGTGCCGGGTCACCAGGACCCGACCCGACGAACAAAATCCGACCGGGATGTTTCTTGGTGGCTCGGCTCATGGCTTGTTCTCCATCGGGCTGGGATTGGTGAAGTCGGACGCGCCGGCGGATACCTCGCCGGCCAGCAGGTCGCGCGCCCCCAGCTCCAGGAGCTCACGCGCCAGATCGCGGCCCAGCTGCTCTGCGTTCGCGAGCGAGCCGACCGCCGAGGCCCGGATGACATCCGAACCGTCGATCGCCGCCGCGCCGCCGCGCAGCGACAGTTCCTCCACCACGCGGCCCTCGTCGTCGAGCGATTCGACGACTTCGGCGAGCGCGCCGACCGGCGCCGTGCAACCGGCTTCCAGTTCGGCGAGCAGCGCGCGTTCGGCGACGACCGTGGCGCGACTGCCCGGATCGTCGAGGGTGGACAGGATGCTGACGAGATCGCTTTCCTCGCTACGGCATTCGACCGCGAGCGCGCCCTGGGCCGGTGCCGGGAGCATCTGCACGGGCTCCAGGGCCTCGGTGACCGAACCGAGCCGGTCCACGCGGGACAGCCCGGCCCGCGCGACGACCACGGCGTCGAGTTCACCCTCGGCGACCTTGCGAAGTCTGGTGTCGATATTGCCGCGCAGCGGCACGATCTCTAGGCCGAGGCCGAGTGCGCGCAACTGGGCGGCACGCCGCGGCGCGGAGGTGCCGACCCGGGATCCGGCGGGCAGTTCGCCCAGTACCAGACCGTCGCGGGCCACCAGGGCGTCACGCGGATCCTCGCGCGGCGGTATCGCGGCGATGGTGAAGCGCGGGTCGGGCGCGGTGGGCAGATCCTTGTAGGAGTGCACCGCGATATCGACGGTCCCGGCGGCCAGTTCCTCGCGCAGCGCGGCGGTGAACACCCCGACACCGATCTTCTCGACCGGATCGGAGGATTTGTCGCCGGCCGTCTTCACGATCACCAATTCGGCGTGCTGCCCGGCGGCGATCAGCGCGTCGCGCACGGTGCCTGCCTGGGTCAGTGCCAGCACGCTGCCGCGGGTGCCGATCCGCCACGGGGTATCCGTGGTGCCACGTCGCGTCATGTTGTGCTCCTGCGTGTCGACCCCGGTGGCTGCGCCCCCGAATGCGGTGGCCGTATCAGCGCTCACTGCGGATGCCCCTGTTCGTCTCCGAGATGGCTCGTGGTGAAGTCGTCGGCCAGTTCGCCGCCGAGAGTGGCGATTTCCATCGGCGCCGCAACCGCTTGTGCCGCACCGGGTTTCAATTCGAACAGCTCACGCAGCGCCTCGGCGTAGCTGCCGCCGCCGGGCGCCGAGGCCAGCTGCTTGACCCGGACCGTGGGCGCGTGCAGCAGTTTGTCGACCACCCGGCGCACCGTGCGGGCCACCTCTTCGCGCTGCGGATCGCCGAGATCGGGCAGTTTGGATTCCAGCCGCATCAGCTCCGCCTCGACCACCTCGGCCGCGCGCTGGCGCAGGGCCGCGACGGTCGGGGTCACCTCGGCCATCCGCTGGCCGGACAGATATTTGGCAAGTTCCTCGGCGACCAGGGCGCGCGCGGCGCTGGTGTCGTCGGCCGCCGCACCCGCCGCGGGATCACGCTGCAGCGTCTCCATGTCGATGACGGTGATATCCGGCAGTCCGGCCACCGCGGGATCCACATCGCGGGGCAGGCCCAGATCGCAGATCACCATCTGATGTCCGGCGCGGGAGACGTTGAGCGCCCGGTGGGCGTCGGCCAGGCTCACCACCGAACCGACCGCGCCGGTGCTGGTGATCACGATGTCGGCATCGGCCATGGCGTTCACCAGATTCGACAGCTCCATCGCGGTCGCCGGTGCGCCGTGCATGGTGGTCGCGGTGTGGGCCAGCCGCTGGGCCCGCTCGAGAGTGCGGTTGACCACGACGATTCGGCCGATTCCGGCGCGTGCCAGATGGGCCACCGACAGCCCGCCCATCGCGCCCGCGCCGACCACGACCGCGGTGCGGCCGGCCAGGTCGCCGAGCACGTTCGCGGCGCGCTCCAGGGCGACCGACACCACCGAGGCGCCCGCGCGGTCGATCCCGGTCTCCGAATGCACCCGCTTGCCGACGCGCAGGGCATGCTGGGCCAATTCGTGCAGGGTGCGCCCGGCGGCCTGCTGGGCGTCGGCGGCGGCGTACGCCGAGCGGATCTGGCTGAGCACCTGCTGCTCGCCGACGACCATCGAATCCAGGCCGCTGGCGACCGCGAACAGATGTTCCGCCGCCGCCTCGCTGTAGCGCACGTAGGCGTGCCTGGTCAGTTCGGGCAGTGGCAGATCGGAATGCTTGGCCAGCAGATCGCCGACCTCGGCCAGGCCGCCGTGGAAGGCGTCGACCACGGCGTAGATCTCGACGCGGTTGCAGGTGGAGACGATCATCGCCTCGGAGATGTGCTGGGAGGCCAGCATGCGATCGGTGAGCTTGGGCCGGTCCTCCTCGGTGACCGCGACCTTCTCCAGCACCGCCACGGGAGCGCTGCGATGCGAAATTCCGACGAGAAGCACGCTCATGGTGCGACCACCGATCCCTTGCTGGTTGGCTCCGTTGCCGAATGCGAGGTTGTCTTGCGGGGTGTGGGCTGGTGGGCCGCGCGTCCGGCCATCCGGCGCCCGATCGGGGTGGAGACCGCGTGCACGGTCTCCCCCGCGGCGACGCGCTCGGGGGCCGCCGGCTCGGTCGCCTCGAGTTCCGCGCTGCGAGCGCGCTCGAACGACAGCATCTGCAGTTCGACGGCGAGGTCGACGCGGCGGACCTCCACGGTGGCCGGAACCGCCAGGTTCACCGGCGAGAAGCTGAGAATGCACTGCACCCCGGCGGCGACGAGTTCGTCGCAGACGGCTTGGGCCGCGGCATCGGGAACGGTGACCACCGCGATCGTGGGCGCGAGTTCGGCGACCGCAGTCCGCAGCCGGGCGGTGTCGAGCACCCGCAGCCCGGCGACCGAGGCGCCGATCACCGCGGGATCGTTGTCGAAGATGCCGACCATGGTGAATCCGCGCCGCGAGAATCCGCCGTAACCGGCCAATGCCCGGCCCAGATTCCCGGCGCCGACCAGGATCACGCGATGGCCGTCCGCCAGGCCGAGAACGTCTTCGATGCGGTTGCGCAGCTTGGCCACGTCGTAGCCGACGCCGCGAACACCGTTGGGGCCGAGGAAGGATAGATCCTTGCGAAGCTTGGCCGAACCGACACCCGCCGCGACAGCCAGTTCTTCACTCGATACGATGAGCACACCCTCGTCGGCCAGGACGGCGAGCACTCGGAGGTAGGTGGCCAGACGGGTCACCGTCGCCTGCGGGATGTCCTTGTTGATGGATTTGCCGGAAACGCTGTTCAGAGCTCTGCCGGAGACGCCACCTGGCGTCTCATGCTGCTCTGTCACGTCGTTCGGCTCCTCGTCCGGCCGGGGGGTAGTGTCCGGGCTTTCGCTTGGTCCACCGCCGACACCGGGCACAGGCATCGGTCTCGGATCGGTATTGGTACACGGGGTGCGGTTGCGTCCGCCGCCAGAAGCAGGCGGGTCGCGTGTCACCACCGTAACCGCTTGTGAAGCCCTGCACAAAGTCGGTGAATTCAGTCACTCTCCACTCGTCGGCTCCACGAATGCCTGATCACATTCAACCGCCGTGTAGCACCGGCTTCGGCGCAGGCACGCCGGACCGGCGATTTCCCCGCGCGAATGCGGCGATTCGCGGCTAATCGCAGGTCTGTCGGCACGGTGGCATTTAATGGCGATATGAGTACTGCCACGCATTCGGTGACTTTGCTGACCCGCGAGGGCTGCGGTATGTGCACGGTCGCACTGACGCAACTGCGCGCCATCTGCGCCGACTTCGGGCTGGAACCGGCGACCGTCGATGTGGACGCGGCGGCGGCCACCGACCCGTCGCTGCGGGCCGAGTTCGGCGACCGGCTGCCGGTGGTGCTGCTCGACGGCCGCGAACACAGTTACTTCGACGTGGACGAATCCCGGTTGCGGGCCGATTTGAGTCGCTGAGCACACATCGCCGAGCAGCCGTCGGGACAACGCTGTGCTCGGCTAATGTTGGAGTGTTCGCGCGAACAGGCGGAGGTACTGGTGCCGGAACGATCGAAAGATGCGAGGACGGGCTTCATCGCGGGAAGGTTCGGCGAATTCCCGGCGCGCTGGGGGCAGGGTCTGTCGGACCAGCTCACGCGGATCGCGCGCAGCCCGTTCGGGCCCAGCGAGGAGGAGGTACGCGCCAACCTCGCCGGTGAGGCCAGCGCCGATGCCGCCCTCGCGCTGCACGACGCGGAATTGGCCGAAAGCTATGGCGCCGAAGCCGATTCGGAATTACCGCCCCATGCGCGCCCGCCGCGCGACCTGACCGCTGCGGCATTTTTCGACGTGGACAACACGATGGTGCAGGGCGCCTCGATCGTGCACTTCGCGCGCGGCCTGGCGGCGCGGAAATATTTCAAGACTTCCGACCTCGTCGATATGGCCTGGAAGCAGGTGAAATTCCGGGTCACCGGTAAGGAAAGCCAGGGCGATATGGCCAGCGGCAAGGAAAAGGCGCTGTCATTCATCGCCGGCCGCTCGACTGCCGAACTCGCGGCCCTGGGCGAGGAAATCTACGACGAAATCATCGCCGACAAGATCTGGCCCGGCACCCGCGCGCTGGCGCAAATGCATCTGGACGCCGGTCAGCAGGTGTGGCTAGTGACCGCCACGCCGGTGGAACTCGCGCAGGTCATCGCGAAGCGCCTGGGATTGACCGGCGCGCTGGGCACGGTCGCCGAAAGTGTGGACGGCGTCTTCACCGGACGGCTGGTCGGCGATATTCTGCACGGCCTGGGCAAGGCACATGCGGTGCGCACCCTGGCCATTCGCGAGGGGCTCAATCTCAAACGCTGCACGGCCTATTCCGACAGCCACAACGACGTGCCGATGCTCTCGCTGGCCGGTACCGCGGTGGCGATCAACCCGGATTCGGACCTGCGTGAGGTCGCCAAGAATCGCGGCTGGGAGATCCGCGATTTCCGCACCGGACGCAAGGCCGCCAAGATCGGCGTTCCCACCGCGTTGGCGCTGGGTGCGGCCGGTGGGGCGGCGGCGGCCGTCCTCACCCGCAGGCGCGAACAGCACGGCTGAGATTTTCCGGAAGGAAACGATCGAGCCTCCTCGCCACAGCGAGGAGGCTCGATTTCTCCGGCTCTGTTCCGGCGTCAGCCAGTGAAGGGGTTACGCCGCTTGGTGAGCAGTTTGTACAGCGTCTGCTGGATGGTCTCGCGGACCTGATCGGTGACCTCGAACATCGTCATCGGATCGTCGGCGGCCTCGGCCGCATAGTCCTCGGTCGCGATGGGCTTGCCGAATTCGATGGTCCACTTCGACGGCAACGGGATCGCCCCCAGCGGTCCCAGATGCGGAAATGTCGGAGTCACCGGGAAATACGGCAATCCGAGCAGGCGGGCCAACGGCTTGATGTCGGCGAGTTTCGGATAGATCTCCTCGGACCCGACGATCGAGCACGGAATGATCGGCACACCGGTTTTCACCGCCGCCGAGACGAAACCGCCGCGCCCGAAGCGCTGCAGCTTGTAGCGCTCCGAATACGGCTTGCCGATGCCCTTGAAGCCCTCGGGGAACACCCCCGCGACCTCGCCCGACCGCAGCAGCCGCTCGGCGTCGGCGGGGCAGGCCAGAGTGTGGCCCGCCTTGCGGGCCAGCCCGCCGACCACCGGCGTCTCGAACACCAGATCAGCGGCCAGCAAGCGCAGCGACCGATGGGCGGGATGCCGGTCGTGCACGGCCAGCTGCAGCATCAGCGCGTCCAGTGCCACCACGCCGGCGTGATTGGAAACCACCAGCGCACCACCGGTGGACGGAATGTTGTCGATGCCGTTGACATCCACCCGGAACCACAGATCCGACAGTGGCCGCAGGGTCGGCAGGATGACCGATTCGAGCAGATGCTCGTCCCGCCCGAATTCGTCGACCTGGTAGTCCCCGGTGAGGCGGCGGCGGGCGAAATCGGCGGTATTGCGAATACCGTCGGCCACCGCACTCCGCACCAGATCACCCAGCGAGCGCGGCGGTGCCGATTCGGCCAGCCGCTCGGTCAGCGAGGTCACCGGCTGCAGGGCCGACTCTCCGGGCCAGCGCCGCGACGCCGGGCGCTGCCGGGCCTCGAAATCCGTCTCGTGCAGGTGAATGACTTTGGCCACGTCGTTCATCGATGTGCTCCCGTCCCGGCCCCGACGAGGCCGAGGAGTCTGTTTTCTGCAGCGTCGATCCAGCGCGGATCGATGACGGGCCGCAACGCTGCGCCCCCGATGAAGTCGTCGAACGCCTGCACCGTCGTCCAACGCGGTGCGAAGCCGAGTTCGGTACGCATTCTCGTGGTGTCCAATCCACAGCCGAAGTGGAAGTAATCGATCTGCTCGGTGGTGAACTCACGCATCACCGGGCCCATGAACGACCGGCCGACCGTCTGGAAAACACTCATCGGCACCGGTAGTTCGACGCGACCGGCGCGGCGGATGGCTTGCGACAATGCCAGCGCCCCGTCACCGGCGACATTGAAAGTGCCGCCGGGTGCGGAATGCGCGGCATGCGCCAGCACCGCGATCGCGTCCTCTTCGTGCAACAGCTGCATACGGGGGTCGCGGCCGAAGATCGTCGGCGTGATCGGGGAGCGGAAATACTGCACGCCCCGGCCCGCCAGACGCGGCCCCACTATCGGTGCGAATCGCAGGATCGTCGCGGCGATATCCGGACGCCGGCGCGCCATTCCGCGGACGAATCCCTCGACCTCGATCATGTCGCGCGCGAACCAGCCCTTCGGCGGCGTGCGCGCACTCATTTCCTCGGTGAATTTCGCCGGATCCTTCGGACCGCAACCGTAGACCGCCGAGGAGGAGCGGACCACCACACGGCGCACACTCGGCGCCTTCTGGCAGACCGCCATCAGCTGCATGGCGCCGAAGACGTTGTAGTCCTTCATCGCCGCCCGGCCGCCACCGGCGGGCGGGCGGGACAGTACGGCCGGATGCACGACGGTGTCGACCTTATTTCCGTCGATCACCTTGCGAATCAACGGGTTTCGAATATCGGCGCGAACGAACTCGGCCCGGCCCATCCGGCGCAGCAGATCGCGACTGGGCATGCGGGCATCGACCGCGATGACCCGTTCGATCGCGGGATCGGCCGCCAGCCGAGTGACGACATTGCCGCCGAAGAAGCGGCTCGCGCCGGTGACGAGGACAACTTTGGGCGGCTGGTCGTTGCGGCCAGCCGTACGCCCGTCCCGCATATCCGAACCCACGCCGAATCCCACCTGTGCACCCCTGCTTGGCTAGTTCCGTTAACCAGAGTAGCGGCTGTTACGGAGGTGGCCGAGAGTATTAACCAGGATCTAACGATGACTTCAGTCACCGGAAACAAATGCCGAAGCCCGCCACCCAAGTCGGTGGCGGGCTTTCAGCTAATTTCCAGCGTGTAAGTTTACTTGCCGAGTTTGCGACGCTGCACGCGCGTACGGCGAAGCAGCTTGCGGTGCTTCTTCTTCGACATCCGCTTACGGCGCTTCTTGATCACAGAACCCATAGGGTTGTTCCTCGCGTTCTCTCTCTACCCTCGGCACGCACGCCGGTTACGTACGCCCATCTTCCGGTTCGCTCGGCGGCCGCCTGGCAACCAGTGTTCAGCTCCCGACCTGACCCAGATCGGCAGCGGGTAACACAACGGTGGTTCATCGTACCGGGCCAACCCACGGCGAACGAAACGGGCACCGCTGTGCCCGGCCGCCGACATCGCCGACCGGCGTTCGCACGCTGCTATCCGGCGTCGAAGTACGACGTCTGCAGGTAGTCGTGCACCGCCTTGGCGTGTACCCGGAACGATCGACCGACTCTGACAGCGGGTAGTTCTCCCGAGTGAACCAGCCGATACACCGTCATCTTGGAAACCCGCATCAGATTCGCCACCTCGGCAACGGTGAGGAACTGTGTTCCTCCACCGCCGATGACAGGACCGGAACTCGCAGAGCTGTTTCCAGACATCATTGCACCACTGACCTCCGGCACGTCCGCGCCGCCGGCTTCCCCACCGGCGGAACAGACACGCACGTGCTCCCCCGAGCTTAGCGTTACCAGTGGGATTGCTGCGACGGGTGGGAGAAATAGCAGTGTCACCAGCGGATGTCACGTCACACCCGGCGGCCACTCCGCGGTTACTCGCCGGTCGCCCCCTGTTCGGCCGAGCGGCGCTTGGCCGCGTGCAACGCCTCCCAGAACGCCGAGCGCACGCCGCCGCGCTCGAGCTCGCGCACGGCCGCCGCGGTGGTCCCCGCCGGCGAGGTCACCGCGGCACGCAACTCCGCGGCATCCTGACCGGACTCCTCCAGCAGCGCCGCCGAGCCGAGCATGGTCTGCACCACCAGTTCGGTGGCCACGTCCCGCGTCAGGCCGAGGCCGACGCCGGCTTCCACCATGGCCTCGACCACCAGGAAGAAGTACGCGGGTCCCGAACCCGACACCGCGGTCACCGCGTCCATCCGGCTCTCGGCGACGGTGACGACCCTGCCGACCGCCCCCAGCAGCTCCGAGACCGTATCCAGCTCGGCGGATTTCGCGTAGCGCCCGGCCGCGATCGCGCTCATGCCCTGGCCGACCAGCATCGGGGTATTCGCCATGACCCGCACGACCGGGAATCCGGCGGGCAACTTCGACTCCACCCGGGCGGTGGTCACACCGGCGGCGAGCGACACCAGGATCTGATCGCGATCGTTGTCGAGTTCGAGTTTGCCGAGCTCGGTCAGCACGGCGTCGACATCGTGCGGCTTCACCGCTACCACCAGCACATCCGCACCCGCCGCGGCCTCGGCCAGACTGTCGGTGACCCGGATGCCGAACCGCTCGCTCAACACCTGCGCGCGGGTCGTCACCGTCTCGACCACGACCAGATCCTTACCCGGCCGCCCGGCCTCGAGCAGCCCGGCAATCAACGCCTCGCCGATCCGTCCGCCACCGATCACCGCAATTCTCGTCATGAGGCCCAAGGCTATCCGTGCGCGGCGGCCGACGCGGGGCAGGGGCGATCAGTGGGAGCGGGGCAGCGGAATCAGCGCGAGCTGGCGGGTCTGCGCAACCACCGCGCCCGTGCTGTCGAGGACCAGTTGATCCTCGTCGAACATGCGCTCCCCGATTTCGTGGGCGGTCGCGATCACCCGCAGCCAGCCCGGCGCGGGCCGACGCCGCAGATAGGTGGTGAGCTGCACGGTCGGGGCCCAGCCGAACCGGCCCATGTTCATCGGCACGGGCGGGCTCATATCGCCCGCCATCATGGCGAAATACGCGGCGACGTCCGGATCGCTGCCGTCGGCGGCGCGCGGACGGATCCACAGGCGCAGCCGCGGCTCGCCCCGCTCGCCGGACAGGAACGGCGCCCAGGCCGGATCGATCGCCACCGAGGCGCCTCGCGAGACGTTGACCAGCCGGCCCATCGGAGAATCCGGCGCGTCGTAGCCCAGGGCCTCGGCGGGCGGTTCCGGCGGCATATCCGCCACGGTCTCGCGCCGATAGGCCGGTTCCGCGTCGTCGAGGTGGCCGAAGGTGAACGCCGAATGCACCAGCGTGCGACCACCCTGGACCAGATCGGCGTCGACCAGGCAGATCTGGCGGCCCGTCTTGCGGATTCGGACCTCGTACTCGACCTCGCCCGGGTCCGGGGCGCCGAGGAAATCGGTGCTTGCCGCGATCGGGAACATCTCGGCCAGATCGGGGTGCGCGGTGCGCAGCCGGGTCGTGGCGGCGGCCGCCGACGAGGCGACCATGGTGCCGCCGTGCAGCTTCTTGCCGATCGTCCACACCGGGTCGATGACGCCGCGATAGCGCGCGAACTCCGCGGAAACCTCCACCTCGGTCACCGCGCACACGCGGCTGAACGGTGCGTCGTCCAACTCCGGCCGTACCGTCTCGACCGCCAGTTCCGTCACCCGCCGCTCCTCTCCGTGGGCCCAGCCGGCTCCGGCCCGGCTCGTACACCGTATAAGTCTGCCGGACGGTCCCTCGATTCCCTACCGGGTGTGACGAAGCTGTACGGGCACAGGCCGATCAACCCTGGCGGGTCTGTTCCCGCCCCGGCACCGGCTGCAAATTGTTCAGATGTGTGCGCGCGAACCGCAGCGCTCGCCCCAGCATCGCCGCGCGGTCGGCGGTGGTCCGTGCGTTCTGGGTGTTCACCTCGATCACGGCGTGACCCCGGAAACCGTTGCGCACCAACGATTCACACACTTCCACACAGGGTTGCCCACCCTCTCCGGGAATCAGGTGCTCGTCGTGGGCGGCGCCGCGGCCGTCGGCCAGGTGCAGGTGCGCCAGACCGCCGCCCATGCGGTCGGCCAGCGTCAGCGCATCCATCCCGGCGGTCGCGGTATGCGACAGATCCAGGGTGTAGTGCCGGAAGCCGGTATCGGTCGGATCGTAGGACGGGCTGAACGCGGTCACGGAAAGTCCCGGTCCACCACGGCGTTCCAGCCGGCGCGCCGAACCGGAGCGGCGTCCGAACAGCGTGTCGGCGCGCATGGGGAACATGTTCTCCACCGCGACCACGACCGGACTGCTGTCCTCGAGTTCGCCCACCTGCTGGGCGAAGCCCTCCGCATAACGCCGCTGCCAGCGGAAGGGCGGATGCACCACCACGGTCGCCGCCCCCAGCGACTCCGCCGTCCGCACACTGCGTTCGAGTTTGGCCACCGGGTCGGCACCCCATACCCGCTGCGAGATGAGCAGACAGGGCGCGTGCACGGCCAGCACCGGCACCGCGTACCGGCGCACATACGATTGGACCGTGGCGATGTTCTGGCTGGCCGGCTCGGCCCAGACCATCAATTCCACGCCGTCGTAACCCAATTCCGCGGCATACCGGAACGCCGCCTCGGTGTTCTCCGGATAGACCGACGCCGTCGACAACCCCACCTGAACGGTGGTCCCCACCTGACCGCTGTGCCCCACTTGCTGCTCCCTGCTCAGTTCGTGCTGAGAAGAAAGGCTAGCGGTCCGAGCGTCACGAAGATGCCCACAACGACCGCGATCACCGTGCTGAGGATGTCGTCGGTGCGGCGCAGCACGCGAACCAGCGCGACCAGACCGAGAATTACGACCATCGCCAGCACCAGAGCCAGGAACGGCATGACGTCCCACATCTGCTCGAAGCCCTTGAACAGCAACATTCCCGCGACCGCCGCGCCGACGGCCTGGCCGCCGAGGATCATCCACTGCCGCCGGTTGAGATCCTCGACCGAGCCGCGGCGGGACGCCGGTCGGCTCAGCTGCGGCAGTTTGTCGCGCAGGGAGAAGCTGCGCGGGGCGGCCCGGCGCCGGCGCGGGGTGGGCTCGATCTCCTCGTCGTCGAGCAGATCGTCGTCGTAGTCGTCCTCGGGTTCGTCGAGTTCGACCGGTGCGTAGAACTCGGTGCGCGCCTCGGCCGGATCGAGGAGATCGATCACCCCGCGGCGCGGACCGCGATCGCGGCGCGCATCGGCCCCGCGCCGCTCCTCACGCGCTCCGGCATCGCGCAGCAGATCTCCGGCAACGGTCTGCCCGGACAGCAGCGGCTGCTCCCGGGCGGCCAGCGACCATCCCGGCGACCGGTCCTCGGCCGGCTCGTCCGGGTGGCCGCCGGATCCGGGTTCGTCGAAATCCCGGGGAGCCGAAGCCGGAGCACCGGGCCGCCGCCGCGCCGACCACGCGGGAAGTCCCTGGCGGGCGTCGGCGCCGTTGCGGCCGCCTGCGGGTGCCTCGGGCGCGCCCGACCCGTCG
>NZ_BDBN01000111.1 GCF_001613005.1 Nocardia nova NBRC 15556 | reverse complement strand
TTTTCGAGCCCTATTTCTATCGGTTCGACATTTCCCGGAGCCGTTCATCGAGGGTGGCGAGTTGCTCGCTCGTCCCGTGCTCGCGCCATTCCGGCTTTTCGTGGTCGTCCAGATAGGCCCCGTGTTCGGTGAGGGTCAGGCGGGTGCCGGCCGCGGTTTCGGCGAATTCGACCGTGGTGAGCGAGACCGTCACGACGGCGTCGTCCACACCCATCGTGGAGGTGTAGACGATGCGCTCGCCGGGGACGATCTCCTGGTAGGTGGTCGTGAAGGTCATTCGCTTGCCCTCGTGCACACCGGCGGCGATCTCGCGACCTCCGACGCGGAAGTCGAGTTCGTGCTCGGTGCCGGGTGCGCTGAACCACTCGGCCTTCCGTTCCGGTTCGGCCCATGCGCCGAAAGCCGTTGCGGGAGTGACGGGGTAGTCGCGTTCGAGGGTGAAGGTGGAATGGACCAGGGAATGCGTGGGCGTCATGACGGCTCCTCGGGGTCGGGGTTGGTCCGCTCGGCGAGGGTGGCGCCGAGCGCGTCGAGGCGGCGTTCCCAGGGGGTCTGCCGCGCGTGTAACCAATCCTCGGCGGGCCGCAGCGCATCGGGTACCAGGTGGCAGGTGCGCACCCGGCCGATCTTCTCCGACCGCACCAGGCCGGCGTCCTGCAGTACCTGCAGATGCTGCACAACGGCCGCCAGGCTCATCTCCAGCGGCTCGGCCAGGGCACTGACTGCCGCCGGTCCCCGGCCGAGCCGCTCGAGCAGATATCTGCGGGTGGGGTCGGTGAGCGCCCGGAAGATCAGGTCCAGCCGCTCGGATTGGTTAAGCACCCACTTAAGTGTAGGAGCCTTACCCTGATAGTCAAGTAGTTACTTAACTGTGGTCGTGCGCGCGTGCTGCTTCGAACGGCAGCCGGTCGAAGATGAAGCGGCTGGTGGTGATTCGGCCGTCGGCGACGGTGACCAGTTCCGCCGCGGGGGCGCTCGGTACCGGAAGGGTCGCGGTGTCGTAGCAGACGAGCGCGGTGGTCTCGTCCCCGAAGGCGGCGAACATCGTTGCGCCGGTGAGGATTCGGGTGAAGGGTTCCATGAATTCGCGGTAGGCCGCCGCGCCCTCGAGGCGTCCCGCGGGTGCGTCGCAGACGATGTCGTCGGCGATGTAGCTCATTGCGCGATCGATGTCCTTTCCGGTCCAGGCTTCGAAATAGGCGAGGGCCACTCGGGCCGCGGGGCTGTCGTCGGCGATCATGTCGTTCTCTTCTCGGGTCGATGGAATCGTTCCCTGATACAGACACCGGCCGGACCGGGAACGGACCGGTTGTCGGTGCCCGATGTGAGGATGGGGCTGTGAGGGATGGTGCTGTGAGGAAAGGACGATGACGGACTCGTCGATCGCGCGCGGTGTGGATGAGCGGACCTTTCGTGAGCTCACCGAGCCCTACCGTGCCGAGTTGCGTACGCACTGCTACCGGATGCTGGGGTCGATGTACGACGCCGAGGACGCGTTGCAGGAGACGCTGCTCGCCGCGTGGCGCGGGATGGGCGAATTCCAGCAGCGGTCGTCGGTGCGCACCTGGCTCTATCGGATCGCGACCAACCGGTGCCTGAATTTCCGCCGGGCCGCACTGCGCCGGCCGGTCGCACCGCTGCCCTTCGACGCTCCGGAGCCGACGCGTCACGGCGAGGTGAGCTGGTTGCAGCCGTGTCCGGATGCGTTGCTGGACCCGCAGCAGGTGCTGACCGCGCGGGCCTCGGTCGAGTTGGCGTTCATCGCGCTGCTGCAACAACTTCCGCCGCGCCAGGCCGCCGTCCTCGTCCTGCGGGACGTGCTCGAATTCAGTGCGGCGGAGGTGGCCGACCTGCTCGGGCTCACTCCCATCGCCGTGAAGGCCGCGCTGCAGCGCGCTCGGGAACGGCTGTCCCGCAACACGGGCGGGCAGCCGGGGCCGGCGCCGGAGTCGCCCGCGGAACGCAGGCTCGGCGAGCGCTTCGCGCGGGCCTTCGAGGCCGCCGACGTGGGCGCCGTGGTCGCGCTGCTCACCGACGAAGCCTGGCTGACCATGCCGCCGTGGCCCCACGAGTACCGCGGCCGCGCGGCGATCGGCGAATTCCTCCGCGGTATTCCGGCATTTCGGGACGGGGCACAGATCCGGCTGCAATCGGTGCACGCCAATGGGCAGCCGGCATTCGGCTGCTATTCCCGGCGGGTGGACGGGACGTTTCGGGCGACCGGACTTCTGGTGACGACGTGCGGTCCGGATGGCATTTCGTCGCTCACGCATTTCCCGCCCGCCGAGAACTTCCCGCGCTTCGGCCTTCCGCTCGCGCTGCGGCCGCGCGGCACGACTATTTCCTGATGGAATCGTTGCGGAAATAAAACCTAGAAAATTCCTTCAAACTCTTCCGTTGTGTAGGTGTTATCGACTATCCTCCGTTTTGGCAAACCATCCGCGACATGAAGAGCGCAGTCATTGCATCGGCGCTCCGACCATAGAGACAACTTCCGGCTAACGCGCGGTCAGTCGGAGGTGTAAGCGAAGGGCCCGATCCATGACGAGGGAATCGGGCCCTTCGGTATTGTCTGGCGCAATGTCACAGGAAACGAACGCGGGTAGGATGTACGCCGGGCAGCCCGTAGAAGACCGGCAGCGGCAGCGACGTGCGCGTTTTCTGGAATCCGGACTGACTGTGTTCGCCAGAGACGGGTATGCCAATAGCTCGGTCGGAGCCATTTGCAAAGACGCCGGACTTTCCTCGCGTCAGTTCTACGAGGAGTTCACCGGGCGCGAATCGCTGCTGCTGGAACTCTACGAACAGATCGACCGGGAATCCCGGGACGCGGTGGTCGCCGCGCTGGACGCGCATGCCGATGCCAGTGCCATCGAGATCATCGACGCCGGGGTGCGCGCCTATATCGAGTCCATCGGGCGCGATCCGCGCAAGGCCCGCGTCGCTCTGGTCGAGGTGGTAGGCGCCGGGCCGAAGGTGGAGAAGTTCCGGTTGGAGCTGCGGCGCGCATGGGGTGCGCTGCTGGCCGGAGCGGCCGAGGATGCGGCGCTGCAGGGCGAGATTCCCGGCGGCGACTACGAAACGCGCATGCTCGCCATCATCGGTGCGGTGAATTACGTGGTCGACGAGTGGAGCGGTTCGGAGCCACGCCGGCCTCTCGACGAGGTGATCAGGGTGTTGCGCCGGGTCATCATGGGTGCGGTCAGCGCCTGATCGACGAAGCATCGTGCTGCCGAACGGGATTCGCTCTAGCATCGATACGTGCATGTTTCGCCGGGGGGCGGGCAGTCCCCGACATTTGTCGTCTGTGGCGACAACCCGCTCGTCCATCAGCTGGCACTGCAGCTGACCACCCGGTTCCCCGACGCCACCGTGACCGCGGTGCTGCCGAATCGCAACGGTAGCTACGTACCGCAGCTGGAGAAGCTGGACCGGGTCCGGATTCTGTGCGCCGAGCGCCTGGACGAAGCCGTTCTGCGCGCGGCCGGGGTGGAGCGGGCGCTGGCCCTGGCCCTGGTGGATCAGGCGGATGTGGAGAACTTCCACGCCGCGCTGCGCGCGCACGAACTCAACCCTCGGATTCGGCTGGTCATTCGAATGTTCAACACCGGCTTGGGTTTTCGCATCCGCCGGTTGTTCTCCGACTGTGTGGTGCTCTCGATCTCGGAGATGGCCGCGCCGTCGTTCATCGCCGCGGCCCTCGGCGAGAAGGCGCAGGGTTATCTGCGGCTGGGGGAACGCACGCTGTATGTCGCGGCGGTCGGTGATGCGCCGCCGGACCGGGTGGTGTCCGGACTGGCCGGCGGGCCCGGCGCAATCGCGTTGCGCTCGCCGCACGCACCGGCGGACCGGGTGCTGGCGCTGGCCGGGCGGGTGCCGTACTCCCCCGGGGCGCGGCGGCGTTGGCTGAATCAGCTGCGCTATCTGGTCCGCCACGATCTGATCCGGCTGCTGCTGGTGATGCTGATCATCATCGCGGCCGTGTGCGTCATGATGGTGTTGATCGGAAACAGCTGGGGCACAGCGGTATACGAAACACTGCTGGATTCGGCGGGTGCGGCGCAGCCGGAGCCGGGGCGCGAACCGCTGTTCAAGATCCTGCAACTGGGGGTGGTCTTCACCGGGCTGGCGATGACGCCGGTGATCACCGCGCTGGTGGTGGGCGGAGTCCTGCGGGCGCAGCTCTCGGAATATTCGATCGACCCCTCGCGAATGGAAAACCACGTGGTGGTCGCGGGATTGGGCAATGTCGGGATGCGCGTGGTGGAACAGTTGCGCGACCTCGGCGTACCGGTGGTCGGGCTGGACTACGACGAGAACGCGCGCGGCATCGCGCTGGCTCGCAGCCTCGGGGTGCCGGTGGTGATCGGTCAGGCCACCTGGGAGGACACGTTGCGTGCGGTAGGTGTGCCGAAGGCGCGTGCGCTGGTCCTGCTGACCTCCAGTGACGCGGTGAATCTGGAGGCCGCGATGCTCGGCCAGTCCTACCGTGACGATCTGCGGGTGGTGCTGCGCGTCTCCGACGACGACCTGGCCGACCGGGTACAGCGCAGCCTCGGGAAGGCGGTGGTACGCAGCGTCTTCCAGTTGGCGGCCGACGGATTCGCCGCGGCGGTGGTGGAGCGGCGGGTGATTGCGACCCTGACGATCAACCAGGCCACACTGCTGGTCGCGGAGGTTCCGGTGGAGCCGGGATCGGCGCTGATCGGGCTGCGGATCGCCGACCTCGGATCGGCGGAGCACACCCGGGTCATCGCGGTGCAGCCGGCGGTCGGCGACACGCTCGAATGGCAGCCCGCGGCGCAGAGGGTGCTCGCCGCGGGCAACCAGCTGGTGGTGGTGGCGACCCGGCTGGGGCTCGAGGAACTGCTGGAGCGTAGTTGCGCACCCGCGGTGAACGACACGGCACGCGAGGCCATCGTGGCGGCGGAAGCGCTGGTCGCGGACGCGGCGGAGGAATTGGTGGCCGACGCGGCAGAAGAGTTGGTGGCCGACGCGGCGAGAGAATCGGTCGCCGACGTGACAGAGGAATCGGTGGCCGACGCGGCAAGGGAATCGGCGGGCGGCGCGGCGGACGAATCGGTCGACGCGGCGAGAGGATCGGTCGCCGACGGGGGAATGGTTGCGGAGGTGGCGGGCCGGTCTGTCGCCGACGCGAAGGCCGAGGGGCTCGCCGGTACGCAGGGCGATGTCGCGGAGGACGCGGTGGATCCGGAGACCGGTCAGCGATCCGCGGACGGGTCGGCCGAGCCGGATGCGGTGGGTTCCTGAAGCGGTGAGCTCGTGAGGCGGTGGGCTCCTGCGGCTCGCGCACCGGGCGGCCTTGTGAGCTGGTGAAGAAGCGGGCCGGGCGTCGGCGGCCGGGGTGTGGCTCGCGGTAGCGTGCGCGTATGGAGACGATTCCGATCCAGATGCCGGACGGGTCGACGGTGCCGGTGCGGTTCGTCGCCGCGAGCGGTCCGCACCGGCACGCCATCACCGCGGACGCCCCGCGCCCGGTCATCGTGATCATTCCGGGCCTGGGTGTGCCGGGCGAGTACTACGGGGATTTCGCGCGGGAGCTGGCGCGGCGCGGATTCGATGCGGCGATCGGGGAGTTGCGGGGTAACGGTGACAGCCGGCCGAAGCCGAGTTCGTCCAGTACCTACGGCTACCACGAGCTGGTGTCGGTCGATTTTCCGGCGATCTTCGAGGCCGTGCGCACCCGTTTCCCGGACAGTACGCCGATGCTGCTCGGGCACAGCATGGGTGGCCAGCTCGGGGTCATGTACGCCGCGCGGATCCGGGGTCGCCTGGGCGGGCTGATTCTCGTCGCCTCCGGCACGCCCTACTACCGGGGATACGGCGGAATCGCCCGCTCCGCAATGCTGGTCGGACCGGCCGCCATCTCGCTGACCGCGAACCTCGCCGGTTTCTGGCCGGGCGATCGAATCACCGCCGGCGGATTCGGCCGGCAGTCCAAGGTGCTGATCTCCGATTGGGCGCGGCTGGCCCGCACCGGCCGGTTCGTGCCGGTCGGCGCCGATATCGACTACGACGAGCGCATCGCGCGGCTCACCCTGCCGGTCCTCTCGATCACCGTCGACGGCGACGATCTCACCCCGCGCAGTTCGGCCGCACACCTGCTGGAGAAGCTGCCCAAGGCGCGTGTGAGCACGTGGCACGAGCCGAAACCGTTGGGACACAACGGCTGGATCACCGATCCGGAAACGACCGTCGACCGCATCGAGAAGTGGGTGCGCGACCTGTAGCCGAACACCGCCGATTCCGGGGTCGCGAGTGCTTCAATAGACGAATGCGCAGGTGGGTCGCCCGCCGTAACCGGTGCTCCGGCCGTCGTCTCGCGTCGGCTCGACCACGAGCGCGGCGGGAATGACGACGCGGCCGGGCGCCGCCTCCGGATCCACACTCGTCTTGGCGGTGCTGGGTTCCGGTCAATTCCTGATGACCCTCGACAGTTCCGTCATGAACGTCTCGATGGCGACGGTCGCCCACGACGTCGGCACGACGATCACCGGAATCCAAACCGCCATCACGCTGTACACGCTGGTGATGGCATCGCTGATGGTCACCGGTGGCAAGGTCGGGACGATTCTCGGGCGGCGGCGGGCATTCGGCGTCGGATTGGTCGTCTACGGCGCGGGCTCGCTGGTCACCGGGCTGGCGCCGAATCTGGGTGTGCTGCTGCTGGGCTGGTCGCTGCTGGAAGGCATCGGGGCGGCGTTGATCATGCCGGCGATCGTGTCGCTGGTGGCGGCGAACTTCGCCCGCGAACGCCGCGCCGCCGCATACGGACTCGTGGCCGCGGCCGGTGCGATGGCCGTGGCCGTAGGCCCGCTCGTGGGCGGGGCGGTGACGACCTTCGCGTCCTGGCGGTACGTGTTCTTCGGCGAGGTCGTGGTCGTGGTCGCGATTCTGCTGGTGCTGCGCCGCGTGGCAGACGTACCGGCGCAGCGGGTGCACTTGGACCTTCTGGGTTCGGTGTTGTCGGTCGTCGGGCTGGGGGCCGTGGTGTTCGGGGTACTGCGGTCCAGCGAATGGGGATGGATTCGCCCACGCCCCGGCGGTACCGAGATCGCGGGTTTGTCGCCGGTGATCTGGTTGATCCTGGCGGGCCTGCTGGTGCTGTACGCCTTCCTGCGGTGGCAGAACCGGCTGGTGAGTTCCGGCCGGGAGCCGCTGGTCGACCCCCGGTTGTTCGGCAATCGCCGGCTCGGGGGCGGGTTGGCGATGTTCTTCGCGCAGTTCGCGGTTCAGGCCGGAGTGTTCTTCTCGGTACCGCTGTTCCTGTCGGTGGTGCTGGAATTGAGTGCGCTCGAGACCGGTGTGCGCATCCTTCCGCTGTCGATCGCGCTCGTCGCCGCCGCCGCGGGAATTCCCAAACTAGCGCCGCGGGCGAATCCACGGCGGGTGGTGCGCCTCGGCCTGGGGTCGATGATCATCGGAATTCTGTTGCTGGCCGGCGGCATGGATCCCGGAGCGAATGCCGCGGTGGTGGCGGTGCCGATGTTGTTCATGGGCCTGGGCCTGGGGGCCCTCTCCTCGCAACTGGGCGCGATCACGGTGTCGGCGGTGCCGGATTCGCAGAGTGCGGAGGTCGGCGGGCTGCAGAACACCGCGACGAATCTCGGCGCCTCGCTCGGCACCGCGCTGATCGGCTCCATTCTCATCGCCACGCTGACCTCCTCGGTGATCAGCGGGATCGAGAACAACCCCGCGGTCCCGCCCTCGGTCGCGCAGCGGGCCGGAACCGAACTGGCCGATGGCGTGCCGTTCCTGTCGAATACCCAACTGCAACAGTCGCTCACCGCCGCCGGAGTCGATCAGTCGACCGCCGACGCGGTCGTCGCGGTCAATTCCGATGCCCGGCTGCTGGCGTTGCAGGTGGCCTTCGCGGTGACGGCGATGCTGGCCGTGATCGCGTTGTTCTTCACCGGCCGGCTACCGCGGCGTGCCGTCGGCTCCGATCCGGACGCCGACACCGCGGCCGGCGAGCGGACCGGAGCCGGGTAGCGCTACCTGGCTGCCAGATTGCCCCGCTCGACACTGCCCTGGTCGACACTGCCCTGGTCGACATTGCCCTGGTCGACATTGCCCTGGTCGACATTGCCTTGGGGGCTGCCGGGTCCGGCATTGCCTGTGCCGGAGCCGTTGTGACCGAGCGCGCGGGCCTTCAGCTGGGCGAACTCGGTGGCGTCGATCGTCCCGGAGTCCAGCAGGGCCTTGGCGTCGGCGATCTGCTCGGCGGGCGACTTGCCCGCCACCTGGCGGATGTAGTCGTCGGCGGCCTGCTTGGCTTCCGCATGAGCGTGCTGGGCGCGCTCGGCCATGCCCTTTCCGCGCGCGACCAGATAGACCAGAGCCGTGATGTAGGGGAATATCACCAGGCAGATCACCCATGCGGCCTTGGCGATGCCGGAGACCGTGTGATCGCGGAACAGATCGGTCAGGATCTGGAACAGGATGATCAGGTAGGCCACGAAGGCGAACACCAGAATCGTGTACCAGACGTAGTCCCAGAACGTATCCATGATGTGTGTGCTCCTCTCGAGAACCCGCTACCGAACCGCGGTGGTCGGCGAGATGGCCGAATCGGTGAGTCGCTGACGGGCAAGCCGTTCGACGAGGTCCGGTAGGGCCGGGACCGGTGATCCGCGCAGGTCTCGGAGGGCGCTCGCGACAGCGATCTCGATGGCCCGGTGTGGCGCCCGACCGCTGTCGGTGTGCGCGTTGCGAATCCTGTCGTTTTCGGTCCTCGAACCGAGAATGGCAGTGCGATAGATCACGCTCCAGAGCCCAAAGGCCCTGGTCGCCGCAGGCCTTTGGTCATCTGTTTCGAGAGTGGGACGCGTCGGTCAGGCGGTGGTCCGCCGCTCGATCAGCATCTGGGTGAAGAACTCGTAGATCAGCGCGGATTGGAAGGCCATCTGCTTGTTGTCGGCCGCGCCGCCGTGCCCGCCCTCGATGTTCTCGTGGTACCAGACGGTCCGGCCCTGAGATTCCAGCAGTGCCGCCATCTTCCGGGCGTGGCCGGGATGGACCCGGTCGTCGCGGGTGGAGGTGGTGAGCAGGATAGGCGGGTACGGGCGTGCCGGATCGGCCGCCATCGCGCGCTGATAGGGCGAATACTCGCTGATGTACTGCCACTCCTCGGGCTTGTCCGGGTCGCCGTATTCGGCGATCCAGGACGCGCCGGCCAGCAGCAGGTGGTAGCGCTTCATATCCAGCAGCGGCACCTGGCAGACGATGGCGCCGAACAGTTCCGGATAGCGGGTCAGCATCACGCCCATCAGCAGGCCGCCGTTGCTGCCGCCGACCGCACCGAGTTGTTCCGCGGTCGTGATATCCCGCGCGACGAGGTCTTTCGCGACCGAGGAGAAATCCTCGTAGACCTTGTAGCGGTTGGCCTTCTGCACCTGAGTGTGCCATTCGGGTCCGTACTCGCCGCCGCCGCGGATGTTGGCCATCACCCAGGTGCCGCCGCGTTCGAGCCAGCCCATTCCCGAGGCGCCGCTGTAGCCGGGGGTGCGGGAGACCTCGAAGCCGCCGTAGCCCGAGACGACGGTCGGGCCGGGCCGGTCCCTGTGGTCGCGGTGGCGAATCACGAAGTACGGCACCATTGTTCCGTCGTCGGAGCGCGCGAAGAACTGCTCGGTGTCGATGCCCTCGGCGTCGAAATACGCCGGTTCCCGCTTGAGGGCTACCGCCGGGCTGCCTACCGAACCCGCCAGCAGCGTCGCCGGAGTGGTGAAACCGCTTGTGGTGAGCATGAATTCGTCACCGCTCTCCAGCGGATCCAGATTCATGACGTTGGTGGTCGCCATCGGCGGGGTGTCGGCGAGCGGTTCGCGGGTCCAGCCCGCGCCCGGGACCGTCGCCGTGCCGGGAGTCAGGACGTACAGCTTGGTCTGCACGTCCTCCAGCGTGATCAGCAGTAGGTGGTTCTCGGTCCAGCCGTAGCCGTGCAGTGAGGTGTGCGCGTCGGGTTCGAAGACCACCTCGAACTCGCGTGCGCCGCCGAAGAAGTCGTCGATGTCGATGGCCAGCAGGGCGCCGGCGGGATAGCTGCGCCCGCCCACCTCCCACGGCGATTTCAACTGCACCAGCAGCCAATCCTTGTACCAGGACTCGGAGGCGTCGGTGGGTACGTCGATATGCCGCAGCGTGCCGTCGGGATCCAGCAGATAGACCGATTCGTTGAAGAAGTCGGTGGCGCGGGCGACGTAGTGGCGCTCGTATCCGGGCGTGCGATCGTAGCCGGCCGAGACCATCACATCACCCGGCTCGCCCTCGAAGACGGTTTCCGCCTCCGACAGCGGGGTGCCGCGGCGCCAGCGCTTGGCCAGCCGCGGATATCCCGAGTCGGTGAGCGTGCCGGGGCCGAAATCCGTTCCCACGTAGACGGTGTCGACATCGATCCAGCGCACCTGTGATTTGGCCTCGGGCAGGTGGAAGCCGCCCGCTGCCGCCGGGCGGAATTGCCGTGTGGTCAGATCGAATTCGCGCACCACCTTGGCGTCGGCCCCGCCGCGGGACAGGCTGATCAAGGCCAGTTTCTGCTCCGGGCGCAGCACCGCCGCACCGCCCCAGACCCAGTTCTCGTCCTCGGCCGTGGCCAGGGCGTCCAGGTCGATGAGCACATCCCAGGCCGGATCGTCACCGCGATATTCGTCGAAGGTGGTGCGCCGCCACAGCCCGCGGGGGTGTTCGGCGTCGCGCCAGAAGTTGTAGAGCCAGGGTCCGCGTCGCGTCGGGTACGGGATGCGGGTGTCGGTGTCGAGCATGGCGAGGATGCGATGGTCGAGGGCGTCGAACCGGTCGGAGGTGGCGAAGCGTTCGATCACCACCTCGTTGTGTGCCCGCGCCCAGGACAGGGCACGTTCGCCGGTGACATCCTCGAGCCACAGGTACGGGTCGGTCGTTTGCTCGGCGCCGCTCATGGGTCACATTGTGGCCTACCGGTCGGTCCGCCGACGGGCGAGAGGTGCGGCGGGTGCGTCGCGCCGCCGTGTCCGGTCGCCGCGTGCGGTCACGACTCCGTACAGTTGCGGGACGCCTCGCCGACGCCGGAAGGAGGACCGCGGTGGCACATCCGCTCTGGGAGCAGCACTGCTGCCTGCCGATCCTCCCGTCCGCCGATGTCACCGAACTGACGCGCTATCCGGCCGGCTCATACCTGTCGGTGAATGTGGGGTACTCACTGCATTCGATCGAGGATGCGCTGGCCATGATTGACCTGCTGCGACGGAAGGCGCTGGCGGACGGGCGTTTCCGGCTCGTCGAGTCCGTCGGCGACACCGAGGTGACATCCGGTCCCCGGGGCCGCATCGCGCTCGCCTTCGATCTGGAGGATTCGCGGCCGCTCGACGGCGATCCGGACAACATCGCGCTGTTCCATTCGCTCGGCGTGCGTTCGCTGCTGCCGACCTACAACCACGCCAACGCCGCCGGCGGCGGCTGCCTGGACCCCGACGATCGCGGCCTGACTCCCTACGGCCGCACGATCATCCGCACGCTCGGTGAGGTCGGGATGTTCGCCGACGGGTCGCATTGTTCGCGGCGGACCGGACTGGAGATCGCCGAGGTCGCGGGTGGGCCGATGATCTACAGCCACTCCAATTTCGCGGCGCTGTGGCCGCATCCGCGCAATATCGGCGACGACCAGGCGCGTGCCTGCGCTGCGACCGGTGGGGTGATCGGGATCAACGGCGTCGGAATCTTTCTGGGCCGCAACCGCGTCGAGGGGCGGGCCGCGCGCATCGAGGCGATGGCCGACCACATCGCCTACGGTGCCGATCTGGTCGGTGTCGAGCACATCGGGATCGGTTCGGACTTCTCCTTCGACGGCGACCAGTTCAACGCGGAGATCGCGGCCGCGCCGGAGAACTTCTCCGAGGACTACACGCGGTGGGGGCCGCTGCAGTGGGTGCCGCCCGAGGATCTGCTCGGACTGCCGCGTCTGCGGATGGATGTGGACAACCCGGACGCCCGGCCCGGCGTCGCCGGACTGGACGAAGTCCTGGCCCGGAGGGGTTTCATCGACTCCGAACGCGCGGCGATCTTCCACGGCAATTTCGCCCGTGCCGCACGAGAGGTCTGGAAGTAGACGCACGCTGTGGCCGCCCTCTCACCCCTGCGGGGGATGGATGAGTGAGCTTTCGGCAACAGCGCTAGGCTCGTTCCCGTGACTTCCCACTACGATGTCGTCGTTCTCGGCGCTGGTCCCGGCGGTTACGTCGCCGCGATCCGCGCCGCTCAACTCGGCCTGCGAACAGCGATCGTCGAGCAGAAATACTGGGGTGGCGTGTGCCTGAACGTCGGGTGCATTCCGTCCAAGGCACTGCTGCGCAACGCGGAGCTGGCCCATATCTTCACCAAGGAAGCGAAGACGTTCGGTATCTCCGGACAGGCGAGCTTCGACTTCGGTGCCGCCTTCGACCGAAGTCGTAAGGTCGCGGACGGCCGGGTCAAGGGCGTCCACTTCCTGATGAAGAAGAACAAGATCGACGAGTTCGACGGGAAGGGCACCTTCACCGACGCGAACACCCTCTCGGTCGAGCTGAGCAGCGGCGGCACCGAAACCGTCACCTTCGACAACGTCATCATCGCCACCGGCACCGAGACCAAGCTGCTGCCGGGCACCTCGCTGTCGCAGAACGTGGTGACCTACGAGGAGCAGATCCTGACCCGGGATCTGCCGGGGTCGATCCTGATCGTCGGCGCGGGCGCGATCGGTATGGAGTTCGGGTACGTCCTCAAGAACTACGGCGTGGACGTGCGGATCGTGGAGTTCCTCGACCGCGCGCTGCCGAACGAGGACGCCGATGTCTCCAAGGAGATCACCAAGGCGTACAAGAAGCTCGGCATCACCATCACCACCGGTGCCTCGGTGCAATCCATCGAGGACAACGGTTCCAAGGTCACCGTTTCGATCAAGGACAACAAGTCCGGTTCGGTCGAGACCGTCACCGTCGACAAGGTGCTGCAGGCCGTCGGTTTCGCGCCGCGGGTGAAAGGCTTCGGCCTGGAGAACACCGGTGTGCAGCTGACCGAGCGCGGCGCCATCGCGATCGACGACTATATGCGCACCAACGTGCCGCACATCTACGCCATCGGCGATGTCACGGCGAAGCTGCAGCTGGCGCACGTGGCCGAGGCGATGGGTGTGGTCGCGGCCGAGACCATCGGGGGCGCCGAGACGCTGCCGCTGGGCGACTACCGGATGATGCCGCGCGCGACGTTCTGCCAGCCGCAGGTCGCCAGCTTCGGCCTCACCGAACAGCAGGCGCGCGACGAGGGGTACGACGTGAAGGTCGCGACCTTCCCGTTCACCGCCAACGGCAAGGCGCACGGCCTGGGCGATCCGACCGGTTTCGTGAAGCTGGTCGCCGACGCGAAGTACGGCGAGCTGCTCGGTGGCCACCTGATCGGCCCGGATGTGTCGGAGCTGCTGCCCGAGCTGACGCTGGCCCAGAAGTGGGACCTCACCGTCAACGAACTCGCGCGCAACGTGCACACCCACCCGACGCTGAGCGAGGCGCTGCAGGAGGCGTTCCACGGTCTCGCGGGTCACATGATCAACTTCTGATCTCCGCGCCGACGGCCCGGTATCGGCGAATACGCCTGGTACCGGGCCGTTTTCGTGTCCGGGCGATCAGTCGCGGTGGTAGATGTCCTGCGCCGTCGAGATGACGTCGATGTTGTCCTCGAGAATCGCGATCAGGCCGTACAGCTGATCGGCGACCTGTTCGCCCAGTTCGGTGAGGGTGTATTCGACGCGCGGGGGGATGGTCTGCTGGACCTCGCGGTGAATCATGCCGTCGCGTTCGAGGGCCTGCAGGGTTTGCGACAGCATGCGTTCGCTGATGCCGTCGACCCGGCGCCGCAGCGCGCTGAAACGGTAGGGACCTTCACGCAGCGCGACGAGGGCCAGTGCGCCCCAGCGGCTCGCGACATTCTGCAGCACCGGCCGGGAGCGGCAGTTGCGCGCGAAGACGTCGGCTTCCAGGGTCGGATCGGCGTCGTCCGCCGATCGCAGTTGCCGGCTCGTCATGCTCTTGATGCTACCCATCGCTGCGGTAGTGAACTTTTCATCTGTAGTGCGGGAATATCAGGTACTAACTAATAGTTAGTGCAAATGTTTCGTACACCAGAGCTGGAGGTTGGGTTATGACCGTCGCCGTCACCGGGGCAAGCGGGCAGCTGGGCCGTCTCGTCGTCGAGGCGCTGTCGAACAGGAATGCGGGGCCCGTCGTCGCGGTCGTCCGGGACCCGGTCAAGGTCGCCGACCTGGCCGAGCGCGGTGTGCAGGTGCGGCAGGCCGCCTATGACGATCCGGAAGCGCTGGACCGCGCCCTCGCGGGTGTTGATCGGCTACTGCTGGTGTCCGGCAACGAATTCGGTGCGCGGGTCGACCAGCACACCACTGTCGTGCGCGCCGCCGAGCGGGCCGGGGTGCGGCTGCTGGCCTACACCAGCATTCCCCGCGCCGAGCGGAATCCGATGATTCTCGCGCAGGAGCATCGCGGCACCGAAGAGGTGATCGCGGAATCCGCTGTGCCGCATACTTTCCTCCGTAACAGCTGGTACTGGGAGAACTATCTGAACGGTCTCGACGCGACTCTGGAATCGGGCGTGCTGTACGGCTCGGCCGGGGACGGACTGGTATCCGCCGCCGCGCGAGCCGACTACGCCGAGGCTGCCGCGGTGGTTCTGACCACCGACGGTCATGCGGGACAGGTCTACGAACTCGGTGGTGACGAGCATCTGTCGCTCGCCGATGTGGCGCGGGTGATCTCGGCGGCGTCCGGCAAGCCGGTGCGGTATCAGGATCTGCCGCAGGACGAGTATGTGGCGGGATTGGAAAAGGCCGGCGTGCCCGGTGATTTCGCGCGGGTGCTGGCCGATTCCGATGCCGGACTGGCTGCGGGATGGCTGGATGTGACCAGCGGTGATCTGCGGAAACTGATCGGCCGGCCGTCGACGTCCGCGGCCGAGGTGCTGGGTGACGCGCTCGGCCGCTGAACGGGTCAGGATCCGGTCGCGCCCGCGGCGTAGGTGCTCGGATCGCCGACCCACTGGACCAGTTGAATGATGATGCCGTTGGGGTCGACCGCCTGGAAATAGCGCTCGCCCCACGGCTCGGTTTCGATCGGTGTCACGATCTCGACCCCTTCGGCTCGCACGCGCTCGTATTCGGCGTCGATCTCGTCGACCGTGAAGACGATCAGCAACCCCTGGCCGGCCGCACCCGCGACGCGGGCCGGTTTGAACGTGTCCAGCCCGGTGCGCAGGAAGATCACGTGGAATCCGGCGTCGGGGCGGGTCAGCGAGACGAATCCGTCGGCCGACATGTCGACGGTGAATCCGAAATGGGTGCCGAGGAATTTCGCCGACGCGTCCGGGTCGGCAACGTTGAGCGAGACGGCGGATGCGGTGATGTTCACGGTCCTCCTCGGGGCGGGCGCGCGGCACGGTGCCGCGCGATCCGATAATTCTCTACTAAGTATACTGTACATGGTAGAGAGTTATTCCCGCCGCGCGCGCGACTCGATACGATGCGCACGACGCCGAACCGCGGCGGCATGGCAGGCGAGACCGGGAGATCGGGTGCGAGAGAATTCGGCCGAGCAGCGGCCCCGCCGGGCGCGCGTCGCCGGTGAGCGATCCAGCGCCGGCGATCCCGCTCGCACGCTGGAGTTGCTCTGGCGGCAGCCGGGCCGCGCGTCCGGGCGCGGCCCCAGACAGCGCAGCAGCGTCGACGAGGTCGTGGCGGCGGCGGTGGATATCGCCGATGCCGAGGGGCTGGAGGCGCTGACGATGCGGGCGGTCGCCGCGAAACTCGGGCTGACTCCGATGGCCACCTATACCTACGTGCCCGGTAAGGCCGAGCTGCTCGACCTCATGCTCGATGCGGTCTACGGCCGGATGCCGCGCACGGACCTGACCGGAAAGTCGTGGCGCGAACGCGTATGCGCCGTCGCGCAGGACAATCGCTCGATGCTCGCCCGCCACCGCTGGGTGGCCGCGGTGCCGACCACCCGGCCACCGCTGGGTCCGGGCCTCGCCGCGAAATACGACCACGAACTGAGCGCCTTCGACGGGCTCGGACTGAGCGATGTCGAGATGGACGCGGCGTTGACCTACCTGCTCGGCTTCGTCACCGCGGTGGCGCGCATCGCGATCGATACCGATCGTGCGGCCGCCGACAGCGGGCTGTCGGATCGCGAATGGTGGGAACGCACGGCCCCGGTCCTGGAACAGGTCTTCGATCCGCAGCGTTATCCGCTGGCCGCGCGGGTCGGCTCGGCCGCCGGACAGGCTCACGACAGCGCCTACAGCGCCGAGCACGCCTGGAATTTCGGTCTGGCGCGCGTCCTGGACGGCCTGGCCGTCCTCGTCGAACGGTCCGAGGCGTCCGACTGACCCGCCGAGTCCGTCCGGCTCAGTGGTCGGTCTGGATCCGAAGGGTGGTGATGGTGCTGGCCAGACCTTCGTATTGGTTTGCCAGCAGGACGATTTCGATGAGGCGCTTCTCGTCGTAGTGCTGCGCCAGGGCCGACCAGGCGGCATCGTCGACGTCGCGAGTAGTGACCAGTTGGTCCACAGCGGTGAGCAGCGCGCGTTCCTTGTCCGACCAGCCCTCGGCTTCGGGCCCGGTGCGCAGGCGCGCCAGGATGTCCTTGGTGACACCGGCGCGTTTGCCCAGGCGGATGTGGTGGTCGGTCTCGTATTCGCAGTTCCGCAGATGTGCGACGCGCAGGATGACCAGTTCGGTCTCGTAGCGCGACAGTTTGCCGCCGGGCATCAACCGGCCGGAGAAGTGCAGCCAGCCGCGGAACAGGCCACCGGTGCGGCCGAGCGTGCTGAACAGGTGGGCGTCGTCGGTACCCGCCGCGCGGGAAAGCACCTGCCAGACAACCCAATTCACCGGGCCCAGTTCGCGCAGGCGACCGGGTGCGATCCGTGGCTCCGTCGACACCATGCCCCACGCTAACAAAAATGACGCGCACCGGTGGCTGCCTCGCTGGACCGTCGCGCGTACCTGCGGTCTCGGCGAGCTCCGCGGGGCCCGGGCCGACAGATTCCGGCTGTCGGCCCGGGGCATATCACCGCTGAGCGGCGAGCAGGATCAGGTCGGCCACGGCGCTGGGGTCGGATACGGAAACCGCGTGCGACGCCTGGACTTCGACGGTGTGCGCGCCCGCCCGTTCGGACATGAACCGCTGCGACTCCACGGGGATGTTCTTGTCTTCGGTGGTGACCAGGGAATAGGCCGGGACGGCGCGCCATGCGGCTACCGAAGCCGGCTGCTCGAGCGCGGCGAGCGCGACCGGGCGCTGGGTGATCGCCATCGTCGCGGCGACGTCGGCCGGCACGTCGGCGGCGAACTGGGCGGGGAATTCGTCCTGGCGGATGTGCAGTTCGGTGCCCGCCGCCCCGGGAAGCGGATGGGCGACGGTGGTGGGTGCGAGCGTGGAACCGGGGAACTTGCCGGTCAGCTCCAGGGCGTTCTCGCCCTCCGCGGGAATGAAGGCCGCGACGTAGACCAGGGCCGTGACCGCGGGCTTGTCGTGCGCGGCGACGGTGATGACGCTGCCGCCGTACGAATGACCCGCCAGAACGATCGGGCCCTCGACGGTGTCGAGGACCGAAGCCACGTAGGCGGCATCGGTGTCGAGGCCGCGCAAGGGGTTGGCGGCGGCCAGCACGGGGTAGCCCTCGGCGCGCAGGCGTGTGATGACGCCGTTCCAACTCGAGGAATCGGCGAAAGCGCCGTGGACGAGGACGATGGTCGGCTTCGTGGTCATGGACATGCTCCTCTGGAGGATCGGATCGCGGCTCCTCGAGTCTCGATCACTCGCCGTGGCCTCGCCCCTCGCTGTGGGCCAGGTATCCACTGAATCGGGACATCGCCCGACCCGCGCGAAATATGCCGGAGTTCGGTGGCCGTCCGCTCAGCGCAGGACGTACGGGGAGATCGAGCTGCGGTGCTCGCTGATATCCAGGGACTTGCCCAGCGGCGGGAACGCGCGCTGCGGACAGTTGGCGCGTTCGCAGACACGGCAGCCGGCGCCGATCGGGGTGGCCTGGGGATCGGTGAGGTCCAGGCCGTCGGCGTAGACCACGCGTCCGGCGTGGCGCAATTCGCAGCCCAGGCCGATGGCGAAGGTCTTGCTGGGCTGCCCGTAGCGGGTGGCGCGCCGCTCGACCGTGCGCGCGATCCACAGATATTTGCGGCCGTCGGGCATCTGGGCGATCTGGGTCATGATCCGGCCGGGATAGGCGAAGGTCTCGTACACATTCCACAGCGGGCAGGTCCCGCCCGCGGAGGAGAAGTGGAATCCGGTGGCGGACTGGCGTTTCGACATGTTTCCCGCGCGATCCACGCGGACGAACGAGAAGGGCACCCCGCGCAGTTTGGGCCGCTGCAGGGTGGAGAGCCGGTGGCAGATCGTTTCGTAACTCTGCGCGAAGAACGCCGACAGCCGCTCGATGTCGTAGCGGAAATCCTCGGCCACCTCGTGGAAATGCGAGTACGGCAGCACCGTGGCCGCGGCGAAGTAGTTGGCGAGGCCGAGTTTCGCGAGCGTACGGGTGTCCTCGGAGGCGAAATTGCCCTCTTCGACCAATTTGTCGATCAGATCACCGCATTCCAGATATGCCAGTTCCGTGGCCAGTTTGAACACGCGCTGACCGCCCGACAGATGCGGGGCGATCTCGAGCTTGCGGGCCTCGGGGTCGTAGCGGTGCAGCACACCCTCGCCCAGGTCGATCCGCTCCACGATCTGCACGCCGTATCCGGTGGTGAGCCGGCGGGTGAGCTCGCGTCGCAGATCACCGCCGTGCAACCGCATGCGGGTCGCCAATTCCTCTGCGGCGGTATCCAATTCGTGGATGTAGTTCTGGCGCTGATAGAAGAAGTCGCGCACCTCCTCGTGCGGACGGGAGATGGCGCCCGAGCCGCTGCCGTCGGAGAAGCGGTCCTCGGTGGCCGCGGCCAGCTGCGCGGTCGTGTTGCGGTAGCGGCGGTGCATATTCACCAGCGCCCGGGCCAGGCTGGGATGGGCCGAGACCATATCGGCGATCTCCTGCGCATCGGCCTCGATGCCGAGTTCGGTGTCCATCACCACCTCTTGCAGCTCGGCGATCAGGCGAGTGTCGTCCTGGGAGGCGAAAAAACTGGTGTCTACGCCGAACACCTCACTGATCCGCAGCAGTACCGGTACCGTGAGCGGACGCACGTCGTGTTCGATCTGGTTGAGGTAGCTCGCCGAGATCTCCAGCTTCTTGGCGAGTGAGATCTGGCTCAGCCCCCGTTCGGTGCGCAGCTGTCGCAGTCGCGCCCCGACGTAAGTCTTGGCCATATGCCCAGACTATGGACCTTTCGCAAAGCTGCCAATGGAGAATTAGCAGTGGACTCGAGCTATATGTCACACCGAGCGGCTACCGTCGAGTCCGTGCTGCTTTCGGATGTGGTCGCGGCGTCGGAATCGGTGCGGGCATCGGCGTCGCGCAAGGTCAAGATCGCGGGTCTGGCCGAACTACTGGGCCGGGCCGAATCGGACGAATTGATGCCGGTCGTCGCGTGGATATCCGGTGAGCTACCGCAGGGCAGGCTGGGCGCGGGCTGGCGTACGGTCGCCGGCATCGAGGTGGAGCCCGCGCTCGAATCGACGCTCACCGTCGCCGCGGTCGATCAGGCGCTGACGGAATTGGCGGCCGTCGCCGGATCCGGATCGGTCGCGCGGCGGCGGGAACTACTCACCGCCCTGCTCGCTCGGGCGACCGGCGACGAACGCGCCTTCTTGATTCGCCTGCTGACCGGTGAGCTGCGCCAGGGCGCGCTGACCGCGATCGTCGCCGAGGCGGTGGCCCAGGCGGCCGACGTGCCGTCCGAGCTGGTGCGCCGGGCCTATATGCTCTCCGGCCGCCTGCCGGTGACCGCCGCCGCGGCCATCGCCGGCGGCGCGGAGGCGCTGTCGGAATTCCGGCTCGAGGTCGGCCGTCCGATTCAGCCGATGCTGGCCTCGCCCGGCGCCACACTCGACGATGTGCTCGGTGAATTCGAGGGTGACGTGAGCGTGGAGCACAAACTCGACGGTGCGCGGATTCAGGTGCATCGCAAGGGCTCTCAGGTCTGGGTGTTCACGCGCACGCTGCGCGACATCACCTCCGGCGTGCCGGAGCTGGTGCAGCTGGTCTCCGAATTACCTTGTGACAGTGTGGTTCTCGACGGCGAGACGCTGGCGCTCACGGACTCCGGCCGACCGCGTCCGTTTCAGGAGACGATGAGCCGGTTCGCCGCCGACCCGGCCTCGGAGGAGCCGCGACTGACGGTGAACTCGACCAGGGAACTGCTGTTGCATCCGTACTTCTTCGACTGCCTGCACCTGGACGGCCGGGATCTGCTCGATGCCCCGCTGCGTGAGCGGCGCGTGGCGTTGGCGAAAGTGGCGGGCGCGCAGATGATTCCGGCGCTGATCGATCCGGAGCCCGAGGCCGTCGCCGAATACTTCGACGGTGCGCTCGCCGCGGGGCACGAGGGCATCATGATCAAATCGCTGTCCGCACCGTATGCGGCCGGACGCCGCGGCCGGGCGTGGCAGAAGATCAAACCGGCGCACACCCTCGACCTGGTGGTGCTCGGCGCCGAATGGGGATACGGCCGCCGCACCGGCTACCTGTCGAATCTGCACCTGGGCGCGCGCGATCCGCACGGGGGCGATCCGATCATGGTCGGCAAGACCTTCAAGGGGCTCACCGACGCGCTGCTGCAGTGGCAGACCGCGGAATTTCCGCGCCACGAGCGCGCCCGCGACGGCCACACCGTCTATCTGTGGCCGGAGTTGGTCGTCGAGATCGCCCTCGACGGGGTGCAGACCAGCACGCGCTATCCCGGCGGCGTGGCACTGCGGTTCGCCCGGGTGGTGCGGTATCGGCCGGACAAGGAGCCCGCGCAGGCCGACACGATCGACGCCGTGCGCGCGTTGATGCCCGCCGGGCCGGAGGTGGGGGCGACCGCCTGACGGGAGGCGTCGGCTTGCCAGCCGTTTCACAGGAACATCCGGGGCTATCTCGAGGATGTCGGCGCAGGATCGGTGTGTCGGGTCGCCCGATGCGGATCGACTGCCCTGATCCGCTCATCAGCCATCGGCGGCGTCGGTCCCTCGCCCGCGCCGCCGTTCGGCCGGTGGTTCATTCCTCTTCGCGGTGACCGCTGAGATCCGGCAACCGGCACAGGCCGGCGGTCACCTCGCCGGCCAGATGGTCGTAGGCCACCGCCAATTCCGACAGCCGCCGCCAGGCGTCGTGCATGACGTATTCCGGTTCGTGCGTCAGCGTCAGATAGGCCAATGCGGAGAACTGGGCGAGCCGGTCGATCACCGTGCCGACCGTTTCGGTGTGCATGCGTGCGCCGCCGTGTGCCCGGGGTAATTCGGTGGCGACCCAGCGATCGATATCGGAAACCAGTTGGGCCCGATCGCGATCGATGTCCAGGGTCGGCCCGGGCGCGGCGGACAGTCTCTGCTCGTGCAATTCGCTGAGGCGCCACGCGCATTTCAGCACGGGGTGACCGTCGTAGGTCAGACCCCGGCAGGCCTCGAGCAGGAGGTGTTTGGGTGGGAGCGATTCCACGACCGTAATACTCCACGCCCAATGTTTCTGATTGGCATCGCTGCGTCGGTGACCTCGGCCGAATGCCACTGAGTCTCAGTGTCTTCCGCTGTTCGAGAGATGGGGGTGGGTGATTCGGGCATGCGGTTACTCGGTTCGGGAGGGCTGTGCGGGTGCCGCTTTCTCCAGGTCGTCGACGGTGCCGGACATGATCGTGCGGACGTGCTCGTCGATGTGCGCGAGCGGCCAGTCCCACCAGGCGAGGGCCAGCAGGCGGTCGATGTCGGCCGCGCTGTAGCGGTGGCGGATGAGCCGGGCGGGATTGCCGCCGACGATGCCGTAGTCCGGGACGTCGGAGGTCACCACGGAACCGGCGCCGACGATGGCGCCGTGACCGATGCGCACTCCGGGCAGCACCGTTGCGCCGTAACCGATCCATACGTCGTTGCCGACCACCGTGTCGCCGCGATTGGGCAGCTCCATGAGGAGGTCGACATGCCGGGACCATGCGCCACCCATGGTCGGGAACGGGAAGGTCGAGGGCCCGTCCATGCGGTGGTTGGCGCCGTTCATGATGAATCGCACGCCGGTGGCGAGGGCGCAGAACCTGCCGATGACGAGCTTGTCCGGACCGTAGTGGTAGAGGACATTGCGGGTTTCGAACGCGGTGGGATCGTCCGGATCGTCGTAGTAGGAGTATTCGCCGACCTCGATCAGCGGCGAGGTGACGAGGGGTTTCAGCAGGACGACTCGCGGCTGCCCGGGCATCGGATGCAGCGTGGTGGGAGGCGTGACGGGAAGTTGTTCGGGCATGCGGAATCCCTTCTGTCCGTGGCTGATCGGAAAGTGCGAAAACCGCGACTACCGCTTTGATGCGACGAATGTTGCTTCCCGATGATGGCATACGCCCTCCCGGGCGGGGAGTGCACCGCACCACGGTGTACCGGCGCTGGCGCGATGTTTGGTGTTGTTGCGGACCCCGGCCGACCCCGAGGGGCCGCGGCGGGCCGCCGCCGCGGCGGTGCCGGCGGCGCAGGCGGGTGCGTTCGCCGCGGGGTAGGGATTACGCGTCGCTGCCGTAGAACTCGGCGACGGCGGCGAATGCGGCTTTGGGTTCCCAGGTCATATCCGGGTAGGTGGCGCCGTGGCGGTCTTCGAATACTTTCACGATGCCCAGCCCGGCGAGGTCGAGGTCGTCGCGGGGGTCGCCGTCGGGTCGATGGGGATGACTGTGGAGCGCGAACAGGAACACGAAAGCGGAGTCCACACCCTCACCGTCGAAGATCTCGAGCAGGTCGCTGAGATAGGCGGCCTGCCCGGCCTCGTCGCGCACATAGTCGCCGTCCAGCCGGACCGGCGCACCCGTGACGGGGTCGTATTCGACGATCTCCATACTGCGCGGCGCCACATCGGCCGAACCTCGCCAGGTCGCGGTGCCGAAACCGGTGATCGCCAACGGCTTTCCCTGAGCGACCAGGGCGCGCACGCCGTCGCGAAACCGGTCGGCGACCTCGGCCGAGCGGATCAGCTCGACGGAAACAAAATCGAAAGGCACCCAGTCGATCTGCTCGTACGGGATAGCGCAGTAGGTGAGTTTGCCGAGGAAGTGGCGCCGCACCGCGGCCGCCGCGTCGCGCAGGAAGTCGTCGAGGCGGGCGCTCACCTCGGCTATCCGGTCACTACGCTCGCCGGGCTCGGAGAACAGGTGACCGACGCGATCCATCGCGGTCTCGCCCGGTAGGAAGCCGCGGTTCATCAATGTCAGTTCGACGCCGGTGACGAAGACGACCTCCGCGCCGGTGCGGCGAATGCGCTCGGCGCGCGGCGCGCACTCGCTGAACAGCGCGAGGATCTCGGCGGTCGTCAGCTCCAGCGGGTACGGCGAGAACCAGACCTCGAGGCCCAGCTCCGCGGCGTAGCCGGCGGCGAGTTCCAACCGCTCCGGGTCGCCGCCGGTGATCTGGACGGCCGTGCAGTGCAGATCGTCCCGGATGACGGCCAGTTCCCGGCGGACCACCGCTGGGTCGAACTCCGGCCGGGATGTACTGCCGTTCCGGACGAACCCGGTGTCGTAGGTCATTCCTTTGCCTCGCATGGATGGGCCCTTCTGTCTGGCGCGAGTGGATACGCCACCAAGCTAAGCGCAAAAAGTGCGTACACGCAATTTTGCGTGTACGCAGATATGGCATGATGGACCCGTGACCACGAGAGCCGTGACGACGAAGACGACGGGCTTGCGGGAGCGCAAGAAGCAAGCCACCCGGATGGCGCTGCGCGAGGCGGCGCTGCGGCTGGCCCTCGAGCGCGGGCCGGACGACGTGCGGGTCGAGGACATCGCCGAGGCCGCCGGGGTATCGCCGCGGACGTACAACAACTATTTCTCCAGCCGGGAAGAGGCGATCGTCGCCGCCGTCGGCGCGGACCGGGAGGCGCGGGTCGCCGCGGCGATCGCCGGGTATCCCGCGGACACGCGTTTGGCCTCGGCCGTCACCGAGGCGATCGTCGCGCAGTACTCCGATCCGGGCGACGAACATCGAGACGCACTGGTGCTGATCACCACTCACCCGGCGCTGCGCACGGCGTTCCTCGGCGCCACCGCGGCGATCACGCCCGCACTCGAGGATGTGATCGCCGCACGGGCGGCGGACGCCGGCGGGCTCACCG
>NZ_BDBN01000110.1 GCF_001613005.1 Nocardia nova NBRC 15556 | reverse complement strand
CGAGCACCTGCCAGTCGCCCTCCGAGATGCCGTGCGACACGGTCATCTTCATCGACTTGAGCAGCAAATCCGCGCACCAGGCCTGAACTCCGGCAGGATCGGTGAGATCGGTGGTGCCGACGAGGGAGGTGATCAGTTGCGCGGGATCGCGGACGGACAGGGCGAATTCGCCGAAGACCCGCAGCGTCACGATCTGCTCGCTGGCCGGGTCGACGATGTCGTCGAGCCGGCCGCCGAATTTGACGCCCGCGAATTCGCGCGTGGAAACGAAGTACAGCTCCGCGCGGTAGAAGTTGTTGCCGGTGACGGTGTCGACGAGCGCACCGAGTACCGGCAGCTCGTCGGCGTCGACGCGATGGCGCCCCGGCCCCATCGTCGCGACGACCCGGCCGGACTTGACGAACAGTGCGATCTGATCGGCGTTGACGATCGTCCGGCTGTAGCGCCGGATGTTCAGATCGGGCCACTTGTAGACCAGCTGATCTTTGCGACCGTCCGGGACGGCGATGAATTCCCGCTCGAACCAGGCCATATCCTCGCCCTTCCTCGGCCGTTGTCGTTATCCAGCGTACCGATACCTATCGGTATGATCTACCGCCGACCTCGGCGGATGGCATTTCCGTTGTGTTACAACCCATCCCACGTATTGAACGTGCCGTTGAATGACGGTACATTGCCCATAGATATGATCGCCGTCACGTGAAAGGTCCTCCCCCATGACAACTGTTCGACCTCCCTCGGAGGCGACGGCGCCCGCGGACGCGCTGCATGCCGAGGATGCGGGCTATCACAAATCGCTGCGCCCCCGGCAGCTGCAGATGATCGCCATCGGCGGTGCCATCGGCACCGGCCTGTTCCTCGGCGCAGCCGGCCGCCTGCACGACGCGGGCCCGGGCCTGTTCCTCGTCTACGCCGTCTGTGGAATCTTCGTATTCTTCATCCTGCGAGCGCTCGGCGAGCTGGTGCTGCATCGCCCCTCCTCGGGATCGTTCGTCTCCTACGCTCGCGAGTTCTACGGGGAGAAGCTGGCTTTCGGCGTCGGCTGGATGTACTTCTTCCACTGGTGTATGACCGGGATCGTAGACATCACCGCGATCGCGACCTATGTCCACTATTGGGGAGGGACCCGCAGCATTCCGCAGTGGCTCATCGCGCTGATCGCACTGGCGATCGTGGTGAGCATCAACCTGATCTCGGTGCGCTGGTTCGGCGAGCTCGAGTTCTGGGCGGCGCTGATCAAGGTGGTCGCGCTGGTCGCCTTCCTGATCGTGGGTGTGGTCATCCTCGGCGGCCGCTTCGATCTGGACGGCCAGACCACCGGCCTGAGCCTGCTCTCCGCGCACGGCGGTCTGTTCCCGACCGGATTCCTGCCGCTGGTCACCGTCACCACCGGTGTCGTCTTCGCCTATGCGGCGGTCGAGCTGATCGGCACCGCCGCGGGTGAGGCCGAGAATCCGGAGAAGATCATGCCGCGCGCGATCAATTCGGTGATCGCACGGATCGCGCTGTTCTACGTCGGTTCGCTGGTCCTGCTCGGACTGCTGTTGCCCTACAGCGACTTCCACGCCGGCGAGAGCCCGTTCGTCACCTTCTTCTCCAAACTCGGGGTGAACGGCGCCGGGTCCATCATGAATCTCGTCGTGCTGACCGCCGCGTTCTCCAGCCTGAACGCCGGGCTCTACTCCACGGGCCGGATCCTGCGCTCGATGGCGATGAACGGCAGCGCGCCCAAGGTGGCCTCGCGTATGTCGAGTTCCGGTGTGCCCTACGTCGGCATCCTCGCTACCGGGTGCATCGCGCTGATCGGTGTCGGACTCAACGCGATGGTGCCGGACAAGGCGTTCGAGATCGTGCTGAACATGTCGGCGCTGGGCACGATCTTCGCGTGGACGGCGATCATCCTGTGTCAGTTGCAGTTGTGGCGCTGGTCGCGCATCGGCAAGGTCGAGCGGCCGTCGTTCCGGCTGATCGGCGCTCCGTACACCAGCATCGCGACCCTGGTGTTCCTGGCGGCCGTGGTGGTCCTGATGGCCGCCAGCGACGACGACGTGCAGCGCTTCGCCGTGCTGGCCATGGTGTGCGTCATGCTGCCCGCGCTGGTCGCGGGCTGGTTCCTGGCCCGCCGCAAGGTCTTGGCCATGGCCACCGAGCGTCTCGGCTACACCGGTCAGTTCCCGGTGCTGGCGGAGCGTCCGCTACAGAACGAGGCGGCCGAGTCGGCAGCCGAATCCGGGGAGCCGGGATCAGCGCCCGACGCCCAGAAGTAGTCGCTCCCTCCGCCCCGGTACCACCGGGGCGGAGCTGTTCCCGGCCTTGGGAAGCTCGCGAACGCGGGACCGCGAACGGGGAACGAGAATGAGGCCCCGGTTCATCAGCGGCCTCGGGAGGTTTCTCATGCCGGAGCGACCCGATACGCCACTTCCGCATCCGTGGGCGAATCGCCGCATCCGCCGCAGCGAGGTGCGCGGACCCGATGCGCATCCGTGGGCGACGCGACGCAACGGTGGGACAGAACTCTCGCAGCGACTGCGCGTCGCGGTGGACTCTCCGGATGAACCGTCCGTGCGGCAGGCCGGCGGCATCGCTGTCGAGAAGAACGGTGCCGCAACGAGTTTCGAGCCGGACCCGTTCTCGGGGCCGGTGACCGCGGATGTCGAGGTCGACACGCTCGGCACCGACACCGGCTCCGGTCGCAGCGCGCGCTCCCGACCGAGTCCGCGCCGGCTGGGCGCCGGCCTGGTGGAGATGCCGCGGGTGGTCTCGGTGGATCCGCGTGCCGCGGTGCTGGACGACCCGGAAGTGCCCGAGGAGAAGCGGTTCTGCTGGAAATGCAACTCCCCGGTCGGGCGCGCGGGCGACGCGGGCCCCGGGCAGGTCGCGGGGGACTGCGGAAAATGCCGGTCCCCGTTCAACTTCCGGCCGATTCTGCAACCGGGTGAGGTGGTCGCCGGACAGTACGAGGTGCAGGGTTGCCTGGCGCACGGCGGTCTGGGCTGGATCTACCTGGCCGTCGACCGCAACGTCAGCGATCGCTGGGTGGTGCTGAAGGGCCTGCAGAATCCGCAGGATTTCGAGGCGCACGTGGTCGCGCTCGCGGAGCGGCAGTTCCTGTCGGAGGTCGCCTATCCCGGCATCGTGAAGATCTACAACTTCGTCAAGCACCGCGGCCCGGGCCGCGATGTCGCCGACGGCTACATCGTGATGGAGTACGTCGGCGGGCAGTCGCTCAAGCGTGTGCTCGATCAGCGTGCGCCGCAGCGTATTCCGGTGGCGGAGGCCATCGCGTACGTGATGGAGGTTCTGCCGGCGCTGGACTACCTGCATTCGTTCGGATTGTCCTACAACGACCTCAAACCCGACAACATCATGGTCAGCGAGGACGAGGTCAAACTCATCGACCTCGGTGCGGTGGCGGCCATGGAGTCGTTCGGAAGTATCTACGGCACACCGGGTTTCCAGGCGCCCGAGATCACCGAGACCGGGCCCACCGTCGCCTCCGACATCTACACCGTGGGCCGCACCCTGGCGGCACTGGTGATGCAGTTGCCGCGCGACGAGCGCGGCCATCAGCTGCCGGAAATGCCGGAGCCGCAGGCACATCCGCTGCTGGTCCGCTATCCGTCGCTGTATCGGCTGCTGTGCCGGGCCACCGATCCCGAACCGGCCCGCCGATTCCCCTCCACCTATTCGATGTACTGCCAGCTCACCGGCGTGCTCCGGATGGTGCTGGCCACCGACACCGACCGGGAACATCCGCAGGCTTCGGTCGAATTCGGTTCCATGCGTGGTGATTTCGGCATCGAGACGCTGATCGGCCAGACCGACGGTATCGTCGACGGCCGCCACCGGATGCCGACCCTCGACGCGCGCGCGGTGGTGGCCGCCCTGCCGGTTCCGCTGATGGACAGCACCGATCCCAGTGCCGAGCTGATGTCCACGCTGCTGCACGGGGATCCGCGCCACGCGCTGGATACGTTGCGGCGCATACGCGATCGGATCGCCTCCGGGGTGCTGGCCGACACCGGTTCCTTCGAACTCGAGGGCGCTCTCACCGCGGTGCGCGCCCATCTCGATCTGGGCGAGGTGGAACCGGCGCGGGCCCTGTTGCGGGAACTGATGCTCGACTACGACACCGACTGGCGGCTGACCTGGTACCGCGGTATCGCCGATCTGCTCGACGGCGCCTTCGAGCGCGCCTACACGCAGTTCGACACCGTGCACGCCATGCTGCCCGGGGAGATCGCCCCCGCGCTCGCGCTGGCGGCCACCGCCGAACTGGTCCTGCAACATCTCGACCTGCCGGCCGATCCGGATCGCTGGCACCGGGCCGCGGTCGACTTCTATCGGACCGTTTGGCGCACCAACCACGGGGTGGTCAGCGCGGCGTTCGGACTGGCGCGGCGACTGGCCGCGGACGGCGAACTGCTCGACGCCGTCGCGGTACTCGACCGGGTCCCGATGTCCTCACGGCACTACGCGCTTGCCCACATGACCGGCGGACTGCTGCTGGTGTCGCGACCGGTGGCGGAGGTGACCGAGGAGGACCTCGCCGCGGCCGCGCAGCGCCTGGAGGCGCTGCCGGAGGAACCGCGGGCCCTGCAGTTGCAGGTCGTCGTGGTGGGCGCGGCGCTGGAATGGGTGCGTGCGGGCGGGCAGCCGCGCCGGGCCGAGGCGACCCTGCTGGGCTTCGCGCTCACCGAATCCGGGCTGCAGCTGGGGCTCGAGACCTCGCTGCGCGCCCTCGCCCGCACGGCACCGGGCCGGTTGCATCGCTACCGGCTCGTCGATCTGGCCAATCAGGTACGTCCGCGCACCCGGTGGTGAACCGGCTCAGGCGACTCCGCGCACCCGCCAGAGCACGACGGCCACCGGCGCCGCGGCGATCAGCAACAGCCACAGCCAGTTTCCGGCCGCCCATGCCGCCGCCCCCGCGAAGACCGTGATGGCACCGGCCAGGACGGCCAGGGAGGGCAGCGGATTGGCCGGTGCGGCCGCGGCCGGGGGATCGGGGGTGACGGCGGGCAGATCGGTGAACAGCGCCGCCAGCTCGACGCGGGTATCGGCCCGGGTGGCCAGCGCGGTGCGTTCGTCGAATTCGGGCAGGGTCAATCTGCCGGCGCCCAGTTGCTGTGACAATTCCTGCAGTGCGCGCTCTCGCTCGGCGGCGCTGGGGCGCGCGTCCGCCATATCGTCCATGCACAGCAGGATAGGTCCGCCACCCCCGCGGATCGCAATCGAACCGCCAAGGATGGGAACCGGCATGCCGCCGCACACTTTCGATCCACGTATGTTTCAGTGTGGTTTCCTTGATGTATGACGACCCGGACCGAGTACACCATCGACGAGCTCGCGCGTGAGGCGGGGACCACCGTGCGCAGCCTGCGGGTGTACCACGAGCGCGGCGTGCTGCCGCCGCCGCAGGTCAAGGGTCGCACCGGCTTCTACAGCGCCGCGCACCTCAACCGGGTGCGGACCATCAGCCGATTGCTGGACCGCGGCATCAAACTCAACGGCATCAAGGAACTGCTCAACGCCTGGGATCGCGGTGACGATCTCGGCGACATTCTGGGCGTCGCGGAGCCCGATGCGTCGTCGGGCGCCGAATCGCCGGCCGATGTGACGATCGCCGCGACCGACCTGGCGCAGCGGTTGCGCGAGGTGCCCAACGGACTGGCCCGGGTCGTCGCCCTCGGCCTCTACGAGCCGGTCGACGCCGGCACCTACCGCGCCGCCGATCCGGTGCTGTTGCAGGCCGCCGACCGGCTGGCCGCCGCGGGTGTGCCGGAGCCGGAGATCATCGCCGAATTCGAGCGGCTGGCGATCGAATGCGACCGGATCGCGCGCCGCTTCACGGACCTGTTCCAGCGCACGGTGTGGACCGGCTTCCAGGATTCGGCGGGCACGCCGGCCGATGTGGCCGGGCTGGCCGCGGGCTCCGAGGCGATCCGGACCGTCCCGGCCCAGGCCGGCGCCGAACTGATCGGCCGGTTCGTGGCCCGGTATCTCGATCAGGACAGTGCGCTGAACGAGGCGCTCGCCGACTCCTGAGCGTTCACCGCGAAATTTCCTCACTCCCATCCCTGGGGACATTTCGCGATATAACGTGCCGTTGTCTAACGGTACATTAACGGTGTGGCCGATACTTCCGTCCATCAGCGTCGGAAGTGCACGATTGAACGGAGACACACCGATGACCGCAGCCACCTTTGCCCGCACCACCCGATCCCTGCTGCTGGCCGCGACCGTCGCGGGTGCCGCGGTCGTGGGCCTGTCTGCCGGTCCGGCCGCGGCACAGGCGCCCGGACCGTACTGTCTGTGGGCCGGCGCCGCCTTCGCCCCGGGGACGCAGGTGCATGCCGGCGGCTGGGCATTCAGTTGCCGCAGTGAACTTTTCGGCGCCGCCCGATGGAGTGCGGACGGTCCGTCCCACCGCGCCGACACCGTGGCCAATCCGGGCGCGCTCGGAAACCCGGCCGGTCGCTTCAGTCCCGGCGCACGCCAGCCGGGCACGTCCTACAACGATTACTGCGTGGGCGATCAGCTGATCGCGGGGACCGAGGATGTGTACGAGGCGGTTCCGGCCTCGGGCGGTCTGTACTGGCGAGCAGCCGGGCCGATCTCCCAGTGGCGTTTCCAGGGCGAGGGCCCGGCGCCGACCTGGCGTTCGTCGAGCCTGTGCCGCGACGGCGAACTGCTCTGATCCGGCACCTATAGGTAACGGGCGCAACCTACTTAAGTAGGTGCGCCCGAACATTACCGATGCGCGCCGCCCCCACCGGGGGGAACAATCACACGTCGGCAAGTTACGGCAGATGGGTGAGCGATGGCAGGCGTGACACTGTGGATGCAGATGTCGCTCGACGGATACGCGGAGGGGCCCGACCAGGAAATTCACTGGCCGGTGGTGGACGAAGAGCTGTGTGAGTCCTTCCTGGACGAACTACGGGCGGCCGAGGTGTTCGTCTACGGCCGTAAGACATTCGAGATCATGGCCGCGTTCTGGCCCTATGCCGATGCCGATCCGGCCATCTCGCCGTTCTACGTCGAATTCGCGCGCTGCTGGAAACGCACACCGAAACTGGTGTTCTCCCATACGCTGCGCGATCCGGGCTGGAACACCCGGGTGATCGGTGCGGATCCGATCGGCGAGATCAGCGCGCTGCGGGCGGCCTCGACCGGACCCGTCGTGGTCTTCGGCGGTGCGCAAACCGCCTCGTACTTTCTCGAACACGATCTCGTCGACGAATACCGGCTGTTCGTGCACCCGCTGCTCCTCGGCGGTGGGGTGCCGCTGTTCCCCAAACCGCTGGATACGGCGGGACTGCAGCTGGTGGACATCATGACCTTCGACAGCGCGGTCGTGCAGATGCACTATCAACAGGCCGCGCCGGTCGCGCGAACGGGGTAGTCGCAGATCGCGGTATCGAATCCGGACACGCGACGGGGGCACGGTGGGCTAACTTGTTCCTACTATGTTCCAGCGATCGCGCATCGGTGTACTGCCCGCCACCAGCAGTGAGTTCGTGGGCAGGCTCGCGCAGCGAGAGCGGATAACCGCGCTGATCGCCCGTGGCGCACGGCTGATCACCCTGACCGGCCCCGGCGGTATCGGCAAGACCAGGCTGGCCATCGAAACGCTGCGCCGCGACGTAGACCTGCCCACGCGCTGGCTGGCGCTGGCGGAACTGGACGCCGAGACCGCGATCGCCGAACTGCGCGAGTTCGCGCCCCGGCCCGGCGGCGCCCCGCACGTATTGGTCCTGGACAGCTGCGATCGGCTGGTGACCGCCCTCGCGACCGAGCTCGCGGACCTGCTCGAAGCCGACCCGGCGCTGATCGTCGTGGCCACCAGTCGCGAGCCGATCGGCTGGATCGACGAACAACTCGTCCCGGTGCCCTCGCTGGATCCCGCACAGGCGTTGCGGCTGCTGCGCATTCGCATGGAGCTCACCGGCCGCACGGCCGGCGACGGCGACGAGGACGACGATATTCTCCGGCGGATCTGTGCGCATATGAGCCACAATCCGTTCGGCCTGCGGCTGGCCGCGATCAGATTGCGGCACCATCCGCCCGCCATCGTGTTGCACGAGGTGAGCGGCGATGCCTACGACCGTCGCCTGCAATGGTCCGACAGTGCCCGGGTCGGGGTGGAAGCACGCCACCGCGATATCGGCGCCAACATCGCATGGTCCACCAGTCGCTGCACCCCAGCCGAATCCATTCTGCTGCAACGGTTGTCGGTCTTTCCGGGTGGCTCCGCGGGCGGCGGAGCCGATCGGGAGGCGATCGAGGCGATCTGTGCCGACGAGGCGTTGCCCGCGGTGTCGATCGAATCGACACTGGACCGGCTGGTGGAACGGTCGCTGGTGATCGTGCGGCTGACCGGGACCTCGGCACGGTGGTATCTCACCGAATGTGTCCGCCTCGTCGCGCGCGCCGAACTGCACCGGCGTGATCCGGTCGAGGCCAATCGGCTCGCGGCCCGGCATCTGCAGCTGCGCCGGCTGGAGGTGCGCCGCGCCGAGGGCTCGGCGCTGCCCCAGCAGCCGTGTGTCGTCACGGCACAACCGCCGGTCGGCGCGGTGGCGGCGGCGCGGCCGGAGTCGGATCGCTGGGAGAGCCTGTCGCGGGCGGAACGTGAGGTGGCGGTGCTGGCGGCCGCGGGCTGGCCCAACAGCGCCATCGCCGTGCGCCGCCGCAGTTCGGTGCGCACGGTCGATGCCCAGGTGGCGATGGTCCGGCAGAAGTTGCAGATCACCTCGCGCGCGGAGATCGCCCGGCATCTGCCCGCCGAGGCCCGGGAGCGGATGCGCAGCGAGGCTTTGGCCCGGCGCGAGACGGCCCGGTCGTGACCACACCGTGGATATCCCAATTCGTCGGCCGGACAGCGGAACTGCGCAGCATCGCCGAACTGCTCGAACCCGGTGGGCCCCGGCTGATCACGCTGCTCGGACCGGGTGGGATCGGTAAGACGACGCTGGCTACCGAGGCGTTGCGCAGGTCCCAGCGGCCCGGTCGCGATCACGTGCTGTGGGTGCGGTTGGCGCGGCTGGAGACCGGCGCCGACGCCGAGGCGGTCGCCGAGGAGATCGTGCGCACCGTCGCACCGACCGCGACCACCGGCAGCAGCGCGGAAGACTGCCTGCTCGAGGCCTTCGCCGCGCTCGGCGCCGCTCGCACCGTCCTGGTCCTGGACAACTGTGAACACGTGCTGCATCCGGTGGCGCGGCTGATCGTCGAGCTACTGAGCGTGAATCCGGACGTCACCGTCGTGGCCACCAGCCGGGAACCGATCGGCTGGACCGACGAGCGGCTGGTGCCGGTGCCGCCACTCACCAAAAACCATGCGCTGGAACTGTTCCGGCGGCGTGCCGAACTGACCGGCCGGCCCATCGCCGCGGATCCCGCGACCCTGGAACTGGCCGCCCGGATCTGCCGGCAGGTGGACAACAATCCGCTGTTCATCCGGCTGGCCGCGGCCCGGCTGCGCTACCGGCCGCTCGCCGAGGTGTTGCGCGATCTCACCGGCACCGACTCCGAGGCGTGGATGCACTGGTCGTCGGGTGTGCGGGCCGGCGCCGACGAGCGTCATCGCAACGTCGGTGACGTGATCGCCTGGTCCTACGGGCTGTGCACCGACGCCGAACGCCTGCTGCTGGACCGGATGTCGGTCTTCGCGGCCGGATTCGACCCCGGTGACGAGGAAACCCGCAGCGGCGGTATCGAATACAGCGCGGTGGCGCAGGTCTGCGCCGACGAGGCGTTGCCCGAGCCGATCATCGCCGCCACGCTGGAGCGACTGGTCGAACGGTCGCTGGTGTCGACCCGCATGACGGCCACCTCGGTGCGCTATTTCCTGCCCGAGAGCGTGCGCGCGTTCGCCCGCCTCCGGCTGCAGGAGCGACCGGACGGTTCGGCCTCACCGTCCGGCATGCCTGCCCGCCATCGTCGCTACTTCCGTGACAAAGTCGTTGCCGGACAGGCGATGTGGTACGGGCCCGACGAGATGGAGTGGATCGACTGGGTCCGCGGGGCATGGAACGACGTGCTGCTCGCGGTGGAGACCAGCCTCGGCGATCCGGCCGAGGCCGTGATCGGACTCGAGATCGCCACCGTGGTCATGGCATTGCGGGTGCCGTTCCTCACCGGCACCAACCGCGCGGTCGCCGGGCTCACCGAACGCGCCCTCGCGGTGGTCGGCGACGATCCGGCCTTGTCGTCGCTGCGGATCACCGCCAAGGCCCTGATCGGCTGGATCGCGGTGTGGCAGGGCCGATTCGACTACACCTCCCGCCTTCTCGGCGAATGTGCCGCCGAATGTCTCACCGATCCGGTGCTGCGCCGGGAGTGGCGAGAGCACACCGCCGACGACATCGGCCTGCCGGCCCAGGTCGAATTCACCTGGGGACTGGAATTGTTCCTGATTCGCCTGGACCTGCGCTCGATCGAGGTGTTGTCGCGCGCCCGCCGGAAGTTCGCGGCCGTCGGCGATCGCGGCGGCACCCAGCGCAGTGATCTGTTCACCGTGCTCGCGGCCGCCAGCCTGGCGACCCCGGAGGTGGCCGGGCGGGTGGTGCGCCGCCACCTGCACGACGCGGCGAAAACGGATGCGCCGTGGGCGGTTTCCTGGGCCGAGTTCGCGGAACTGGTCGCCACCATCCGCCACGGCGACCCCGCGGACGCCGTGCGCCGGGGCCGGGCGGCCGTGGCCGCGCATCTCGATCGCGGAGATACCTGGACCGCGGGCTGGATCATCCATTTCTGCACCGTCGCGCTGGCCACGATCCTGTCGCGGCGTATCGAATCCGGCGCGCGCCCGGACGAGCTCGCGGCGGCCGCGCGGGAGATCGCCTACCTGCAGGGCGGCACGGCCGCGCTGCATCGCTCGATGGGGATCGCCTCGGACCGGGTGCCGCTGGTGGTGGAGGGATCGTCGGCGGCGCGCGCGGCCGCGACCGCGGTGCTCGGGGCCGAGCGTTACGCCGCCGCGGTGCGTCGCGGTGGGCGGATGCGGCCGCAGGACAACGAGTTGCAGCGGTATTTCCTCGGGCGGCTGGAGATAGTCGAGGACGCCGATGCCGGCCCGGACGACGCACGATGGCAGGAACTTTCACCCGCCGAACGCGATATCGCGATTCTGGTGGCCGCCGGTTGGACCAACAGTGCGGTCGCGGTGCGCCGCGGGACGTCGGTCCGCACGGTCGACGCCCAGGTGGCGACCATTCGCCGCAAACTCGCGGCCGCGGACCGCTCGGCGATCATCCACCGCATTCCCGGCGAACTGCGCGATCGCGTGCGTGCCGAATCGCGACAGCCACCGGGACGTCCGCGCCGCACCTACTGACCCGACGTCGTTCGACTCCGGCTGTCGCTCAAGGCTTTCAAGGCACGGTCGACATCGTCGGAATCGTTGTGGACGTGGAACGACACCCGCAGCGCACCCGCTCGGGCCGTGGTCACCACCGCGGCATCGGCCAGGGCGTCGGCGGCGGCCGCGGCGCCCGGAATCGACACGATCGGCGCGCGTCCGGGCACGGGCGCGAAGCCCAGGTCGTCCAGTCCGGCGCGGAAGCGGTCGGCCAGCGCCAGATCGTGGGCCTGAATCGCCGGAATCGTCAACTCCTCCAGCAGTTCCGCTCCGGCCAGCGCGCCTACCACACCCAGCCAATCGGGCGTGGCGTCGAAGCGCCGCGCCGTATCGGCAAGTCGTTGCGGCGCATACATTTCCGCCCAGCGGTCGGCGGCCGCGTACCAGCCCGGCGCATGCGGGCGCACCCGGTCGGCGATCTCCGGCCGGATCGCCAGCAGCCCGACACTGCGAGCGCCGAGCAGCCATTTGAAGCTCGCGCACACCCAGATGTCGGCATCGGCGAATCGCAGCGGCAACCAGCCCGCCGCCTGCGAGACGTCGAACAGCAGCAGCGCGTCGTGCGCCGCGGTGGCCTCGCGCAACCGCGCCGGATCGACCGTCCGGCCGTCGGCGGACTGGACGAGACTGCAGGCCACCAGCGCGGTATCCGGTCGAACCTCCTCGGCCAATCGCTCCAGTTCCACCGTGCGTACCCGCAGATCTCCGCGGTAGCGGAACGGATTGGGTACGGAGGCGAAATCGCCTGCGGCGACCAGCACTTCGGAGCCGGGCGCGAGTGCGGCCGCGGCCGGGCCGATGAGCGCGGCGGCCGAATTGCCGATCGCCACATCGGCTGCCGTCGCGCCGTCGAGGATGCGGGCATAGGCCGCGCGCAGCCGATCCACCCGATCGTCGTAGCGCGAGGGTGCGCGATGCCCGCTCGCCCACCCGTCGAGAACCTCACTCACCGCCGTGAACGCGCGGGCCGGCGGAATGCCGTACGAGGCGGTGTCGAGATAGGTGGTGTCGACCGCGAATTCGTGGCCGGCCAGAGCGGGAACATACGCCGAGGAGGTCATGAGGCCATGGTCGCGAGCGAGTGGCCCGCCGGTCCATAGCCACCCGAGGCTCGCTGGACCGGTCGAAGGTGCCGAATCGCCGCGACCTCAGCCGTCGTTCGCCACGCCCACGTTCGCGTCCTCGGCGCGCAACCGCTGGGCGGCCGCGTGGTCGTGGGTCGGCACCACCGTCACCGTCGTGCGCGCCAGATGCAGCCGGTGCAGTGTGCGGAAGGTCAGTTCGCGATCGTCATCGGCGAAACCGCCCGGGTAGCTTGCCTTCTGGCGGATCTTGTCGATCTGCAGGTGGTGCCAGGCGGCATCCCCGGCGAGCAGGACCCAGCCCCGCCGGGTGTGGGCGAGGACGCCGATACTGCCGGGGGTGTGCCCGGACAGATCCACCAGCACCACGGTCCCGTCGCCGAACAGATCGTGGCTCGCGGTGAACGTCAGCACCGGCGGTCCGTCGAGGTCGTATTCGACCACGGGCCGCTCCCGCAGCGCATCGCGGACGCCGCCGACCGGCGCGACCGGACCCGTCATGATCCACCGCTGCTCGACGCGGTGCATGTGGACCGGCAGTTCCGGCAGATCCAGCAGACCGCAGACATGATCCCAATGCGCGTGCGTGGGCAGCGCGAAATCCAGCGGTCGCGGATCGTGTTCACGCAGCGAGTCGACGGTCGCCACGGTTGCGGCCGGGGGCCGCACCGCGACCCGCAGGACCGCCGGGAGCTGCGCGATCGCGCGACGTTCGGCATCCAGGCAGACGCCGGGGTCGACCACGAACCGGGCCTGCGGATGCTCGACGACGAAGGCGGTCAGCGCGTTGTCGATACGGCGCGGGGTGAACGTTCCCTCGACGACCGCCGCCGTCGGCACCGACCGTGGTGCCTGCGGCAGCGCGCGCACCGAGACGACGCCTCGGGGCTCGGGCAGCCCGGCATCGGGGATCGAGGCCAGGAAGCGCCGATCGAGCCGGCGGGGCAGCATCAGCCCGCGCACGGAACCCACTGCGGCAGTGCAGCATTCGAGCACACTCGGTGTCTTCACCGGATCCGGCATGTCATTCGTCCGTTCTGTGGGTGGGCCGCGAACGACGGGATCGTCGCCACGTGTTGTGGCACGATAAAACTTAAGGTCGACATGAAGTAAAGGGGTGAGGCCGGCGATGGACGAGGGACTGAAGATCGGCGACGCCGCCGTGGCGATCGGCGTCGAGGCGCATGTGCTGCGCCATTGGGAATCGGTCGGGCTGCTGCATCCGGCCCGCAGTCCCTCCGGGCATCGCGCCTACGACGAACAGACTCTCGACCGGGCACGGCTGATCCGCACCCTGCAGCGCACCGGGTTGTCGCTGCGCCGGATCCGGGAACTCGGCATCTCCGGGCGCGACGAACGGCTGGCCCTGATTGCCGCCGAGCGGGCACAGTTGCGCCGCCGCATCGACCTGTTCGAGGCCACCGATCGCTTCCTCGCCCACATCCTCGATTGCCGCCATCCCATCCTCGCCGAATGTCCCGACTGCTCCGGTTTCCTCGCCCGATACGGCGACGAGCGCGACCGGCACGAATTCGCGGATCGAGGCCCCTCGCCGCTGCCGGCTCACTGATGCAGGCGTGACCGGCTGCCGGGCCGTTGCCGCGCACTCTTGTTGCGGTACATCGCGGTGTCGACGGCATGCATGAGATCGTCGACCGCCTCGGGCTGCCGGGTGACCAGTGCGGTGCCGATCGAGGCGCCCACCGTGATCGCCCCACCGGCCACCACGACCGGTTCGCCGAGTGCCGCCAGCAGCCGGGACGACATGTCGACCAGTTGCGTCTCGCCCGCGCACCGCTCGATCAGCACGATGAACTCGTCGCCCCCGATCCGAGCGGCCAGCCCATCGGGCTCGGCCGCCGCCCCCAGTCGCTCGGCGACCGTACGCAACACGCGATCACCGATGGTGTGCCCGTAATCGTCGTTGATCTCCTTGAATCCGTCCAGGTCGAGATAGCACAGTCCGATCGGCGGCTCGGCCTGCGCCAGCCGGTCGAAGAACAGCAGCCGATTGGCGAGCCCGGTCAGATCGTCGTGATGGGCTTCGTGCCAGAGCCGGTCGGCCAGCGCCTTGCGCTCGGTGATGTCGACGGCCACCCCGATCAGGAATCGCACCCTGCCGCGCGCGTCCCGCACCACCGACATGGACAGGTCGATATCGGAATGGTGACCGTCGGGCCGGGTGAGCGACGTCTCCATCCGGAAGCGGTCCAGACCGCCGCGCAACAGCTGCTGGAACTGGGTGTAGGCCTCACCGACGTTGCCCTCGCCCAGCACCGCCGCCACCGACCGGCCGAGGATCAGGTCGATCGGCACACCGAGCATCTCGGCGAAAGCGGCGTTCACATCGCGGACCCTGCCGGTCTCGGCGTCGATGGTGCCGATGCCCACCGAGGCGCCGGCGAAGATGGCGCCGAACCGGGCCTCCGACAGTTGCCGCCGCGCCTGTTCCTCACGGACCGCGGCCAGTGCGGCGCTCAGCGTCGTCTCCTGTTCGGCGAGAGCGGCACCGCGCAGGGCCGCGGTGAATCCGGCGGCGAACTCCCCGGCCACGGTGACGGCGCGGTCGCGGACGGTCTCGTAATCGGGGTCACCGGGGTCCGGGCAGATCTCGGCGACCATATCGCGGCAGATCACCGCCACCGATCGGCTCACCGCGGCATCGTCGCGATAATTCGCGGCGACCAGCGACGAGGCGGCCAGCCGGGCGGCCTCGACGCCGACGGTGCCGCGCAGCGTGCCCAGCAGTTCCTCGCACAGGCCGGTGAGCAGGGTCTCGATCTCGGTTCGCGTCAGCGTCGGCGCGACCACTCCGTCGAGTGCGTCGGCCCACCGCGCCGCCAACTCCTGCGAACCCACCCTGCAAACCCCTGCCTATCCCGTAGACCCCGTCACACCTTGTGCCCCACGCCGCCCAAACCGAGCGAGCGTCCCGGCGTCTCGTGCAGGTCACGCTCGGATTCCGGGCGCCACAGAGGTAATTCGACGACGCCCGGCTCGACCTGTTCCCAGCCGGTGAACATGTCGACGATGGCCGCGCGGTCGCGGAAACGGATTCCGACGCCGCTGGTCGATTCCTCGTGAATCCGCGCGGCCGCCTCCGGCCGGTGTGCCGAGGACAGATGGGAGATCGCGATATAGCTGCCCGGGGCCACGGCCGCCCGCAACGCGGCGACCTGCTCGCGCGGACGTTCCTCGTCCTGCAGCAGATGCAGCACGGCGACCAGCAGCAGACCGACGGGACGATCGAAGTCGATCAGGCCGGTCTCACGGGCGCGCGCGAGCAGTTCCTCCGGCTTGCGCAGATCCGCCTCGATGGCGCCCGCGTGGTCGTTGCCCTCCAGGATGGTGGCCGCATGGGTGACCGCGACGGGGTCGATGTCGGCGTAGAGCACCCGGATCGAGGGATCGATGTCGTGCGCGACCTCGTGCACATTCCCAGCGGTGGGAATTCCTGATCCGACATCGAGGAACTGCCGGATTCCGGAGTCGATCATGAATCGGACCGCCCGGCGCAGAAAAGCGCGGTTGCTCAATGCCAGCCGCGGCAGATCCGGCACCAGCTTGCGCCCCTCCGCCGCAGCGTGCCGGTCCACTTCGAAATTGTGGGAACCGCCCAGCAGCGCGTCGTACATCCGGGCCGGGCTGGGCCGCTGCATATCCACGCCCTCGGGCGCCCACGCTGGCCTGTCCACTCGAATCCCCTCTTGCCGATCGAGAATCGGCCCGCCGGACCGCGGGGTCCGGGGCCGATCTTGTCGAAGCCCAACTGTACGCCCACGCGGGTCCGGTCCGCGGACATGCGTCGGCCGCTCAGACCAGATTGATCGAGTCGAGTACGCGCGCGCCGAGCTCGGCATCGCCGGTGATCGCGACCGCGCCCGCCCGCCACGGCAACCGCCGGGTACCCCACTGCGGAAACTCCAGCGCCAGCGCGGCGATATGGGCGGCGGCGCCGGCGGCCTGACCGGGCCGCACCCGCAGCCGCCCGCCCCGCGGCTCGATCCGCCAGGTACCGCCGCCGGGGCCGGTGAAAGTCAGCGCCACCGGGGCGTCGAGCCAGCTCAGCGCCTCGCGATGGGAACGCTCCAGCAGTACGGTGAGCCAGGTCAGGATGGCGTTCATGCGCAGCGCGTCGGTGGGTGGCGGGGGAAGGTCGAGCGCGGGCGCGATGTCGTGGCGCAGATGCGTGTGCCAGTCGAAGAGCAGCATCGCCGGAATCAGGTCCAGCCGGTACCAGCCCAGCTCACCGATCGGGAGCTGTATGCGCCGTATCCCCGCCGCGGTGAACAGCGACAGCGCCCGCACGCCGCGCCGCGACCAGGTGTCGAATTCCGGCAATACGTGACGCGTTGTGTGCGAACGTTTTTCGTCCACCAGCTGTTCGTTGAGGCGCTCCAGATCGCGAGTGGCCACGATGGCGGCGGCACTCGGGGTGAGCAGCGCGCGCACTCCGGTCGTCATGTGGATGACGACCTCGGCCACCGACCATCCGGCGGCCGCGCTGGGCGCGGCCCACTGCTCCTCGGTCAACTCCCCGCAGAATTCGAGCACCGCGCGGCGCTCGTCACCGAGGCCGGGCAGATATCGCGAACTCATCGGCAGACCTCGACGACCACCGAACTCCTCATGAACAGCGCACGCTACCGGTTCGTGGTCGCCGGGAGCCAGAGCGTGCGCCGATTTCGGCCCCGGACCGGCGCCTCGGCACACTGCGGCAACGTCGCCGCACCCGCCGGGACGTCCGTCTGTGCCGGTGCGCCGGCGAAGGGGCCGGCCGAACGGTTCGCCGAAACATTGCAGTGGTCTCGTACGCGGGCGAACCGACGGACACCGACGATTCCGGATGCCGCGGTGTGCACGCGGCCGAGTTCGCCGCGCGCGGATCGGCCGATTCGCTGAGCTGTTGCCGATATGTCTGCCGTAACCCGGGTGTCGCGCACGATGTGGACTTGTCGGTGCCATGGGGCATGCTCTTGGCACGCAGATGTCTACGAGCCCGCCCGGAGTACACCATGTCGTCCCCACGAACCAAACCGCAACCGTTGTCCGACACCGAGATTCGACAGATAGCGGCCGAGCTCGCCGACGGCCGGCCACCCATGGTGTGGTTCACTCCTGCGGCAGTGGGAGTATCCGAGGGGCGTTCGGGCAAGGTGATCGCACTTGGTGATCCAGCCGACGGCGATTTCCTGCAGGTCCGGCCGACCGGATCGAAGGATGTCATGTCGTTCTCGCCGACCGAGGTGACATTGGCCAAGCCCGCCCGCAAGGACAAGCGCACCACCACATCCGAGACCACCGGCGCTACGCCGGCAACGAGGAAGGACACCGCAGTGAGCATGTCGTCGTCCGTGACCGCGCCGTCCGCGCCGACCACACCGGCAGCCGTGCCCGCCGCGGCGTCGAAAACGCCTGCGCCGCAACCTGCTTCGGATCAGAAGCCGGCGGCCAAACCCGCCGCCACGCCGGCAGCCCGTCCCCAGAAGTCGGCCGCGGCCGCCCGCAAATCCAAGGCCCCCGAGGTGACGGTCACCCTGTCCGGCACCGCCGACGGGGAATGGGCCGTGGATGTGGTGCACGGTAAGAAGCGCACGATCAAGGGCCTGGCGGTGGCGGGTGCCTCGGTGGCGCAGGCCGCGAAGCTGCTGCATCCGGAGGTCGCCGAGGTGGTCGACTCCGTCCTGGACGCCGTTCGCGACTCTCAGCGCGCCAAGGTCGAACAACTCCAGGCCGAACTCGAACAGGCCCGGCGCCTGCTCGACGAACTGTCCGGCTAACCGGGCCGCACGCCACAGCTCCCTCCGAATTCGCGGCCGCGGCCTTGCGTTGACACCGATGACAACGTTTAGCGTGGCGGCTGCAGTGGCGAGAGGGAATTCATGCTGATCGGAGAACTGGCCGAGCGGGTGGGAACGAGCGCCCGGATGCTGCGGTACTACGAGCAGCAGGGTCTGGTCCGGTCCCGGCGGTCGGCGAACGGCTACCGCGTCTACGACGAGCACGAGGTGGATGTCGTACGCAAGATTCGCGATCTGCTGGAGCTGGGATTCGATCTGGCCGACACGCAGCCGTTCGTCACCTGTCTGCGCGCAGGCAACGAGTCGGGTGACGAATGTCCGGAATCTGTCGAGTCACTGCGTCGCAAATTGGCCGAGATCGACGACGCGATCGCTCGACTCGGCGCCGCACGCCGGCATCTGACGGATCGGATCGACGCTGTCACCGGACCGCCGCCGAAGTGTGCGTTCACCTGCTAACTCGGAGGTTTCCGGATGCGTTTCGCGGTCAGCTACAGCACGGCATTCAACGGCACCGATCCCGATCGGCTCGTCGCCTTCGCCCGGCATGCCGAGGACTGTGGATTCGAAGGGCTCTACGTCCAGGATCACATCGCGCTGTATCCGGGGGCGGACTACGGCGCGGGCGAATTGCCGCCCACCCTGCCGTATTTCGATCCGCTCGACTGCCTGAGCTTCGTCGCGGCCGCCACCCGGCGGATTCTGCTCGGCACCGGCGTGCTGTTGCTTCCCTACCGCCATCCGGTCGTGCTGGCCAAGCGGCTGGCGACGATCGACGTGTTGTCGCGCGGCCGGATGCGGCTGCTCACCGTCGGCCTCGGCAGTCTGCCGGGGGAGGCGCGGGCGCTCGGGGTCGACTACCGCACCCGCGGCCGCCGCGCCGACGAGGCGATCGACGTGCTGCGGCTGCTGTGGTCGGGCGGTCCGGAGGGTGTCGGGCACCGTGGTGAGTTCTTCTCCTTCGACGATCTGTGCAGTTACCCCAAACCCCATGGCGTGAGCGAACTTCCCATCCATGTCGGAGGTTCCAGCGCGGCGGCCGCGCGTCGTGCCGGGCGGCGCGGCAACGGCTATTTCGCCGGCGGCATGCTGACCGAGGCCGAACGCGACCGGCAATTCGCGCTGGCGCGCGGGGCCGCTGCCGAGGCGGGCCGCGACCCCGCGGCTCTCGAGTACACGCGATGGGGATCGGCCGATATCTCCGCCGACCGTGCCGGACAACTCGCCGAAACCGGTGTGCATCGCCTCGTCGTCGGATTCGCCGGAGCCGAGCCGGCGCAGCACCACGATCAGATGTCGGAATTCGCCGAACGTTTCGCGATCGCACCCGCGGTGTGACGCCGGCTCACACCGCCGGTTCGTGCCGGCGCACTCGCCGCCGGCTCTCGGCCTGGGGGAGATGGCGCAGGTCGTCGTGGAAGGCGCAGCCGAGCGAATAGTCCTTGGCGTGGTACATGGCCGAATCCGCTTCGCGCAGTAGGTCGTAGATGGTGGCATCGGTGCTGCGCGGGCCGCTGCAGGCGATGCCGATGCTCGCGCCGATGGTCACCTCGGTGACCGACAGTTCGAAGGGTTTGCCGAAGGCGGCCAGCAGTTTCTCGGCCAGTACGGCCGCCTCGGCGCGGTTGGCGCCGGCCAGCACCACGAATTCGTCGCCGCCGTAGCGGGCCGCGACATCGTCGCGGTGGATGACGCGGCGGATGCGGGCGGCGGCGTTCGCGATGAGTTCGTCGCCGACCGCGTGGCCGTAGCTGTCGTTGATGGTCTTGAAGCCGTCCAGATCGAGAAACAGCAGGCAGATCGGGCGCCCGGCCCACAGTTCGCGATTGCGCGCCGGGGCGCGCAGCAACGCCGACCGATTGAGCAGGCCGGTGAGCATATCGTGGTCGGCCTGGTACTGGGCCCGGCGCTCGCTGCGCGCGCTGCGCACGATCGCGCGCTCGCTGCGCACCAGCACACCCACCAACAGCGTGGCGAGCAGTGTGGAGACCACCACCCGGTCCACCGTGCCGACCGGCGCGCCGACGGTCGGCACCAGCGAGGCGACCACCAGCGTCACCGCGATCACGCTGGCGCGCTGCCGGGACCGGTGCGGATGCACCCGGCGGGCGCCGCCGAGGGTGACCATGGTCGGATGCAGCGCCGCCAGCCCGACCATCGCATAGGCGACGAGCAGCGGCGTCAACAGCATGCGCGCGTCGAGATGTACCGAGCCGGCGGACTGCAGGTTGTAGCCGAGGTCGGCCACCAGGATCGCCAGCAGGCCGACGTGCACCAGCCGCAACGAGGTCTCCGAGCGCGACGACGTGACCACGGAGTGGGTGACCAGCGTCAGCAGCAAGGCATCGATCACCGGATAGATCGGCATGATCAGCGCCGAGGCGTCCCACTGCCGGGTGTTGTGCAGCACCGGGGAGATGAGAAAGGTCCACGAGGCGAGCAGGGCGCCGAGCGCGATCAGACCGGAATCCAGCACCAGATCGCGCTGACAGCTCGAGCGCCGCGGCCACAACCAGAGGAAGGCAGCGACTCCGACGCCGCCGTAGCCGGCCAGCGTCGCCAGATCGTCGTACGGCGGGAAGCCGCTGGCGGTGAAATCGCGCAGCAGTGTTCCGGCGGCGAACAAGACGCCGGAGAGGGCGAGCAGATACCAGGCCGCCGGCGCGGGCGGCCGATGCCGGCGCACTCCCGTCCCGATCATGGTCAGCGTCGCGACGACGACACCCAGCATCGCCGTCAGTGACAGCGCCGGGGATTCGGCGATCGCCAGGACCGCCACGATCGAGACGACGACCGTCGATAGCGCTGTGCGCCAAAGCTTTTCCGGCGGCCAGGTGCGCAGCGGCCGGATGCGGGTGGTGTGGTGGTGCTGTGTGCCGGATGTCATCAGCCCCCCTGGTCCGCGTCGTCGTTCAGGAACCGAGCCGCGTAGTAGGTTTGTGAATCCTCGACCGCGACTTCCACGTTCGCCTGTTCACCGACCGCACTGCGCAGTGCGTCGGCAAACGAGAATTGAGAATTGTTGTACGAGCAGATGTCCCAGCCGACGACCCCACCATCTGCCGCCAGGATCTGGACAACTGTACTGATCATGGCATGAAAAGCCACCCCGTGTCGCGCAGTTGGGGTAACAAGGGTGAAACCTGCATAGTAAATCGCATCGCGCTCGGCGTGTTGCGGAAACCGTGTCGCAAAATACTCCGGACTGATCCACGGCACGGTGTCCAGATGCCGCGTCAGGGTGGTGAGTCCGATCGGTTCGCCGGCCGGTGTGCGGGCCACGATCTTGTCGACCCGGGTGTCGGTCATCTCCGCGCGGAACTCGTTGCGATGCAGCACCTGCCGGGCGATCGCGCGCGCTCGCAGCGGTCCGAAAGCCTGCTCGTAGAGGTCGTGGAAGAGGTCGATCTCGGCGTCCGCGATCGCCGTCTCGATGGTGATCTCGACGCCCGGCCACGACGCCCCGGTTCCGAGGGCATCGCTCACGGACGATCCCAGCCGCTGGCTCGGTAGGCGGCCAGCACGAGCGCACACGTGTCGCGCCCGTCGGCGCGCACCGCGACGGTGGCAGTGTGGATCGGGCCGAAGCGCCCTGGCCGTGCGGTGGTCATATCGGCGAGGCTGGCGTTGATGAGATCCTCGACCTGCCCGGTAGTTTCGGCGGCGTGTTCCACGAACAGGCCCGCGCCGGAGCCGTCCGCACACAGGGTCCAGCCGATCCCGGCGGCCGCGGTGGCGCCGGGCGATCGCGCGTGCCCGAGGGCGTAGACGCAGTAGAGACGATCGCCCCAGCCGATCCGCTGGCGTACCCGCGCCGTCCGCCGCACCTGCGCCCGGGGCGGGATCACCGAGGATAATCGGATCAGATTCGCCTCTCCCACACCGAGTTCGCACAGGGCCGCGTCGAAGGCGGCCACCTCGGTAGCGCCCGTTCCCGTCGCCGTGCCGATCTCGATGGTCAGCGTCGCAGGTCCCTCGCGATCGCGATCGCGGCGGCCGAGTGGGTCGAGCGAAGTATGAGTTGTGAGCATCGTGTTCGATCCTTCCCGGGCTCACCAGTGTTGCATTTTGCAGGGCGATGTTTCTCTAAATTCTTCCTTCGAAGAGTGGCAGATCGACCCGACGCGCGCCGCGCGGGCGGCGGACTGGCCCCGGAGATGCACTGGGGCGCGCTACGATCCGGGCACATCGTGACCCGGTCGACCGCTGGTCTTTCCGACAGGAGATCCGTATGCAGCCGCTAGCTCAGCCACCGCACCGGTTCGATTCTGCGGCGGCGGTGCTGGGGTCGGATCAGCTCCGGCTCGATGCCGCGCCCGTCGATTACGCCTTGGTCGCCGTGTATTTCGTCTTCGTACTCGGAATCGGACTGATGGCCCGCGCACGGGTCTCCTCGAGTATCGATTTCTTCCTGTCGGGTCGTTCGCTGCCGGCGTGGGTCACCGGCCTGGCCTTCATCTCCGCGAATCTCGGTGCGGTCGAGATCATGGGCATGTCGGCCAACGGCGCCGAATACGGCATGCCGACCATGCATTACTTCTGGATCGGCGCGGTGCCGGCCATGCTGTTCCTCGGCGTGGTGATGATGCCGTTCTACTACGGCTCCAAGGTGCGCAGCGTCCCGGAATTCATGCGGCGCCGCTTCGGCACCGGTGCGCATCTGGTGAACGCGCTCAGTTTCGCGGTAGCCCAGGTGCTGATCGCCGGGGTGAACCTCTATCTGCTGGGTTCGATCGTCAACGTGCTGCTGGGCTGGCCGCTCTGGGTATCGGTGATCGTGGCGGCGCTGATCGTGTTGTCCTACATCACCCTCGGCGGTCTGTCGGCGGCGATCTACAACGAGGTGCTGCAGTTCTTCGTCATCGTCGCGGCGCTGCTGCCGCTCACCCTGGTCGGCCTGCATCGCATCGGCGGTGTGAGCGGATTGAAGGACCAGGTGACCGCCCGGCCCGACGGCTCCGAACAGTGGCATTCCTGGCCGGGCCACGAGCTCAGCGGTTTCTCGAACAACTTCCTGTCGGTGACGGGGATCGTGCTCGGACTCGGCTTCGTGCTGTCCTTCGGTTACTGGACAACCAATTTCGTCGAGGTGCAGCGCGCGCTGGCGACGCATTCGATCTCGGCCGCGCGGCGCACCCCGATCATCGGCGCCTATCCGAAGATGTTCATCCCGTTCATCGTCGTCATCCCCGGTATGGTCGCCGCGCTGCTGATCCCGCAGATCGCCGAGTTGAAGAACACCGGCCACGGTGACGCGACCTACAACCAGTCGCTGCTCTATCTGATGAAAGAGGTCCTGCCGAACGGACTTCTGGGCGTCGGCCTGGCGGGACTGCTGGCGGCGTTCATGGCCGGGATGGCGGCCAACATCTCCGCGTTCAACACCGTCTTCAGCTACGACCTGTGGCAGCAGTACGTGATCAAGGACAAGCCCGACGGTTACTACCTCACCGTCGGCCGCCTCGCCACCGTCGGCGCCACGGCCATCGCGATCGGCACCGCGTTCATCGCGGGCAGCTTCTCGAACATGATGGACTATCTGCAGACGCTGTTCTCGTTCTTCAACGCGCCGCTGTTCGCGACCTTCATCCTCGGCATGTTCTGGAAGCGGATGACCCCGACCGCCGGCTGGGTGGGTCTGGTGTTCGGAACGCTCAGCGCGGTGGTGGTTTTCATCCTGAACAAGGCCGAGGTGTTCCATCTGTCGGGGCAGGGCTCGAGTTTCGTCGCCGCCGGCGTGGCCTTCGTGGTCGATATGGTGCTCAGTATCGCGGTGAGTATGTGGACCGCGCCCAAACCCGACGCCGAACTGGTCGGACTGGTGTATTCGGAGACGCCGAAGGCCCAGCTCAGCGATCCCGATGCCGCGACGCTGCCGTGGTATCAGCGACCGGTGCTGCTCGCCGGGATCGCGCTGGTCATCGTGATCGCGCTGAACATCTTCGTGGGATGAGGAAGTGACGCCATGCTTTTCGATATCCGCACCATCGTCGGCTCCCTGCTCGGGTGCTACGGCCTGATCCTCGTCGTCACCGCACTCGTGCACGACACCGCGGCCGATCGGGTGCGCACCGGCGGTTGGAACATCAACCTCTGGGCCGGGATCGGGATGCTCGTCGCGGCGGCGGCGTTCCTGCTGTGGGTGGTGCTACGCCCGGTCCGTCAGCTCACCGAAGCCGAACCGGAGCCGGCCGACACCGAGCCGCCCGCCGGCCCGTCGGAGCCCTAGCGGCCCAACGCTATTCGCCCTCGCGCTCGCGTACGTCGGCCACCTGCTCGGCGATGGCCATACTCGAGGTGGCCGCGGGGGAGGGCGCGTTGCGGACCGCGGTGATCGGGCCGAGGCGGTGGATGCGGAAATCGTCGACGAGGTCCCCGCCGGCGTCGACGGCCTGCGCTCGCACGCCCGACCCGGCCCGGAACACATCGTGCACGCCGATATCCGGGACATACCGTTGC
>NZ_BDBN01000109.1 GCF_001613005.1 Nocardia nova NBRC 15556 | reverse complement strand
CCCGCACCGGCGGCGCCGGGCCCTCACCGCCGGCGCGCGGTGCCGACGACCAAGGGCACGATGGTCGGTACCACGGTCGGCATCCGGGTGTGTTCGATGACCTCGATATCGAAATCGGCTGCCGCGAGCAGACTTTCGAAGTCGCGATTGGCGTGGCAGCCGTCCGCGAGGCGTCGTTGCAGCGGGGTGAGCAGGTCCTGGACGCCGGCGCGCAGGCCGGTTCCGCGGACGTGTTCGTGGAACAGGAAGCGGCCGCCGGGACGCAGTACACGATGGACCTCGCGCAGCGCCCGGGCCGGGTCACGCACCGAGCAGAAGACCAGGGAGGCGGTCACGGTGTCGAAACTGGCCGCCGGGAAGTCCAGCCTGTGCGCGTCGCCGTCCACGACGGTGACGGGTGCGGAGAGGGCGTCGGCGCGGGCTGCCAAGCGGGCGCGCAGCGCCGGATTCGGTTCGAGCAGGACGAGTTCGTCCAGGCCGTCCGGATAGTGCGAGACGGACAGGCCGTCGCCGGCCCCGATTTCGAGGGTGCGACCGGATGCGTGGGTGAGCTGGGTGCGGCGCAGATCGGCCTGTCCGGCCCGATCGACGCGGGCCATGAAGCCCGGATACCAGCTGGCGAAGAATCGTTCGCCGAACGTTGCTGTGGTCATGGTGTACGAGTGTGGCCGGTGGCGGCCCTTCGCGTCATGGCCGTTTCGGGCCATAATCGATGCCGGATGATGCGCCGGCCTCGACGGCCGCCGCGCGAGAGGGTGGAGCATGGTGCGCGCCGAGGATCAGGTGATCCACCGGGTGCGGACCGTCGGCGGCGAGGTCGCCTGTTCGGTGGTCGGCAGCGGTCCCGCATTGCTGATCGGCGGGTGGTGGTGCAGCCACCTGATCCTCAACTGGAAGGATCCGCTGTTCCGCGCCTTCGTGTCCCGGCTGGCGACCCGGTTCACCGTCATACGGTACGACCAGCCGGGGCGAGGACTGTCCGAGGCGGGGGTGCCGGTCGATGCGGACGGCGAAATCGCCGTGACCGCCGACATCGTCGATGCGCTGGGGTTCGAGCGGGTGGCCGTACTGGGCGCGTCGTCGGGCTCGGCGGTCGCCGCGGGACTCGCGGCCCGGCTGCCCCGCCGGGTGCATCGGCTCGTCCTCTACGGATCGTTCGCCCGGGGCGTGGACATCGCACCGGACGGTGCGCGCCGGGCGCTGGTGGACGCGATCTCCGCGCACTGGGGATTGGGGTCCCGATTGCTGGCCGATGTGTTCGTGCCCGGCGCGGACAGCGCCGAACGCGAACGGTTCGCCCGATTCCAGCGGCTGTCCGCGACGGCGGAACAGGCCGCCCGATCCTTGGCCGCCACATACGAACTCGACGCCACCGAGTACCTGGCGGCCGTCACCGTCCCGACCACCGTGCTGCATCGCAGGGACGATCGTGCGGTGCCTTTCGCGCTCGGCCTCGACGTCGCCCGCCGGGTGCCCCGCGCGAGCTTCGTGGAACTGTACGGCGAGGACCATTTCCCGTGGCGCGGTGATGCGACCTCGGTCGCCGACGCGATTCTGCGCGGGCTGGGATATCCGGTGCGGGCCGAGCCGGCACCGCCGGGGCCCGAGGCGGTGACCGAGCGCGAGCGCGAAATTCTGCGCCTGGTCGCCGAGGGGCTCACCGACGCGCAGATCGGCGAGCGGCTGACTCTCAGTCCGCACACCGTGCATCGGCACGTCGCGAACGCGCGCACCAAACTCGGCGTCCGCTCCCGCGCCGCCGCGTCTGCCGCCATCCGAAAGGATCGCCCGGACCGCACATCCTGATCCCGCCTCCACGCCCGGGTTCATCGCGGCGACACCGGGTAGCCCGACAGTGCCGGCCGATCGGACGGCACCGAACGAAGTTGGGAAGGAGACTCGAGATGGTCAGCTATCCGCAGAGCACCGCAGTGGACCGGCCCACCGGGCGGGAGGCTCGCCACGGCGGCCCTGGTGGTGCGTCGGTTGTGACGATCGACGGATTGGTCCTGCTGGCGGGACTGTTCACGGCCATCACGCCGTGGGTGATCAACGATTTCTCCGTCGCGCCGAAGTTGGTCATGCAGAATCTGATCCTCGGTATCGCCGTGGCCGTGATCGGCCTGGTGATCACCGCGATGCCGACGCACGGCTACGGGCTGAGCTGGGTCCTGATCCCGATCGGCGTCTGGCAGATCATCAGCCCCTGGGTCGTGGGTGAGCGCCCCACAGGCGTGCTCTGGACCAATGTCGTCATGGGGGCGATCGTCACCGTTCTGGGTCTGGCGGCAGCCGGGTTGCTGGTGACCTCGGCCGTCAGCGTGCGGCGACCGCACGCCGCGGCGGCGCACCAGTGATTCGCGGCAGCGCTCCCTCCCCGGAATGGAGTTGATATGCCCTTCGACCCGATGCGTGCGGCGGCGCGCGTACTGATGGGCTCCACCTACGCAGTACTCGGCGCGGACGCGTTGCGCGAGCCCGGCGCCCGGCCGGAGGCGGCGGCGCCGACCCTCGCGGCGGTGCGCACGGTCGTACCGCTGCCCGAGGACGACAAGCTGCTGGTGCAGGTCAACGCGGGCGTCCAGGTGGCCGCCGGCGTATTGCTGGCGCTGGGCAGATTACCGCGGCTGTCGGCGCTGGCGCTGGTCGCCTCGATGGTGCCGACAACCATTGCGGGACACGCGTTCTGGGCGCTCGACGACCCCGCGGCGCGCAAGCCGCAGCAGGTGCAGTTCCACAAGAATATGGCGATGATCGGCGGGCTGTTGTTCGTCGCCTCGGAGAAGCGCGGCGGATAGCCGGCACCGGCCGATTCGCGAGCGCTACGGCTGCGCGACCGCGTCCTCGGGTGTGCGCCACACCCCGTCGCGCAGCGTGTCCAGAATGCGGGTCAGCAGGCGTGACACGTGCATCTGCGACACCCCGAAATGCTCGGCGATCTCCGATTGCGTTTTCGATTCGAAGAATCGCAGGACGAGGATGTCGCGGTCGCGCTGGGGCAGATCGGCGATGAGCGGCCGCACCGCGGCGGCCTGTTCGAGCAGCTCGTAGCAGGGCTCGTCGACACCGAGCGCGGCGGCCGCCGTGGACGGCGTGTCGTCGCGTTCGGTGCGCGCGGCATCGAGGGAATCGCACTGGTAGACGTTGGCGGCGACCAGCGCCTGCGTGATGTCGATGAGGTCGACATCCAGCTCGGCGGCCAGCTCCCGGGCGTTGGGCGCCCGGCCCAGGCGCTGAGTGAGAGGATCGCCGGCCTTGACGATCCGGTGGCGCAGTTCCTTGTAGCGGCGGGGTACACGGGCCGCCCAGGTGTGGTCGCGGAAGTGCTTGCGCACCTCACCCATGATCGTGGGGACGGCAAAGCCGAGGAACGGCGCGCCACGTCCCGGGTCGAAGCGGTCCACCGCGAGTACCAGGCCCATGCGGGCGGTCTGCAGCAGATCGTCGTAGGCCTCGCCGCGGTTGAGGTAGCGGCGTGCGATGTGCTCGGCCAGGGGCAAACACAGTTCGATGATGTGTTCGCGCAGTGCCCGCCGGTGCGGGTCGGTGGCGTCGAGGTCGGCGAGTTTGTCGAACCACGGTTCGATGTTGTCGTAGCTGTCGCTACGCGACCGGGCGCCTCCGGTCCGGTGGGTTCGTGCGGGATGTGTCATTCGGGCCACTCCGTTTCCGTCGTATGCGACGACATGGAGCGAGCACCTCGATCACGCAAGCTCATCGGTGCTGTGCCTGCGCACGGATGTTCGCATTCGGCTATCGTTCGCCTCGGCCTGCGCCGGAGTTTCGAAACAGGTTGGCGCGCAACGCATCTACGTGGTGCACAATCGAACGCTGGGGGGCGGGCGGATGCGCGCCGTTCGCGTACCGAACCGATCCTACGGACCCTCCGGTGTCATCGGTCGAGAACCGGAAAGGATCCGGTATCGGTTGGGCTACGGATCGGATGCCGCCGCGCATCCGATCCGGCACGGCCGCCCCGTCGGCGCCGTCGGCAGGGCATCGGCGCAGGTGAGAGGCTCTGCCGGGCGGGGGGAGTAGGCTGCGACCATGGTTGGCGGCGGGCAGGATGACGGCGTCGAGCGGGTGGTGGGCGCCGGTGATCCGCAAGGCGTCGGCCGGTTCCGATTCTGGTTCGCCGAACAACGGTGGGAGTGGTCGGACGAGGTGGCTCGCATGCACGGTTACGCCCCGGGGCAGGTCGAGCCGACCACCGAGCTGCTGCTCGAGCACAAGCATCCCGACGACCGAGACCGGGTCGAGGCCACCATCGTCACCTCGGTGGAGGACCACGCACCGTTCTCCAGCAGGCACCGCATCGTCGACACCGGCGGCACGGTCCGCGACGTGCTGGTGGTGTCGGAGCCGATGCTCGATGCGTCGGATCAGGCGATCGGCACGCAGGGCTACTACGTCGACCTCACCGAATCGGTCGACCGGGAGCGCCGGCTACTGCTCGAGGAGGAGTTGCCCGCCGTGATCGAGCGCCGGGCGGCGATCGAACAGGCCAAGGGAATACTGATGTTCGTCTACCGGATCTCGGCGGAGCAGGCGTTCCGGGTGCTGGCCTGGCGATCCCAGGAAACCAACATCAAATTGCAGGAATTGGCCGCGCACCTCGTCGACGATCTGGACAGCATGCCCCCGGTGCCCGCGCCGACGCGGACCCGTCTCGATCATCTCCTGCTGACGCTCCACCGCCGAGACGAGCAGTAGCCCGTGCGCTGTCGGCCGCGTCTACAGCAGCGCGCACTCCAGCAGCAGGAACAGCGGACGAGTGAAGTGTTCGTCCCACCAAGGGTTTTCGCGCCGCTGCCGATCGGAGGGCCGGGGTTCGCGCACGGCGGTGATCGCGAATCCGGCGGTGGTGAGCATTCCGATCGTCGCTTCCAGTGAGTACAGCGCTTGAACCGAGGCGGCGGGGGAGCGGGTCCCCGCGACCTCGAATCGCTGTCGCACCGTCCGTCCGGCGAAATAGTCGTCGATCGTGAAACCCGTTCCGGCGCTGGTGCGTTCGCCACGGGCGACATAGAAGCAGGGATGCATCATCAGCATCACCAGCCGTCCCGACGGGCGCAGGACCCGGGCGAATTCGGTGAAGCGCCGCCCCGGCTCGGACAGTCCGTGCGGAAGGCGGTTGACCACCACCAGGTCGACACTGTCGTCGGCCAGCGGCAGTGCGGCCACGTCGGCAAGCCGGAATCGCGTGCGAGACGGATCGTGCGCCGGATGGCTCGCGGCGGCCGCGACGAATTCCGCGCAGGTGTCGACGCCGTGTACGAAACCCGCACCGCGCGTGATCAATTCGCGGGCCAGATACCCTTCACCGCATCCGGCGTCCAGGATGTGCAAGCCGGTGCACTCGCCGACGAGTGCGAGCAGCGCCGGGTCGGTGAGGCCGCTGCGGTACGGGTCGAGGTTTTCGCGCACGATGCGAATCCAGAACTCGGCGTTGGCCGCGTACGCGTCCGAGACGGGCTCGTCTCCCAGCACATTCGCTCCCCACTGCGATCGGGTCGGAATTCGGAACCGAATTGTAGACGGCGGCGGCATGTTCCGCACGGAACACCGTCGCGAAACAATGATGTTTTTGATAGCATTTTCCGAAGCCGGTATTCGCCGGTGGAATGCGGATTCAGGGCGGCCAGGTGCGGCCCGAATATTCATGGCCGGGTCGTATGCGCGCCGGTCGGAAGGAGTCGGTCGTGGCTCGCATATCGCCCGCGGAAAAGTCGGAGTGGTCGCCGGAACTGGTCGGCTTCATCGGAGAGTTTCGTTCCTCCGTGCTCGGTGACACCCCGGCCGACGCCCACCCCGCCGGTGCCAACCTGCTCGGTACGCTCGCGCGATATCCCGCGCTGGCCAAGGCATTCCTGAGTTTCAACGGCCATCTGCTGTACGGATCCACGCTCGACGACCGGCAGCGCGAACTGCTGATCCTGCGCGTCGCCGCCGTCCGGCATTGCGATTACGAATGGGCCCAGCATGCGATTCTCGCCGAAATAGCGGGAATGCCGAAAGCGGAAATAGAAAAGGTTGCGGCGGGGGAACCGGACGATGAATGGACGACGGCCGAGAGGGCATTGCTCGTCGCCACCGACGAATTACTGTCCGACGGTGCGGTCGGCGCCGCAACATGGGAGATTCTGGCCGCCGAATTCGAGCCGAATCAACTCATGGATATCGTTTTCACCGTCGGCACCTACGATATGCTCGCCATGGCCTTGCGATCCTTCGGCGTCGAACCCGAGGACGATCTGAAGCCCTATCTGCCGCGGCATCGGTAACCCGACGTCCTGCCGAGGGCGGGGCCGGTCCCGGGTGATGAGGCCGGACGGCAGACCCGGCCCCACCGCGACCCGCCTCAGGTGTTGCGTCCGCCGTTCACGCCGATCACCTGCCCGGTGATGTAGCCGGCCTCCTCGCTCACCAGGAACGCGCAGGCGGCCGCGATATCCTCCGGCAGCCCGATCCGCCCGACGGGAGTCGCGTCGATCTGCTTGCCGACATCGATGAAGCCGCGCTCGGCGGTGGCTCGCATCATCGGCGTATCGATGAACCCGGGCGGAATCGTGTTGACCGTGATGCCTTTTCGCGCGAATTCCAGCGCGAGCACCTTCGTCAATCCCAGCACCCCGGACTTCGAGGACACATACGCGGCCATCCCTGCCGCGCCGCTGTGCACACTCGACGAGGAGATGTTGACGATGCGTCCCCAGCCCTGCTCGACCATATCGGGCAGCACGGCCTGGCAGCAGTCGAACGTGCCGGTGAGGTTGACCGCCAGCACCCGCGCCCACTGCTGTGCGGTGATGTCGAGAAACGGCCCGGACGTGGTGATTCCGGCGCTGTTGACCAGAATCGAGGGCCGTCCCAGCTCGGCCCGCACCCGCTGCACTCCGGTGTCGATGGCGGCGCGGTCGGATACGTCCACGGCCACCCCGATCGCCTTACCGCCGGCCTCGCCGATCTCCCGCGCCGCGAGATCGGCCGCCGCGCCGTCCACGTCGAACACCGCCACCGGCGAGCCGTCGGCGGCCAGCCGGCGCGCGATCGCGCCGCCGATTCCGGATGCGCCGCCCGTCACGATCGCTGTGCGGCCGCTCATTTGATCGACTCCTGCCCGACCAGGGTGGAGCGGTGCATGCGTCGCGGCTGCGAACGATCGAACGGGCAGGCCCGATGCACCAGGCCGGTGTTGTCCCAGATCACCATGTCACCCACCGACCACCGATGGGACAGCACCCGGTCCGGTGCGGTCGCCCGCGCCAGCAGATCGTCGAGCAGGGCGCGGCCCTCGTCCTGGTCCATGCCGACCACATGGTCCGCCGAGGCGCCGAAAACCAGTGAGCGGCGGCCGGATTCGTGCGTCCACACCAGCGGATGTTCCCGTCCGCCGCGACGCGCCCACTCCTCGAGCTGTTCCGGAGTCGGGTCCGCATACGTCAGCCGCTGAATGGCCTCGAAGCTGTGCCACACCCGCAACCCTTCGAACCGCCGCTTCTCCTTTTCGGACAATTCGTCGTAGGCGACGTACGTGCTCGCGAACGCGGTTTCACCGCCCGTCTCGGTCACCACGTGAGCGCTCATGATGGACGCCTTCGCCGGCACCTCGTCCATGAAACCGTCCAGATGCCAGTAGTCGTTGCTGGCGAAATACTCCACGTTGGGGTTGTCCGGATCGAAGCTGATCTCCATCACATCCGGATTCGGGTACAGCGGAAACTGCACCAGCTCACCGAGTTTGCGGCAGAACGCGGCCTGCGTCTCGTCGTCGGCGTGCAACCGCGGGAACAGCAGCACGCCGTGTTCCTCGAGCGCGGCCAGGCACGCCTGCGGCAGGTCGTCGTCGCTGCGCAGCCGGTCGAGGTCGACATCGTCGACCCGCACGCCGACCGTTTCGCTGAGTTTGGTGGTGGTGATCGCCGGCATCCGATGCTCCTGTCTGTCGATGCTGCGCGGTCGGACCGCCGCCCCGGCGCGGGAAACTCCCGGTGCGGGGCGCGCGGACCCCCTCACGCCCCCTCCTCCGGGGCGTATCCCAGGATCGCCTTCGTCTCGAGGTACTCCTCGAAACCGTATGCGCCCCATTCCCGTCCGTTGCCGCTCTTGCGATAGCCGCCGAAGGGGCAGGCGAAGTCGAAGCCGTCGTTGATGGCGACCGATCCGGCGCGGATGCGGCGGGCGACCGCGCGCGCTTGGTCGAGGTCGGCTCCCGCGACGAAGCCGGCCAGACCGTATTCGGTGTCGTTGGCGATCTCGATCGCGTGATCGAGGCCGTCGTAGCCGAGAATGGTGAGGACCGGCCCGAAGATCTCCTCGCGGGCGATCGTCATTTCGTTGCCGACATGGGCGAAAACCGTTGGCTTGACATAGAATCCGACCTCCAGCCCGTCCGGCCGGCCGGTGCCGCCGGTGACGAGGGTGGCGCCCTCCTCGATGCCCTTGCGGATCAATGCCTGGATCTTGTCGAACTGGGCGCCCGACACCACCGGGCCCATGGCGACCTCCCCGGTCGGATCGCCGACGGTGATGCCGGCGGCGGCCTCGCGTGCGGCGTCGATCGCCTCGTTCATGCGGGCGGCCGGGACCAGCATCCGCGATCCGGCGCTGCAGGTCTGGCCGGAATTGTTCATCATCGTCACCACGCCCTTGGCGACGTTCGTGGCGAAATCGGCGTCGTCGAGCACGATATTCGGGCTCTTGCCGCCGAGTTCCTGGGTGACCCGCTTGACGGTGGGCGCGGCGTTGCGGGCGATGTCGATACCGGCACGGGTGGAGCCGGTGAACGAGATCATGTCGATACCGGGATGGCCCGACAGCGGCACGCCCACGCCCGGGCCGTCGCCCTGCACCAGATTGAACACCCCGGCGGGCACCCCGGCCGCATCGAGGATCTCGGCGAAGATCTGCCCGGTGAACGGCGACTGCTCCGACGGTTTCAAGATGACGGTGCACCCGGTGGCCAGCGCCGAAAACACTTTGACCGCAATCTGATTCAGCGGCCAATTCCACGGCGTGATCAGTCCGCACACCCCGATCGGTTCCTTGACCACCAGCGAGGCGCCGTGGCGCTGCTCGAAGCTGTACTCGGCGAGTGCGGCGATCGCGGTATCGAGATGTCCGGCGCCCAGATCGACCTGGAAACCGCCGGCGAGCGCGGCCGGTGCGCCCATCTCCTCGGTGAGCGCCGCCGCGAGATCGTCACGGCGGCACTGATATTCGGCCGCGACCCCCCGCAACACGGCGAGGCGGTCGGCCACAGTGGTCGCCGACCAGGTCTCGAACGCGCCCCGCGCCGCGGCCACGGCCCGGTCCACGTCCTCGGCCGATCCGGCGGCGACCTTTCCGCAGACCCGTTCGGTCGCCGGGTTGATCACGTCGATGGTCTGCGCGGTCGCCGGTTCGACCCACTGCCCACCGATGTAGAACGTCAGATATTCACGCATGAGCCGCCTGTCCTTCTCTTCGGATGTGCTGTGGGGCATGGGTTGTCGAGCACGGGTCTACTGCATCCCTTCCGCGTACCAGGTGCGGAATTCGTCGTAGCTCGGCATCTCCTCGGAATTGGCCTTCGGATCGACGGCGACGTGCACGACCCCCGGTTTGCCGCTGGCGAAGGCGCGTTTGACGGCCGGTGCGATGTCGTCGTCGCGTTCGACGTATTCGCCGTAGCAGCCGAATCCCTCGGCCACCTTGTCCAGCCGGACCGCGGTGCTCCAGTGCACCCCGGTTTCGAGCGACCCGTGCCCGAAGGTGCGTTTGTAGACGCCGACCTCCAGACCCCAGGCGTAGTCGACGCCGACCACACAGACCAGCGGCAGATTCAGGCGTGCGGCGGTTTCCAGTTCGGCGATCTGGAACTGGAACGAGGAGTCGCCGGTGATCAGCATGACCGGCCGTCTGCCGCCGTCGGCCACCGAGGCGCCGATGGCATACGGCAGCCCGGTGCCCAGATGCCCGAAGTTCTGATTCCACATGACGTCGTGCGGCTTGGCCTGCGAGTACGTCCAGCCGAAAATCGTGGTGGCGCCGCCGTCCCGGGCCATGATGCCGTCGGCGGGAAACGCCTTGGTCGCCTCCACGATCAGGCGTGCGGGATGGACCGGGCTCATCCCGCTGGGCGCGGATTCGGCCAGTTCGGCCAGCCGGGCGGCGTCGCGCTCGATCCAGTCCGCCAGCTCCGGGGACGGAGTGCGCGGCGTGTCGCGCAGTGCGTCGACCAGCTGCGGAACCACTGCCCGCAGGTCGCCGACCAGCGGCACGTCGATGGGACGGTTCACTCCGATGGCGGCCGGATCCTGTTCCACCAGAATCCATGTCCGGTCCGCTTCGCCCGCCTGCCAGTGCCGGCCGCGACCGTAGTGCACGGGTTCGCCGAGTTCGGTGCCGATGGCCAGGCACAGATCGGATTGCACGACCGCCTCCACCGCCGACGGGGAGAAACCGTAGGGGAAGGTGCGATCCTCGAGGCCGGGAATGTAGGAAGTGCCGCCGGAGGTCTGGATCACCGGGGCGGCCATGAGATCGGCCAGTTGCTTCACCGATTCCGCCGCCCGCGCGGTGTGCACGCCGTGCCCGATCAGCAGAATCGGCTGCTTCGCGGCCCGGATGTGCTCGGCCGCTTCGGCGATGCGGTCCTGGCCCGCGGTCTGTCCGACCAGGCGGTACCGGTGCGGTGGCAGCGCCGGCGGCAGATCGAGTTCCTCCTCGATCACATGCGACGGATATTCGATGTACACCGGGCCCGGCGTTCCCGACAGTGCCTTGCGCAGCCCCTCGCGGATGATCTCGTCGGTCTGATCCGCGTATTCGATACTGGCGCTGTACTTCACGGAATTCTCGACCAGACCGGCCTGCTGCACGAACTGGATCCGGCCGCGCCGCACCCGCTGCTCGGTGATCCGGGCCCGCTGCCCGCCCAGGAAGATGATCGGTGAATTTTCCACCTTGGCGCACATGATGGCACCGGACAGATTCGCGATACCGGGGCCCAGCGTGCCGATGCACACCGCGGCCTTCCCGGTCATCCGCGAGACGCCCTCGGCCATCATTCCGGCCGATTCCTCGTGATGCGGCGCCACCACCTTCCAGCCGCGCTCCTCGGCGCGGTGGAACAGATGGACGAAGTTGGGATCCGGAATGCCGAAGATGGTGTCGATACCCTCGGCCTCGAAAAGTTCGAGTATCCGTTCGTAAACCTTCACTGCTGCTTCCCTTCGGTCGCCATCGCGAAGCTGCGGCCGATGTGGTCGGCGTGCGCGCTCAGCGGCGGCAGGATCCACGAGTTGTCGGTGTTGCGGATGTCGTCGATGCGCGCGGCGACCTCGTCGACGGTCCAGGACGGCTGATACACCCCCGGCGTCTCGGCGATATAGGCCCGCGCCACCCGGCCCGCGATCGCGACGAGCAATTCGCCGGTGAGAGAACATGATTCGTGCGCGAGATACGCGACCGCGGGAGCCACCAGTTCCGGGCGCATATCCGGATAGGCGGAGGTGTCGATGCCGGCGGCCATCCGGGTGAGCGCCGAGGGCACGATGATGTTGCAGCGCACGCCCACCTCGGCGCCCTCGAGGGCGACCACATTCGACAGCCCGATCATGCCCGCCTTGGACACGGCGTAATTGGCGACCGCCCGATTGCCGTAGATGCCGCCGATCGAGGAGGTCAGCACCACCCGCCCGTAACCGGCCTCGCTCATGACCGGAAAGGCCGCGCGCACGGTGTGGAAGGCCCCGCGCAGATGCACATCCACCACGGCCTCGAAATCCTCGTAACTCAGCTCGGTCAGCGATCCGTAGCGCACGGTGCCGGCGTTGTGGATCAGGATGTCGAGGCGTCCGAACCGGTCCAGCGCCGTGTCCACGGTCGCCCGGCCGCCCTTCGGGGTGGCGACCGATGCGGTGCACGCCACGGCCGTGCCGCCCGCGGCGGCGATCTCGGCGACCACCTCGGCGGCGACTCCGGCGTCGGCGTCGTCGCCGCGCATACTGGCACCGGAATCGTTCACCACGACCTTCGCGCCGCGCTCGGCCAGCAGCAGGGCATACGCCCGGCCCAGACCGCGTCCGGCGCCGGTGACCACCGCGACGCGGTCGTCGAATCTCAGTTCGGACAACGATATATCCTCTCGCGCAACATCTTCCGGGTCTAGGTGGTCAGCGTGAGGCCGTCCAGATCGCCGGCGTCACGCCAGGCCTGCAGCAATTCCTCGAGGACATAGAAACCACCCCAGAACGGGTCGCCGAGGAACGAGCGGCCGTTGGGCTCGCCCTCGCTGTTGTAATAGCCGGGGGTGCATTCCATGACGAAGGTGCTGTTGTCGACGGTGTTGGCTCGAATCGTCTGCACCCACGCCGCTTCGGCCTCCGCCGTCGGCTCCACGCGGGTCGCGCCGCGTGCCTGCGCCTGGGCGATGATGTAGGCGATGTGGTCGGCCTGCTGCTCGTACATCAGCGTCGTGGCCGCGGTGACCCCGCCCTGAATGAAGCCGGTCGCGAAATGGTTCGGGAATCCGTGCGCCATGATTCCGTGCAGCGTGCGAAAACCCTTGCCCCAGTGCTCGTACAGTGATTTCCCGTTGCGGCCGGCGAACGGCGCGATGTCGAACTGGCGATCCAGCGCGGTGGTGATTTCGAAGCCGCTGGCGAAGACGATGCAGTCGACCTCGTATTCGACGCCGTGCGCGATGACGCCCTTGGGCGTGATCCGCTCCACGCCCTTGGTGTCGGAGACGTCGACCAGGGTCACATCGGGCCGGTTGAACGTCGGCAGGTATTCGTCGTTGAACACCGGCCGCTTACACATGTTGCGGTAGTACGGCTTCAACTTCTCCGCGGTCTCGGGATCGGTGACGATCTGTTCCACGCGCCGGCGCAATCGTTCCATGGCGCGGTAGTCCTCGATTTCCTTGAGTTCGAGGAACGTCGCCGGATCGGCCAGCGCGGCCCAGCCGTCGGTCTCGTTCAGTTTCGCCGCCAGATTGCGGGCGACCTCGGTCCAGCCGTCGCAGATCAGATCCGGTTCGCCGGGGGAGTAGAAGGCGAACGCGGCATTGTGGAAATTGCGTTGCCGTTCGGTGCGCCAGCCCGGCTGCAGCGAGGCCACCCATTCCGGATCGGTCGGGTGGTTGTCGCGCTCGAAGATATAGGACGGCGTGCGCTGGAAGACCGTGAGATGTTTCGCACCGCGCGCCAGATGCGGAATGACCTGCACCCCGCTGGCGCCGGTGCCGATGACGGCGATCTTCTTGTCGCCGAGGCGATCCAGGCCGCCGTGCAGGTCACCGCCGGTGTAGTCGTAATCCCACCGCGCGGTGTGGAAGGTGTGGCCCTCGAACTCGGTGATTCCTGAGATGCCGGGCAGTTTCGGCCGGTTGTAGGGCCCCTGGCACATGATCAGGAAGCGGGCGCGGATCTCGTCGCCGCGGTTGGTGGCGATGCGCCAGCGTGCGATCTGCTCGTCCCATTCCAAGGCGCGCACCAGCGTATGGAAGATCGCCTTGTCGTAGAGCCCGAAATGTTTACCGATGCGCTGGGCGTGCTCGTAGCATTCGTCGCCGTGGGAGAATTTCTCCTTCGGAATGAATCCGGTTTCCTCGAGCAGGGGCAGATAGCAGTAGGCATCGGAGTCGACCTGGATGCCCGGATACCGATTCCAGTACCAGACACCGCCGAAATCGCCGCCGAGTTCCACGATCCGGAAGTCGGTGACACCGGCCTGCTGCAACCGGTGGGCGGTGATGAGTCCGGCGAATCCACCGCCCAGGATCACGACCTCGATATCGGCGTCGATCGGGGCGCGCGGAACGACCGGCAGGTGCGGGTCGGATTCGTAGAAGTCCGCGAATTCGCCGGCGGCCTCGAGGTACTGCTGCTGGCCCTCCGGGCGTAGCCGCTTGTCGCGTTCGGCCAGATACTTCTGCCGCAGGGCCTCTCTGTCGACCTCGGGGGTCCGGGTGGGGGCGCAGGGTTTCATCGGAAAATCCTTGTGGGGGTGGGAGTTCGGGTCATTCGAGGTCGGTCGGCGCGCCGGTGCCCATATACCTCGCGAGGTTGTGGTGCAGGTTGACGATCGTGCGCTCGCGGTACGGATTGGGTTTCGGACCGGAGAAGCCGCGGGATTTCATGCCCTGCTGAACGGCGGCCATATTGTCGAAATCCTGTGGCAGCACGGTCCGCCAGCCCGGATCGCCGACCGGGGTGTAGATCCACTCGGTCTCCGGTTCCGCACCGGGCGGGAACAATTCGAAGACCGCGGCCTCGAAGATGCACTTGTCGGGGTCGTAGCCGTAGGGCCGGAATCGGTAGCACAGCATGTTGTTCAGTGCGTGCCCGATCTGGAAATTGGGGAAGATCTGCCAGGCGGTACCGCTTTTCGCGACGATCTCGGGATCCACGGTCGGCCACACCACGCCGCGTTCGGCATCTTCTTTGCGGCAGGTGTCGAGCCA
>NZ_BDBN01000108.1 GCF_001613005.1 Nocardia nova NBRC 15556 | reverse complement strand
GCAGGTGTCGAGCCAATAGCGCATCACCTGGTCGGGCGGAGTATCGGCGGGGAGTTCGTCGGCGAGGCGATTCGCGACCTCCACCATCGTCTCGGTGGTATTTGTGTTGGCGTTCTCCCAGGTGAAATTCTGCAGCTGCGCGGTCGAGATCCGGGCGTCGGGACCGGCGCCGATCCGCAGCTTGCCCTGGTTCTCCTCCATCCCCTTCGGGGCGTCGTAGCCGATATTGCTGTGCCGGCCCTGGGCGCGGCCCCAGCCGAGGAAATTGCCGAAATTCATGAATTCCGGATGGGTGTAGGGGACGTGGTAGGTCTCCATGAACGCCTCGAAGGCGACCTTCCAATTGCAGTCGAAGGTCAGCCACCGCCGCCAGCGGTACCGCATGTTCTCCAGGTGGAACGGATCCAACAGGGAGGCAGCGGGTTCCAGATAGTCGCGCAGCGATTCGCAGTCGGGATCGAGATTGATCCAGACCCAGCCGCCCCAGGTGTCGACGCGCACCGGCGCCAAACCGTCGTTGCGTTCGGTCAGTCCACAGGTCCAGTCACCGCGTTCGGGCACGAAGGTGTTGCGGCCCTCGAGGTCGTAGCGCCAGCCGTGGAATCCGCAGACGAACTGTTTGCGCTGCCCGTGTGCGTCATGGGCTCCGGGCGGGGTGTCGACCAGGCGGCGGCCGCGGTGCGCGCACACATTGTGATAGGCGTGCAACGTATCCGGCGCTGTGCGCACGACGATGATCGAGTCGTCGAGGATGTCGTAGGTGAGGAAATCGCCGACGCGGGGCAGCTCCTCGACGCGGCACACCTGCTGCCACACCTTCGCCCACAGCTTGTCGCCCTCGGCGCGGGCGTACTCGGGACCGATGTAGGCCTCGACGCCGATCGTCATGGGTGTCGACAGCGGTGGCGCCGCGGTCGTCTCGGTGATGCTGTCGGCAGTTTCGGTCATGACTTCTCCTGACGGCGTCTCAGCGTGTGATGGCGGCACGGAACCCGTCGTCCTCGAGGAACAACGAGGTGTTGTCCGCGCCCAGATGGGTCCATTTCAAGTTCAGCCCGCCGTCGACCAGCACGGTCTGCCCGGTGATGTAGCTGGAGAGTTCGGACAGCAGGAACAGGATCGGCCCGGCCTGTTCGTCCGGCCGGGCGCGGCGGCCCATGGCGATGGCTCGGCGATCGCGCTCGGGATCGGCGCCCACGTAGGTGCCCGAGGCCGGGGTCGCGGTGACGCCCGGGGCGACCGCGTTGACGCGAATTCCGTCGAGTGCCAGTTCGGCGGCCAGGGTCCGGGTCGCGGCCACAAGTGCGGCCTTCGCGGTGCCGTAGGCGATGTGGAAGGGGGCGGCGTTCATCCCGCTGATCGACGACAGCGACACGATGGATCCCGGCAGCCCCCGCGATCTGAGTTCGGCGGCGACCGCCTGGCTGAAGAAGAACATCGTCTCCAGATTCCATTCGAGCAGCGCCCGCCAGTCCTCGCGGGTGACCCGGGTGGCCGGCATCCAGGTCGCGGGTGCTGCGCCACCGGCGATATTGACCAGGCCGTACAGGTCGCCCTCGGCCGCGCGCGCGTGATCGAGCACCGTCGCGATGCCCTCGTCGGTGGCGGCGTCGGCGGCCACCGGCACGATCGGAAGTCCCTGTGCCGCAAGCGGTGCGATATCGGCGTCGAGTTTGTCGCGGGAGCGGCCCACCGCGATCACCCGGGCCCCCGCCTCGGCGATGCGGCGGGTGACCGCCGTGCCGATGCCGCCTCCGCTGGCGCCGGAGACGATGACGACCCGGCCGTCGAGTCCGAAGAAGTCGTTGACCGTCATCGTTCTCACCGGCCGTCGCGCCGGATCGCCAGGACGCTGCCCTCGGCATCGCCGGAGAGGTAGAGCGTGCCGTCGGGCCCGGCGGCGATGCCGCTGAACGGTCCCTGCGGTCCGGAGAACGGCAGCAGGCCCTTCAACGGTTTGGGTGTCACCCCGGGCGGGGCGCCCACCGGCAGATTCCGCGCGATCACCTGGCGCGCTTCGGTTGTCGGATCCAGGCCGATCAATTCCTTGGCCTCGACGTCCACGATGTACACGACACCGGCGTGAACCACCAGCCCGTGCGGCCGGCCGAGCCCGTCGGCCACCGTATCCACCGTCGAACCGTCGATCGCCGCCACCCGGCCCGCGCCTGCCTCGGCGACCAGGCAGATGCCGGACGCGGTGAATGCCACGCCCATCGGATCGTGCAGTCCGCTCGCCAGCAGTTCGGCGCGCCCATCGCGTACCGCGTGCACGGTGCCGGTGCCCCGGTCGGCGACCGCGACGGTGCCGTCGGGTGCGACCGCCACACCGTAGAGCTGGTCGAGCCCGTCGACGAGCACCTCGCTCTCGTTGGCGGCCGGGCGATAGCGCGAGACCGACCCGTTGCCGGTGACGATGAGCTCACCGCCGCCCGTCGCGGTGAGTCCGCGGATATAGCCGGGGTAGCCGGGGCTGAAAAGCATTCCGGCGGTATACAACTCGCCGCCCAGCGGGACGGCGAGCAGGAAGGTGCCGTCCGCGATGAAGATGGTGCCGTCCGGGCCGACGGTCAAGTCCAGCGGCCAGGTCAGTCCGTCGGCGAGGGCGGTGCGGGTGGCGCCGCCGGCGAGGATTTCGGTGATCTTGCCGGTGAAACTGGAGACGAACAGCCGCTCGCCGACGAAGGTCAGATTGTCCAGGCCCGGCCCGACGGTCGCTAGGACGGTTCGCTCGCCGTTGCGCGGATCGATCCGGAGTACCTCACCGGTGGCGACCTGGGTGGAGACGATGCAGCCGGTGGCGTCGAATTTGACCGCGTCCGGTCCGCCCAGGTCGGCCGCGACCCGCTCGGGTTCGCCGCCGTCGGGATCGATGCGCCAGATCTCGTTGCTGCCCAGCAGCGGATAGTAGAGCTTGCCGTCGGGCCCGGCCTCGAGGGCGTTCGGCATCGGCAGCCCGTCCAGCAGCACCCGCGGCGCGCCGCCGGCCGGGTCCACTTCCATCAGCCGCCCGCCCGGGCGGCATTCGTCGACGAACAGCCGGCCCCGGTGAAAGGTGATGCCGTTGGCGCCGGGGAGATCGTCACGCAGCACCCGGGTTTCGCCCTTGCCGTCGCGAATGCTGACGCGGCCGTCGTAGTACTCGGTGATGTAGAGCTCACCGTCGGGTGCGAAGGCGATGTCGTCGGGCGCGACGATATCGCTGCCCATCGCGCTGATCGTCTCCAGATCGCCGGAATTCGGGTCCAGGGCGCTGATCTGGCTGCCCGCCACCTGCGCGACGTAGATCCGCCCGTCGGCGCCGGTGCGAATGCCGTTGGCGCCGAACAACCTGCTCGGTGCGGTGATGCGGTCGAGGGTCCACCCGTCGGCGACGCTCGCCGCGGTCGAGGTGAGGTAGCGCGCCGGTGTAGTCACCGCGAAGCCTCCGTAGTGCTCTGGGAAGTTCTGGGACGAGGAATCACTCGATTCGGTGTCGGCACCCGGTCTCGCCGCGAGACGATAGTGATGTATGACACCTTCTCGTTTGTGGAGAGCGTAGTTCTCCACTTCCGATCATTCAAGTGTTGTTATCATTGACAGGATTGACGTAGCATGCGCGAGCTACCGACCGTCACCTGCGGTGATGCGGCTCAGGGGAGTACGGGACCGCCGTGGGTGCGGTGTATTTCGCGGTCGGCCCGTTGCCGGCGGCGATGGTTCCCGATGTCGGGTGCAGTCTCAGCCTGGTTTCGGCGGCGCTGCTCGTGCGCGGACTGCTCGCGCGGCCGGGATGGCCCCCTTGACAGGCCGGCAGGTCTCACGCTTCGGCGTGCGGACGACCGTGCGGGGCGGTGGCGTGACCAACTCGGGTGCGGGGCTACACACCGGCCGGCGCCCGGCCGTCGCGCTGCGGCCGGCGCCGACCAGGGAGTGATCAGACCGGATGACCGGATTCGGTTGGGCGCGGGGCGTTTTCGGGTTCGCGCGGCCCCTGGTCCAGCCGGAACGGCGGGTACTCGTCGCGCATCAGCGACACGTAGGCCCGGACTCGCAGCGTCCAGCGGTTCATGCCGAGTACGAAGGCGAACAGGCCGTTCGGATAGCGGCCGGTGAACAGCAGCGCGATCGCCGCGATCAGCACGAGGATGCCGAGCAGCGGAATCCAGATGACGGCGGTCCCCTCGTCGTCACTGCCCCAGTACCGTGAGCTGCCGACGAACGCCCAGACGATCAGATACTGGGGGATCGCCAGCAACCACCATTTGATCAGGACCAGACCCCGGTGCAGCCGCTCGGGATAGTCGACCTCGAGGTCGGCCGGATAGTTCTCGTCCGGCCGCAGACTGAACGGCGGGTACCGGTCGGTGCCGAGCGCCGAGAGCGCGTAGAACCGCACGCGCCACGACCAGCGCAGGACACCGACGGTGAAATCGAACAGTCCGCGGGGATAGCGGCCGGTGATCAGGATGGCGAAGAACGCGATGACCGTCACCACCGCATAGGCGATACTCAGGAAGAACAGCACGATGTAGTGCGGGATCGCCAGAATCCACTTGACGATCCATTGCCAGCGCGACAGCGCGGGATCCAGATCGCCGCGCACGCGGACCGGGTAGGGAGATGCCTCGGGTTGCATGTCACGCTCCTCTCGGCGGTCGCGGCCCAGCCGAGCCGCGTCGGATATGCACGATTGTTTCGCATTCACGCTGAGCGCAGGGGCAATTCGGGCCGGTGCGGCGTCACCGGGCCGGAACACGCGGCCGTGCCGGTGCCGTGGTCGGCCATCCCGCGCACGCGCGGAGCCCGCGTCCGCATCCGCCGATCTTCGTCGGTGGCGGGGAGGTCGCGGCGCGGCGTGCGGTGCGCCTCGGTATCGGCTGGGTGCCCAACGGCGTATCCGACCCGGCGCAGGTGCCGGACCAACTGGCCGCCGTCGGCGACAGCGGCATCCCGATCGCGATCACGCCGGTCGCGCCCGATCCCGCATTGCTGGATGCCTATGCCGAGGCCGGTGTGCAGCGGGTGACCCTGGCACTGCCGACCCTGCCGGAATCGGAATCGCTGCGCGCCCTCGACGAATTCGCGGCGGTCGCGCAGCGCTACCGCGACTGAATTCGCGATGTGCTGTGCCGCAGCGTCTTTCGCTTGCGCTTACAGCCGGGCGCGGGGCCCCGCGGCGATCGCCTGGCGTGCCATGTCCGAGGACGCGTTCACCACGCCGGAGTCGTAGCGCTCCAGCACGACGGACTGGGTCGCGCGCAGGTGGGCGCGGGCCAGGCGTTCGGCCTCGGCGTCGTCGCCGTCGGCGATCGCGGTGACCAGGCGGGCGTGCACCCGGGCGGCGTCGTGGGCCTGCGGTTTCGACGGGTACTCACCGCGCCGGGTGAGCGTCTCGGCCCAGGCCTGCTCCTGCGCCGACCACAGGGTGACCAGGCTCGACACCACGCAGCGCACGGTCGCGTTCGGGGTGAAAGCGACCACCAGATCGTGGAATTCGCGGGCGGTGCGGGTGAAGGCGACACCGTCGCCGACCACTTCTTCGCAGGCGTGGATATTGGCCTCGAGCGCCGGGACCACCACTTCCGCGCGATCGGGGCGGCGAGCGCATTCGGCGGCGCACAGCGGTTCGAGCATCTGCAAGGCGGCGGCCAGATCGCCGAGGGTGACCCGCGCTCCCTGCAGCGCCAGACCCAGGTGATAGGCGGCAGAGTATTCGTCGGGCCGGTGGACCTCCGCGCCGCCGACATTGCCGCGCCGCACGGTGACCAGTCCCTCGGTCTCGAGGATGCGCAGCGATTCCCGGATCGAGGGATAGCTGACGCCGAATTCCTTCACCAGCTGGTCCTGGGTGGGCAGGCGATAGTCGTCGTCGCCGGACAGGATGCGGGTGCGCAGCTCGGAGGCGACCGTTTCGGCGATGCGGCGCTGCGGAATCCGCCCGCGACGCGCGGTGGTCACGCGGGCTGCCTTTGGTCCATGCACGGATTCTAACCAGCTGGTGCTGACCATTCAAATATTGCTATCCTTATGAGGATTGACGTACCGTCGGGTGATGGACTTCACGATGGGGGAGGCCGCCGACGCGCTGCGAGATGAATTGCGGCGTTTGGTGTCCCAGCACGTCCCCGCCGATTTCCTGGGCGCATTCACCGACGACCCGGCAGATCTCGCGGTCGCGCAGCATTTCTGCGGAGTTCTGGCCGAGCGCGGGCTCCTGTGCGCGGCGTGGCCCCGAGAATTCGGCGGGCGCGGCGGATCGGTGTGGGAGCAGACGGTGGTCCGCGAGGAGATGTGGGCCCATCACGAGCCGCGCGGCGCCCAGTACATGGGGGTCAACTGGGTGGGGCCGGCGCTGATGCGACACGGCACCCCGCAACAGCAGCGCACCCACCTGCCGCCCATAGCGCGCGGCGAGGTGATCTGGTGTCAGGGATTCAGCGAACCCGAGGCGGGGTCGGATCTGGCCTCGCTGCGCACCACCGCCCGCCGCGACGGCGACGGCTGGCTGATCAGCGGCCAGAAGATCTGGACCTCCTACGCCACCATGGCGCAGTGGTGTTTCCTGTTGGCGCGCACGGCCACCGGTGAACGCAAACAGCAGGGGCTGACCATCTTCCTGGTGCCGATGACCGCGCCGGGGGTCCAGGTCCGGCCGATCCGGGCCATGATGGGGCCGCATCATCTGAACGAGGTCTTCTTCGACCAGTTGCGGGTCACCGAGGCCGATGTGCTCGGCACGGTCGGCGACGGCTGGAAGGTCGTGCAGGAGGTGCTGGCCTTCGAACGCGTCGGCATCGCCCGCTATGCCCGGTGCGAGCGACTGCTGCGTGCGGCGCCGGAGGTGCTGGGCGATCGCTGGGCGGAGGTGCCGGCCGAATTGCGCGGGCGCTGGGCGCGCATGCTGGTGCACTGCCGCCGCGCGCGGTTGCTGGCCTACCGGGTGGTCGCCATGCAGCACGAGGACCGGGTGGCGCCGGGCGACGCCGCCGCCTATCGGATCGCGGTCACGCGGCTCGACCAGGACAGTGCCGAAGTCCTCACCGAATTGGCCGATCAGCTCGACACCGCACCGGATGCGCGGCGCGAGAGCTGGTTTCGCCGTGCCGTCGCCGATCATTGGCGGTATTCGCAGGCCGCGACCATCGCCTCGGGAAGTATCGAAATGCAGCGGCTGTTGTTGTCGCGGGCACTGCTGGGGGCGTCGTGAACATCGATCTGAGCCGGGAGGCCGCCGACTACGGCCGGGAGGCGAGCCGGGCCTTCGAGGCCGCGGGCGGGGATCGGCTGATCCAGGACGCCGAGGCCCATCCGTCTCGTCGCGGGGAGATCGTCGCGTCCGTGCTGGCCCGACTCGGTGCGTGGGAGCTGGATCCGCGTCGCGACCGCGACGATCTGGAGGCCGCCGGGGCGCTGTGCCGCAGTGCCGGCTACTGGGCGCTGCCGTATCCGCTGGCCGAACGGCTGGCACGGCCGCTCGACGCGGACGCCGACGGTCTGGTGGTGATCACCGAATCGCATCCTTGCGGCGCGGTCGCCGAGCTGGACCTGCGGTGGTCGGCAGTCACGGTGGAGGGCAAGCTCTTCCAGGCGCGGGCGCTGCCCGACGGTGCGTCGCCACGCACCTCCGCCTTCGTGACGCCCTTGGCGCTGACCTCGGTCGGGGCGGCCGGCAGCGCGGATGCGGCCCTCGCGCTGACACTGAGCTGCTGGACGCTGCTGGGCATGCTGGACCGCGCCCTCGATCTCACCCGTTCCCACGTCCTGATGCGCACCCAGTTCGGACAGCCGCTCGCGAAATTCCAGGGCGTGCAGTTTCAGCTCACCGACGCCGAGGTCGAACGCAGCGGGGTGGACGTCCTCGCGAAATACGCCTTGTGGAGCGTCCAGTGCGGCGGGGAGGATGCTCTCGGCGACGCGCTCGCGGCACGGGTGGCCGCGCTCGATGCCGCGGAAACCGTGTTCCGGGTCGCCCACCAGCTGCACGGGGCCGTCGGCTTCTGCGACGAATCGCCGCTGTCGTGGTTGTCGCGCTACAGCCTGCCGTTGCGCCGGCTGCCGTGGGCGAGTTCCGGTACCCGCGATCGACTGACCCGCCATCTCGGCACGCGGGGGCTGCCCGGGCCGTTCGACGGCGAGGAGGCAGTCGATGCGACATGGCAGTGAGTGCAACAGTGCGTCGAATGCGAAAGTGCGGTAAGTGCCTGTGACGGACGATATTCCGAACCGCGATATCGCGAACTACGACCTGCCCGACGTGCTGACCGTGACGGGCAGCGGGCCGGTGCGAACGGTGACCATCAACCGGCCCGGCGAATTGAACGCCGTGAACGAACCGCTGCACTGGGCACTGGCCAATGTGTGGCGGCAGCTGGCGGCCGACACCGCGGCGAAGGTCGTCGTCGTCACCGGCGCCGGGCGGGCCTTCAGCGCGGGCGGCGATCTGGACTGGATCACCTCCTTCCTCGACGATCCGGTGGCGCGGGAGGAAAGCCTGCGCGAAGGTGCGCAGATCATCGAGGAGATGTTGCGGTTCCCGCTGCCGGTGATCGCCGCGGTCAACGGTCCAGCCATGGGACTGGGCGCGAGCGTGGCCGTCCTGTCGGATGTGGTGTTGATGTCGCGCACCGCGTATCTGGCCGATCCGCATGTGAGCGTGGGGCTGGTCGCCGGTGACGGGGGCGCGGCCTTCTGGCCGCTGCTCACCCCGCTGCTGCGCTCGCGCGTCTACCTCTACACCGGCGATCGCATCGACGCCCCGACCGCCGTCGACCTGGGACTGGCCACCTCGGTCTCCGAACCGGAGAACCTGCTCGACGACGCGTCGCGGCTGGCACAGCGGCTCGCCGCGCAACCGGCGCCGGCGCTGCGAGCCACCAAGCGCGTGGCGAATATGTATCTGTCGCAAGCGCTCTCCGGTGCGATGCAGGCCGGATTCGCCGCCGAATCGGTCACCATGTGCTCACCCGAACATCGTGAACGGCTGCTGGCGCTGCGGCGCGCGGCGGCCCGGAGGTAACCGATGGATACGCCGGCCGAATTCCGGGAGGAGGTGCGGCACTGGTGTGCGGCGAATATCCCGCCCGACTGGCGGGCGCGCCAGACCGGCGCCACCGACGCGGAATTCGTCGAATTTCAGCAGGAGTGGTTCCAGCGCCTGCGCGCCGCGGGCTTCGCGGTGCCGCACTGGCCGAGCGAGTGGGGCGGCGGCATGCCGGTCGCACAGCAGGCGGTGCTGTACTCCGAACTCGCCGCGCACGACGCGCCGCGGCTGGTACTGGCGTTCGTCTCGATCCATCATGCGGCCGCGACGCTGCTGGCCGCCGGCACCGCCGCGCAACGCGAGCGGCACCTGCCGGCGATTCTGGACGGGGAGATTTGGTGTCAGGGCTTCTCCGAACCGGACGCCGGATCGGATATGGCGGCCTTGCGCACCTCCGCCCGCCGCCGCGGCGACAGCTACGTGGTCAACGGCCGCAAGCTCTGGGCCAGCGGCGCGGCATTCGCGGACTGGTGCCTGCTGCTGGCCCGCACCGACCCGAAAGCTGCGCAGCGGCAGGGTATTTCGTACTTCCTGCTCGATATGCGCTCGCCCGGGGTGGACGTGCGGCCGATCCGGCAGGCCACCGGGGAGTGGCATTTCTGCGAGATCGTCCTCGACGACGTCGAGATTCCGGCGGCGAATCTCATCGGTCCCGAGCATGGGGGCTGGCAGGTGGCGCAGCGAACCCTGGGCGCCGAACGCGGGTTGACGATGCTCGAGCTGGCGGAACGGCTGGCGCACGGCGGTTTCCGGCGACTGGTCCAAATGTGCGCGCGACCGCGCCCCGGCGGCGGGTGTGCGCTGGACGATCCAGCGGTCGCCGACCGGGTGGCGCAGCTGGAAACCGAACTGACCGGCCTGCGGGGAATGTGCGCGGATCTGGTCGCGGCCGAGCGGCCCGGCCCGGCCGACGCCTCGATCGTGAAGCTGTACTACAGCGAACTGCTGCAGCGGATGACGGACTTCGGAACGGAGGTGGCCGGCGTGAGCGCCCATACGGTGCTGCGCAAACCGCGATCCAGCGGGTGGGAGTCGGGGGCCTGGATGCTCGATTTCCTCGGCTCGTGGGAGTGGACCATTCCCGGCGGCACCAGCGAGATCCAGCGCACCATCATCGGGGAACGCGGACTCGGCCTGCCCCGGGAACCGGTGGTGCCGCGATGACCGGGCAGCTGTCGGAGCCGGTGACCGGCTTCGCGGAATTGCACGACGACCTGCGCGCGGTGGCACGGCGCGTACTCGGCGCGACCGCACCGGGCGAGCCACAGGACTGGACGCCGATCGCGGCCTCGGGGTGGCCGGGGCTCGAGGTGGCCGCCGAATTCGACGGTGCCGCCGCGACATTCGCCGAAGTGGCGGTGGTGCTGCGGGAAATGGGCCGCGCCCTCACCCGCAGCCCCTTCGCCTCGATGGCGGTGCTGGCGCTGCCCGCGCTCGCCGCGGCGGCGCCG
>NZ_BDBN01000107.1 GCF_001613005.1 Nocardia nova NBRC 15556 | reverse complement strand
GCCTCGCGCCCAGGTGCGGGTGCGGGCGCCGCCGCAGACGCGGGCGCGGAATTATGCTGCGCGACAGCGGCTTCGATATCACCGCGCAGGACCCGACCGCCCGGCCCGGAGCCGTGCACAGTCGCCGGATCCAGTCCCGCCTCCTCGGCCAGCCGGTGGATCAGGGGTGTCATCCGAGCGGGTTCCGCGACCACCGACGGTGTCGCGACCGATTCCGCCCGGTCGCGCGATTCCGGCGGTCCGGCCGATTCCGAGGTCGCGACGGACGGCACCGGTTCGCCACGCGCCTCCGGGACGGTCTCCACCTTCCCGTTCCCACTGCTCGAGGCGCCGGCGATGATCGTCGCCAGCACGGCGCCCACCGGAACGGTCCGTCCCTCGGGCACGCGGATCTCGTCCATGACACCGTCGTCGAAGCATTCGATTTCGATCGCGGCCTTGGTGGTGTCGACCTCCGCGACGATGTCGCCGCGTTTCACCGGGTCGCCGGGGTGCACGAACCAGTGCGTCACGGTGCCCTCGGTCATGTCGGCGCCCAACGACGGCATCCGGAATTCGGTCATGTCATCCCACCGCCTTCCGGATCGCGGCCAGCACCCCGGACGGGTCCGGCAGTGCCGCGTCCTCCAGTTGACGTGCGTACGGGATCGGCACCTCGGCGCCGCATACCCGGCCGATCGGCGCATCGAGGTCGTAGTAGGCGTATTCTGCTGCGCGAGCGGCGATCTCGGCGGCGATGCTCACACTGCGCCAGGCTTCGTCCACGATCACGAGGCGATGGGTGCGGCGTACCGAATCCAGCACCGTCGCCTCGTCCAGCGGACGCAGCGAGCGCAGATCGACGACGTCGACCGCGATACCCTCGGTTGCCGCGAGGTCGGCGGCGGCCAGGGCCACCGGCACCGTCGCGCCGTAGGCGACCAGGGTGACGTCGGTGCCGCCGCGCCGGATCGCCGCCGCGTCGATATCGACGGCACCGGCGTCCTCGGGCAGCTCGGATCCGCTGTTGTACAACGAGATCGGCTCGAAGATCACCACCGGGTCCGGATCCTGAAGCGCGGTCCACAACATGCCTCGTGCGTCGGCGACGGTGGCGGGGCACACCACCCGCAGACCGGGAATGTGGGCGTAGAACGCCTCCAGGCTGTGCGAGTGCTGGGCGGCGAGCTGGCGGCCCGGACCGGTCGCCATCCGGATGACCAGCGGCACGCCGAGCTGTCCGCCGGACATGTGCCGCAGCGTGGCGGCATTGTTCAGTATCTGGTCCAGCGCGAGCAGGCTGAAGTTGACGGTCATGATCTCGACGATGGGCCGCATGCCGGCCAGGGCCGCACCGATCCCCGCGCCGACGAACGCCGATTCGCTCAGCGGCGTATCGCGAATCCGTTCGGGCCCGAATTCGTCGAGCAGTCCGCGGCTCACGCCGAAGCAGCCGCCGTAGGCGCCGACATCCTCGCCCATGAGGAAGACCCGTTCGTCGCGAAGCAGCGCCTCGCGCAACGCATCCCGCATCGCCTCCCGATAGGTGGTCATGGCCGCTCCGCGTAGACGTGCCGGGTCAGTTCGGACACCGGCTCGGCCGGTGCGGCCTCGGCGGCGGCGATGGCGGCGTCGAGTTCCTCGTCGGCCTGTGCCTCGTAGCGCCGCACGTCCTCGTCGGTCAGTTCTCCGGCGTCGCGCAGCCGTTCGGTCAGCAGCCGGAGGGGATCGCGTTCGCGCCACCGCGCGATTTCGGCCTTGTCGCGATATCGATCGGCGTCGTAGAGCGAATGCGCCCGGAACCGGTAGGTGCGCAGTTCCAGGAAGCAGGGACCGCCTCCGGCCCGGATCGAGGTGACGGCGCGCCGGGTCGCGGCGGCGACAGCGGTGGCGTCCATGCCGTCGACCGGCCAGGCCGCCATGCCGTAGCCCGTCGCGCGCAGCGCGAGGTCGGTCGCGGCGTGTTCGCGGGCCAGCGCGGTGCCCATGGCGTAGCGGTTGTTCTCGCAGGCGAAGAGCACGGGCAGCCGCCACAGCGCGGCCAGGTTCATGCATTCGTGGAATTCGCCCTCGGCCATCGCGCCGTCACCGAACAGGCATACCGTGACCCGATCGCGTCCGGTCATGGCGTCGGCCAGTGCCAGGCCCACCGCGATGGGCAGTCCGCCGCCGACGATCGCGTTCCCGCCGTAGAAGCGCCGCCGCGCGTCGAACAGATGCATCGAGCCGCCCCGGCCGTGGCTACAGCCGGTGGTGCGGCCGAACATCTCGGCCATGAGGTCGGTCATGGGGATGCCGCGGGCCAGCGCGTGACCGTGCTCGCGGTAGGTCGAGACCACCGCGTCGTCGGCGCCGATCTCGCTCAGCAGTCCGGCGGCCACCGCCTCCTCGCCGACGTAGAGGTGCAGGAATCCGCGGATCCGCTCGGCGCTGTAGAGCTGCACACAGCGTTCCTCGAAGCGCCGGATCCGGATCATCTGCCGCAGCAGCGCCTTTCGATCCGTTCCGGTGGCGTCGCCGGGCGTCGCCACGGCCGGCGCCGGGGCGTGGCCGTCGGTCTCGATCGTGCTCATCGCACCGTCTCCAAGGTCGATACGTCACCTTCGGGCAATCCGAGTTCGTGTGCCTTCAACAGCCGGCGCATCACCTTCCCGGAGCGGGTGTGCGGCAGCGCGTCGACGAAGTCGATACGTTTGGGAGCCACCGCGCCCAGGGCGCGGCGGCCGAACGCGGTGAGTTCGTCACGCAGGTCGTCACTCGGCTGAAAACCCTTGCGCACCACCACGAATGCCTTGACCAGCTCCCCGGCCACCGGATCGGGGGTTCCGATGACACCGGCCTCGGCGACCGCGGGATGTGACATGAGAACGCTTTCCACCTCGAACGGCCCGACCAGATGTCCGGCGGATTTGATGACGTCGTCGGCGCGCCCGACGAACCAGAAGTAACCGTCGCCGTCGCGCCGGGCCAGATCGCCGGTGAGGTACCAGCCGCCGGCGAACGCGTCCGCGTAGCGAGCGGGGTCGTTCAGGTAGCCGCGGAACATCGACGGCCAGCCCGCCCGCAGTGCCAGCTCGCCCACTTCCCCGGTATCGGCGGCGGTCACGTCGCCGTCGGTGATCGCCGCGCGCCCGCTTGCGCCGCGGCGCAGGATCGTGGCCTCCACGCCGGGCAGTGGCCGCCCCATCGAACCGGGACGAACCTGTGCCGCAGCGATATTGGCGATCATGATGGCGCCGGTTTCGGTCTGCCACCAGTTGTCGTGCACCGGGTGCCCGAGCACCCGCTGTCCCCACACCACGACTTCGGGATTGAGCGGCTCGCCGACGCTGGCCACGAAGCGCAGGCACGACAAGTCCGTGCTCGGCGGCAGCTCGTCGCCACGCCGCATCAGCATCCGCAGGGCGGTGGGCGCGGTGTACCAGACGGACACCCGCTCCGCGGTGAGGATGTCGTACCAGCGTTGCGGATCGAATTCCGCCTCGTCGCTGATCACCGTGGCGCCGAGGCACAGCGGCGCGATCACCCCGTACGACATGCCGGTCACCCAGCCCGGGTCCGCGGTGCACCAGAACACGTCGCCGCCGCGCAGGTCCAGCGCGGCGCGCGCGGTGGCCCGGTGCGCCACGACGGCGCCGTGCACGTGCACCGCGCCCTTGGGGCGTCCGGTGGTTCCGCTGGTGAAGTGCAGGAGCGCGGGGTCTTCGAATTGGGTTCGCACGATGGGGAATTCGCTGTCGGCGGCGGCCATGGCCGCGGGCAGGGACACCACGCCGGGCAGGTCGGTCTCGCCGTCGACGACGATGACGTGCCGGAGCGCGGGCAGTGTGTCGCGGATCGGCGCGACCTTGCGGCGATAGTGGGCCGCGGTGGTCACCAGGGTGCTCGCCTCGGCCAGGTCCAGCCGCTGACGCACCGGTTCGGGGCCGAAGGCCGAGAACAGCGGGGAGACGACACATCCGGCCTTCCACGCGCCCAGGCACGCGAGATACAACTCCGGAGTGCGTCCCAGCAGCAGGCACACCCGCTCACCCCGATACACCCCGAGGTCGCGCAGCACGTGGGCGAACTTGTTGCTCAGCCGGACCAGGTCCGCGCAGTCGAGCTCGGTCACGCCACCGGTGACCGGCAACCAGCGCAACGACGGGGCGGGCCCGATCGGCGCCTCGAGGTGCCGGTCGACGGCCTCGACGGCGATGTTGACTGCGCCGCCGGGTAGCCCGGCGAGTTCGGAGCGCGCCGCGGACCAGGAGAAGTCGCGCCGCGCCCGGCCGTAGTCGGGAAGGGTCGCGGCCGCGATCTCGGCCGCCGACTTCTCGATCGGCGCCCACCGCGACGGCGTCGCGGTTTCCGCGTCGTACGGGCTCGCGTCGTTCCGGCTCATCGCGCCTCCGTCTCCCGTGCCGTCCGTCTGCTCGACTTCCAGTCAACGGCGCGGCGCCCGGTCACGGGGAGGGCGGAAAGACCCTAGCGGCGATGACATCCGTCGCGGCGACGCCACCGGCGACAACGGTCAGTCGGGAACGTTGCGCGCGAGTTCGTCCAGCCACGCCGCGGCGGGAGCGTCGCTCGGCGCGCGCCAGTCCCCGCGCGGCGACAGCGATCCGCCGGACCCGACCTTGGGCGCATTCGGCAGGGTCGATCGTTTGAACTGGCTGGTCTGCACGAAGCGGCGCAGGAATTCGGCCAGCCAGTGCTTGATCGTGGCGAGGTCGTATTCGTGACGCTGATCCTCGGGGATCAGGTCCGGCCAGCCGCCGCGGGTGCGGTCACCCCAGGCGTGCTCGGCGAGGTAGGCGATGCGGCTGGGACGGAATCCGAACCGCAGCAGGTGATAGAGGTGGAAGTCCTGCAACTCGTACGGGCCCACGGTGGCCTCGGAACTCTGCAGCGCCGCGCCGGGAACCAGCTCCGGTGAGATCTCGGTCTCCAGGACCGAGTGCAGCACCGCACTCGCCTCCGGGCCGAGCTCACCGCGGTCGGCGGTCCAGGCGATCAGATATTTGATCAGCGTTTTGGGCACCGAGGCGTTCACGCTGTAGTGCGACATATGGTCGCCGACGCCGAAAGTGCACCAGCCCAAGGCCAATTCGCTCAGGTCCCCGGTCCCGACGACCATGCCGTGATGCATGTTCGCCAGGCGGAACAGAAGCGAGGTGCGCTCCCCGGCCTGCACGTTCTCGTAGGTGATGTCGTAGACGGGCGCGCCGTCGGCCGCCGGATGACCGAGATCGCGCAGCATCTGCGTCGCCGACGGCCGGATATCGATCTCGCCGGCGCTCGCCCCGACCGCGCGCATCAGCCGGCGCGCGTTCTCCAGCGTCCGCGTGCTCGTGGCGAAGCCGGGCATGGTGTAGGCGAGCACATTCGACCGCGGCAGGCCCAGCCGGTCCATGGTCTGCGCCGCGACGATGAGCGCGAGAGTCGAATCTAGGCCACCGGACACCCCGATCACGAGGTGCTGGGATCCGGTGGCGGCCAGCCGCGTGGCGAGCCCGGCGACCTGGATGTGATGGACCTCGGCACAGCGCGCGTTGCGGCTGCCGGGATCGGCCGGGACGTAGGGAAAGCGCGGGACCTCCCGACGCAGCGGTGGTGCGCCGTCCGGGATCGGCGCCTCGAATTCGAGCCGCCGGAATCGGGTGACCCGCTCGAGGAAATCGTGACCGTTGTCGGTGAAACTGTTGAGCCGCAGCCGATCCGCGGCCAGCCGCTGCAGATCGATATCCGCGGTGACCAGTTGCGGTTCGGCGGCGAAGCGCTCACTTTCGGCCAGCAGGTTGCCGTTCTCGCAGATCAGCGCCTGACCGTCCCACGCCATATCCGTGGTGGACTCGCCCTGCCCGGCCGCGGTGTACAGATAGGCCGCGATATTGCGCGCCGAGGTCGACACACACAGTTCCCTGCGGTAGTCCGCCTTGCCGACGACGATATTGCTCGCCGACAGATTCGTCAGCACCGTGGCGCCGGCCAGTGCCGCGAAGATGTTGGGCGGCAACGGAACCCACGCGTCCTGGCAGATCTCGACCGCCAGCACCAATCCGGGCAGATTCACCGCCTCGAACAGCAAGTCGGCGCCGAAGGGCACCCGCTGCCCGGCGACGGTGGTGTGGTCGTCGACGGCGTCGCGGGCCGCGGAGAACTGCCGCTTCTCGTAGAACTCCTGGAAATTCGGCAGGTAGCTTTTCGGCACGACCCCCAGGACGCGGCCGCGGTCGATGATCAACGCACAGTTGAACAGTCGCTCCCGCACCCGCAGCGGAGCCCCGACGATCAGCACGCTGTCGATGTCCGCGCTCTCGGCGACCACGCGGTCCACGGCGGCTCGCACCGCGTCGTCGAGCGCCTCCTGGTGGAACAGATCCTCGGCGGAGTAGCCGGAGAGGCCGAGTTCCGGAAACAGCGTGAGCACCACGGAATCGGCGGCGGCCCGCCGCGCGAGCAGCAGTGTCTGCTCGGCGTTGTACTCGGGATCGGCGACCCGCATCGCGGGCACGGCGACGCCGACGCGCACGAATCCGTGCCGGTACAGCGATCGGAACGGTAACTCGCGCGCCACGGCGGCCTCCTGCAATCCACGGCCGCCGGGCCGGCGTCCGGCGCGGGGCCGGCTAGGGACCGAGCGTCCGCATTCGACGGGTGTATTCCTCGTCGTCTATCTCACCACGGGCGAAGCGCTCGGCGAGGATCTGTTGCGGGGACGGACCCCGGCCGTCCCGGTCGAGGGCGGCGGTATCGGGCCGGCCGGCGTAGCGGAGCAGGGCCACGATCGCCACGACCACCAGCACCCAGAAGATCACCATGCCCGCGAACATCAACCCGTAACCCCAACCGCCCAGGCCGGTGCCGTACCACATCATCATCGCCGTAATTCCTCACTCCATCGACGGATCTGCGTTCTCCTCGGACCCGACCGGATCACATCGGCATCGGCATCGGGCAGATCCCCATCTGGGCCAGCCACATCATCACGGCGTGCATTGCTTGCATCATCGGCGATTGCATATCCATCTCGATCATCTCCTCCGGGCGCGGTTCACTTCCGCGTCCGCGATCCAGCCTGATCGACGCGACCGGCCGGTGGCAGGGGCGAAAGACCTCACCGACCGGCCGTCGGTCCCCACGCCGGAACGTCGGCGCCCGCCCGGATGTGCTCGGCGTCCTCGAGGGTCATTGGTCCCGGGAGGCCGGGAATCTCGCCCCTCCCCCAGGGCCCGGCACCGGCACAGACTGGCGGTAGGCACGCCGATCGCCGGTTCGACGCATCGACGCGCCTCGGCGTGTGGCCCGGGTGGTCGCGCGACGACCGAAATGTTCCGCGGGCCGGTGTGATGACACCGGGAGCGAGGTGGCCGGATGTTGCACGAGACAATCCCTTTGGGCCGGGTGGCGGGTATCCGCATCGGCGCGCACTGGTCGGTGCTGGTCACCGTGGCGCTGTTCGTCTGGCTGCTCGGCGTGCAACTGCGCGGCAGCGGCAGCCCGGCCTTCACCTGGTCGGTTGCGGCGCTCGCCGCGGTGACCCTGTTCGCCTCCCTGACCGCGCACGAACTGGCCCATTCGATCGTCGCCCGGCGCCACGGGGTACGGGTCGAGCGCATCGTGCTGTGGCTGCTGGGCGGGGCGTCCGAACTCGGCGACGAACCGCCCGACGCGCGCAGCGATTTCCGGATCGCGATCGCCGGTCCGGCGACGAGTCTGGTGCTCGGCGGACTGTTCGCGGCCGTCGCGGTGGCCGTGGACAGCGGGCGGCCCGACAGCGCCGTCACCGCGGCGCTCGCCTGGCTCGCCGCCACGAATATCGTTCTGGGACTGTTCAATCTGCTACCCGGCGCGCCGCTCGACGGCGGCCGGGTGATGCGGGCCGTCGTGTGGTGGCGGACCGGCGACCGGCTGCGCGCCACCACCGTGGCCGCGCGCGGCGGCCGGTTGCTCGGCACCGTGCTCGTCGTGCTGGGCGCCGTCGACATCATCGTGTTCCGCCAGTTCGGTGGGCTGTGGCTGATGCTGCTGGGCTGGTTCCTGCAGACCGCCGCCAACAGCGAACTCGCGGCAGCGGGGCTGCGGCACCGGCTGGGCAACACCACCGTTCGCGAGGTCATGACCGCGAATCCGATGGCGGTGCCGGGCGATTGGACGATCACCCAGCTGCTGGCCTCCAGCGCACCGCAGACCGGGCACAGCATATTTCCGGTCGTCGACGCCGTCGGCCATCCGATCGGTGTCGTCGCCTGGTCGGATCTCACGACGACCGCCGTACCGGCTCGTGACACGACCTTTCTGCGCTCGGTCGCACGTCCGTTACGCACAGCCGCGATCGTCGGACAGGACGATCTGCTCGCCGATGTCGCCACCCGGGTCGTGCTGCGCCCCAAACTCGATGCCATCACGGTGGTCGACCCGGCCGGCCGGCTGACCGGCGTCGTCACCGCCACCGATCTGGCGACCGCCTGCGACCGCTCCGCGCTCGGCCTGCCCGCCGGCAGCGCCGCCGCGAGACCGGGACCCGCGCCCGCCTCCCATCCGCCGGTCACTACTACTCACTCCCGGAGGCCACAGCCATGACGGCAGCACCTGTCCTGCGTGATTCCTCGCAGCCGATCTTCCGCGACCGCCGCGAGGCCGGTCGTGTGCTGGCCGGATTGCTCGAGCACTACCGCGACCACTCCGGTGTCGTCGTCCTCGGCCTCGCGCGCGGTGGGGTACCGGTGGCCTGGGAGGTCGCCGCCGCCCTGCACGCGCCACTGGACACGCTCGTCGTCCGCAAACTCGGGGCACCGGGACATCCGGAATTCGCCATCGGCGCCCTCGCACCCGACGGCCGGATCGTGGTCAACGACGATGCGATCCGCGGACTGCACGTGACCGCCGAACAGATCCGATCCGTCGCACGAGAAGAGGCGGCGGAGCTGGCCCGGCGGGAACGCGCCTATCGCGGTGACCGGCCACCGGCGCCGATCGCCGGCCGCACGGTGATCCTCGTCGACGACGGTCTGGCGACCGGAGCCACCATGTTCGCGGCGGTGGAGGCGATTCGCGCGGGGGAGCCCGACCGCATCGTGGTCGCGGTGCCGGCCGCCCCCGAATCAACCTGCCGGGAGTTCGACGCGCTGGTGGACGAGATGGTCTGTGCCACCATGCCGTCGCCGTTCCTCGCGGTCGGCGAGTCGTTCTGGGATTTCGCCCAGGTCGGTGACGACGAGGTGCGGCAGCTGCTGACGACGCCGACCGTCGACGCGGCGGCCACCGGCACCGATTCGGCCACTCTCACCGATCCCGCCGCCGTGATCGATGCGGCCGCGATCGAGGCTCCCGAAGGCGTGCCGCCGCACCACGTGCTGGACGAGCTCATCGGCGATGCCCGGTTCGTCCTGATCGGCGAGAGCTCGCACGGCACCCACGAGTTCTATGCCGCCCGCGCGGCCATCACGCGCTGGCTCATCTCGGAGAAGGGGTTCACCGCGGTCGCCGCCGAGGCCGACTGGCCCGACGCCCACCTCGTCGATCGCTTCGTCCGCGGCATCGACGACTCCTCCCCCACGCTCGCGCTGCGCGGGTTCGAACGCTTCCCCACCTGGATGTGGCGCAATACCGTGGTCCGCGATTTCGTGGGCTGGTTGCGGCTGCACAACGACTATCAGCGCCGGATCGGTGCGCCGCAGGCCGGGTTCTACGGGCTCGACCTGTACAGCATGCACCGTTCGATGCGGCACGTGATCGACTATCTGCGGCAGGTCGATCCCGCCGCGGCGCAGCGCGCCGAGCACCGCTACGCCTGTTTCGATCGCACCAGCGACCACGACGGGCAGGCCTACGGATTCGGCGCCGCATTCGGTGCGGGCCATTCGTGTCAGGCCGAGGTGGTGCGGCAGCTGGTCGACCTGCAACGCAACGCCGCGGCGCATCGACAGGCCGGCGACGGCGAGGCCTCGTTCGACGCGTTGCGCAACGCGTGGACGGTCCGCAACGCCGAGGCCTACTACCGGGCGATGTTCGGCGATCGGGTGTCGTCGTGGAATCTGCGCGACGAGCATATGGCCGACACCCTCGACGCGCTGGCCGGCCACCTCGGGCGCGACGGCACTCCCGCGCGAGTGGTGGTCTGGGCGCACAATTCCCATATCGGCGACGCCCGCGCGACGGAAATGGGCGCCGAGGGCCAGCTGTCACTGGGACAGCTCGTCCGCGAACGCCACGGAAACGATTGCCGCACCATCGGTTTCACCACCAGCCACGGCACCGTGACCGCGGCGAGTGAATGGGACGGCGAGGCCGAGTGCAAGGACGTCCGCCCGGCCCTGCGCAGCAGCGTCGAGGAGCTGCTGCACGACACCGGACGCGACAGCTTCCTGATCCGCACCGATACGGCCGGCGCAGCCACCGAACTGCTGCGCGACCCGCGGCTCGAACGCGCCATCGGCGTGATCTATCAGCCGACCACCGAGCGGCACAGCCACTACTTCCACTCGCGGCCGGCCGACCGCTACGACGCGATCATCCACATCGACCGGACCACCGCCCTGCGGCCGCTGGAACCGTCACACCGATGGACCGCCGCGAGCACACCGGACACCTACCCCAGCGGTCTGTGATCCGGGGCGGTGGGCGGCCGGATCGAGGACCTTCGACCATGTTCCCGGCCGCCGCGACGCGCGAGTCTGGGCATCGAGACACTTTCAGCAGATCGGAGCCGTGATGGGCGACTACGTGGCAAGTCTGAACGATATTCGGCTCAGCGATGATGGCCAAGTGGGCGGGAAGGGGGCCAATCTCGGTGAGATGGTCGCCGCGAAACTCCCGGTGCCGCCGGGATTCGTGATCCTGCGATCGACCTACGAGACCGCCGTCGCCGACGGGCCGCACGGGTCCGAGCTCGACTCGCTGCATGCCGAGGCGCTGCGCAGCGCCGTCGCCACCGACGACGCGGGCCGCGGCGAGCTCGACCGACTGTGTTCGCGCATGCGCGACCTGGTGCACGAGACCCGGATCGACGGGGCTATCGAGGAGGCGATCGTCGGCGCCTACCACCGGCTCGGCGACCGGGTGCGCGTGGCGGTCCGGTCCTCGGCGGTGGGCGAGGACAGCGCCGATAGTGCGGGACCAAAGGCCCTGGCGGCCCTTCCCCGGCGTCGGGAAAGGTCGGGGTATGGCAGGAATCACTCTCGGCGACGGCGTCGGACGCTGGCACATGTTGCTGGCCGCGTCCGCGGGTGCGGTCGCGGCGAGTGTCTTCGCGCTCGCGGTCGCGCTGGGCATCGGCCTGCATCCGAGCGCGCCGCTGGACAGCACTCCGGCCGGGCACGGCGTAGCCGCCGGCGCGGTGGCCTTCGCGCTCGTCGTCGGGATACCGATGGCGGTCACCGCGGGCGGCGCCCTCACCGGTGATCGGCGCGTCGCCACGGCCGCGGTGATCAGCGGCTTACTGCTGATCTGCTGGTTGCTCGCCGAGATGACCGCGCTCCGCACGCTGGACTGGGCGCAGCCGCTGTATCTCGTCCTCGGCATCGTCGTCGCCGGGCTGGGACTGCATATCAAAACCGAGGAGATCGAATCATGACCGGCATATGCGCGCGGCGGATCGATCAGGGTGAAAGGAAATACCGATGAGCTCTCAGTATGCGGACGACGCGCACCACCTCGTCTCCGCGCCGATCGTGGTCGGTGTCGACGGGTCGGCCGGTGCCCGCACCGCGCTGCTGTGGGCGGCCGAGGTCGCCCGCGACCGAGGACGTGACCTGCGCATCGCCTACGGACTCGACCTGCCGAGCGCGAGCCGGGTTTTCAACAACTACGACATTTCCGAGCCGGCGGTGCTGGAACGCCTGCGCGCCCACGGCGCAGCCCTGGTCGCCCGCGAGGCGCTCGCCGTCCGCGACACCCTGCCCGAGGTCCAGGTCAGCACGGAGGTCTCCTCCGAGCATCCGGCGCGAATGCTGTTGCGGCACAGCGCCACCGGTTATCTGGTAGCCCTGGGCGCACAGGGCGCCGGCGGTTTCGGCACCCACATCGGTTCGATTCTGCTGTCGGTCACCAGCCACGCCGAGGGCCCGGTCGTGGTGGTACGCACCGAGTCCGAGCAGCAGTCACGGCCACGCGAGACCGGCCCGGTGGTCGTCGGCGTCGACGGCAGCCCGCTCAGCGAGGGCGCGGTGGCGGCGGCGTTCGAGGAAGCCGCCGAGCGCGGCGCCGAACTGGTCGCCGTGCACGCGTGGAGCGATCTGACCTTCGGCTCGTTCGTCGGCGACCCGTACACCTGGTTCCCGATGTCGGATATCGAGGTCAACGAGGAAGCGATCCTCGCCGAACGACTGGCCGGCTGGCAGGAGAAGTATCCGGACGTCTCGGTGCGCCGGCACATCAGCATGGCCGAGCCCGCTGCCCATCTGCAGCGGTGGAGCGAATCCGCGCAGCTCATCGTGGTCGGCAGCCACGGCCGCGGCAGCTTCCGCGGGCTGCTGCTGGGTTCGGTGTCGAATTCTCTTGTCCAGCATGCGAAATGCCCCGTCATGGTCGTGCGTTCGCCCGAGGAGAAGCAGGCGCATGACAGGGACTGACCATTCGGCGGCCCGTCGCGGTGCCGCGGCCGCGGTCGGCGTCGCATCGTTTCTGGGCGGGCTGGCCACCGGCTACCGGCTCTTCGCCCGCCGGTGGTGTCTGAGCTGGGGCGCGACCGAGGAGGAGGTGCGCCGCCGCATGCCCGGCGACGACCTGCTCCTGCTTCCCGACATGCTCTCGACCCGGGCGATCACGATCGAGGCCGATCCGTCCGCGGTCTGGCCCTGGCTCGTGCAGTTCGGGCCGGGACGCGGCGGAATCTACAGCTACGACTGGATCGACCGGCTCCTGGGTGTCGACGTACACAGCGCCCGGTCGATCCTGCCGCAGTTCCAGGACCTCGCCGTCGGTGACGTCGTCACGGCGAATTCCGACAACACCCCGTCCCGGGTGGCGGTGCTCGAGCCCGAGCGAACGCTCGTCTTCCGCACCGACGACGGGAACTGGATCTGGGAATTCGGGCTGTATCCGTGCCCGGAGGGCACCCGCCTGGTCAGCCGCAATCGGATCGCGACGCCCGGCGCCTCGACCGCGCTGCGACTGTTCGACACGTTCTTCCTCGAACCGGGCAGTCTGGTGATGGAGCAGAAGATGTTGCGCGGCATCAAGGAACGTGCCGAAGCGCACCCCGTCGCCGAACCCGCCCGCATCGGGAGCAAAACACCGTGACCACCACCGGCACACCGACGCCACTGCCGATCGCGCCGGCCTTCCTCGCGGTCGGCCGGTGCATGATCACGACCGTCGGGCTGCTGGCACGCCACCGCATCCACCGCCCGGCCCGCAACGTCGGGACGTGGCTGAGTTTCGGCGACGGAACGTCGGCCTACGTCTACCAGGAAACCGTGATCGACCGAATCCCCTCGCCCGAACCGTGTGTGCTGCTGGTGCGTTTCGAGCTGCGAGGCGTGCGCGGACGCGGGCATGCGTGGTTCCGTCGCGAGAGCATCCTCAATACCGTGCTCTTCGCCGGATTCCCGGGCATGATCAGCAAATTATGGCTGGCGCACGATCAACGCGGCGTGTACCGGGGGCTCTACGAATGGGACGGGGCGGCGTCCGCCGACGCCTACGCCCGCGCGCTGTGGCGGGTGCTCGCCCTGGTCAGTGTCCCGGGCTCGATCGATTATCGAGTGCTGCCCGGCCTGCGTCGCCGCGATCTGCCGGTGGCGGCCACCGGTCACATCGCAGGCGGCGGGGAATGGTGGCGGGTCACCGAATTCCGTTCGACCGCAGCATAATTCGAAGCACGACGCGCCGAACCTCCACCCGGACGGTTCGGCGCTCCCATGCTGTCGGTGTTCGCGCTCTCAGTGTTCGCGCTCTCAGTGTTCGTCGGTCGCCGGCAGCGTGACACTCTCCCCGGTCGCCAGCACGACGGTGCGGCCGCGGCATTCGACCGTGATCGAACGCGCCCCGTCCGTATCGGAGCTGATCTCGATCCGCCGGGCGTCGATGCGTACGGTCAGGCGATGGCCGTGGTAGATGATCGCGAAGGTCAGCGTGCCCAGTTCCGGCGGCCACGACGGGGCGAAGATCAGGCGGTCGTCACGGGTCTCCAGTCCGGTGAAGCAGCGCTGCACCAGATCGATACTGCCCGCCATGGCGCCCAGATGAATGCCCTCGGCCGTGGTGCCGCCCTGAATATCGGCGATATCGGATTCCAGGACGCTGGCGAAGAATTCCATCGCGCGGTCCCGGTTCGCGCGGGCCAGCACCCAGGCGTGGACGACGGCACTCAGCGTCGACCCGTGCGAGGTGCGGGCCAGGTAGTAGTCGACGGTGCGCGGGATGTCCGCACCGCCGAAATCGTAACCGAGCCCCGCGAACAACCGCCCCAGCTCGTCGGCGGAGAACAGATAGAACAGCATCAGGACGTCGGCCTGTTTCGCCACCCGATACCGGTCGACATCGTCACCTTCGGCCTCGAGGATGCGGTCGAGCCGGCTCGTATCGCCGTAGCGGCGCCGGTAGTCGTCCCAGTCCAGTTCCGCCAGCCGGTCGTAGCCGGCGAACTGGCTGATCACCCCGTCGTGGAACGGTACGAACATCCGATCGGCGACCTCGGCCCAGCGCTCCGATTCGACGGCCGGCACCGCGAGGCGGTCCAGCAATTCCGACCGAACGCGCGGCGGCAGCAGTTCGACCGCGTCCAGCGCGCGCCGGATGACCCACACCGCCATGACATTGGTGTAGGCGTTGTCGTCGATCCCCTGATAGGGCCGCCCGGGATAGCCGGAATGAAATTCGTCGGGTCCGATGACGCCGCGGATGTGATACCGGTCGTCGGCGGGATCGTAGGTGGCGCGGTCGGACCAGAATCGGGCGATCTCCACCAGCAGTTCGGCGCCGAACTCGGCGAGGAACGCCCGGTCTCCGGTCGCCTGATAGTAGTGCCACACGTTGTAGGCCACCGCCGGACCGGCATGCTGCGCGCGAGCACTGGCATCCGTATTCCAATGTCCCGAACGAGGATTCAGGTGCAGGCGCTGACTCTCCTCCCGGCCGTCACTGCCGGATTGCCACGGAAAGAGGGCGCCGCGACAGCCCTGGGCGCGGGCCGCGGCACGCGCCTGCGGCAGCCGGCGATAGCGGTACCGCAACAGTTCTCGCGTCAGCGCCGGGTCGCGCAGGCTCACCACCGGCAGGACGAACAGCTCGTCCCAGAACACGTGACCGCGGTAGGCCTCGCCGTGCAGGCCCCGCGCCGGCACCCCGGCATCGAGGTCGGCGGTGTGGCGCGACAGCGTCTGCGCCACCTGCAGGACATGCAGTCGCAGCGCTCGCACCGATTCCTCACTGGCATCCAGATCGATGCGCAGGCGCCGCCACACATGCTCCCAGGCAGCGGCGTGCGCGGTGCAGAGCGCGTCGTAGCCCGGCGCCTCGTCGAGCAGGCGCACGGCGGCCTCGTCGGGTGCGGAGATGGCGCGGTCGCGGCCGGTGAACACCGCTGCCGTCTTGTCGACGACGATGTCGCGACCGGATTCGGCGGGCACGACGAAATCGTGGCCGGCCGCGCCGTCGGCGAGTGCGGAGCCGGCCGTCTCCTGCGCCTCCGAGGTCACGGTGGTCCGGGTGGCCACCGCTACGGTGACCAGTGACTGTGTGGTCCGCATCAGCGCGCAGACGGTGTGGGCGTCCGGGGTGTCGATGCGCAGTTCGCTCAGATGCGTTCCGGACAGCTCGCGGTACCGGTCGACTCCGGTGTTGCGAACCGAGGTGTCGATCGACGAGCGGACCGTGAGCGGCCCGCTCCAGTTCTCCGGCGTCAGGGTGGTTCGCATCGCACACGTGTGCGGGGAGTCCATCGACGCGAAACGCTGCTGAACCACCGCGGTGATCCGGCCCGCGGTGTCGCGACAGCGCAGCCGGCGGGTGAGCAGCCCCTGGCGCATATCGAATTGCTGTGTGTAGTCCAGCAATTCGACACCATCGACATCGAACCATTCCTCGTCGGCGACGCGCCAGGTCAACGGAAGCCAGTTCGGCAGATTTACCAGGCTCTCGTTCTCGACGTGCCGCCCGGCGATATCGTCGCCGAGCCGGTTGTAGATTCCCGCGACATAGGTGCCGGGATAGTGGTGGGCTCCGGCACGCGTCTCCGGTGCGGCCGCGCGGGTGACGAGGTAGCCGTTGCCCACCGCGCACAGCGCTTCGCGCAGCCGCTCGGCATCGGGCTCGTAGCCGTCGTAGGTGAGCAGCCACGACCGTCCCACCGCCCAGTCGCTCTCCCCGGTGAGCAATTCGGCGATCCGCTCCAGGAATTCGCCGGCGCGCGCGGGACTGTCGAGGGCGAACCGCGCCGCGGTGCGCCGGTCGCCGGTATCGTCGTGGCGGACCACGAGCGGCATGCCGGTGACCTGGATCGCGTCGAACGCGTCCTCGTCGGTCAGATCGTCACCGAGGTACACCGGCATCACCGGCCGGCCCACCAGATCCAGGACCCAGTGCAGGGCTCGGCCCTTGTCCCAGTCCACATCCGGACGCAGTTCGGTGACCTTGCGGCCCGCGGTCACGCGCAATCCCTGCCCGCGGGCGATGTCGTGCACGGTGGCCACCACCGTCGCCACGGCATCGGCGGCGACCTTGCGGTGATGGACGGCGACCGCGAATCGCTTCGGCTCGATCAGCACTCCGGGAATCCGGCTCAGCCGCTCGGCGAGTTCGGCCGCCGCCTGCACCAGCGCCCGCTCCGCCTTCGGGCCGCCTTCGTGCACGTGTTCGGTGCCGTCGGGCGCCACCAGTTCGAAGCCGTGGCTACCGGCGTACCAGATTCCCTCGACGCCCACGCGCGTGCGCAGATCCTCGAGTCCGCGACCGCTGATCACGGCGACGGGACACCGCGCGGCCAGTGCGGCCAAAGTGGCGCGCACCCCCTCGATCGGGATCGCCGCGTCGGGATCGGGCACGATCTCCGAGATCGTGCCGTCGAAATCCAGCAGCACCGCGACATGCTCGTCCTCGACGGCGTCGGCGATCGAGGGCCACCACGCCAGCGCGTCCGCGATCTCCGACAGGCGGCGGAAACCACTGCGCACCCGGATCTCGTCGGCGTCGGCGACCACCACATCGGCTCCGGTGCACAGCAGCCGGTCCGGATCCGCGCCGCGTTCGATGCCGATCACCAGTCCGAAGCCGCCGCGCCGCCCGGCGCTCACCCCGGCCTCGGCATCCTCGACGACGACCGTCCGCTCGGGTTCGGCGCCCAGCCGCTGCGTGGCCAGCACCATGGTGGCCGGGTCCGGTTTGCCCGGCAGCGCGAGTTCTTCGGCCACGACACCGTCCACCCGCACGGCGAACAGATCCCCCAGCCCCGCGGCGTCGAGCACCTGGGCCGCGTTGCGGCTGGCCGAGAACACCGCGGTCCGCACCCCGGCGGCGCGCAGGCGGCGCACCAGGGCCACCGTGGTGGCGAACACCGGTACGCCCGATTCGGCGATCCTGGCGAGGAACACCTCGTCCTTGCCGTTTCCGAGTCCGCAGATCGTGGCGTCGGCCGCCGTATCCGACGGCTCGCCTCGCGGCAGTGAGATCGCCCGGGAGGCAAGGAAATCCGCGACGCCGTCGTACCGTGGCTTGCCGTCGACGTAGTCCTGGTAGTCCGAGGCGGCGAACGGGGCGCAGTTCTCGCCGGGCCCGGGCTTGCGGGCGGCGAGGAATCCGTCGAACACCTGCGTCCACGCCGCGGCGTGGACGGAGGCCGTGTCGGTGACCACGCCGTCCATATCGAAGATCACCGCGTCGTAGCGACGCGCGTCGATCACCGGCCCGGCCACCGGTTTGTCAGGGTGCACTCCCCCAGCCTCCGCCCGTGCGCGGGCCCCGGCAAGGTACACAAGTCCTCATCCGCACGGCCACCGGTCCCCGGCCGCCGAGCGGCAGCGGCGGTGACCGCCGTAGCAATCCGGCAGAGTCTTTGGTCCCTGGCGAATCCCGGTGGCTCCGACAACCATCGAGGTATGAATCGTGCCGCCGTGCGAGCGGTCGTCTCGACGGCCACGTCCCCGACCGATGCCGCCCCGTCGATCGGCCCGCTGCCGGCGACATCGGCCGCCACCTCGACGCCGGCACAGGTGCTGGCCGCGGTGACCACTACCGACACCGGTCTGACGAGCACGGAAGCCGCGCGCCGACGTCACCTGCTCGGCCCCAACGCTGTTCGCACGCATCGTGCCCGGCTGCTCGCCGTGGTCGCGCGGCAGTTGCGTTCGCCGCTCCTGCTGCTGCTCGGGGTCGCGGCGGTGGTGTCGTTCTTCGTCGGTCAACGTTCCGACGCGGTCGTCATCGGGGTCATCCTGCTGGTGTCGGTCGGGCTGGGGGCGGTGAACGAGTTTCGCGCCGAACGCGCCGCCGACGCGCTGCACGAGCGGATCCGCCACGGCGCCACGGTGATTCGCGACGGCCGGCCCGCATCGGTCGACGTGGTCGATCTGGTCCCCGGCGATGTGGTGGAGATGCGGGCCGGGCAGCTGGTCCCGGCGGATGTGCGGCTGCTGTCGGCGACCGGGCTGCAGTGCGACGAATCGGTGCTCACCGGCGAATCGGACAGCGTCGAGAAATCGACCGGCCCGGTGCCACCGGAGTCGGGCGTCGCCGAGCTGTCGTGCTGCGCCCTGATGGGCACGGTCGTCGCCGCGGGCCACGGGCGCGGGGTCGTCGTCGCCACCGGAGGCGCGACGGAGTTCGGCCGGATCGCCCTCGGCCTGGGAAAACGACAGCCCGACACCGAATTCCAGATCGGGCTCCGTCAGTTCTCGATGCTACTGGTGTGGGTGGCCGCCGCCCTCACCGCCGGCATCTTCGCGATCAACCTGGCCCTGCACCGCCCGATCCTCGATGCCCTGCTGTTCTCGCTGGCGATCGCCGTCGGCATCTCACCCCAATTGCTGCCCGCCGTGGTATCCACCAGCCTCGCTGCCGGATCACGGCAGCTCGCGCGGTGCAAGGTACTGGTCAAGCGGATGGTCTGCATCGAGGACCTCGGCGATATCGAGGTCCTGTTCACCGACAAGACCGGCACCCTCACCGAAGGGCGCATCGAATATCTGCGCGCGCTGGCGGCCGACGGTTCTCCCGGCGACGAGGCGGTGGTCTACGGTCTGGCCTGCACCGACGCGACCGTCCACGACGGACGCCAGGCCGGCGCCGATGCGCTGAACACGGCACTGTGGAGCGCGTGCGCGGCCGAACACGCTGCCGCAGCGGGTTTCGTCCGCCGCGCGGTCCTGCCCTTCGACCACAACCGCCGCATGGTGTCTGTTCTCGTCGCCGGCCCGGACCGCACCGCCACGATCATCGCCAAGGGCGCCCCGGAGGCCGTGCTCGCGCGCTGCCGCGACGTCCCGCAGGCCGCTCGCACCGCCCTCGACGCCGAGTTCGCGGCCGGTCACCGCATCGTCGCCGTCGCGACTCGGACAGCGGTCCGCGCCGATCGCCTCACCACCGACGACGAGCGCGAGCTGACACTGCGCGGCTTCCTGGTCTTCCTCGATCCTCCGAAAGCGAGTGCGCGCGACGCGTTGCGGCGTCTGGCCGGCCTGGGCATCACCGTGAAGGTGGTCACCGGCGACAATCCCGCGGTCGCGGTCCGGGTGTGCGCCGACCTCGGCCTGGACCCCGGCCGGCCGCTGACCGGCACGGACCTCGATCGTCTCGACGACGACGCGTTGACCGAATTACTGCCCACCACAACAATATTCGCCCGCGTCGACCCCGAACAGAAGGCGCGGATCGTCCGCCTGCAGCGACATGCCGGACGCGATGTCGCCTTCCTCGGCGACGGGGTCAACGATGCGCTCGCCCTGCATGTCGCCGACGTCGGCGTCTCCGTCGACTCGGCGACCGATATCGCCAAGGACGCCGCGGATATCGTGCTGCTGGAAAAGGATCTGCAGGTCCTCGCCGACGGCGTCATGGCCGGGCGCCGGATCTTCGCCAACACCATGAAATACGTGCTGATGGGCACGTCCAGCAATTTCGGCAATATGTTCAGCGCGGCCGGCGCCTCGGCGTTCCTGCCGTTCCTGCCGATGCTGCCGGGACAGATCCTGCTCAACAATCTGCTGTACGACACCAGCCAGCTCGCCATCCCGACCGATACGGTCGACCCGGAACAACTCGCCCGCCCGGCACGCTGGGATATCGGCCTGATCCGGCGTTTCATGCTCGTCTTCGGCCCGATCAGTTCGGTGTTCGACTTCGCGACCTTCGCGCTGATGCTCGGTGTGTTCCATGCCGGCGCGGAGCTGTTCCACACCGGCTGGTTCGTCGAATCGCTGTGCACGCAGACGCTGGTGTTGTTCGTGATTCGCACCCGCCGCAGTCCCAGCTACCGCAGCCGGCCGAGTATTCCGCTGCTTCTCGCCGTGCTCGCCGCGGTCGGTGTGGGTGTGGTGCTGCCGTACACGCCGGTGGCGCCCGATCTCGGCCTCACCCCGCTGCCCGCCGCGTTCTTCGCCGCGTTGGCCGCGACGGTGCTGGTCTATCTGGTTCTCGCCGAGGCCGCCAAGCGGTGGTTCTTCCGCACGCCGGCACCGACGCCGGCCCACCCGCCGCGGTCCGGTCGCCGGGTACAGCGGCGAGCGTCGCGCTTCAGCGTCCGGGGGGTGCGCTCGCCGATCGACGCGACGCCGCCTCGGACGCATCGCGCGAACCGGCGTCACCGGATCCGAATGTTGCTGTCGCCCAGCTGATTCGGTGTCGGTGCAGCGCAGCGGCCGAGGATCTACTCCGGCTCCACGTGCTCGGGCACCACGAGCGTCGGGCAGTGGGCGCGATGCAGGACCGCCGCGCGGGTGGACCGCATCGCGGTTCCGACCAGGCCGGTCCAGCGGTGCCGGCCCACCACCAGCAGTTGCGCGTCACGCGCTCGTTCCAGCAGGACCTGCGCGGGCCCGCCGAACATCACCTCGGTTTCCAGCGGGACGTCCGGATACTTGCGGTGCCATGGATCCAACTGCCGGTTCAGCGCCCGCGTCTCGTCCGCGCGGAACTGCTGAAGTTCTCCGTCCAGGACGAATCCCCCGACCTCGTCGTCGCAGCACCGGACGGCCTCCAGACCGACCCCACGCAGCGCCGCCTCCTCGAACGCGCAGCCGACCGCGGTCCCCTCCTCGTCGACGCCGACCACCACCGGTCGCGCGTCCTCGCCCACGGTGAACAGGCTTTCGCGGTGGACGACCGCGACCGGGCACCGAGCCTGTCGCGTCACCGCCGAACTGACCGAACCCAGCAGCGCGCGCCGGACCGCGCCCCGGCCGTGGCTGCCGACCACGATCATCGGCGTGCTCGCCGAGCGCTCCACGAGCGTGTCGATCACCGGATCCGCGGTCAGTTCGGTCGTGACGTCCACGCCGTCGGCCACATGCCGGGCCATCGCCGAGGCCTCCGACAGCACGCCTTCGCCGTTCCAGTACAACCACTCCCGGCCGCCGACGATCTCCATCGCGCTGAGTCCGGTCCGCGGCGCCGAGGCCGAGGAGAGCAGGATCCGCAAACCCCAGCGGCGCACGCCCGCTTCGGCCGCCGCCCACCGCACCGCCTGCAGCGCCGTACCGGATCCGTCGACCGCCGCGACGATCGTCCGCTCGGTCCCGTTGTCACTGCTCATCGCCGCCTCCTGCTGCCGGACCTGTTCCGATCGTCAGGCCGCGCCGACCGTCGATCTAGGGCCGAAAGTCGCCACCGCAGGCCGACTTCGTCCGCGGTCGTCCGCCTGGGCGAAATCGGCGCGGACGTCCCGCCAGGACAGGTCCTTGGTCCCTCGCGCACGCGCGTGGCCGCGGGCATTCTCGAGACAGACACCGAGAAAGAGGACGCCATGGACTACCGGGTGGACGTGTGCGAAGTGCCGCCACAAGCCCTGTTGCGACTACCTCGCGCGATCCGGGCCGATCGGCCCGGCGAGGACATCACCGCGGGTATGCGCGAATTGTTCGCGACCGTCGCACGATCCGGCCTCACCGCCAGCGGCCCGACCGCGATCACCTACACCGACACCGAACGATCGGCGATCGCGACGAGCGTCGACTTTCGCGTGCCGGTCGAGCCCGCCGCCGAATTGAGTCTGGCCTCGGGTGCGGAAGTGCTCGTCACACCCGGCACGACGGTGGCGCGCGCCTGCCACCACGGCGGCTACCGCGATCTCGGCGCCGCCTACCGCAGCCTGGCCGAATGGGTGGATCGCAACGCCTATCGGGTCACCGGCCCGCCGACCGAGGTCTATCTCGTCGGTCCCGACGAGGTGAGCGACCCGCGTCAACTCGTCACCGAGATCCGGTTGCCCGTGGCCCCCTCGCCGACGATCGTCACCCGGGTGCTCTCCGACTTCGACACCGCCCTGGATCGGACCCGGAACGCGTTGCGGTCCAACGGCTTCACCATCCTCGCCGAGGTGGACCTGAACACGGCGCGTTACGACGGCCGCACCAGGCGCCTGGCCCACCACACCATCCTGGAGATCTGCCGCCGCAATCTGCTCGCGGCCGAACTCGCCGGCGACGACCGGGCCGACATGATCGTGCCGCATCCGGTGGTCGTCCGCGAGCGCTGCGACACCGTCGTCGTCGAGGCCCTCGACCCGACGATCTGGGCCCGCGCACTCGGCGACGAGAACCTCCTGACCCTCGCCGCCGACAGCCGCCGCCACCTGATCACGGCCATCGACGCCCTCGCCGCGACGGCGACCGCGACCGACGGCTAGGCCCGCACACGAGCGGTGAGTGGACGGCCCGCCAACGGCGACGACGCCACCACCACCGCTACCCCCGGCAGCCGATGCTCATCACGAAAGATGTTGCCGGGCAGGTGATTCGGTCACATCGAGTAGCGGAGGATGGCGGCGGCCGACGCCTCGTCCGGAATATCGGCCTTGCGCACCGCCAGCACCCGTGCGCCCGAAAGCAGTGCGCGGCGGGCGATCTCGTCGAGGATCCCCGGTATCTCGGTCTCGGAGGGGGGACCGAATTCGATCGCGCCGGTATCCGGGGCGACCGTGCCGGGCACGGCGGTGTCGATATCGACCAGCAGCGTCTGCACGATGCCGAAGGTGGCCGCGCGGGCGATGTCGGCGAGGTCGGCGGTGGCCCGGGCCTCGCTCCGGCGCTTGTCGAACAGCTGACGCAGATCGGCGAGTTGCGCCGCGTAGTGGCCGTCGAGGATGTGGCGGGCCTTGTCGGCCAGGTCCTGATCCGACAGGCGTTCCGGGTTGCCGGGAATTCCGTCGTCGAGCAGTTCCGCGTAGGTGGCGACCGAGCGGTAGATCGCGTCGATCGGCTCCGCCGCCGCCAGGATGAGGGGGGTGTCGCGCCCGGAGAGAATGTCACGCAGCGCCCGGTCGACGGCACGCGCGTACTGCCGGGCCAGCACCTTCTTCCTCTCGCTGTCGGTCAACCGCCGCTTGGGCGCGCGATCGTCCATGGGCTCGCCCGCGAAATCGACGGCGCCGGTAGGCATTTCGGGAACCCGGACATCCTCGGCCGGTCGGTCCGGAGTCACCTCGACCAGCCGCGCCGACCCCTCGGCCAGCGCCAGGACGAATGCGGACTGCGGGAATGTGACAGCTCGTAGCAACGGCTTGAGCAGGAACCGGTCGGAGACGGTGACCGCCGCACCCAGACGGTTCGGGATCCGGAAGGTCCACATGCGCTGCGGGGATACGTGCACGACCAGGGTGTGCGACTGGAAGCGCCAGAAATCTACGTCCTCGGCCAGATCGTCGAGCTGTTCGGCGATGGCCGCGCGGCTGTCGACATCGGTGACGAGTTCGACCGCCTCCCGGACCTGATTGCCGAACGCGATCCGGTTCGCCTCCGGATTCGCGGTGGCGGCTTCGGTCGGCAGGTAGATCGACACCGACCACGGGCCGGTCCATTCGGCGAGGGTTTCGATCTCGCGGCGGGTCGGGATGTCGGTGTGCAGCACTTCGATCCTCCTTCGTTGCCCGAACTGTGCGACGGGTGCACGGGCCGTGCCGGATACCGGCCGTATCGTTAGCCAATTCGTAACCACATCGACGCTACTGGACATCGGCACGGGCCGGTACGCATCCGAGTATCGGATGCCGAAACGTTGCTGCATTCGTTTCGACGACTCACCGGCCGGGTGCGGGCGTGGCGGTCGGCGACAGCGGGGCCGGCCTGCCCGGGGCCGTGGCGGCCGTCGTGGCGGTGGCCGGGGTCGTCTTGGCGGGTGCGGTGGTGGTCGTCGCGGCGCCCGTTCCGTAGAGGTGCTCGATGATGTGCTTGGCGATCTCGGTGGCGGCCGCGCTACCGTCGGCCGTGGGTTCCAGGTTCGCCCACACCACCACGGTCACCTTGTGCGCCGGATCGGACCCGGCGAAGGTGTTGAAGCCGGGCAGCTCGCCCGTATGTCCGTACAGCGCTCCGAATTTCGCGATGGCGAGACCGTACTGCGGCGCCTCCGGCGGGTTGGCCGGATCGGTCGCCTGCAGGCTGCTCATGCGCCGGCCCTGCATGTCGGCGTCGAGGACCTTGCCGTCGGTGAGCGCCTCGGCCCAGGTCGCCAGGTCCCCGACCGTGGAGATCCCGGCACCCGCGGCCCAACCCCAGGAGGGATTGTCCGCGGTCCGATCACCGGGCAGCAGCCGGCCCGCCTTGGCCTCGGCCTGCATCTCGGGCGGCAGCGCCGGTGGAGATCCCATGGTCAAGACGTTGGTGCCGTACATGTAGCCCTGCGGATGCGGGTCGGGTATGGCCGCGGACGTGCGCGCCGGGAACGAGCTCTGGGTCAGCCCGAGCGGTCCGAACAGCCGATCCCGCATGATCTGTTCGAGCGGTTTGCCGTCCAGCTGCTCGGCGATCAGCCCCAGCAGGATCGTGTTGGTATTCGAGTAGTGATAGCCCTGTCCCGGCGGGAAGTACGGCGGGTGCGCGAATGCCATGGCGAGCAGTTCGTCGGGTTGCCACACCCGGCCCGGATCGGCGTCCATGGCCTCGGCGAGTTCCCGGGTCTCGCTGTAGTTGCAGAGGCCGCTGCGCATGTCGAGCAGCTGGGCGATGGTGATGCCCGCGCCGCCGGGCACATCGGTGCGGTACTTCGAGACCGGATCGTCGAGGGCCAGCTTGTGTTCCTGCACCTGTTGCAGGATGACCGTGCCAGTCCAGGTCTTGGTGAGCGATCCGATGCGCACGTGGTCGGCCGCGGTGACCGCCGGGCCGCCGCCGAAGGTGCGGGTGCCGTAGGAGGTGCCGACGTCGCCGGCGGCGGTGCGGACGAACGCCACGACGCCCGGCACCGACGCCGGACGCGCCACCGACTCGACGATGCCGCGCAGCGTGGGCTCGTCGAGCGGATGGACGGCGGGGGCCGGCGAGGTGGTCGCCGCGGCGGACGAGGTGCTCGCGGGCGCCGGTTTCGACGACGATCCGCACCCGCAGGCGACGAACAGAACTGCGACGCCGGCCAACGCCCCGGCGATCAGCCGGGGCCGGAACGGCACGGAAACCACGGGCACTGCACGACCTCCCTCATCGGGAACGGTGGAGCCGGGATTGAAACTCTACTGCGCCAGCGCCTCTCGCGGACGCGGTTGGCGAATGCTCAGCGACATCACCGCCGCCACCGCGCACAGACCTCCGGCGATGAACCAGGCCGGCTGGTAGCTGCCCTGCACGTCGCGGATGACGCCGGCCCCGGAAGCGGCGATCGCGGCGCCGATCTGATGTGAGGCGAACACCCAGCCGAAGGCGATCGGCCCGTCGGCGCCGAAGTGTTCGCGGCACAGCGCGACCGTCGGCGGCACCGTCGCGATCCAGTCCAGACCGTAGAAGATGACGAACACCCACATGCTCGGCCGCACATCGGGAGCGAACAGCATCGGCAGAATCAGCAACGACAGGCCGCGCAGCGCGTAGTACATCGTCAGCAGGTACCGCGAGCCGATGCGGTCGGTGAGCCAGCCCGAGGCGATCGTTCCCGCGACGTCGAAGATGCCGACGGTGGCCAGCAGTCCGGCCGCGGTGGTGGGCGGCATGCCGTGATCGTGTGCGGCACTGACGAAATGGGTGCCGATCAATCCATTGGTGGAGGCGCCACAGATCGCGAAACCCCCTGCCAGCAGCCAGAATACGGGCCGGCGCACGATCGCGGCCAGGACGGTCAGCGCCCGCGCGGC
>NZ_BDBN01000106.1 GCF_001613005.1 Nocardia nova NBRC 15556 | reverse complement strand
CCGAGACCGCTCCGGCGGATTCGGCCCCGACCGCACCCGCCCCGACCGCGCCGACGCCCACCGCACCGACACCCACGGCCCCGGTGCCCGAGCCCGCCGCGGTCGAGGAGATCGAACCCACCGCCGGGCGCCTCACCCGCCTGCGCGGGCGGCTGTCACGGTCGCAGAACGCGGTCGGCAAGAGTCTGCTCGGTCTGCTCGGCGGTGGCGACCTCGACGAGGACTCGTGGGAAGAGATCGAGGACACCCTGGTCATGGCCGACCTCGGCACCTCGGTCACGACGACCGTGGTCGAGCGACTGCGCGAGGAGTTGGCCGCGCGCAGCGTGCGCACCTCCGAACAGGCCCGGCAGGTGCTGCGGGATGTGCTGATCGAGGCCCTGCGCCCGGACCTGGATCGTTCGATCCGGGCGCTGCCGCATGCCGACCATCCGTCGATTCTGCTGGTCGTCGGCGTGAACGGCACCGGTAAGACCACCACCACCGGCAAATTGGCGCGCGTGCTCGTCGCCGACGGCCGTCGCGTGCTGCTCGGCGCCGCCGACACCTTCCGCGCCGCCGCCGCCGACCAGCTCCAGACCTGGGGCGAACGGGTCGGCGCCGACACCGTGCGCGGCCGCGAGGGCGCGGATCCGGCATCGGTGGCCTTCGACGCGGTCAGCGCCGGTATCGAGGAGGGGGTCGACGCGGTCCTGGTCGACACCGCGGGCCGGCTGCACACCAAGACCGGTCTGATGGACGAGCTGGGCAAGGTCAAGCGCGTGGTGGAGAAGAAGGCCGCCGTCGACGAGGTCCTGCTCGTGCTCGACGCGACCGTCGGGCAGAACGGGCTCACCCAGGCCCGGGTCTTCGCGGAGGTCGTCGACATCACCGGCGTGGTGCTCACCAAACTCGACGGCACCGCCAAGGGCGGCATCGTCTTCCAGGTGCAGCATGAGCTCGGTGTGCCGGTGAAACTGGTCGGCCTCGGCGAAGGCGCCGACGATCTGGCTCCCTTCGAACCGTCCGCATTCGTCGACGCCCTCCTCGGGTAGCGGCGAGAAGCAAAACGGCAGTTCCTCCTCATTTCGACACGGTCCTCACAGTGCGCCGACATGCGCTGTGTGCGTGCCGAAACCTGGTAGCAACACGGGAAGCGGATCCGTTCACGCATGCGAAACATCGCGGCGGCACGGATGAAACACCCGATCGCGACCCTTCTGTGCAGGCTCGTTTGCCGCAGTTCGGCCGGGCCCGAGATGAGGAGGAACAAGGTGGCGTATCCCTTGCTCGGTGTGCCCGACACCGGCGACACCGCGTGGATGCTGGCGAGCTCCGCGCTCGTTTTGTTGATGACCCCGGGACTGGCGTTCTTCTACGGCGGCATGGTCCGCTCGAAGAACGTGCTCAACATGATCATGATGAGCATCAGCGCGATGGGCATAGTCGGCGTGCTGTGGTCGCTCTACGGCTTTTCCGAGGCATTCGGTGACAACAAACTAGGCCTGATCGGCAACCCTGCCCAGTTCTTCGGGCTCAAGGGCCTGATCGGCACCAACGCCGTCAAGGCCAGCCCGGCCGACCCGTCGACCGGTGCGTCCGCGGTGGATCAGGTGAACATTCCGCTGGCCGGCACCATCCCGATGACGGTGTTCGTGGCCTTCCAGCTGATGTTCGCCATCATCACCGTGGCCCTGATCTCGGGTGCGGTCGCCGACCGCATGAAGTTCCGCGCGTGGGTGGTCTTCGCGATCGCGTGGTCGACCATCGTCTACTTCCCGGTCGCGCACTGGGTCTTCGACTTCGACGTCAAGGACGCCGCGGGCAACATCGTCCACCACGGCGGCTGGATCGCGAACAAGCTGCAGGCCATCGACTTCGCCGGTGGTACCGCGGTGCACATCAACGCCGGTGCCGCGGGCCTGGCGCTGTGCCTGGTGCTCGGCAAGCGCAAGGGCTGGCCGAAGACGCCGATGCGCCCGCACAACCTGCCCTTCGTCATGCTCGGCGCCGGTCTGCTGTGGTTCGGCTGGTTCGGCTTCAACGCCGGTTCCTCGGTGAGCTCCAACGGCCTGGCCGGTTCCACCTTCCTGACCACTACCTTCGCCACCTGCGCCGCGATGCTCGGCTGGCTGGTCGTGGAGAAGTTCCGCGACGGCAAGCCCACCAGCCTCGGCGCCGCCTCGGGCATCGTCGCGGGTCTGGTCGCGATCACCCCGTCCTGCTCGTCTGTGAACGTGCTGGGCGCGCTGGTGATCGGCGCGGTGGCTGGTGTGCTGTGCGCGCTGGCGGTCGGCCTGAAGTTCAAGCTCGGCTTCGACGACTCGCTCGACGTGGTCGGTGTGCACCTGGTCGGCGGTGTGGTCGGTACGCTGCTGATCGGTCTGTTCCTCGCCCCGGAATCGGGCGCGGCCTCCGGCGGCGCGAAGGGCTTGTTCTACGGCGGTGGTTTCGACCAGCTCGGCAAGCAGGCCGTCGGTGCCTTCACCGTGCTGGCGTTCTCCTTCGTCGTCTCGCTGATTCTGGGTCTGATCATCAAGTACACGATCGGCATTCGTGCTTCCGAGGAAGACGAGTTCAAGGGTATGGACGAGTCGGAGCACGCGGAGACGTCATACGATTTCGCTGCTGTGGGTGGCACGGCACGTACCGCCGTCAAGGAGGCATGACGCAATGAAACTGATCACTGCAATCGTCAAACCGTTCACACTCGAGGACGTCAAGTCCGGGCTCGAGCAGGCCGGTGTGCTGGGAATGACGGTCAGCGAAGTCCAGGGGTACGGCCGCCAGAAGGGGCACACCGAGGTTTACCGCGGAGCGGAGTACTCGGTCGATTTCGTGCCGAAGGTCCGGGTCGAGGTCGTCGTGGACGACGCCTCGGTCGAGAAGGTCGTCGAGGTGATCGTCGAGGCCGCGCGCACCGGAAAGATCGGTGACGGCAAGGTCTGGGTGACCCCCGTCGAATCGGTGATCCGGGTCCGAACCGGTGAACGCGGTGCCGACGCACTATAGGAGATGAACGATTCGGGCAGCCCCGCTCCCTGGCACCGGCCGGGGACGGGGCTGCCCGCATGAACGGGTGGTGGTTGCGGGTATGAGTGCAGACGAATTGTCCCAGGGCGCCAAGGATCTGGTGGCCGCACGAGATCAACTGCTCGACGGTGGTGATGCCCGGCGGCCCAGGCTGAGCGCCGAGGCGCTGCGGCAGGCGCTGGTCGACCTGCACGAGCTGTGGTTGACCACGAAGGGCGCGGAGCTGGGCATCACCGCCGACAGCGGGCTGGCCGTGGTGGCGGTCGGCGGACTGGGACGGCGCGAGATGCTGCCGTATTCCGATCTGGATCTGATGCTGCTGCACGACGACGTGGACCCGGCGCGGGTCGCCGAGGTGGCCGACCGGCTCTGGTATCCGCTGTGGGACGCCCACATCAAGCTCGACCACAGCGTGCGGACCGTGCCGCAGGCGCTGCGGGTGGCTGCCGACGATCTCACCGCCGCGCTGGGCATGCTCGATGCCCGCCACATCGTCGGCGACGCGGAGTTGAGCAATCTGCTCATCGGTGGCGTGCGCCGCGAATGGCGGACCGGAATCCGTTCCCGCTTCGGCGAATTGGTGGAGCAGACGCAGGCGCGGTGGAAGCGCAACGGTGAGATCGCGCACCGGGCCGAACCGGACCTCAAGAACGGGCGCGGCGGTTTGCGCGATATCCAGCTGCTCGACGCGCTGGCCATCGCCCAGCTGACCGACGCCATGCCCGGCCTGGGACCCGACGTTCCCGGCGGTGGTCTCGAGGCCGCCCATCGCCGGTTGCTCGACGTGCGTACCGAACTGCACCGGGTGGCCGGGCGTTCCCGTGATCAGCTGCGCGCCCAGGACGCGGACGAAATCGGCGCCGCCCTGCGCATCGGCGATCGATTCGATCTGGCGCGCACGCTCAGCGATGCGGCGCGCACGGTCGTCTATTCGGTCGACGTCGGCCTGCGCACCGCGGCCAACGCGCTGCCGCGCCGCGGTCTGGCCCGATTGCGGCGCCTGCCCGTGCGCCGCCCGCTCGACGAGGGCGTGGTCGAACATGCCGGTGAGGTGGTGCTGGCCCGTGACGCCCGGCCGCAGCGCGATCCCGGCCTGATCCTGCGGGTCGCCGCCGCCTCGGCGCGCACCGGCCTGCCGATGTCGGCGACCACCCTCAACCGCCTCTCCGAGGATGCCCCCGAACTGCGCGAGCCGTGGCCGCGGGAGGCGCTCAACGATCTGCTGGTGCTGCTCGGCGCCGGCCGAGGCACCATCGACGCGGTCGAGGCCCTGGATCGAACCGGCTTGTGGGGCAGGCTGTTTCCGGAATGGGGGGCAGTGCGCGATCTGCCGCCCCGCGATGCCGTGCACACCTGGACCGTCGACCGCCACCTGGTCGAGACCGTCGCCTACGCCGGTGCGCTGAGCACCCGGGTCGCCCGGCCGGACCTGCTGCTGCTCGGAGCGTTGCTGCACGATATCGGCAAGGGCCGCACCGAGGATCACAGTGTGGTGGGTGCCGAACTGGCCGATCGGATCGGTCAGCGGCTGGGCCTGTGGCCCGACGATGTCCACAGCCTGGCGACGATCGTGCGGCATCATCTGCTGTTGCCGCAGACCGCGACCCGGCGCGATCTCGACGATCCGGCGACCGCCGCCGGTGTGGTCGAGGCGCTGGGCGGTGACCGGCAGTTGCTGGAGCTGCTGCACACCCTCGCCGAGGCCGATTCGCTGGCGACCGGCCCGGGCGTGTGGGGGGAGTGGAAGGCCTCCCTGATCGCGGAACTGGTGCGCCGCGGCCATGCCGCGATGGCGGGAGAGCCCGCACCACAACGGGTTTCGCCGACGCCGGCGGTGGTCGACGCGGCCGTGCTGGACAGGGCCGCGGCCGGTGGCGTGCACGTGGAACTGACTCCCGGCGACGGACGCTACATTCACCACGTGACGGTCGTCGCCCCCGATACTCCCGGCCTGCTCTCGGAGGCGGCCGGGGTGCTCGCCCTGCATTCCCTGCGGGTGCTGTCCGCGACGCTGGCGGCCTCGGGTGACACCGCGATCGACACCTTCGTGGTGACACCGACCTTCGGCAATCCGCCCGACGCCGGACTGTTGCGCCAGGAGCTGATCCGCGCGATCAACGGCGATCTGAAGCTGGCCTCCGTGCTCGCGGACAAGGAGCGCGACGCGGCGGCTCGAACCAGTCCGTACGCCCAGGCCGAGCCGAGGGTGATCTGGATCGAGGTCGACCGGCCCGGTGAGTTGGTGCTCGAACTGCGTGCCGAGGACCGCATCGGCCTGCTCAGCCGGTTGGCCGCGGCATTGGCCGCCCAGGGCGCGGATGTGCGGTGGGCGAAGGCCGACACGATGGGCTCGGTGGTGGTCGACTCGTTCGGCCTCGGTCTGGGCGAGGACGACACCCCGCAGCGTCGCGGTGCCATCGAGGCGGCACTGCTGGGGGTCGTCCCGCATCAGGAGCCGAAGAAACCGAGCGAAACGGACACCGCCACGGGTGCCGGTTAGGTTTACCAACCTTCGCCCGGTTATCGGGGCAACCTGGTCGTTTGGTCCGTAACGCGGTAACCAGATCGTTGCGGCAACCTCTGCTGGATGTGATGTCCGCCACTCTACGATCTGGTGTAGATCGTGAAGTTGATCGTGATCGCAAGCTGTTCGAGCTGTTGCTGTACCTGTCCGGCGAGTTGGGTGCGTTGAGGGGAGCAGGTCGATGGCAAACGAAGTCGTGTCCTCATCCATGATCACCAGCGATTCGACCCACCACATCGCTCGCTGTGTCGGCGGCGACCACTGGGTGGTGTCCTGGCTTCCGGGCCGCACGCTGACCGGCGGGCAGGCGGTGGCGGCCATGAAGCTGGCCGGCGCGCTCGTCGACGGTGCACCCGGTGACGCCGACTGGGCGACCCTGGACGCCATGGCACTGCCACTGGGTCTGACCGGCCGCGAGGCCGTCTATCTGGTGGCCTACGAACAGCACGACTTCAGCCGGGCCCCGCGGCCGCGGCACAGCGCGCTGTCCTGACCGCAGGCCGGTGACGAGCCCGCCGCCCGGCCGGCGGCGGGGCTTCGACTAGGGCGAATCCACCGATCGCGGAGTTGCCCGTACCCTGGTAACCCGAGTGACGTCCCTCGACGAGACCAGGAGCGCGATCGGTGTTCGAATCCCTTTCCGACCGGTTGACCGGTGCCCTGAAGGATCTGCGTGGCAAGGGGCGTCTGTCACCGGCCGATATCGACGCGACCGCGCGCGAGATCCGGCTCGCCCTGCTCGAGGCGGACGTGGCGCTGCCGGTCGTGCGGGAGTTCATCGCCCGCGTCAAGGAACGCGCCAAGGGCGCCGAGGTGTCGGCCGCGCTGAACCCCGCGCAGCAGGTCGTGAAGATCGTCAACGAGGAATTGATCGGCATCCTCGGTGGCGAGACCCGGCGCCTGCAGTTCGCGAAGAACCCGCCCACGGTCGTCATGCTCGCCGGTCTGCAGGGTGCCGGTAAGACCACACTCGCGGGCAAGCTCGCGAAATGGCTGAAGGGCCAAGGGCATACGCCTTTGCTGGTGGCCTGTGACCTGCAGCGGCCGGGTGCCGTCACCCAGCTGCAGGTGGTCGGCGAACGAGCCGGTGTGCCGGTGTTCGCCCCGCATCCGGGCACCTCGATCGGTGGCGGCGACAACGCCCTGGGCGTCACCGCCGCCGACCCGATCCGCGTCGCCGAGGCCGGTGTCGAGGAAGCGAAGCAGAAGCACTACGACATCGTCATCGTCGACACCGCGGGCCGCCTCGGTATCGACGAGGAGTTGATGCGCCAGGCCGCCGGCATTCGCGACGCGGTGCACCCGGACGAGACGCTGTTCGTCCTCGACGCCATGATCGGCCAGGACGCGGTCAGCACGGCGGAGGCCTTCCGCGACGGTGTCGGTTTCACCGGTGTCGTGCTCACCAAGCTCGACGGTGACGCCCGCGGTGGCGCCGCGCTGTCGGTCCGCGAGGTCACCGGCGTCCCGATCCTGTTCGCCTCGACCGGTGAGAAGCTCGAGGATTTCGACGTCTTCCACCCCGACCGCATGTCGAGCCGCATTCTCGGCATGGGCGATCTGCTCACCCTGATCGAACAGGCCGAACAGGTCTACGACCAGCAGCAGGCCGAGGAGGCCGCCCGCAAGATCGGCTCCGGCGAGCTCACCCTCGAGGACTTCCTCGACCAGATGCTGGCCATCCGCAAGATGGGCCCGATCGGCAACCTGCTCGGCATGCTGCCGGGCGCCGGCCAGATGAAGGATGTGCTGGCCCAGGTCGACGACAAACAGCTCGACCGGGTGCAGGCCATCATCCGCGGTATGACCCCCGCCGAGCGGGCCAACCCCAAGATCATCAACGCCTCTCGCCGCCTGCGCATCGCCAACGGTTCCGGCGTCACCGTCTCCGATGTGAACCAGCTGGTCGACCGCTTCTTCGAAGCCCGCAAGATGATGGCTGCGATGGGCCGGCAGATGGGCCTGCCGGGGTCGCGGCGAAACGCCAAGGGCAAGAAGGGGAAGAAGGGCAAGAAGGGCGGACGTGGCCCGACTCCGCCGAAGGGCATGCGCGGAGGATTCCCGGGCATGCCGGGGATGCCGGGCGGAATGCCGGGGATGCCCGCCGCGGGGATGCCGGATCTGTCCAATATGCCCAAGGGGCTGGACGAACTGCCGCCGGGCCTGGAGGGTTTCGACCTGTCCAAGCTGAAGTTCCCCAAGAACTGAGCCCTATCGACCCGCTCCACTCGCCGCGGCGTGACGCCGCGGCGAGCCGGATGTCATAGTGCGCGCCGGAGGAAGTCGCGGATGTATGCCGCTATCTCGTCGCCGTGTGTCTCCAGTGCGAAATGTCCGGCGTCGAGCAGATGCAGCTCGGCATTCGGGAGATCGCGCAGGTAGGCCTCTGCCCCGGCGGCACCGAACACCTCGTCGTTACGGCCCCAGGTGATGAGGGTCGGAGGCTGGTGGGTGCGGAAGTACTGCTGATAGGCGGGATACCCGTCCAGATTGAACTGGTAATCCCAGAACAACTGCAGCTGAATCGCGTCGTTGCCGGGCCGATCCAGCTTGGCCTGGTCGAGTTGCCAGGCTTCCGGAGCCAGCCGGTCCATCCGGTCGGCGGGTACGCCGTGGGTGTACTGCCATTGAGTCCACTTGGGCTCCAACAGTTCTCGGACCGCCGCTTCGTTGGCTGCCCGGGCCTTCGCATGGGCGAACAGGACATCCCAGAACGGGGTGAAGCCTTCGAGGTACGCGTTGCCGCTCTGCGAGATCAGCGCCGTCACCCGCTCTGGATTGCGGCTTGCGATCCGCAGCCCGATCGGGGCGCCGTAATCCTGGATGTAGAGCGAGAAGCGCCGCACGCCCAGCTGATCGAGTAGCTCTTCGGTGATGTCGGCGAGCTGGTCGAAGCTGTAGTCGAATTCGTCGACGCCCGGCGCGGCCGAGTTGCCGAACCCGATGAAGTCCGGCGCCACGAGGTGGAACTCGTCGGACAGCTCGGACATGAGGTGGCGGAACATGTGCGAGCTGGACGGGAAGCCGTGCAGCAGCACGAGGGTCGGACGGTCCGGATTTCCGGCTTCCCGATAGAACACCTCGAGTCCACGGACCGTGGTCGTGTGCTGTCGGGTGGCGAAGGCGGACATGGTGATTCCTTTCGATCGGAAGATCCGTCATCGGGAGAACGAGCGTTCTCGGCGGACTCCGGTAGCATAGGAGAACGATGGTTCTCACGCAAGGGAGACGGTTGTGCAGGGTGAAGCGGATGCCGCGCGGGTCCTCGACGCGGCCGACCGGCTGTTCAACGAACGCGGAATTCAGGGCGTCGGTATGGACGCGATCCGAGATGCCGCGGATGTGCCGCTGAAACGGCTCTACCGCGACTTTCCCTCGAAGTCCGATCTCGTGCACGCGGTCTTGACGCGGCGCGACAACGACGTGCGCACCGCGCTCGCGCGGTACGTCGACGACAACGCGAGCACTCCCCGGGAGCGGGTGCTCGCGGTGTTCGACTTCCTGTACGAGTGGTTCAGCGGGCCCGATTTCCGCGGCTGCCTGTTCATCAATACGGTGGGGGAACTGGGCGGCACATCCGATGAGGTCGGCTGGATCGCCGCCCGGCACAAGCGTGCGGTGCGTGACTATCTGGCTGATCTCGTGACCGAGTGTGCGCTGCCCGAATCCGTGGCCGACCAGTTGCTGATCATCGCCAACGGCGCGATGGTCACGGCCGCGATGCACGACGACCCCGAGGTGGCGCGACAGGCGCGAGCCGTCGCCGACATCCTGCTGCGCGCGGCCCGCCCCGTCGGCGAATGAGGTGACGACTATCGCCGACCGGCCTCGCCGCGGAAGTCCCGGTAGGTTGGGATCGGGCGGCGATCGGCTTCCGGCGATGTGGTGAGGAGCGATATGCGGATGCATCTGCGTGGGGTGGTCCTTCCCGGCGACGAGGTGCGCGATCTGTGGGTCCGCGACGGGCTGATCTCCTTCGAACCGGTGCGTGACGCCGAAACCGTGTGTGACACAGGGTGGATCGTGCCGGGGCTGGTCGACGCGCACTGCCACGTCGGCATTCGCTACGGCGGCGGGCACGAGGATCGCGAGGGCGCGATCGCGCAGGCGGAGGTGGAACGCGACGCGGGTGCGCTGCTGCTGCGCGATGCCGGATCCCCCATCGACACCCGCTTCATCGACGATCATCACGAACTGCCGAAGATCATCCGGGCCGGCCGCCACATCGCCCGTCCCAAGCGGTATATCCGCGAACTGGGCATCGAACTGGACGACGAGCGCGACCTGCCCGATATCGTTGCCGAACAGGCCCGCTTCGGCGACGGCTGGGTCAAGATCGTGGGCGACTGGATCGATCGGTCCGCCGGTGATCTGCGGCCGTTGTGGAGCGACGCGATCCTGAAGGAGGCCATCGACGCCGCGCACCGGGAGGGAGCCCGCGTCACCGCGCACGTCTTCGGTGAAGACGCGCTACCAGGGTTGATCAACGCCGGAATCGACTGCCTCGAGCACGGCACCGGACTCACCGACGACACCATCGAGATGATGGCCGAACACGGCACCGCTCTGGTGCCCACGCTGGTGAATATCGACACCTTCCCCGACATCGCCGACAGTGCGACCAAATTTCCGGTCTACGCCGCCCATATGCGCGATCTGCACCGCCGGGTCCGCGACACCGTCGCCGACGCCCACGCGGCGGGGGTGCCGATCTACACCGGCACCGACGCCGGCGGTTCGATCCGGCACGGCCGCATCGCCGACGAGATCGACGCGCTGGCCGGTGCCGGGCTGTCGCGGCACGAGGCGCTGGCCGCGGCCTCGTGGCGGGCCCGGGAGTGGCTCGGCCGACCGGGTATCGAGGACGGCGCACCGGCCGATTTCGTCGTCTACCGCACCGATCCGCGGTCGAGTCGCGATGCGCTCGACGCCCCGGCCTACGTCGTCCTGCGCGGGCGGGTGTACCCGGGCCGGGATCCGGTCACCGGACACCGCTAGGGCCGTCGGGGCGACGAACTGCGCGGCAACGGCGCTGGTCACCGACCTGCGCGTGCTCGGGGAAACGGCCCGCTCGATGCGGGGCGATTTCTCCGGGCGCGGGCGCGTCTGGCACAATGAACGACCGTCCTCGTCGACGACCGCGACTCGCTCGCGGTTCCGTATTCGGGGACAGTGTCAGCCCGTCTCCGGTTACGTACCGCGCGGCGGTCACACACTCAACGCAAAACCGGGTCCGCACCCCGTGCGGGCTGCTGAATTGCGCCGTGACCACTCAGGCTGCCCTCGGGCGGCCGCCATCGAAAGGCATTGATACAGCCATGGCTGTCAAGATCAAGCTGACCCGTCTGGGCAAGATCCGCAACCCCCAGTACCGCATCGTCGTCGCCGATGCGCGCACCCGCCGCGACGGCCGCGCCATCGAGAATGTCGGCAAGTACCACCCGAAGGAAGAGCCCTCGCTGATCGAGGTCGACTCCGAGCGCGTGCAGTACTGGCTGGGCGTCGGCGCGCAGCCGACCGAGCCGGTCAAGCGTCTGCTGGAGATCACCGGCGACTGGCAGAAGTTCAAGGGCCTGCCGGGCGCCGAGGGCACCCTGAAGGTCAAGGCCGCCAAGCCGAGCAAGCTGGACCTGTTCAACGCTGCCCTGGCCGCCGCCGACAGCGAGCCGGTCGCCGAGGCCGTCACCCCCAAGAAGAAGAAGTCCAAGGCCGCCGAGGGTGAGGCCGAGGCCGCGACCGAGGCTGCCGAGTAATGAGTGCGGTCGTCGCCGATGCCGTCGAGCACCTGGTGCGCGGCATCGTCGCCAATCCGGACGACGTGCGCGTCGATCTGATCACCAGCCGGCGTGGACGCACCGTCGAGGTCCACGTCCACCCCGATGATCTGGGCAAGGTGATCGGCCGCGGCGGTCGTACCGCGACCGCGCTGCGCACGCTGGTCGCCGGCATCGGTGGCCGCGGTATCCGGGTCGACGTGGTCGATACCGATCAGTAGATGGAACTGGTAGTCGGGCGGGTCGCCAAATCGCACGGTGTGCGCGGCGAACTCGTGGTCGAGGTACGTACCGACGAACCCGAACTCCGCTTCGCTCCCGGCGCCCGCCTGCGTGGCCGGGCGCCGAGAAGCGAAGCGGTGGACATATTCACGGTGGAGTCGGCCCGAGAGCATTCGGGCCGGCTTCTCGTTCGTCTCGAGGGTGTCGGCGACCGTACCGCCGCGGATGCGTTGCGCGGCACTCTGTTTCTCGTCGATACCGCGGAACTCCCGCCGTCGGAGGATCCCGACGAGTTCTACGACCACGAACTCGAAGGTCTGAGCGTTCGGCTCGCGGACGGCACCGAGATCGGCACCGTGAACGAGGTCCTGCATTCGGCCGCGGGCGAACTGCTGTCGATCCGGGCCGGTGCGGGCGCCGGCGGGCGTGCCGGCCGGGAAATCCTGGTGCCCTTCGTGACCGCGATCGTGCCGACCGTGTCGGTCGCCGAGGGCCTGATCGTGATCGACCCACCCGAAGGCCTGCTGGACGAGGAGTAGCGATGGGCACCGGAGCCGACGATCCCGCGCAGCGCTCGTCAGCTCTGCGCATCGACGTCGTCACCATCTTCCCCGAATATCTCGAGCCGCTGCGGACGGCGTTGCTGGGCAAGGCGATCGAGAAGGGCATCGTCGAGCTAGGCGTGCACAATCTGCGGCGCTGGACCCACGACGTGCACCAGTCGGTCGACGACGCTCCCTACGGGGGCGGGCCGGGCATGGTCATGAAACCCGTCGTCTGGGGTGACGCGCTCGACGAGGTGTGCCCGGACGAGGCGTTGCTCGTCGTGCCGACCCCGGCCGGAGTGCCGTTCACCCAGGAAACCGCCCAGCGCTGGTCCGCCGAATCGCATCTGGTCTTCGCCTGCGGCCGCTACGAGGGGATCGATCAGCGCGTCTTCGACGATGCCGCCCGCCGGGTCCGGGTGGAAGAGGTCAGCATCGGCGACTACGTCCTGATCGGCGGGGAAGCCGCCGTGCTGGTGATGGCCGAGGCGGTGGTGCGCCTGATCCCCGGCGTCCTGGGCAATCAGGCCTCCCACCAACAGGATTCGTTCTCCGACGGGCTGCTCGAAGGTCCCAGCTACACCCGGCCGGTGAGCTGGCGCGGACTCGATGTGCCCGAGATTCTGCTGTCGGGCAATCACGCGCGCATCGACGCGTGGCGCCGTGAACAGTCACTGCGGCGCACCCGGGAGCGCCGCCCGGATCTGCTGCCGCCGGAGTAGCCGAAAACTCTGCGCGACAGGACTTCACCGGTCGAGGCGTCGCATTCGCCGTGTCGCCGCATCGCGTGCAGGACGTGGCCGACGCGCCCATACGGGGTGCGGATGTGTGGTCGCCGGGGTTGCCCAGTTCGTTCGCAGTCACGAGGTCGGCGAGGCTGTGGCCAGCCGGTTTTCGGTCATTTCCGTTCGCGGCGCGCCGGCACCGGGTGCGGCTGCGTGCGCACCGGGCGCTCCACCTGGTCCGCTGTCGGAGGCCGACGGTAGTGTCAGCCAGCGTGACGACAGCCTCCGAACCCGTCAGCACCGAAGCAACCACCGGCACGGAAGCCGCCGCCCCTGGAAAGGTGCGCCTGGCCAGTGTCGGCAGGCGGATCGCCGAGGAGCTCTCGGTCCGTGACGAACAGGTCCGTGCCGCCGTAGAGCTGCTCGACGGCGGGTCGACCGTGCCGTTCATCGCCCGCTACCGCAAGGAGGTGACCGGCGGGCTCGACGACGCGCAGCTGCGGCAACTGGAGGAGCGGCTGCACTACCTGCGCGAACTCGACGAGCGCCGGAACTCGATCCTGGAATCCATTCGCGGACAGGGCAAGTTGGATGCCGCGCTGGAACAGCAGATCATGCTCGCGGAGACCAAGGCCCGCCTCGAGGACATCTACCTGCCCTACAAGCCGAAGCGGCGCACCAAGGCGCAGATCGCCCGCGAGGCCGGACACGAACCGGTCGCGGACGCCCTCATCGGCGACCCCACCACCGATCCGTCCGGCTACACCGCCGAACAGCTCGACGGGGCCCGCGCGATTCTGGTCGAGCGATTCGCCGAAGACGCCGACCTCGTCGGTGAACTGCGCGAATTGATGTGGGAGCGCGGCCAGGTCACCTCGCGGGTCCGGACCGGCAAGGAAGAGGCCGGGGCCAAATTCGCCGACTACTTCGAGTTCAGCGAACCGTTCGCCAAACTGCCCTCGCACCGCATCCTGGCGCTGCTGCGCGGCGAGAAGGAAGACGTGCTGAGCCTGTCGCCCGAATCCGATACCGAGGAACCGGAGCCGGGGCAGCGCACCATCTACGAGGGCCGGATCGCGCACAAGTTCGGCATCGCCGACCAGGGGCGCCCGGCCGACACCTGGCTGCTCGACACCGTGCGCTGGGCGTGGCGGACCAAACTGCAGGTCAGCCTCGGCATCGATATCCGGATGCGGTTGCGGCAGTCCGCCGAGAAGGACGCCGTCGACATCTTCGCCGCCAACCTGCGTGACCTGCTGCTCGCCGCACCCGCCGGCACCCGCACCACCATGGGCCTGGACCCGGGCTACCGCACCGGCGTGAAGGTGGCCGTGGTGGACGGCACCGGCAAGGTGGTGGCCACCGAGACGATCTATCCGCACAAACCGCAGGGCCAGACGGAGAAGTCGCTGGCGGTGCTCGGGGCACTGGTGGCGCGGTTCGACGTGGAGCTCATCGCGATCGGCAACGGCACCGCTTCCCGGGAGACCGATGCCCTTGCCGTGGAACTGATTTCGCGGATCGGTGCGACGCCCGGCGCGCGGAAGCCGACCAAGATCGTGGTCTCGGAAGCGGGCGCCTCGGTGTATTCCGCCTCCGCGTACGCCTCGCAGGAACTGCCGGAACTGGACGTCTCGCTGCGCGGCGCGGTTTCGATCGCGCGGCGGCTGCAGGATCCGCTGGCCGAACTGGTGAAGATCGAGCCGAAGTCCATCGGCGTCGGCCAGTACCAGCACGACGTCTCCGAGACCCTGCTGGCCCGGTCGCTGGGCGCGGTGGTCGAGGACGCGGTGAACGCGGTCGGTGTCGACGTCAACACCGCCTCCGTGCCGCTACTGTCTCGTGTCTCCGGCATCGCCTCCTCGGTCGCGGAATCGATTGTCGCGCATCGCGATCAGAACGGCCCGTTCCGCAGCCGCACCGCGCTGCTGGAGGTTCCGCGGCTGGGCCCCAAGGCATTCGAGCAGTGCGCGGGCTTCCTGCGCATCCGCGGCGGCGACGACCCGCTGGACTCCTCGGCCGTGCACCCCGAGGCCTATCCCGTGGTGCGCCGGATCCTGGAGGCGACCGGACGCGACGTGCCCGGCCTGATCGGCAACACCTCGGCCCTGCGGGCACTGCGGCCGGGCGAATTCACCGACGAGAAATTCGGTGTGCCGACCGTCACCGACATCATCGCCGAACTCGAGAAGCCCGGCCGTGACCCGCGCCCGGAATTCAAGACCGCGGAATTCGCCGCCGGCGTGGAAAAGGTCGCCGACCTCGAACCCGGCATGGTGCTCGAAGGTGTGGTGACGAACGTGGCCGCCTTCGGCGCCTTCGTCGATGTGGGTGTCCATCAGGACGGTCTCGTCCACGTCTCGGCCATGTCGCATTCGTTCGTCCGCGATCCCCGCGAGATCGTGAAATCCGGTGACGTGGTGAAGGTGAAGGTGCTGGAGGTCGACGTCGCCCGCCAGCGCATCGGCCTGAGCCTGCGTCTGGACGACGAGCCCGGCGCGGGCAAAGCCGAGAAGGGCGGCGCGGGCCAGCGCGGCGGGCAGAACCGGGGTGGTCAGCCGCGCGGCGGCCAGGGCAATCAGGGCCGCGGCGGCCAGGATCGCGGCGGCCAGGATCGCGGAGGCCAGGATCGCGGCGGACAGAACCGTGGCGGTGGCCAGAACAAGGGACAGGGCCGCAATCAGCAGCGTCGCGGTGCGCCCGAACCGTCGGGCTCGATGGCGGATGCGCTGCGCCGCGCCGGTTTCGGGCGGTAAGCCTCGGCGGCCGCCGCATTCGGGTTTGCCCCGACTGCGGCGGCCGGGTACGGGACAATGGAGTCGCGGGGTCAGGTCTCGATGATCGGCCTCGCGGGGCATCACTACCCCGACACCCCGGTTCCGAATGAGGGGACGACGGCTGTGCGGCGCTGGTTCGACGACGCGATCCTCGCGGAGGGACGCCTGCCGTTGCTGTGCTTCCTGCTCGGCTTCATCGTCGGATTCCTGTTGATCCGGCTCAGTGTGCGGATGATTCGCAAGCAGGTGCGCTGGTGGCCGGGCAACCTGCGCGCCGGCAACGTGCACATTCACCACATGGTGTTCGGCGTGGTGCTGGTTCTGGCCTCGGGACTGGGATTGGTCGCGACCTACAACACCGGGGTCGGCACGATCTCCGCGCTCGCCTCGACCTTCGGTGTCGGCGCGGCGCTGGTGCTCGACGAATTCGCGCTGATCTATTACCTGCGCGACGTGTACTGGGAGGAACAGGGACGCACCTCCGTCGATGCGGTGTTCGTCGCGGTCGCGGTCACCGGGTTGCTGTTGCTCGGCTTCCACCCGCTGTGGCTGCTCGACGTCAACGACATCCGGCACGACAACAGCGTCGCGGGACGCAGTTTCCTCGGCATCTTCGCGCTGGTGAATCTGGTGCTGGCCGCGATCGTCATCGCCAAGGGCAAGATCTGGACCGGATTGTTCGGCATGTTCTTCCTGCCGCTGCTGGTCGTGGGCGCACTGCGGCTGAGCCGGCCGGGTGCGCCGTGGGCCCGCTGGCGCTACGGCGAGCGCCGCCGCCTGATGTACCGGGCGGTCGTGCGCGAACGCCGGTACCGGCGGCCGGTGATCCGGGCCAAGATCTTCGTGCAGGATCTGGTCGCCGGCAAACCCGATGTCGCGCACGTCCGCAGTGCGGCCGAGCAAGAATTGGCGCGTACCGTGGTCCCCGCTCCGCCCGCCCACCTGCGGACCAGAGCGATGCGGGCCACCATGCACGACGGACCGGACCGCACCGGGCCTGCCGCCGCGCCGCCACCGGCGGGTACGCCGGGACCGGCCGACGCGGGCGACCTGACGGCGGCCCACCCACAGCACACCGGACATTGACGCCGGGACGACGCGGATCCCGGGGGCGATTTTTCCCGCAGCGGCCTGATCTGGCACAATGCTCAGGTTGCTCTGGGCGCATTCGACCCGGCGCACCGCCCAATATCCGGAGCACGAACCGGCCGAGCAGTTGCCGCCAGGTTCCTCTGTTCACGCGAACTTCCAAAGGACGGAAATGAACACCCTCGACTTCGTCGACGAAAAGTCGCTGCGCACCGATATCCCGGACTTCCGCCCGGGTGACACGGTGAACGTGCACGTGAAGGTTATCGAAGGTAACAAGGAGCGCATCCAGGTCTTCAAGGGTGCGGTCATCCGCCGCCAGGGCGGCGGCATCCGCGAGACCTTCACCGTGCGCAAGGTGTCGTTCGGCGTGGGTGTCGAGCGCACCTTCCCGGTACACAGCCCCAACATCGACCACATCGATGTGGTGACCCGCGGTGACGTCCGCCGGGCCAAGCTGTACTACCTGCGCGATCTGCGCGGCAAGGCCGCCAAGATCAAGGAGAAGCGCTGAACATCAGGGCTCTGCCCGTTCACGCCCGCCCCCGGTCCTCGCGACCGGGGGTTTTCCTTTTACCGGCCGGGATATGCCCGCCTTCTCGGCACGCAGGGTGCGCCGGGGCGACGACGAACATGGCTGCGGGATAACCTGTTCGGCGTGGCAGACGAAAGCGAGTCGGTGGCGGTGCCCGGAGCCGATGACAAACGTGCCGGTGGCGAACGCAAAGACGAGTCCGCATCGCGCAGTCGGCGCGGCAGGCGCAAGCGGAAGCAGCGGCCCTTCTGGCAGGAACTGCCGATCCTGATCGTCATCGCCGCCGTGATCGCGGCGCTGGTGGTGAATTTCATCGGCCGGCCGTATGTGATCCCGTCACAGTCGATGGAACCGACGCTGCACGGCTGCACCGGCTGCACGGGCGACCGGATCTATGTCGAGAAGCTGAGCTACGACTTCGGTGATCCCAAGCCCGGCGACGTCGTGGTATTCGTCGGCCCGAGCGGTTCGTGGAACAAGTCCTACCACTCCAACCGCTCCAGCAATGTCGTCGTGCGCGGCGTGCAGAACTTCTTCTCGTTCTTCGGACTGGTGCCGCCGGATGAGAACGACTTGGTCAAGCGCGTGATTGCGACCGGCGGTCAGACCGTGCAGTGCTGCGATGCGCAGGGCCGGGTGATGGTCGACGGTAAACCGCTCGACGAGCCGTACGCGCACTACATCTACCCCTATCAGCCGGGGCTGGCCTATGCGACCAAGGTGGCCGGCGGGCTGTCGATCGACCCGCGCGGCCGCGAATTCGGCCCGGTGAAGGTGCCCGAGGGCAATCTGTGGGTGATGGGCGACAACCGCAACGAATCCGCGGACTCGCGCGCCCATGTCGACGACGAGTACTCCGGCACCGTGCCGGTCGACGCAGTGCGCGGTAAGGCGGTGTTCAAGATCTGGCCGCCGAGCCGGATCGGCCCGGTCCGGTCACAGAATCCGCAGACGAACTGAGGCGCGCGGCGCGAGATAATCGAGTCACGGGATAGTCGAACGGTAGGTGCAGTGGCGCAGACATCGCGACGCACGACGCGCAACGGTAAGGGCGGCAAGATCATCCGGCCGGTGGTTCGCACAGGAGACTGGCCGCCGCGAGTGGTGATGCGGCGAGCCGGTGGCCTGCGCACGCTGGAAGCGGCGCTGATCCGCAGTGGTCTCGGTCCGGTCGCGGGTGTCGACGAGGCGGGCCGGGGGTGCTGCGCCGGTCCGCTCGTGGTCGCGGCCTGTCTGCTCGCGCCCAAGGCCTACGATTCCCTTGCGGGACTGGACGATTCGAAGAAGCTGACCGAGGCCGTGCGCGAGCAGCTGTATCCGGTGATCGTGCGCCGGGCGCTGGCTTGGAAGGTCGTGGTGATTCCCGCGTGGGAGATCGACGCGATCGGCATCCATGTCGCCAATATCGAGGGCATGCGCCGGGCGGTGGCGGGTCTGGAGGTGCGGCCCGGCTACGTACTCACCGACGGCTTCCGGGTGCCGGGTATCAGCGTCCCGTCGCTGCCGGTGATCGGTGGTGACGCGGCGGCGGCCTGTATCGCCGCGGCCAGCATCCTCGCCAAGGTGACGCGCGACCGCATCATGGTCGCGATGGACCGTGACCTGCCCGGATACGGCTTCGCCGCGCACAAGGGCTACAACACGCCCGAGCATCTGGCCGCGCTGGAGCGGCTCGGGCCCAGTGACGAACACCGCCGGTCGTGGCGCAATGTCCGGGGCACCGAGGCCGCGGAGACCGGGCGGGTGGCTGCCGATACCGCCCATGCGGGATGATGTGAGCACGCTACACGCGTTCGTGGCGATAGAGGAGGATATTCCACCCGATGAGCGAGCGGAGCGAGGCATGAGCGCCGAGGACCTCGAGAAGTACGAAACCGAGATGGAACTCTCGCTGTATCGCGAGTACAAGGACATCGTCGGTCAATTTTCGTACGTCGTCGAGACCGAACGCCGCTTCTATCTGGCCAATTCTGTCGAGTTGCGCCCGCAGAACGCCGACGGTGAGGTGTATTTCGAGGTGCGGATGTCGGATGCGTGGGTGTGGGATATGTATCGGCCCGCCCGCTTCGTCAAACACGTCCGCGTGATCACGTTCAAGGACGTGAACATCGAGGAACTGGAGAAGCCGGACCTGCGCCTCCCCGAATAGCGCGCAGGTAGCGAGAGCGGGCCCGACCTGGGGAGATCGGTCGCCGGCCCGGCTGGTGATCCACAGCCCGGGGTTCATCCACAGGCTTTCTGTTTCCGCAGGTGAGACCGGCGGACCGTAGTTTCGCCGACGGCATGCTGAGCAGGTGGCACACAATCTGGCGCTCGGCGCCCACGGAGAAGAACTGGCCGCGCAGTTCCTGCAGGGGGCCGGGATGCGGATCGTCGAACGAAATTGGCGGTGTCGCTACGGCGAATTGGATCTCATCGCCCGGGAAGCGGACACCACGGCCTTCGTCGAGGTCAAGACCCGTTCCGGGCTGGGGTTCGGCACACCGGCCGAGTCGGTGACCTTCGCCAAACAGCAGCGCATTCGCCGGCTCGCGCTGCTGTGGCTCGCCGAACAGAGCGGACCGTGGCGGCGGGTCCGCTTCGATGTGGTGTCGGTCCTGCTGCTCCCCGGCCGGGACGCGCGGATAGAGCACGTCCGGGCGGCGTTCTGATGGCCCTGGGACGTGCTCATTCGGTGGCCGTGACCGGGGTGGACGGACAACTCGTCGAGATCGAAGCCGATATCGGGCAGGGATTGCCGTCGGTCCATCTGGTCGGGCGCCCGGACACCACCTTGCAGGAATCGCGGGACCGGGTCCGGGCCGCGGTCGCGAACTCGGGGGAGAAGTGGCCCGACGGCCGCGTCGTTCTCGCCCTGTCGCCCGCCACGTTGCCGAAGGTCGGCAGCGTGTACGACCTGGCATTGGCAGCGGCCGTGCTGCACGCCGGTGATTCGGTGCCCGGGTCGAAGCTCGCCGGTACGGTCCTGCTCGGCGAACTGGCCCTCGACGGCCGGGTGCGGCGGGTGCGGGGCATTCTTCCCGCCGTGCTGGCGGCGCGGACCGCCGGTCGCAGGACCGTCGTGGTGCCCGAGTCGGTGCTCGGTGAGGCCGGGCTGGTGGACGGGATCACTGTGCTCGGGGCGCCGACACTGCGCGCACTGATCGACTGGTTGCGCGGGGAGGGCGAACTGTCGGCGCCGGACGGTAGCTACACCGCCCCGCGGCGAAGTATCGGCGATCTCAACGAGGTGGTCGGACAGGACGAGGCTCGCTGGGCATTGGAGGTGGCCGCGGCCGGCGGCCACCATCTGTTGCTGACCGGCCCGCCCGGCATCGGCAAAACCATGTTGGCGCAACGTCTTCCGGGGCTGTTGCCGGCGTTGACGGAATCGGAGTCGCTGGAGGTCACCGCCATCCATTCGGTGGCCGGGACGCTGTCCGACGATCATCCGCTCATCACGACGGCACCGTTCGTGGCACCGCACCATTCGACCTCCGTATCGGCGATGGTGGGCGGTGGTTCCGGATCCGCACGGCCGGGTGCCGTCAGCCGGGCGCATCGCGGCGTCCTCTTCCTCGACGAATGTGCCGAAATCGGCACCAAGGTGCTGGAGGCGTTGCGAACCCCGTTGGAGGAGGGCGAGGTTCGCATCGCCCGTCGTGACGGCGTGGCGCGATACCCGGCGCGATTCCAGCTCATTCTGGCGGCGAATCCGTGTCCGTGCGCTCCGGCCCGCGACGTCGACTGCATCTGTGCACCGCTGGCCCGCCGCAGGTATCTGGGCAAACTGTCAGGCCCGCTCATGGATCGCATCGACATCTGGGTCCAGATGCATGCGCACGCCGCCGGGACGTTCACTTCCTCCGACGCCGAATCCAGTGTGGTCGTGCGGGAACGGGTCGAGCTGGCGCGCCGGGCCGCGACGCGGCGCTGGTCCGACTACGGGTGGACCGTCAACGCTGAGGTACCGGGACATGTGCTGCGCCAGCGCTTCCGGCTGCCGGCGGATGCGCTGGCGCCGGTGGAGAGCGCGCTGCGCCAGGGCCGGATGTCCGCCCGGGGTGCGGACCGGGCGATCCGAGTCGCCTGGACCGTCTGCGACCTACGCGGGGGAGAAGTGCCGTCGGCGCAGGACGTGCTGCAGGCGTTGAACTTTCGGCAACGCGGCGTGTCCTGAAGCGTCGAGCGTTGCCGGTCGGCGCCCATCGTATGGGCGTGGGCGTGGGCGTGGGCGTGGGCGTGGGCGTGGGCGTGGGCGTGGGCGTGGGTACGGATGACCGAATGCGGAGTTAAGGGAGGGAATTGATGATCCGTCGATCGATGGGCCGCGTGGGGACGGTGGTCGCCGAGCGCGCTCGGAGTCGGGAACGACCGGAGAGCCACAGCGTGTTTCGCAGGTCGGGCGACGACACGACCGCGATACGGGCCTGTCCGGTTCCGCGACACCACCCGCGACATGCGGGCGGCGTCCGTGGCGACGCGGAGGTGTGGCGGTGACCGGTCACAGCGTCGGCGGGGGCGGCGATTCGGGTGGTGGCGTCGCGTCCCTGGTGACCGTCGACGCGGACGAACAACGGCTGGCGTGGGTCTATCTGTCCCGTGTGGTGGAGGGCCCGTGTCCGGCGTTGTCGGCGCTCATCGCACGAGTCGGCGTGGTGGAGGCCGCACGTGCGGTGCGGGAATGCGATCTGCCCGCATCGCTGCGCGGTCCGACCGAACGCCGGCGCGAGATCGACCGTGCCGAGCGTGATCTCGAGCTGATGGCGCGCATCGGCGGACGGGTGATCACGCCGGACGATCCGGAGTGGCCGCAGTGGCGCCTGCTGGGCCTGACGCAACTCGACCCGGCCCGCGACGCCGACGCCGGGGTGCCGCTGGTGCTGTGGGCCCGCGGTCCGTTGTCACTGCAGCAGTACACCGAACAGGCCATCGCCGTGGTCGGCGCACGCTGCTCCTCGGGATACGGCGAACAGGTCACCGCCGAACTCGCGGGCGAACTGGCCGCGCACGGCTGGACGATCGTGTCCGGTGCCGCCTTCGGCATCGACGGGATGGCGCATCGCGCGGCGCTGGCCGTCGGCGGCAACACGATCGCCGTGCTGGCCTGCGGGATCGACCGGCCCTATCCCGCTCAGCACGAACGCCTCCTGGCCGAGATCGCCGAAACGGGTGTGGTGGTGAGCGAATATCCGCCCGGCGCAGCCGCTCACAAACACCGGTTCCTGGCTCGGAACCGCTTGATCGCCGCCCTGTCCGACGGGGTGCTGGTGATCGAGGCGGGCATGCGCAGCGGCGCGCGCAATACCGCGAAATGGGCGCGGCGCCTGGGCCGTCCGGCCCTCGCGGTGCCGGGGCCGATCACCGCCGCGGCGTCGGTCGGCTGCCACCGGATGATCCGCGACCGCGAAGCGATTCTCGTCAGTCGGGTCGACGAAATCCACGACGAGGTCGGACCGCTGCGACTGTCACTGCCTGGGAGCAGCGAAGCCGGCGCCGGTCTGGCCGGGGACCAGGCGGCCGTCTTCGCCGAACTGCCGGTGGCCGGTTCGCGACTGCCGAAACAGATCGCCGACGAGAGCGGCCTCGCCATCCACGCGGTGCGCGCGGCACTGGTTGGCCTCGAGGTCGCCGGCCTGGTCGGGTCGGACAGTTCGGGCTGGTTCCGCACCGTGCGAAAGGAGGCGTGAAAGGCGAATGCGACGTGCGTGCTCCGCGGTGATCTGCGGGTCCTTCCGTACTGCTGTCGGCGCGGTGGCTTGCGCGCGGGCCGGGCGCCGGTGAACGTGGAGAAATGGACGGATTACCGGGCGATCTCGTGGATCTGCTCGAGCAGTACGAACGGCATCTGCTGCTGGGACGCAACCGGTCCGCGCACACGGTGCGGGCCTATCTCGGGGATGCGCGATCCCTGTTGGAGCATCTGTGTGCCCGGTCGCCCGATGCCGCGGTGGGAGAGATCGATCTGCCGCTGTTGCGATCGTGGCTGGCCGAACAATCGGCCGGGGGCGCCGCCCGGACCACCATGGCGCGGCGTGCCTCGGCGGCGCGGACGTTCACCGCCTGGCTGACCCACACCGGCCGCCTCGCGGCCGACCCCGGCCCACGGCTGGGCTCGGCCCGTGCACACCGGGTGCTGCCCGCCGTGCTGGGCAAGGATCAGGCCGATGCGGCCATGAACGCCGCGGAATCCGGTGCGGCGCAGCGTGACCCGATGGCCCTGCGGGATCGGCTCGTGGTGGAGATGTTGTACGCCACCGGAATCCGGGTCAGCGAACTGTGCGGACTCGACATCGATGACGTGGACCGGGGCAGGAGGCTGGTGCGGGTATTGGGCAAGGGCAACAAGGAGCGCTCGGTGCCGTTCGGCCTGCCCGCCGATCGGGCACTGGAGAATTGGCTGAACTTCGGGCGCCCGCACCTGGCCACCACCGAATCCGGGCGAGCGCTGCTGCTCGGCCGGCGCGGCCGCCGGCTGAACCAGCGCCAGGCCAGAACCGTTGTCCACGAGGTTGTTTCGGCCGTACCGGGAGCTCCGGACATGGGTCCGCACGGCCTGCGCCACACCGCCGCGACCCATCTGCTGGAAGGCGGAGCCGACCTGCGCGTGGTCCAGGAACTGCTCGGTCACGCCAGTATGGCGACCACCCAGCTCTACACCCACGTCTCGATCGAACGGCTGAAGCGGGTGCACGACCAAGCCCATCCCCGCGCCTGAGGAGCGGAATCGCCGAGGCAGCGGCGCGGCGCGACCGTGGCCTCGTCGTAGGGTGGCCATGTCCCCACCGTAGGGCGGCCGTGTTCCGCTGAGCCGCCGGGCCCGAACACGTTGTCATGCAAGATACTGCGGTGTCGCACGCCGATGTGACGTCCTTATCGCCGATCCGACGATCGCCGCGCATGCCCGCCGAGGCCGACAACGGAAGTCGTCTATGGCCGGATGGCGTCGATGTAGCGGCCCGCGATGAAGTGCTGCACCGCACGGACCACAGGGCCGCCGAGTTTCGTGTACCAGGCGGCGGGCCGCGAGAAGGCGGCCACGACGCCGTAGACCGCCTCGTCGGCGGGGTCGTATTCCACCGCGAAGAGCTCCTCGCCGATTTCCGGGTGGCCCGGCAGGGTGCCGTAGGCGAAGCCGCGGCGGGTCGGCTCGTCGACGACGTAGATCACCCGGCAGGGCGCCGTGATGCCGATGCTGGCGATACCCAGGCGCACCGTCAGAGCTGTTCCCGGTTCGGCGGCCGGGGTATCGGCGTGTTCGAAAATGCCGGTGCCGCGCTGCATGCGGTAGGCCAGGATCTGATCGCCGGCGGATTCGAACAGCGCCCGTCCGCTGCCGATGCGACGGCGCAGCCGGAAGTGGTGATAGCCGGGCGGGAATTCTCCGGCGGTCGCTCCGACTTCCGGATAGGTGAACGGCTCGGCGGCCGGGGAATTCGCCATAACACCATCCTTACCCGCAGCGCAGTGCCGCGACATGGCGCATCGAAGCGAGATCGTCCTCTCGACATTATCGACGATATACTTCGAGCTATCGGAGATAAGTCGTGCTACGCTTCCTTAGGTAACCCTAATATCGGAGGTATCGCACTGTGGCTCGTACTCGCACCAAACTGTCCTTCGAGGTCAGGCGCACGCGACGCCTGACCGACCACATGATCCGGGTGTATCTGGGCGGCCCGGGTTTCACCGGTTTCCATCCCAACGGATTCACCGACGCCTACGTCAAACTGCTGTTCCCCGGCCCGGACGGTGAGACGACGCGCACCTACACCGTGAGTGCCGTCGACCCCGAGGCCGAGGAGATCGCGATCGATTTCGTCTACCACGGTGACGAGGGGGTCGCCGGTCCGTGGGCGGCCGCGGCTCGACCGGGCGACCGCATCGAACTCTTCGGGCCGGGCGGTGCGTATTCCCCCAAGCCGGAGGCGGATTGGCATCTGCTGGCCGGTGACGAGGCGGCTCTGCCCGCCATCGCCGCGGCGTGTGCCGCCCTGCCGTCCGATGCCCTCGGCCGGGTATTCGTCGAAATCGCCGGTCCCACGGACGAATTGGATTTTCCGCGCCCCGCCGCGGTCGAACTCGCGTGGGTACGTCGTGGTGATCGCACCCCCGGCGAAGCGCTGGCCGCCGCGGTCCGTGCCGAGCCCTGGCGCGAAGGCCGCGTGCACGTCTTCATCCACGGCGAGGCCGACAAGGTCATGCACGATCTGCGGCGCTACGTCCGCACCGAGCGCGGGGTGCCGGCCGATTGGGCCTCGATCTCCGGATACTGGCGGCGCGGGCGCACCGAGGAGGGGTTCCGGCAGTGGAAACGTGAACTGTCCGAAGAGGAATCCGCCGCCGAGGCTGTTCGCTAGATCGGCGCGGGCCTCCGAGGGCGCCGGCGGTCGCACCGGTTTCAGGCGCACGGGAGCGTGGCGCACCAGGCCGAGCGGGTCGAGATAGTCACGGCCACGCCGCAGACCCCAATGCAGACAGACGCCGGGACAACCGGCATGTCCGGATTGCAGCGTCCCCAGGACCGCCCCGCGCTCGACCCGGCGACCGACCGGCACGCCCGCTCGCACCGGCTCGTAGGTCGTGCGCAGTCCGCCCGGATGGTCGACCGAGACGACCGGTTTGCCACCCACCTCACCCGCGAAGACGACGATTCCGGCACCGGCGGCGAGTACCGGCTGCCCGTCGGCGCCGGCGAGATCCACTCCGCGGTGGCCCGGTAGCCAGTCGTGCGGCGGTTTGTCGAAGCCGCGCACGACCGCCGGTCGCGGCTGCAGCGGCCAGCCGAATCCGGCCGGGGGCGTGGCGGACGCGCTCGCACCGCCGCAGCTCACGGCCATCATCACCACTCCCGGAAGAAATCTCGACAACCAGCGCATGCGTCCCACCCTCGCCGCAACCGACGGGCATGGAAAGATCGGTCTCGGCGTGTGTGGACAACTCGCAAGCATGTGAACAGGGCGCGTTCCCGGTGGGACGCCGCGGTGGTCGCTCGAGCCGGCCGGACTCGCCCGAGGAAGGTGCAGTCGATGGTCGCGTGTCGTGATTCCGCCGAATCGGTCACGGCCGTCCCGAGAACCTCCGCGGCGCATGCTGTTTCGTTCGGCAGACGGGTGATCGGCCCGTGCATGACCGGCGGCCGCCCGGCCGCCGGCTCCTCCGTGGACCGCGTTCGCCGGTGGTTCGGATCATGAGCGCCGAGACGCCCGACTCCGCCCCGGCCACACCGCCGGACCCGCGCACCGCGGACTCGAACCCGCCCGGCGCGCCC
>NZ_BDBN01000105.1 GCF_001613005.1 Nocardia nova NBRC 15556 | reverse complement strand
CGGGAGTCCACCCGCGGCCGAACCGTTCGCCGCGGCGGCGGCGCCGTTGGTGCGCACGGTGCGATCGTCTCCGGCATCCGCGGCCGGCGTGATCGGGATCGGCCCGCTCACTCCCGGGTCCACGGTGACCATCATGTTGCCGCTCGGAGTGCGGGTGACGCCGCGCATCTGCATCGACGACGCCGCGGACGGCCGCTGGGTCGGCACCGACATCTGCTCACCGGACTGGTCCGGCAGCGAGACCGTTCCACCCGAGGGCGCCACGATGATCGCCTTGGGCACATGCACGGTGACGGTGACGCCCGGGTCGCGGGCGGTGTCGAAGGTCGGGCGCAGGCGCACGTTGAGGCCGTGCCGCTCGGCCAGCCGGCCGACGACGAACAGACCCATGTGGCGTGCGGTGTCCGCACCGACCTCGGCGGTCGTCTCCAGGCGCCGGTTGATCGATGCCATCTCGGCGGGCGGCATACCGATACCGCGGTCGGCGACCTCGATCAGCAGACCCTGATCGTGGGCCTGGGCGAAGGTGAACTTGACGTCGGTCTCCGGCGGCGAGGCGCGTAGCGCGTTGTCGAGCAGCTCGGCGAACAGGTGCGCCAGGTCGGAGGCGGCCGGTTCGGTGATGGCGCCGCGCGGGGTGGCGCCCAGCTTCACGCGCTCGTAGTCCTCGACCTCGGAGATCGCGGCACGCAGCACGTCGGCGATCTCGACCGGCGCGGACTTGCTGCGCCGCTGCCGGGTACCGGCCAGAATCAGCAGGTTGTCGCCGTTTCGGCGCATACGGGCGGCGAGGTGGTCGAGCCGGAAGAGGTTCTCCAGCAGGCGCGGGTCCTTCTCGTCGTACTCCATCGCCTCGATCAGCGAGAGCTGATGGTCGACCAGCGACTTCGACCGCCGCGCCAGGGTCTCGAACATATCGTTGACCTGGGTACGCATGGACGCCTGGTCGGCCGCCAGGCGCAGGGCCTGACCGTGGATGTCGTCGACCGCGCGAGCGAGCTGGCCGACCTCTTCCTCGGTGTGCACCGGCATCGGCTCGAGCGGCACATCCTCGGGGCTGGCGCCGTCACGCAGGCGCGAGACCTCGTAACCGAGATCGTGTTCGGCGACGCGCAGCGCGGCCAGGCGCAGCTTGCGCAGCGGCACGATCATGGCCCGCGCGACCAGCACGGCGAAGATCAGCGCGGCCAGGATCGTCAGGACGACGATGACCGCGTACTGGATCGCGCCGGCCCGGGCGTTACCGGCCAGGTCGTTCACTCGGGACGTGATGTCCTGAGTCGAGGAACCGACGATCTTGGTGTAGCCGTTCAGGCTGTCGACCAGCGACTGCTTGATATCCATCAGCGGCAGCTGACCGACGTCGACGTTCGGGCCGCTGGTCATGGCGATCCGGTTCTGCAACAAGCCGTTCAGCTCGGCGATCGTCGGATCGTTCTCGGGCAGACGCTTGGCCAGCAGGTCCAGCATGTACTTCTCGGTGTTGCCCGCGACCTGGAAGTCGTGCAGGCCGCCCTTGGCGTCACCGGTCAGGGTCTTGGCCGAGGCCGCGATCTCCTGGACCATCACCGCGCGGGTGTTCAGCGAGTCGACCAGGCGCAGCTTCGCCGCGTCGACGCCGGGGTCGGAGATGGTCGAGACGATCTCCTCGACCGTACGGACGCTGTTCTGGCGGATCGCCTCTTCCTGGGCGATCGCGTCGGCGAGGACCGGCGAGGGCTTGGTGCCCTGATCGCGCACCGCCTGGGCGCCCCTGATCATCTGCTCGATCGCATCGCGCGCACCCGGAACACCGTCCAGCTTGGCCGTGGCCTTCTGCGCGGTCTGGATGGCGCCGTCCAGTCGTGTCAGGTCCGCGTCCTGAACCAGCGACTGTGTCGGGCTGATCGCGGCCATCTGGCCACCGGCGACGGTGGCCGCGGCACCACTCAGGCCGGTGACGGCCGGAATCGCCTCGACGTGCTCGACCGCCTGATCCAGGTGGCTCGAGTCACTGAACTCGGACGCGATCCTGGAAGCACCGAGCACCACCGCGACGAGCAGCGGCACGGCCAGCACGGCCGTAACCTTCCAGCGCAGGTCCCAGTTGCCGAGCGCCCAGCGCTTCCCAACGGGCCTAGCGGCGTCACGCATCTCCAACTCACTTTCCAAACTGGCCCCAGCCACGCGCCATCGGCGAGCCTCCACGATCGCACGCGCGGCTCGATAAGCAGAACGGGCCGGGAACTGCGGCTGGCCGAGAAATTGCGTCCATGACGGCCGAAATAGGTGACATGCGATTCTAACGGATCAATAACTTCTTGTGTGACCTCTTGGCAACCACCAGCCGTTGACCTGGCTGTTCCAGCCAAAATCAAAGGTCGCGGCGGCCGCCCGGACGTCGCGTGAAGTCTGCCACAATCAGGCTGATCTATCGAGGCGGGCATCGATGCGAGGCAGGGAGTCATACGGTTGAACGCGAAGCAGGAGTACCGGCCCACCTACCAGACCAGCCTGGTCGACCCGTCGGACTTCTGGCGCAGCGCGGCCGAGGCGATCAGCTGGGACGTTGCGCCCGAACAGATTCTCGACACCACGGCACGACCGACGGCTCGGTGGTTTCCCGATGCTCGCCTCAACACCTCCTACAACGCCCTCGATCGGCATGTGCGCGATCTCACAGCGGAACCCGCCTCGACGGACGACGATACCGATACCGCCACCGAAACGGGCATTTCCGAAAAAACGGGCGGTCGCGCGAACCAGCCCGCATTAATATATGACTCCGCTATGACGGGCGCCACAGCCGTCTATACCTATGCCGAGTTGCTGGCGGAGGTCGCCCGGTTCGCCGGCGCCATGCTCCGGCTCGGGGTGCGCACCGGCGATCGCGTCGTGATCTACATGCCGATGATCCCCGAGGCCGTGATCGCGATGTTGGCCTGCGCGCGGATCGGCGCCGTGCATTCGGTGGTCTTCGGCGGATTCGCCGCCCATGAACTGGCCGCGCGCATCGACGACGCCGAACCCGTTCTGATCGTCACCGCCTCCGGCGGCCTGGAACCGAACAAGCGGATCGAGTACCCGCCGATCGTGCTGCAGGCGCTCGACCAGGTGCAGACCACCGCGCCGCGGAATGTGGTCGTGAAGCAGCGCGAGGGCTTTGCGACCATCCGGTTCGCCGCCCCGCAGCCGGCCACCGACACCCTGCCCGATTCCACCGCCACCGTCGCGGCCCGCTGGCTGGACTGGGAGGACATGGTCCGCGACGCGGAACCGGCCGATCCGGTGCCGGTGGCCGCGACCGATCCGCTGTACATCCTCTACACCTCCGGCACCACCGGAAAGCCCAAGGGCGTGGTGCGCGACAACGGTGGCCACGCGGTGGCGCTGGCCTGGTCGATGCGCAACATCTACGACGTCTCCCCCGGTCAGGTGATGTTGACCACCTCCGATATCGGCTGGGTGGTCGGCCATTCCTATATCGTCTACGCCCCGCTGCTGGTCGGCGCGACGACCGTCCTGTTCGAAGGCAAACCGATCGGCACGCCGGACTCCGGCACCTACTGGCGGCTGGTCGAGCAGTACGGGGTGCACGTGATGTTCACCGCCCCCACCGCACTGCGCGCGATCCGCCGCGCCGATCCCGAGGCCGCGCTCGCCCGCCGCCACGATCTGTCCTCGCTGCGCGCGCTGTTCTGCGCCGGCGAACGGCTCGACCCCGCCACCTACGAGTGGACCCGGGAGACGGTGCTGGCCGATCTGCCCGACTGCCCGGTCGTGGACCACTGGTGGCAGACCGAAACCGGCTGGCCGGTGTGCGCGAACCCGCTCGGTTTGCAGGAGCTGCCGATCAAACCCGGCTCGGCCTCGGTTCCGGTGCCCGGCTACCGGCTGCGCGTCCTCGACTACGAAGGCGATGCCGTGGCGACGGGCGCGGAGGGCAACATCGTGATCGGCCTGCCGCTGCCGCCCGGCTCACTGACCGGCCTGTGGCGCGACGACGAGCGCTTCGCCCGCTCCTATCTCTCGGCCTACCCCGGGCACTACCTCACCGGCGACTCCGGCTATTTCGACGAGGACGGTTATCTGTACGTGCTCGGCCGCAGCGACGATGTGATCAATATGGCCGGGCATCGGCTCTCGGCCGGCGGCATCGAGGGCGCGATCTCGGGACATTCGGCGGTCGCGGAAACCGCGGTGATCGGCGTGCCCGACGAACTGAAGGGTCAGCTTCCGATCGCCTACGTGGTGCTCAAGAGCGGGGTCGACATCGAGCTGGCGCAGTTGCGCGCCGAGATCATCGCCCGCGTCCGGGAGCAGATCGGCGCGATTGCGACGCTGCACGATGTGACAGTGGTACGGGCCTTGCCCAAGACCCGATCCGGGAAGATCCTGCGCCGCACCATCCGCCAGATCGCCTCCGGCGAGAACTGGGAGATGCCGGCCACCATCGAGGATCCGGCGGTGCTGATCGCGCTGGAGGATCAGCTGCTCGCCGGGACCGATCCGACCGCCGACACGGCGGCCGAGAACACAACCGATCCGGCGGCGACCACGAACGGCTCGAGTATCGGTTCCTGATCGGGCCACCCGGACCGGGGCGCGCGGTGTGAGCAGCCGGTTCAGAGTCTTCTCAGAATCGGTTCACCTACGCCCCAGACTCCGGCGATACCGTGCCGGACACGTACGTGCCGACGCACAGGGAGAGAGAATCATGCGCATTCGCGGATTTGCCGCAACCACCCTCACCGCTGCGGGCCTGGCCGCCGGGGCCGCCCTGCTGGTCCCCGCCACCGCATCGGCGGGCCCGACCGAACTGGTTGCGCCGCTGCTGAATTCGACCTGCAGCTTCGCCCAGGTCGACGCCGCGTTGCACGACAAGGCGCCGCAGCTGGCCTCGATCCTGGACAACAACCCGGACCAGAAGGCCGAGCTGAAGGCCAAATTCGATCAGCCGGTGGAACAGCGCCGCGCCGAATTCCAGCAGTACCTGGCTCAGCACCCGGACGAGGCACAGCGCGCTCAGCAGGACCCGCGGGCCGCCGGCCTGAGCTCGACGATCCAGGAAGTCGCCGATTCCTGCCACAACTACTGATCCGGCCACCGGATCGGCAACTCGCGCGAGCCTCGGGCCACCCCCGGGGCCGCGCGGTCAAATTACACTGCACACCGTGGCGAGCAGCGAGAATCCGACGGTGCTGGTGGTCGACGACGACGAGGATGTGCTGTCCTCGGTGGAACGCGGCTTGCGACTGTCCGGATTCCGGGTGGTCATCGCCCGCGACGGGGCCGCGGCGTTGCGCAGCGTGGCCGAACAGGCGCCCGACGCGATCGTCCTCGATATGAACATGCCGGTGCTCGACGGCGCCGGCGTGGTGACCGCGCTGCGGGCGATGGGCAACGAAGTGCCGATCTGTGTGCTCTCGGCACGCAGTTCGGTCGGCGATCGGATCGCCGGACTGGAATCCGGGGCGGACGACTATCTCGTGAAACCGTTCGTCCTCGCCGAATTGGTGGCGCGGATCCGGGCGCTGCTGCGCCGGCGCACCGATACCGCTCCCGCCACGGCGCCGGGCTCGATCACCGTGGGTCCCTTGGAAATCGATGTGGCCGGCTATCGCGCCCTGCTGCACGGTAACGAAATCGAGCTCACCAAAAGGGAATTCGAGCTGCTGTCCACGCTGGCCCGCAATGCCGGAGTGGTGTTGAGCCGGGAACGACTGCTGGAGCTGGTGTGGGGTTACGACTTCGCCGCCGACACCAATGTGGTGGACGTCTTCGTCGGCTATCTGCGCCGCAAACTGGAGGCCGACGGCACGCCCCGGCTGCTGCACACCATTCGCGGCGTCGGCTTCGTACTGCGGATGCCGAAATGACCGGCGCCCACGCCGAATCGATCCGCGTCGGTGCGGGATGACCGGACCGCAACGGCGACGCTTCGGGCTGCGTCACTCCTATTCGCTGCGCACCAGGGTCGCCGGGGCGGCGGCATTGGGCGCGATCATCATCACCGCGGTCTTGAGCTGGGTGTCGGTGGTGGCACTGGGCCGCAACAATCTCGCCCAGGCCGACCAGGAACTGGCCATCGCCTCGCGCATCGTGCTGATGCAGCCGCTCATCGCGGTCGGGGTGCTGTCGCTGGTGACCCCGAACAAGGATATTGCGGTGACGGTCCGCGACCACGGTGAGATCATCGCCTCCACCAGCGTGCGTCTGCCGGCCGAGGACCCGGGTTCGCATACGGTCACGATGGAGGGCACCCCTTTCCGGGTGCTGACCACGACCGAGAATCAGCCCGAGGGGCGGACCGTATCGATCGCGATCCCGCTGACCGACGCCTATCACACCATGTCCGAGCAGCGGCGCTGGGTGCTGTTCGCGGCCGGCCTGGCGGTGGCCGCGGCGGCCGGGCTGGGCTGGGTGTTCGGTGGCGGCGCGGTGCGCCCGATCCGGGATCTCACCCGGCAGGTCAGTGCCCGCAGTGGCACCAGCACGGCCGAGGTCCGGGTGGACGGATCCGGGGTCTTCGAGGCCGAAAAACTCTCCGAGGCAGTGAATTCGCTGTTGGAGCGGGTGCAGTTCGCCCAGGCCGAAACCGCCGCGGCACTCGAGACGGCCCGCGATTTCGCCGCCGTCTCCGCGCACGAACTGCGCACCCCGCTCACCGCGATGCGCACCGACCTCGAGGTGCTGCGCACCCTGGACCTCGACGAGCAGCAGCGCGCGGAGATCCTCGACGACCTCCAGCGCAGTCAGGGCCGGGTGGAGGCCACGCTGGCCGCGCTGGAACGGCTGGCCGCGGGCGAGCTGACCGACGAGCGCGACCATGTCGAAACCGATGTCGGTGATCTGGTCGACCACGCCGCCCACGACGCGATGCGCCACTTCCCGGAACTCACCGTCCGCATCGAGACCGATCCCGAACTCGTCACCCGTGGCCTGCCGACCGGACTGCGCCTGGCCGTCGACAACGCGCTCACCAATTCCGCCCGTCACGGCGGCGCGACGCAGGCACTGGTATCCGCCCATCGCCGCCCCGACGGCTGGATCGTGATCTCGGTCGACGACAACGGTGCGGGCATCCCGGCCGAGGAACGGCGCAGTGTCTTCGACCGCTTCATTCGCGGCGCCAACGCCACCAAGGGCGGCTCCGGCCTGGGCCTGGCACTGGTCGCGCAGCAGGCCCAATTGCACGGCGGCCGAGCCTATTTCGACGACGGCACCCTGGGCGGCGTACGCCTGGTGCTGGAATTGCCGGCCCGTCCGATGCGGGCGGCGCCACCGCCGCAGAACTGAATCGTCCGCGATCCCTCACAGAACCCTCAGATATCCGCCAGTACTTGCGCATTCACCGCCGCTACCGTCGAACGGCGTGGCAGGTAGACGTTTTCGCTGGACAGTGCTCGGTGTGGTGACCCTGGCGGTCGCCGGTGCGGTGACGGGTGGGGTGATCGCCGCCACCCACGGTGGCGCCGCGCCGACCGATATCGCGATCGTCAACGCGGATACCGGTCCCGCCGGGGCCCGCATCGTCAAGGCACTCCAAGCCGAGAGCGACACCTGGACCGTGGCCGAACCCGGCGCGCGCACCGCCGACCACGCCGCGGTGATCACCCTGCCCGCCGACCTCAGTGCGTCGCTGGGCACCCTCGCCACGGCGCAGCCGCATCGGGCGCAGCTGACCGTGGCCGCCGACGAGCACGCGGACACCGCCGCGGTCGACGATGCGGTCGCGGCGGTGACGCGGCGAATCGCGGCCGCGGGCGTGGATCAAACCCTGGCCGCGGTCGCGAACGCGCGCGGTTCGATGCAGCAGGCCGCCTTCACCTCTCAGCTGCTCGACGCGGGCGTGCGGACGGCCTCCGACGCCGCCGGACAGTTCACCGGCGGCGCCCAGCAGATGCTGGGCTTCCTGGATTCCGCGAAATCCGGTGCGGCCACGCTGACTTCGCAGCTCGGCCAGGTACACGACACCCTGGGTCAGGCGACGAATCAGGCCGAGAACATGGCCGGCGCCTTCGATGCCACCGGGCTGACCATCGGGCAGATCAGCTCCGGTGCGAAGGCGATGAGCAGCGGACTCGACCAGGTGCTGCCGCTGCTGCGCGCGCTGCCGTTCGCGGCGGATCCCCAGGTCACCGACATCGTCGGAAAGCTGGAGGCGCTGCGCTCGATCGCCGGCCAGACCGATACCCAGCTGGCGGGCGTGGCCCGGCTGACCGGTAGCAGTACCGATCCGAACACCGGTCTCGGCACCATCCTGCGCGATGCCGCGAACCGGCTGAACTCCGCCGCCGCCCAGCTGGACCAAGGCGCCGCCCTGGCCGGACAGATTCCGCAGCTCGCCGATCAGGCGACCGCGCAACTGCAGGGTGCGCTGCAGGCGGTGACCGGCGGGGTCACCCAGATGCAGCAGATATCGACGAATCTGACCGATCAAACCGGCAAGGCCCTCACCGCGTTACCGGCGCACAGCACATCCCAGCAGTCCGTCCTGGCGACGAATCTGTCCGATCCGGTCGAGATCGTCCGGCAGTGATCGGCGTACTACTCGACGACGTTCAGCAGATCGATGACGAAGATCAGCGTCTTGCCCGACAGCGGGTGGCCCGAGCCCTCGGGACCGTAGGCCAGCTCCGGCGGGATGGTCAGCTGGCGGCGGCCGCCGACCTTCATCCCCGGAATACCTTCCTGCCAGCCCTGGATCAGGCCGCGCAGCGGGAAGGTGATGGATTCGCCACGGTTCCAGGACGAATCGAATTCCTCGCCGGTGTCGTAGGTGACGCCCACGTAGTGCACCTCGACGGTGCCGCCGGGTACGGCCTCGGCGCCCTCGCCCTCGACCAGATCGTGCACTTCCAGCGTGGTGGGCGCGGGGCCTTCCTGGAACTCGACTTCCGGCTTGGTCATGCGTCCTCTTCCGTTGCGATGGATAAATCGTTCTGCGGCTAAACCAATAAAGAGTTCACCATAGCGTTGCTTGCCAAACCGTGTTCCACACGACAGTTGGATCGGCCGAATTCGGAGCCAGGGTGCAGGATAGGTTGCCGTGGCCCACGTGATCGATATCGTCGACCCCGGCGACCCTCGGGTCGCCGACTTCCGCGACCTCAACTCGGCCGACCGGCGTCCCGACCTCCCGGGCGGAAAAGGCCTGGTCGTGGCCGAGGGCGTGGTGGTCGTCCAGCGCATGCTGGCCTCGCGTTTCCAGCCGTTCGCCCTGCTCGGGGTGGGCCGCCGCTTCGATCAGCTCGCCCCCGACCTCGCCGGTGTGGACATCCCTTACTACCGCGTCGGCGCCGAGGTGATGGCCGAAATCGTCGGATTTCATCTCAATCGCGGCGTACTTGCCGCCGCCTACCGTCCGCCGGAATTGCTGCCCGAGGAGATCTTGCGGACCGCGCGCACGGTCGCGGTGCTCGAGGGCGTCAACGATCACGAGAACATCGGCTCGATCTTCCGCAATGCGGCCGGACTCGGCGCCGACGCGGTGTTGTTCGGCGACCGCTGCGCCGATCCGCTGTATCGGCGCGCGGTGCGGGTGTCGATGGGCCACGTGCTGCGGGTGCCCTTCGCCTCGCTGCCGACCTGGCCCGACGGCCTGCACACCTTGCGCGAGCTGGGTTTTCGGATCATCGCGCTGACGCCGAATCCCGAGGCGGTGAATCTGGCGACCGCGATGACCGGCGACCGGGTGGCACTGCTACTCGGCGCCGAAGGCCCCGGCCTGACCGAGGCGGCGATGCGCGCCACCGATATCCGCGCCCGGATTCCGATGACCCCCGGCACGGATTCGCTCAATGTCGCGACCGCTGCCGCGATGGCCTTCTACGAAAGGGTGCGAACATCGTGAATCGACCGCTCGGCCGCCCGGACAGCGAACCCACGCCGTGGGCGGCGGGTATCGCGGTGTCGGTCTTCGTCGCCGCGCTGACCGCCGCCGGGGTGTATTCGTTCGGTGTCGCACTGGCACATGTTCATTGGACGCTCGCGGTGGCGGTGAACGTGATCGCCGTCGCCGGTACCGCACCGACCGCGTGGCGCTGGCGCTACACCCCGGTCACCCGCTGGGTGCTCGCCGGACTCGGCGCCGGGGTACTGATCGGCTGGGTCGTTCTACTGATCGATGCCGCGTCCTGACGCCTCGCGTCCTGAAGTTTCGACGGATTTCGCGATCACAACACGCGGTCGCGGCCACGCAACCAGCCGAACCAGCGCTTACTCGCCGGAATCGTCACCGACGTCGCCCGCGTCGCCGGTGCGGGCGCCTGCCCCGCGGGGTAGAGGCTGAAGCCACACACCTCGATCCGGTCCGGATGCAGGGCCTCGTCGGAAGACCCCGCCCGATAACGGAATCCGAGCCACTCCTCGTTCGCGGCGTCGGCGAATTCCGGCGGGTCGAACGGAAGGATCTGGGGATCGGGAAAATCACCGGGCCGCAGCCGGACCGGATGGTCGCCGGCCCAGTACGACCGCTCCCACACCAGCGGCAGCCCTTCGTCCTCGACGATGTTCACCCGCGTGGCGCTGAAGGCGCGACGGAATTCCCCGCGCTCCCAATGCGCGAACGCACCCCAGCCCAGTGGGACGTCGTAGGACACCAGGTAGGTGTGCTCGGAGGCCAGCGGCCGGATCAGCAGTTCCGGCAGCCGGGTCGGATGGCTGCGCGCCGCCTGGACGGTGCAGACCACGGTGACCCCCGGATAGCAGCCGATGTACATCGAGCCGGGATCCGGCCCGGCCCAGACCTTCAGGGTGCCGGAGGCGGCGGGCACCACATCGTGGCCGGGATTGAGCTGTTTGGCCAGGGCGAGGGCGGCCTCCGGATCGGGATCAGGGTGTGAGCGCAGGACCGCCGCCGGGTCGGGGTCGTCGACGTACCAGATCGACGAGGCTGTGGATGGCACCTGCGACACCTCCCGAGCTCGGACGGGTAAGCGTGGTTACTCCCGAGCAAACACCGGAGCCGAAGCACATCCGCCGCCGCGGCCTGCTCGCTGTGCGCTCGACGAAATCGGGCGCATACGAAAAATCTACTCCCCCAACAGCGGAAACATCGGCGCTTCTGACTTCTGCCGCGCGTGTCAACCTCCGTTTCACACATTCCGGCGGCGACACGCCCGAACGAGGGTAAGCAGCGAACCGCCACACGAACTTCGCGGCGGAGACCGATGGCCTCCGCCGCGAATTCGACGTGGTTGCCCGGGATTCGGTGCCCGGCCGCGGATTCGGCGCCCGGAGGGCTCAGTGCCCGGAGCTACGGACGCCGAGCAGCACATCCTCCCAGGACGGCATCGGCGCCTTACCCCGCTTGGCCCGGGCCTGCTTCTGCGCGGCGGGCTTGGCGGCTTCCGGCTTGGCGCTCGCTGCCGCAGGGGTGGACTTCGCCGCCGGAGCCGGAGCCGGAGCCGGAGCCGGCTCCGTGGGGGCGGCAGGCTCCGGATCCGCGGTGGGAGCGGCGGGTTCGGACGGCTCGGCCGGGGCGGTCGGTGCGGCGGCGGCCGGTGCCGCCGGCAGCGCCGGGGTGGTGGCCGCGGGCGTCGTGCTCGACGGATTCGCCGCCACGGTGCTCTTGGCACTGACCGGAACCGCGGTGCCGCCCACGGCGGCCCGCTGTTCGAAGTACTCGTCGAGACCGGCCTGGCCGGTCTCGGCCACCGCGGTGGTCTGGACGGGCCCGGCCGGCACCGGTTCCACCACCGGCGCGGGCTCGGGGGTCGGCTCCGGCAGGATGGTGGCCAGGCCGCGCAGGGCGCGACCGAAATCGGGATCGATCAGGTCCGAGGCCGGATCGTCGAGTGGCACCACCGAGCCGCCGTGCGCGTCCGGCTGGTAACGCCAGTGCGCGGCGATCACCGAACGGCCCGCCTGCCACTGCAATTGGGCGACCCAGTAGTTCTTCTCGTCCTTCCAGGCGTCCCATTCCGCGATATCGATGTTGTGCCCACGCTCGGCGAAGGCGGCCGAGACGATCTCGATCAGCGTCTCCACCGCCGGACCGTCCTTGCGCACCGGATGCGCCTTCTGCGCCAGCTCTGCCGCGCGCGCACGCTCGAGCAGCACGGGGTAGGCGAAACGCTCCACCCGGCTGGCCGGCATGCCGGACTCCTCGGTGACCTGCTCCACCGACGCACCGGCACGGATCCGAGCCTGGATATCGCGAGGACGCATGGTCGCCTCCGTTTCGATCTCGATCTGGCCGAATCGGGCAAGGTCTCCACGCGCGGCGGCACGCAGCTTCTCGTCGGCGGCGAGCCGGTACTTCTGCCCGGTCTCGGCATCGACGCACACGATGTGCGCGGAATCGGGCGTCAATCCGATCACTCGAAGTTCACGCACCGTTACCTCCTTATCGCTGCGTCGATCACAGCTGCGCCGAGCACCAACTAGCTCGCGACACCGCCCACGTTCTGGAACAGTAGTGCACTTCTGAGATTCGTGTGGCAAGACACGCGGCCTGAAATCTACCGCCGCGGTACCGGGGACGACTAATCTGCTCTGTTTCCACGCTCACCGGCCCACGCCCCGGCAAACTTCCGGCACGATTTCGGTTGGCGCGCACCACAACAGCGTAAACGCGAAAGCCGCGGATTTCGGTGACGAAATTCCGCGACTTTCGCGAGCTTTTATCCGAGCGCTGTCGTGATCAGGCGCTGATCTGCTGCACCACCCAGTCGATGCAGCGGGTCAGCTGCGACACGTCCTCGGGGTCGATCGCCGGGAACATGCCGACGCGCAGCTGGTTGCGGCCCAGCTTGCGGTAGGGCTCGGTGTCGACGATGCCGTTGGCGCGCAACACCTTTGCGACCTGCGCCGCATCCACCGACGGGTCGAAGTCGATGGTGCCGACCAACTGCGAGCGGTGCGCCGGCTCCGCGACGAACGGCGTGGCGAATTCGCTGGACTCGGCCCAGGAATACAGCCGCGACGAGGAATCGAGGGTCCGCTTGACGGTCCAGTCCAGACCGCCGTTGTTGTTCATCCACTCGATCTGATCGGCGAACAACAGCAGCGTGGCCAGCGCCGGGGTGTTGTAGGTCTGATCCTTGGTGCTGTTGTCGATCGCGATCGGCAGCGAGAGGAATTCGGGAGTGTAACGACCCGAATCCTTGATTTCGGAGACTCGCTCCAGAGCCTTCGGGCTCATCAGCGCGACCCACAGGCCACCGTCGGAGGCGAAGCATTTCTGCGGCGCGAAGTAGTACACATCGGCGTCGGCGATATTCACCGGCAGACCGCCCGCGCCGGAGGTGGCGTCGATGGCGATGAGCGCGTTGTCCGAGCCGGCGGGCCGCTGCACCGGAACCGCCACACCGGTGGAGGTCTCGTTGTGCGCCCACGCGATCACATCGGCGACCGGGTCGGAGACCGGCTCGGGCGCGGTGCCCGGGTCCGAGGACACCACGATCGGATCGCCGATGAACGGGTTGCGCTTGGCCACCGCGGCGAACTTCGAGGAGAACTCACCGTAGGTCAGGTGCAGCGAACGGTCCCGGATCAGGCCGAAGGCCGCGGCGTCCCAGAACGCGGTGGTGCCGCCGTTGCCGAGCACGACCTCGTAGCCCTCGGGCAGCGAGAACAGCTCGCGCAGGCCCGTGCGGACGCGCGCGACGACGTCCTTGACCGGCTTCTGACGGTGGCTGGTGCCCATCACGGCGGCGCCGACCTCGACGAGGGAGCGCAGCTGTTCGGGACGGACCTTGGACGGGCCGCAGCCGAACCGTCCGTCGGCGGGCTTCAGATCGTCGGGGATGCTCGGAAAGGCAGCGGTCATGGGCTCAAGCCTAGAGCGTGATGTGGGTCTCGCGCGTGGGTGGGTCGGGGTTGCGCGGACGGATGCGACAGGCTTGCCGAAACCGCGCATATGTCCGTATCACCATGTCGGCGCCCGGCGGACCGTTACCGTTGGGCAATGAGTATGGCAGGGCGGGAGATACCGGACTCGACGGGCATCTCCGCCGCATCCGCGGCACCCGGATCGACCGCGGTCCCCTCGGCCGGCGCAGCCGGATCGGCCCGGTCCGCCAGCGGCCGCTACGGTCTGCGCGCACGCCTGGCCACACGGCTCGAGCGGGCCGGGAACATGCTGCGTACCGGCATGCTCTCCGAGGGAGCACGGCACGAGTTGCTGCTGCGCGGCCTGCCGGGAACGGCGACGATTCTCGGGGTCCGCCCCTGCCGCACTTCCGCCTCCGCGGCCTCCCGCGTCGACGGCCTGCGGAAGCGGGCGGATGCCGCGGGCCGGGTCGAACCCGGCTGTCGCTTCTGGGTCCGCATCCAACTCGACGGCGTACCGCCGTACGAGACCCGGATGCGGCAACGAGTGAGCGACGCCGAGCGGGAGTCGATGCAACCGGGCGACGTGGTCGGCTGCCGCGTCGATCCGGGTGATCGCGAGCGACTGGTGCTGTACGTGCCCGGCGTCGCGGAGGCGACGCGGGTGAGCATCGCGAAGATTCTGTCCGCGGGCCGCCGCGCCGACGCGACGGTGCTGGCGGCCACGCCGATCGCCGCCGACTACTCGGGTCGCGACGATCCGGTGCTACGGCTGGATCTGGAACTGCGCGCCTGGGACGAACCGCGGCCGTGGCGCGTACGGATCGTGCAGCCGGTGCCGTTGCCGGCGATCGAACTGGTCGATCTGGGCCGGCATCTCGAGGTCGCGTTCTTCGCCGTGGATCGCGGCGAGTCGGTGGCGGTGGACTGGGAGGCCTCGGCCGAACTCTGAATCCGGTTCGAAAGGCCCGCTCAGGGCAGTTTGACGAATTCGAAACCGCGCGAACGCAATACCGGCAACACCACCGACATCCCCTCGGCGGTACCCGACTTCGGGCGGTGCATATGGGCGATCGAGATCGACCCGGGCTGTGCCGCCGACATCGCGGTGCGCACCTGCGCGGCCGTGAAGGTCGCCCCGGCATCGGCGTTGATGCTGAAACCGACCGGCGTCTCCCCCAGATCCCGCACGATCGCGACCGACACGTCGTCGTAGTGTGCGGTGCCCGCGCGGAAGAACCGCGGCGGATGTCCGAGCAGCCGGGTGAGCCGCTCGTGATTGCCCCACACCTCGTCGATCGCCTGCTGCGGGGACGCGGTGCCGGCGATGCCGTAGGCGGCGTGGCCGGTGACCGAGAGCGGACAGTGCCGGGTGCCGTGGTTGGCGAGTTCGAACAGCGGATTGGTGGCCAGTTGCTCGGCCCTGCCCGGGTCGGCATCGATCCAGCGCTTGTTGAGAAACAGCGTCGCCGGAATGTTGTGGGCGACGAGGTAATTCATCAACTCGGTGTTGATCTCGTCGTTGTCCGGCCCGCCGCAGGCATCGAAGGTCAGCGCCATCTGCTTACCCTGCGCGGGGATCGAGGTGATGATGCCGGGCAGGTCCATTCCCCATCCGGCGGGCTGCCGACCGGCATAGCGCGCGGCCACGGCCGCCGGATCCGGCTGTGCCGGTAGCGACGCCGATGCCGGACTCGCCACCGACGGAACCGATGTGCGGGCCGGTGCGGGCGGCGCCGTGGAGATGATCGTCTTGACCGGCGAATTCCCTTCGGCCGTAGCACATCCCGAGGCGGCGAAACCCGCGGCTACCGCCGCACCCGCTGCCAGAAGCCGACGTCGCGACAGTTCTGCTCCACCCACGCGAGCAGATGCTACGGCAGAGAAGCGACGAGCGCCTCCGCAGCGAAAACTGCGAAGGCGCTCGAACGGCGACGGCCCGGACTACCGGACGACGGTCTCCCATCCCGGCACGGACTCCGCGGAGCGCGGCGCCGGTCCGGTGTAGATCGCGGCCGGGCGCACCAGCTTGCCCAGTTGCTTCTGCTCGAGGATGTGCGCGCACCAGCCCGCGGTGCGGCCACAGGTGAACATCGCCGGCATCATGTGCGCGGGCACCTCGGCGAAGTCCAGGATCACCGCGGCCCAGAACTCGACGTTGGTCTCGATGGCGCGATCGGGGCGACGCTCGCGCAGTTCGGCCAGCGCGGCCTGCTCGAGCGCCGCGGCGACCTCGTAGCGCGGCGCGTCCAGCCGCTTCGCGGTGGCACGCAGCACCCGGGCGCGCGGGTCCTCGGCCCGGTAGACCCGGTGGCCGAAGCCCATGAGCTTCTCCTTGCGATCGAGGATGCCCTTCACCAGAGCGCGTGCGTCGCCGGTCTTTTCGACCTCTTCGATCATCGGCAGCACCCGCGCGGGGGCGCCGCCGTGCAGCGGGCCGGACATGGCGCCGATCGCGCCGGACAGGCTGGCGGCCACGTCGGCGCCGGTCGAGGCGATGACGCGCGCGGTGAACGTGGAGGCGTTCATACCGTGCTCGGCGGCCGACACCCAGTAGGCGTCGATGGCCTCGACGTGGCGCGGATCCGGGTCACCCTTCCACCGCTTCATGAAGCGTTCGGTGATCGTGCTCGCCTCGTCGATCTCCTTCTGCGGCACGGCCGGCTGGTAGATGCCGCGCGCGGACTGCGCGACATAGGACAGGGCCATCACCGACGCGCGCGCGAGGTTCTCGCGGGCGGTGGCGTCGTCGATGTCCAGCAGCGGCTGGTAGCCCCAGATCGGGGCGAGCATCGCCAGACCGGCCTGCACGTCGACGCGCACATCGCCGGTGTGCACCGGCAGCGGGAACGGCTCGGCGGGCGGCAGTCCCTGTCCGAAGCGGCCGTCGACCAGCAGCGCCCAGACGTCACCGAAGGTGACGTGGTTACCGACCAGGTCCTCGATGTCGACACCCCGGTAGCGCAGCGCGCCGCCGTCCTTGTCGGGCTCGGCGATATCGGTGGTGAACGCCACCACGCCTTCCAGGCCACTGACGAAATCGGGGGGCACGGCCGGACCAGTAGGAGCCGCAGCGCTGGTAGTCATGTTGTGACTCTCCTTGCAAATCGGGCCGCACGATCTGTGGGCGGCCACGCGATGGTGCTTTCCCGGCTCGGCCGGGTGGTGCTTTCCCGGCTCGGCCGGGCCGGTGCTGTGCGGCCGTATGCCACTCCGGCCGATCACCTGCAACCTTATCCCCCCAGTACTGGGGAGTAACGTTTGGACCATGCGCGAGGAGCAGAATTCACCGGGCTCAGCGGGGGGCGAAACGGGTCTTGCGACCGCGAATTCATCGACTTTGCCGGATCGCTTCGGCGCCGTCCCGCGCGTCGATGTCGACATCGCCGCGATGCGGGCCGAATACGGCGGCGATCCGGACCTGACCGAGAGCTGGCCGGCCGACGGCTGGGAACCGTTGCTGCGCAACTGGATCGAGCTCGCCACCAACGCCGGCATCACCGAACCCAATGCCATGGTGCTGGCGACGGTCGAGCTCACCGACGCCGGACCGCGTCCCGCGTCGCGCACGGTCCTGTGCAAGGGAGTGTCCGCCGAGGGTGTGACTTTCTACACGAATTACGACTCCGCGAAGGGTGATCAACTCCACGCGGTGCCGTATGCGTCGGCCACCTTCGCCTGGCCGAAGGTGGGCCGGCAGGTGACGCTGCGCGGCCGGGTGGACCAGGTCTCCTCGGAGGTGACCACGGCGTACTGGCGCTCGCGTCCGCGCAATTCGCAACTGGGGGCATGGGCGTCGCACCAATCCCGCCCGGTGGCCTCGCGGGAGGATCTGGATCGGGCATTGGCCGACGTCACGGACCGTTTCGACGGCGTGGAACAGATTCCGGTCCCGGCCAATTGGGGCGGCTACATCCTGCGTCCGGAACAGATCGAATTCTGGCAGGGCCGGCGCAGCCGGTTGCACAACCGCATCCAGGTGACGCTGCCGGACGGACCGGCCGCGATGGGCTCGGCCCGCATCGAACGCCTGCAACCCTGACCCGGAATCCCCGCCACGACGGGCGATATGCCCGAGTCGCGGATCGGCCGCTACCGGCTATATTCATGGGATGATTTCTGGAAGACGGCCGCCGGCCGCATCGTCCACGCGGACCGGCGCCGCGCCATGGTGAAAGCTCGGCCATGGTGAAAGTGCTCGCCGATGTCGCACCGCTGCGCGACATCGATTTCCGGCGGCTGTGGGTCACCAATATCGTCACCGTCATCGGAGCCCAGCTCTCGGTGGTCGCGGTTCCGCAGCAGATCTACCAAATCACCGGCAGCTCCGGATATGTCGGGCTGGCCGGCGTCTTCGGCCTGGTGCCGCTGATCGTCTTCGGCCTGTGGGGCGGGGCGGTCGCCGACGTCATGGACCGGCGCACCCTCCTGCTGATCACCAGCGTCGGCACCGGGCTGACCTCCGTGGCGTTCTGGTTGCAGGCCGCCGCCGGGGTGAACAACGTCTGGCTGGTGCTCGGGCTCTTCTCGGTGCAGCAGGCCTTCTTCGCGATGAATCAGCCGACCCGCGCGGCCATCATTCCGCGACTGCTGCCGGGTGACCTGTTGCCGGCGGCCAACTCGCTGAACATGACCGTCATGCAGTTCGGCGCCATCGCCGGGCCGGTGCTCGCGGGTGCGCTGATCCCGGTGACCGGACTGTCGATGCTGTATCTGATCGACTCGGTCGCCCTGCTGGCCACGCTGTGGGCGGTGTGGCGACTGCCCGCCGTCCCGCCGACCGGAGTCGCCCGGAAGGCCGGATTGGGCACCGTCGTCGAGGGTTTCAGCTACCTGTCCACCCAGCCGATCCTGCTGGCCTCCTTCGCCGTCGACATCATCGCGATGGTCTTCGGCATGCCGCGCGCTCTGTTCCCGCAGATGGCGCACGACACCTTCGGCGATCCGGTGACCGGCGGTGTGGCCCTGGGCCTGCTCTTCGCCGCGATGTCGGCCGGTGCGGTCGCCGGCGGCGTGTTCTCCGGATGGCTCGGCCACGTACGGCGCCAGGGCATGGCCGTGGTGGTGTGCATCGCGCTGTGGGGTGCGGCGATGATCGGCTTCGGACTCGCCGTCGGCGCGACCGGCCACCGGTTGAGCATCGGGGTCGGCCTGTGGATCGCCTTGGCGTGCTTGGCCTTCGGCGGTGCGGTCGACATGTTCTCCGCGGCGCTGCGGACCAGCATGTTGCAGGAGGTGGCCACCGACGACATGCGCGGGCGGCTGCAGGGCGTGTTCACCGTGGTCGTCGCAGGTGGGCCCCGGATCGGTGATGTTGCCCACGGTTTCACGGCCGCGGCCATGGGTACTGCCGTGGCGGCGGCCGGTGGTGGGGTCCTGGTGGTGATCGGCGTGCTGATCGCCGCGGCCGTCTTCCCCGCCTTCGTCCGCTACCGCGTTCCCCGCGTCCACGCCGAGATTCCGGCCGAACAGCACTCGTGAGCACCCGCGCGAGCCCCTAGCACGATCGGGCCCGCGAGCTCACATCGCACACATGTGACCGTGAGGTAGCAGATGACGACCCTCACGGATCGACGCTACCGGTGAGCGGCTAGCGTTGAGGTAAGTGCGCCGGACGCCGACCGCGCCCGTCGCCTACGGTTCTAGCCTGAGAGGGATCCTTCCGTGCCCGCTGAGAACATCAAAGTCGCGCAAACGCCTTCGGACGCCAACGGCGCAGGCGACGCCAAGCCGGTACTTTCCTACCCTGGCGGCGAATACGCCATGACTGTCGCCCAGGCCGTCGAGGGCAACGACGGAATCGATCTGGGCAAGCTGCTGGCCAGCACCGGGTACGTCACCTACGACCCGGGCTTCACCAACACCGCGCCCACCAAGTCGGCGATCACCTACATCGACGGTGAGGCCGGCATCCTGCGCTACCGCGGCTACCCGATCGAGCAGCTCGCCGCGAGCTCGAACTTCATCGAGGTCAGCTACCTGCTCATCTACGGCGAGCTGCCGACCCAGGCACAGCTGGAAGACTTCACCGACCGGATCCGCCGCCACACGCTGCTGCACGAGGACCTCAAGCGCTTCTTCGACGGCTTCCCGCGCAACGCGCACCCGATGCCGGTGCTGTCCTCGGCGGTCAACGCGCTCTCGGCCTACTACCAGGACTCGCTGGACCCGCGCGATCCCGAGCAGGTCGAGCTGTCGACCATCCGCCTGCTGGCCAAGCTGCCCACCATCGCGGCCTACTCCTACAAGAAGTCGGTCGGCCAGCCGTTCCTCTACCCGGACAACTCGCTGAGCCTGGTGGAGAACTTCCTGCGCATGACCTTCGGCTTCCCGGCCGAGCCCTACGAGGTCGACCCCGAGGTCGCCGCCGCGCTGGACATGCTGCTGATCCTGCACGCCGACCATGAGCAGAACTGCTCCACCTCGACCGTGCGCCTGGTCGGTTCCTCCGACGCCAACCTGTTCACCTCGGTATCCGGCGGCATCAACGCGCTGTGGGGTCCCCTGCACGGCGGCGCCAACCAGGCCGTGCTGGAGATGCTGGACGACATCAAGGCGAATATCAACGGCGGCACCGTCGATGCCGCGGTCAAGGACTTCATCCGCAAGGTCAAGAACAAGGAAGACGGGGTGAAGCTCATGGGCTTCGGACACCGCGTCTACCGCAACTACGACCCGCGCGCGACGATCGTCAAGAAGACCGCCGACCAGATCCTCGGCAAGCTGGGCGTGCAGGACCCGCTGCTCGATATCGCCAAGGCGCTGGAAGAGGCCGCGCTGACCGACAGCTACTTCGTCGATCGCCGCCTGTACCCGAACGTCGACTTCTACACCGGCGTCATCTACCGGGCGATGGGCTTCCCGACCCGCATGTTCACCGTGCTGTTCGCGATGGGCCGGCTGCCCGGCTGGATCGCGCACTGGCGCGAAATGCACAGCGAGCCTTTGAAGATCGGCCGCCCGCGCCAGATCTACACCGGCTACGGTGCGCGCGATTACGGCGATATCGCCGGTCGCTGAAGTAGCTGATCCGAAGCCCGCCCCCTTCCGAGGGAGGCGGGCTTCGTGCATATCGGGGGCCTGTGCGCCGCAGAGGGTTTCACGTGCTCCGCACTGGAGAGACTGTGCGGCACCGCAATTCGCGGCCCCTTACAAGCGCACGTTGAGCGACTCGTTAGCGCCGCCCGGCACCATCATCGTCGTGGCGCGGAGGCGACACCGGGCCGCCGGAATCCGGGCCTGCCTCGGAGGGGACGGCAGGCCCGGATTCGCAATTTCTGCCTTCGCTTCGCTTCGGCGGGGTTTCGGCCCCCTGGGCCGAAACCCTCAGGGTGCACCCTCGCGGAGGAGGTTCAGCACTGTTCGGTACGACTCGAGCGGTAGCGGTACTTGCGGCTACAGCCTGGTATGGCCCGTCGGGAAAATCCGGGTGCGCAGGGTCCTGCCGGCGTGCGATGGTCGAGGTATGGCGATCGCAGCAGAGGTCACGCTCAGGCCCGCGACCGAGGACGACCTCCCCGGTATCGGGCTGCTGTTGTCGAATGCTTTCGGCGCGTCGCCCCGGGAGGATCCGGTCGTCACCGCACAGCGGCTGAAGCTGTTCCCGCTCGAGCGTGCGCTCGTCGCCGTGGAGGGCGACCGCGTCGTCGGCCACACCCGGGACACCACGATGACGCTCACGGTGCCCGGTCCGCATCCCGTCGAGGTCTGCGGCGTGGCAGGTGTCGCGGTGGCGCCGACCCATCGCCGTCGCGGCATTCTGCGCGCGATGTACACCGAACTGCACGAGCGTACCGAGGCCGCGGGGCTGCCGCTGACCATCTTCACCGCCAGTCGCGCCACCATCTACGGACGATTCGGGTACGGGCCGTGTGTCGTGGAGAACCGCGTCACCATCGACCGCCGCTTCGCCGAATTCCGGCCCACCGCGCCCGATCCCGGTGGCGTGACACTGAGCTCGCTCGACGATGCGATCACCGTGGTGCCCGGCATCTACGACCGCTGGCGGCGGCTGGTGCCCGGCGCCCAGGCGCGCCCGCATTCGGCGTGGTTGATCCAGCTGGTCGGCAGCGGGGGCCAGGCCGCCCTGTTCGCGCTCACCCATCCCGACGGGTACGCGCTCTACCGCTACGACAACTCCGAGCCGCGCAGACTCACCGCCGAGGTGGTGGAACTGCGCGCGGTCACCACCGAGGCGCATGCGGCGCTGTGGCGTGCCCTGCTCGGTCTGGACCTGGTGGACACGGTCACCGCCACCATCGGCGACGACGACCCGCTGCCCCACCTGCTCACCGACTCCCGCCTGGTCCGCACCGTCAGCCGTCACGACGGCCTGTGGGCACGGCCGATGGACGTCCCCGCCGCCCTGTCCGCCCGCGACTACGAAACGGATCTGGATGTCGTTGTCGCCGTGGACGACCCGTTCCGCCACGCCGGAGGCACCTTCGCCCTGCGCGTGCGCGACGGGCGGGCCGAATGCGAACCCACCACCCGCACCCCCGACCTCGAACTCGGCATCGACGTCCTGGGCAGCCTCTACCTCGGCGCCTACTCAGCCCGCACCTTCGCCGTCGCGAACCGAGTGCGTGCGAAGAGCTCCCGGATCGTCGCGGATGTGGACCGCGCTTTCCGGGCCGAGCGTGAACCCGTGCTCGGCTGGTTCTTCTGAGCGGCTCGTCCACACGCGCTCAGTTCACATCTGGTGGGTACGGCACCGCCCTGGCATGCTGGATACGTGACCCTCATCCGGTTCGTACTGAATGTGCTCTGGTTGATTTTCGCCGGGTTCTGGCTGGCGGTGGGTTATTTTCTGGCCGGAATCCTCTGCTGCATCCTGATCATCACCATCCCGTTCGGGATCGCGTCGTTCCGGATCGGGGCCTACGTGCTGTGGCCGTTCGGCCGGGAGGTGGTGGCCAAGCCGGGCGCGGGGGCTCCCTCGCTGATCGGCAACATCATCTGGGTGATCTTCGCGGGGTTCTGGCTGGCGATCGGGCACCTGGTCACCAGCATTCCGCTGTTCGTCTCCATCATCGGGATTCCGTTCGGCTGGGCGAACCTGAAGCTCATCCCCGTCTCGCTGATGCCGCTGGGGCGCGAAATCGTCTCCAGCGAGCACGCTTTCGTGGCCTGAGCGCCGGACGTTCTACTCCGAGTCGGCGACCAACTGCTTCATGATCGCGACCGCGTCGTCGAGCACCCGCAGCTGATCGGGGGTCAGGCCGGACAGCTGATCGAACATCCAGGCCTCGCGGGCGTTGTTCTCGTCCTGGATCAGCGCCTTGCCGGCGTCCGAGAGCGAGACGATGACCTGGCGGCCGTCGGTGGGATGCGGATCGCGCTTGACCAGCTGCAACTCCGAGAGCGAGGCGATCACTCGGGTCATCGACGGTGGCTGCACCCGTTCCTTGGCGGCGAGTACGCCGGGAGTCATCGCCCCGTCTCTGGCCAGGGTCGCCAGAGCCGACAGTTGGGTGAGCGAAATCTGCGCTTCGGCACGACGGCCGCGCAGATGGCGCGTCAGCCGCACGACCGCCAGGGACAGTTCACCGGCGAGCGCACGGATATCGGATGGCGTTGTCACAGAGCAAAACGATACGTGACACCACATATGTGGTCCGCCGTTCCCGCCGCTATCGTTGACTTCGTGACCCCCGAGGTGCCCGAGATCCCGCCGCGGCTGACCGATCCGCGTCCCGTTCTGGCCGTCGGCTCGCTGGTGTGGCTGGTGGCGACCGTCGTGGTCTGGTGCAACGACAGCTGGGCCGACGCACGGCCGATCTGTTTGATGGGACTGGGAGTCGGACTGCTCGGCTACAGCATTTTCGTCATTCAGCGCCGCGGCGCCCGCAGGGGTGACAAAGGCGCGCAGAAAGGGCTGTGACACCCGCCGGCCCGCGCCACGCCGAGCGCGCCGACTTTACAGTGTGCGAATTGACTCATCGCGTCCTGGCGGCTTAACTCGCTTCCGTGTCCTCCCGATTGAGCGTCGAAGAACGACGAGCCCACCTCATCGAGGCCGCCATCGGCCTCGCGGAGAAAAAGGGCGTCGCCGGGGTAACTACACGCGATGTCGCGCAGGCGGCCGGGGTATCGCTCGGTGTGGTGCATTACTGTTTCGAGAACAAAGATGCGCTGATGACCGAACTGGTCAAAGCATTGGCGATGGAATTGCGCGATTCCGTCGAGACCAATGAAACGGTCTGGCAGGAAGTCGGAAGTGGAAAAGAATCCCTTCAAAATTTGGTTCGCGCCAGCCTGGAACTGCTCTGGCTGAACATCGAATCCACACCGCAACGGCAACTGCTCACCTACGAAACCACCACCTACGCTCTGCGTGAAAGTGAGCAGACCCCAGCGAAACTCGCGATCGCGCGCGAACAGTATCTGTTCAACGACGCCACCGTCGCCGATGTGCTCGAGCACGGGCGCGTGGCCACCGGAACCGAATGGCGAATTCCGGTTCAGACCTTGAGCCGATTCACCCTGAACGTCATCGACGGAATCGTTTTGCGCTGGCTCGTCGACGACGACAGCGCGGCGGTCCGCACCCAGCTCGACGTGCTCGCGGAAATGATCACCACCTACGCGAAATAGCCGCGCCGCGTATCACGAACTCGGCTGCCGCTGCACGTGGGTGGTGTCGCCCGCGCGCCACCACGGAACGCCCACGGTCGCCTCGTAGGCGCCGGTGAGCCGGACCTCCAGCCGATCGTGCAGGACCAGCTCACCCGCCAGCGGCGGCAGGCCGAACTGCAGCCGCAACAGCACACCCAGCGGTTCGTCCGCCCAGGTTGTGCGTTTTCCAGTGCCGAGCACCTCGGCATGTACCGCCTCGGAGGCAGCGGCCACGTCGAGCAGCGTGGCCAGTTCGCCCGCATGCTCGATATCGCCGGCGACCAGGCGATCCGCCGGTAGCGCCAGACCGAGCCAGGGCCGGTCCAGAACCAGCGCGCGATCCGGATCGATCACCGCTCCGGAGAGCGCACGCACCCGCTCCGGCACGCCGATCTCGTCGAGATCCAGATGCGGCACGGCCGCGGCGAGCCGGCGATGGGTTTGCGAAACCGCTTCCGGGGTGGGCTTTTTCGCAGGATCGGCCAGTGCTTCGAGCAGGGCCACGGCCAAGTCGGCGGTGATGTTCGCGGGGTCGGCGAGCACGGCGTCGAGGGCTGCCGAATCGGCCGCCGTGAAGCCCGGGAGTTCGGGCAGCAGGTCGGCGAACACCGGATCCGATCCGGCCTGATACACGCCGAGTGGGCGATCGCCGACCCGCGCGTGGCGGCGCAACCACCAGGCGGTGTAGCCGTCACGGTCGGCGAGTAGACGGCGGGTGGCCGGTTCGGCCAGCAGCAGTCGCAGTGCCCGGGGCCAGGCGTCGTCGGCGACCAGATCCAGATCCCGGACCGCGGCGAACTCAGGCGGATCCTCCGGCAACCCCTGCCACCAGCGGTCCTCGTCGTCGAGGTCGTGGTCGGGACCGGTCGGATCGGTTTCGGTGACGACGGTGAAACCCCAGCCGACGCCGATCGCGCGCAGGGCCGCCGCCGGATGCCGCTGCGCGATCGCGGTGTCGAGCGTGCCGAACGGAGAATCCGTGATCAGCACCTCGGCCAGCGGGGCATCCGGGAGCAGAAGTTCGTCGGCCGGGCGCAATTCGCCGGTCTCGTCGGGCAATTCGAGGGCGCCGAGCCAGGTCGGAAGGGTGGTGTCCGGCGGCAGGTGGGCGGCCAGGCCGAGCACCGCCTCGCGCAGTTCCTCGTCGTCGGATCGATAGTCCAGTTCGGCGCGCAGCGCGGTATCGGTCAGCAGATCCTCGACCCCGGCCTGCTGCGCGCCGAGCCGGCCGAGCAGTTCGTGCGCGGCCTCCGGGTGGACCAGCCGCGCCCACGGCACCGCGACCGCTTCCTCGAGCTGATCGTCGAGCACCACCGTGCGCGGGCCGGTGACCAGGCGGCCGTCGGAGAGCGGCACGGCCAGCGCGCCCAGTTCCTCGGCAGCGAGCGGATCGGTCACGAACGGTTCCAGCGCGTCGTAGAGCGAATACCACCACTGCGGCGGGCGCTGCACACTTCCGGTCAGTTCGGCCACGCGAGCCAGGCCGATGCGATGTACGTCCAGCACACCCAGCAGTTCGGCGCAGGCACGTCCGGACAGCTCCGGGATCACCAGCGGGCCGAGCAGACCTGCCAGCAGACCCGCCAGTTCGGTTGTGACGCCGAGGAATACGCTGGCGCGATTCGGCGCCGCGTCGGCGCGGCGCGGCCCGCCAGTGGTCGACAGCTCGGCCACGTCGGCAGGCGGCGGCGCCACACCGGTACGCATCACATCATCGATATCCGGCGGCGTGATCGCCGCGTCGACATCGGCGGGCGCACTGTGGAGATCGGTGAGCACCGGCAGCCAGGGATGTTCGCGCAACTCGTTCACGAGGGCCTCGCGCAGCAGACCGTCGGCCTCGCTGCGGGCGAAACCGGGCGCCGGAACCAGCACCAGGCGGTCCGGCGGTGGCAGGGCGCGGGCGAAATCCGCATAGCCCTCGGCCAGTTCGGCCACCCGGGCGCCGGGCATCAGGCGGCGCCGATCCGGTTGCAGGGCGATATCGGCGATCACCAGGGCGGGCAGGGAGAGTTCCTCGTCGGTGCGGGTCGGTGCCCGCAGCACATCGGCGGTCGCGGCAACGGCCCGGCCGTCACGCAGCGGGAGCAGCCAGCGCGCCCGCGCGGTGGTGTACTGCCACCACCGGAAGTCCTCGCCGGACGGGGCGGTGATGCTCACCTGCTGCAGGCCGTTGCCCGCATCCTCCACCGCACGCCAGGATTCGTCGTCCTCGACCCGGATGGAATGCAGGCCCGGCAGTTCCAGCAGCAGATCCACCGCCTCGGCCCGCATGGCCGCGAGCAGTTCCGCGGCGTCGACGTCCTCGCGCAACCAGACCACGATCTCGGTGTCGAAACCGGTTTCCGGGGCGACCGCCACCGACCAGGCCAAGCGCAATACCGGGACGGCGGGTCCGTCGGCACCGGCGGGGATGTCGATACCGTTGTCGCGCAGTTCGATCAGAGTCTGCGCACGAGAGAATCGCACAGACCCGGTGGTCGAGCGAAATTCCACCTCGTCACCGGCGGAGAGCACCGCCGTGAACCCGACACCGAACCGGCCGACCGAAGTACCCGTCTTGCCCGACGCCCGCAGGGCCGTCAGCGCGTGCACACCGGAAAGATCCAGCGGGGCACCCGTATTGGCGATATGCAGGGCGCGGCCGCGCAGCCGCACCGACACCCGGCCGGAGACCCCGGCCTTGACCGCGGCGTCGGCGGCGTTCTGCGCCAGCTCGGTGAGCAGCCGATCGCGATATCCGGCCCGGACCAGATCCGCCTCGGTGGCGGCGTCCTCGCGCAGCCGAGTCGGCGAATTCCGCCATGCGGTGAGTACTCCCGCACGCAAGTCCGCGGTGCCGAACGGATCCTGTGTCACCCCTACGGCTCCCCCGCTCGCGCTGGTCAGTTCTCCTCCGCCGCCCCGGTCTCACCCGGCTGCACCCGCACCGCGGACACCGCCCAGGCATCGCTGTAACGCGTGACACCGGAAGTCGCGTCACCGGAATCACCGCGCGGCGCGGCCTCTCCCGCGTTGTCCGCGCTCCCGGCGTCGGCCTCCGCGCCTGCGTGCCCGGTGCCATCGTCCCCGGCCGCTGCGTTTCCGCCGGTCTCGGTGCCGGCGCTCTCGACAGCTTCGGCGGCGGGGCGGTC
>NZ_BDBN01000104.1 GCF_001613005.1 Nocardia nova NBRC 15556 | reverse complement strand
CGCGGAAGCCGGGCCTTTCGCTACGCGAAATCAGCGCGGCGCCATGCGGATTGCGCCGTCGAGCCGGATGGTCTCACCGTTGAGCATCGGGTTCTCCACGATGTGGCGGGCCAGGGCCGCGTATTCGGTGGGGTCGCCGAGGCGGGCGGGGTGGGGGACCTGCGCGCCGAGGGCCTTGATGGCCTCCTCGGGCAGGGTGGCGAACAGCGGGGTGTGGAACAGGCCCGGCGCGATGGTGACCACGCGGATGTTCACACTCGCCAGGTCGCGGGCGATCGGCAGGGTCATGCCCACGATGCCGCCCTTGGATGCGGAATAGGCGGCCTGGCCGATCTGGCCGTCGAAGGCCGCGACCGAGGCGGTGTTGATGATGACACCGCGCTCCTCGCCCTTGAGCTCGGCGGCGGCGATGCGTTCGGCGGCCAGCCGGATCACGTTGAACGTGCCGATCAGGTTGACGTTGATGATCTTGGTGAAGTCGGCCAGCGGGAACGCGCCCTTCTTGCTGACCGTCTTGATCGCATTACCGATACCGGCGCAGTTCACCGCGATCCGCAGGGTGCCCAGCTGCGCGGCGGCGTCGAGCGCGGCGCTCACCTGCTCCTCGTTGGTGACGTCGGTCGCGGCGAAGACCACACCGTCGCCCAGCTCCTTGGCGATCGCCTCACCGTTGGAGGACGGCAGGTCGATGATCACCACCTTGGCGCCTTGGCCGTGCAGCTCCTTCACCGTGGCCAGGCCCAGACCCGACGCGCCACCGGTGACCACGGCGACCGCATTCTCGAGCTTCATACGAGGTCCTTTCTGATCGGTATCGGCGTCAGACTAGTCGCCGCACCACCAACAAGTAAATAGCGGTTCGCCTCCGCGCTCGCTGGGGAGCTGGAGGTGATCCGCAGTTCGTTCTCTGGTTATACCAGCTCACGGCAATCTCACCGGGTTGTTCCGGTTGGTCGCGCAACCTGGATGTTCTGCCGAGTTCGCTATCTATCGCTGGCCGGGCAAATACTAGAACATGTTACAGTTTCGGTGGAAGCGGCGGCAACCGCCGTGGTCGTGGCCAGGGTCTCCCGCAGTGCGGCGACCGCTGCGGTGACGGCCGCGCCGCCGGTGATCCACGCGGTTCCGGCGGGCTGGGTGGTGAGTACGACGACCACGAATCGGCCGGGCTGGGCGGGATCGGCGGACACCAGACCGGTCGTATTCAGCGTCGTGGAGTCGTCCAGCGTCATCCAGCCCTGTTTGATCGCCCAGTCCGTCCCGATGAGGGCGTCGGGGATGCCGAAGTATTGATCGGTTCCGTCGGCGGCGGTGGCACTCGCCCGATGCAGGGCGGTGAGGATCAGATCGCGCGCCGGCTGCGGGATCTCGGAACCGATGTAGCGGTAGATCCGCACCACATCCGCCGGCGTGGTGAGTGTTTCGCCCCACTGGGCCGGATCGTCCGGCGGCTCGGTGGCGCCGAGACCGATGTCCGCCGCGACACGGGAGACGATGTCGGGGCCACCGCCGGTGTCCCAAAGCGCGTCGGCGATATCGTCGTCGCTGGCCGACAACATCTGCGACAGCAGGGCGGTGGTATCCGAATCCGGCTGCCAGTTCACGCTTTTCAGCTCGTCGAGGGCGATCAGCAGTTTCACCACCGACGCGGTGTAGAACTGCTGATCGGTGTTCAGTCCTGCGAGCGTGGTCCCGGTGGTGGTGTCGACCACGTCGATCCCCACCCGACTGCCGGGTTCGGCGGCGAGGATCGCATTCTGCATCTGCTGCGCCGGCGTGTTCGGCGAAATCGGCTGGGCCGCAGCGGTGGTCGCACCGGCCGCCGCCGGCGCGACGGCGCCGACCGTGGCCGTCACCACGCCGACGGCGGCGGAACCGGGATGTGCCGCGGCGGTTCCGGTCGCTATACGAACCACCGCGATCCCGGAAATCGCGAGTACGACAGCGAATGCCGCGACAGCCAGTGCGCACCGGCGCGGACGACCGGACGGAATGCTCATATCTTCCAGAAACCGCGCGCAGCTGTGTGCAGCTCGAGGGCCGGTTGGTAGAACGCTGTCGGTTCACCGTGCCGTCGCTTTCGGGCGTGTTGGTGGACTCGGGCCCGTTCCCTGCGCCACGATCGTCGGGTGACCAAGAGCTCCTATCACCACGGAGATCTGCGAGCCACGCTGCTGACGGCGGCGGCCGAGCAGATCGCTGCCGACGGTGTCGACGCGGTGTCGCTGCGAGCGCTGGCGCAGCGCGCCGGCGTCTCCCATGCCGCGCCCGCTCACCATTTCGGCAATCGGCAGGGCCTGCTCACCGCACTCGCGATCCGCGGATTCGAGCTGCTGGCCGAGGAATTGCGCGGCTCTCGTGACGATTTCCGGGAGATGGCGGTCGCCTACATCCGCTTCGCGCGGCGCCACCCCGGACATTTCGACGTCATGTTCCGCCACGACCTGCTGCGCGTCGACGATCCTGAGCTGATCGCGGCCCGCACCGTATCCGGCGAGGAATTGCGTTTCGGGGTGGCCCAATTGGGTGTCGCGGAATCCGCGCGACCGGCGACCGAGCTGGCCGCCTGGTCGCTCGTGCACGGCTTCGCGTCGCTGTGGCGCGAGGGCGCGCTCACCGATTCCGATCTCGGCGGCGCCGATCCCGAACAGCTGGCCCGGCAGATGGTCGCCACCGTCGACTTCGTCGGTGCGAAAAAGTAACGACTACAACATATTTCGACTCAGCGCTCGTGGACCATCTCGGCGACCCGCCGCTGAGCTTCGGTCGCGTCGGTGTCCACGACGGCATCGGTGGTGGCGGTTTCGCTCCGGCCCGCGAGCAGATCGCGGATTTCGATCAGCAATTCGGTTTGGGTCGGGACGGCCTTCTTCTTGCGGCTGAACCGTTTCTGCAAGGTGTTCATCGGAAGAATGAGCACGAAATACAACACCGTCGCCACCATGAGGAAATTGATTCCCGCACTGACGATCGGGCCGACGGCGATGAATGTGGCCGGTTTTCCGGCGACCAGTTGCACGCCCAATCCGAGCTGCCCGTTGGTTCCCACGACCGCCAGCAGTGGCTCGACGATTCCCTTCGTCACCGAGGTGACGATCGCGGTGAAGGCCGTACCCATCACCACCGCGGTCGCCAATTCGATGACGTTGCCGCGCATCAGGAAGTCTTTGAACCCTTTGAGCATCTCAGCCTCACGATCGATCCGAACACATCAACGCTGTCTCGGACCGGCAGTCTAACGGCGAGCAGCGAACCAGCAGCAACTCGATGTGGGCTCGATCACGTGTTCGGATCCGAATCCGTCGGTGCCGGACGATACTCTTTCCTGCGTGGCCGAGAATTCGCCGGAGCTTTATCGAGAACGCCATTCGCGGGTGTCCACGGGCGCGATCGTATGGCAGCGGCAGGTAACGGGGGAGTCGGCCACGGTGTTGCCGGACGGCTGTATGGATCTGCTGTGGCTCGGTGGCCGGTTACTGGTGGCCGGGCCGGATACCCGCGCCTACCACAGCGGTGCCGCCGCGCAGACCGTGTACGGGATTCGCTTCGCGCCGGGTACGGCTCCGGCCCTGCTCGGCGTTCGTGCGCCGGAGCTGCTGGATCGCCGGGCCGAACTGGACGAGGTGTGGTCGTCGCGGCGGGCCCGCGCCATGGCCGACGTGGTCGCGGCGGCGCCTGATCCGCTGCGCGGACTCGAGGAGGTGGCCCGGCGCTGTGCGGCGGTGACCGCCCCGCCCGACCCGGTGGTGGCGCAGATCGTGCGCCGGCTGGACGCGGGGGAGACGGTCGCGGCCACGGCCGACACGCTGGGCCTGGGCGCGCGACGACTGCATCGGCTCTCGGTCGCGGCCTTCGGATACGGGCCGAAGATGCTGGCCCGCGTGCTGCGGATGCGCCGGGCTCTGGATCTGAGCCGCACCGGCATCGGTTTCGCCGAGACCGCGGCGCTGGCCGGATATGCGGATCAAGCCCATATGAACCGGGAGATCCGGGCCCTGACCGGGCGATCTCCCGGCCGTATCCGAGGGGCCGCCGCGCGCGCCGAGGAGTATCAGCTCAGCGGCGCGTAGAGGTCGACGCCGTTGCCGTCGGGATCGTGCACGGTGGCGTAGCGCTGGCCCCACACGGCGTCGAAGGGCTTTGCCTCCCCCTGGTATCCGGCCGCGACCAGTTCGTTGAACAGCGCGTCGACCTCGGCCGCCGAACCGCATTCGACGGCCAGTCCGATCCGGCCCGCCGCGGCGTTCCACTGCCGCGCGACGCCGGCGTCCTGTGCGATGTTCTCCTCCGAGTCGAGCATCAGCCGGAATCCGCCGGGTAGCGGAGCTTCCACGTGCCCACCACCGACGACCTCGCCGAATTCGAGACCGAGTCGCCGGTAGAAGTCGAGTGCGGCCGTCAGATCGGAGACGACCACGCCGATTGCGTTGAGTTGAGGTGCCATGGCGTCACCGTAGAGCGCCGCGGCCGGTGTCGTCTTGAACGAATCGGACGGCGTGGCTGGGTTTGTCACAATTCGGGATCGAAGGCCCGGTGACCAGGATCAATCTATTACCGCAACGTGCTGACCACCACAATCGGAGTGAATTTCGGTCGAAACGCTGGTCGGAGTGATTAGCGTTTCCCACAACGTGTTCGGGGACGCGAATCAGGGCAGGAGGGATATGGGTACCGACCAGACATTGCTGCATCGTTTCGTGATCTCGCAGATGACCGACGCCGGGATCGATCGTGACCGACTGCTGCGCGAATGCGAACTACCGGAATGGACACTGGCCGGCGAAGGCGTTCATGTGCCCGCGCGGGTCTTTTCCCGGTTATGGGAGATCGGTGAGAATTGGCTCGACGATCCCGATGTAGCGCTGCACGTCGCCAGCAGATATCAGCTGGCCGCCACGCGGCTCTACGACTATCTGTTCGCCAGCGCGCCGACCGTGGGCGCCGGACTGGCGACCTGTGGCCCGTACGTCACCGCGGTCACCACCAATCATCGCTTCGATCTGGTGGTGGAGAACGAGGCCGAGACCACGCTGTACCTGGACATGATCGAGGGCGACGGGCGTGGGCGCGAACTGGTGCAGCTGTGGGGACTGGTCGCCGTGCTGACCCGCGCCCGCCGCGTGGTGGCCGCGCCGTTCGACCCGGTCCGGGTATCCCTGCGACAGCCGGCTCCGCGTCGCCGGGAGACGTTCGCCGAGGTATTCGGTTCGGCGGTGGTGGAATTCGGTGCCCCGGTGGATTCGATGACCTTTCGGTCGGCCGATATGGATCTGCCGCTGACCACCGCCGATCCGGTGCTCGCGGAGGTGTTGCAACCGCTGGCCGCCGCGTTGCCGCCACCACCGCCGCTGGCCTCGGCCTGGCCGGAGCGGGTATCGCGGGCGTTGGCCGATGCCTTCACCGACGGTGAGGTATCGCTCGAGCAGGTGGCACGGCGGCTCGCCATCAGTCCACGCACCCTGCAGCGGCGGCTGTCCGAGGCCGGGACCACGTGGCGGCGCGAATTGGATCGAGCCCGCCTGGCCCGGGCCCAGGCCGCGGGCCCGCTGAGCCGGGAGCGGCAGGCGGCATTGCTCGGTTATGCGGACGCCGGCTCGATGCGGCGTGCGGCGCGGCGCTGGTCGATGGTGGCGCACACGCGCACTGCGGGATCGGCCGACTGCCAGGCCTGATTCACCGGATGCGGCCCCTGATCGCGGGGCAGGCGTGGCCGCGGAGCGCTTCGCTCGATCACCGGCCTCGGCGTGCGTGGGAAGCGACCGACGCCGGGGTGGGTGATCGAGCGGCACCGCGGGCCGCGCTATGCCCGCAGATTGCTCGCCGCGATACTCCAGAACGTATGCCGGTCCAGCGCCTGGAAATCCCAGCTCTCGGCGATGGCGTGGGAAGTGGCGACGATGGCCGGTACGTCGAAGTCCTCGCGGGTCGCCGTGCCCTTGGCCTCCAGTTCGGCGATCACGTACTGGGTGGCGGTTTCGAAGGTGTACAACACGGTGCTCTCCCATCGGTCGTAACTACACATCCGGAACGCGCTGCGCGTACTTTGTCAGTCTTGTCACGCTGTCACATTCGGGCCAGCGCCGAACGCGCCACATCCGGGCAAATGTGCCATTTTCACATTCTGACGGCCGCGAGGAATCTGCGTGAGAATTCTGTACCCGCAGGCGGTTTCGACCAAACTTTTCATCGAAAGTGTAGCGCCGCCGGCAAGAGTCCGGCGGCGAGCAACTCATCGGCAAAGCCGTGGCGAACCACTAACCGGTCGGTTGCGCGAGGACATCCTCGTAGCGGAATTCCTGTGCGATCCCGGTGCCGGCGGCATGGGCGGCCTCCTCGCGCTGCCGCAACTCGACGCGGCGGATCTTGCCCGAGATCGTCTTGGGCAGTTCGGTGAACTCGATCCGCCGCACCCGCAGATACGGTGCGAGGTGATCGCGCGCGTATTCCAGGATGGCCCTTGCGGTTTCGCGGTCCGGCTTCCAGCCGGCGGCCAGCGTGACATACGCCTTGGGTACGGCCAGGCGAGTGTCGTCGGGCTGCGGCACCACCGCGGCCTCCACGACCGCCGGATGCTCGATCAGCACACTCTCGAGTTCGAACGGGGAAACCTTGTAATCGGAGGATTTGAACACGTCGTCGGTGCGGCCGATATAGGTGATGTAGCCGTCGTCGTCGCGCGCCGCCACATCACCGGTGTGGTAGTAGCCGCCTTCCATCACCGCCGCATTGCGTTCCGGGTCCTGGAGGTAACCGTTCATCAGGTTGACCGGGTGGGCGCTCAGATCCAGGCAGATCTCGCCCTCCTCGGCGGGCGCGCCGGTGACGGGGTCGACCAGCACCACCGGCACCCCGGGCATGGGGCGGCCCATCGAGCCGGCCTTGACCGGTTGCCCGGGGGTGTTGGCGATCTGCAGCGTCGTCTCGGTCTGCCCGAATCCGTCCCGGATGGTCAGTCCCCAGGCGTTTTCCACCTGTGCGATCACGTCGGGGTTGAGTGGTTCACCGGCGCCGAGGATTTCGCGCAGGCCGGCCGGGCGCTCGCCGAGGTCGGCCTGAATCAGCATGCGCCACACCGTCGGCGGCGCGCAGAAGGTGTTGACCTCAGCGCGGCGGAGCTGACCGAGCAGCGCCTCGGCGTCGAACCGGCCGTAGTTGTAGACGAAGATCGTCGCCTCGGCGATCCAGGGCGCGAAGAAGCAGCTCCAGGCATGTTTCGCCCAGCCCGGCGCGCTGATCGCGAGATGCACGTCGCCCGGTCGGACGCCGATCCAGTACATGGTGCTCAGATGTCCGACCGGATAGCTGGTCTGATTGTGCTGCACCATCTTCGGCTTACTCGTGGTGCCGGAGGTGAAATAGACCAGCAGTTCGTCGCCCACCTGCGTCACGGCGGGGAAGGGGCCCGCCGATTCCACCTCGGCGGCCTCCGCGTAGTCGTGCCAGCCCTCGACCGGACCGCCGACCGCGATGCGCCGATAGTCGCCGGGGACCTCGTCGAATTTCGCGGTGTCGCGGGCGTTGGTGATGACGAAACGCACCGCGCCCCTGGAGATCCGGTCGATCAGATCGGCCGGCCCGAGCGCACCCGTGGTGGGCATGACCACCGCACCGAGTTTGGCGACGGCGAGCATCGACTCCCAGAGCTCGACCTGGTTGCCCAGCATCAGGATCACCCGGTCACCCTGGCGCACACCGAGTTCGGCGAGCCAGGTCGCCACCCGATCCGAGCGCTGCGCCATCTCGTCGAAACTCACCCGCAGTTCGCTGCCGTCCTCCTCGACGATCCACAGCGCGGTGCGGTCGTTGCCGCGCGCGATGACGTCGAACCAGTCGACGGCCCAATTGAATTCGCCGGTCAGCCGGGGCCAGTGGAACGTCCGCACCGCGGTGTCGTAGTCGGTCGCCAGCTCGACCAGCCGGTCGCGCGCCTGGCGATACAACTCGGTGTTGGACGTCATCACTGCTCTCCTGTCTGTTGCTGATCCTGCTCCGGCACGCCGAACAGGCGGACCGAGGTCGCGCGGATATCGACCTTGCGCACCTTGCCGGTGACGGTCATCGGAAATTCCTCGACGACGTGGACGTGGCGCGGAATCTTGTAATAGGCCAGGCGACCGCCGCAGAACTGGGCCAGCGTCTGCGCGTCCAATGTGGCTGCGCCCTCGCGCATCCGGATCCAGGCCACCAATTCCTCGCCGTATTTCGGATCCGGGATCCCGACCACCTGGGCGTCCAGGATGTCGGGGTGGGTGTAGAGGAATTCCTCGATTTCGCGCGGGTAGATGTTCTCACCGCCGCGAATCACCATGTCCTTGATCCGGCCGGTGATCGCGACGTAGCCGTCGTCGTCCATGGTGGCCAGATCCCCGGTGTGCATCCAGCGGGCGGCGTCGATCGCCTCGGCGGTCTTGTCCGGATCGTTCCAGTAGCCGAGCATCACCGAATATCCGCGCGTGCACAGCTCGCCCGGCTCACCTCGCGGAACGGTCAGTCCGGTGTCGGGATCGACGATCTTGATCTCGAGGTGTGGTCCCACCCGGCCGACCGTGGCGGTGCGCTGGGTGATGGTGTCGTCGCGGCGGGTCTGAGTGCTCACCGGCGAGGTCTCGGTCATGCCGTAGCAGATGGACACCTCCGCCATGCCCATCCGCTCGATCACCTGCTTCATCACCTCCACCGGGCACGGTGAGCCGGCCATGATGCCGGTGCGCAGCGAACTCAGGTCGAAGGATTCGAAGTCCGGATCGGCCAGTTCGGCGATGAACATCGTCGGCACCCCGTACAGCGAGGTGCAGCGTTCCTCGGCGACCGCGGTGAGCGTGGCCCTCGGCTCGAAGGAAGCCGCCGGAATCACCATGGCCGCACCGTGACTCGTCGCCGCCAGATTGCCCATCACCATGCCGAAGCAGTGGTAGAACGGCACCGGGATGCAGATCCGGTCGGCCTCGGTGTAGCCGCACAATTCGCCGACGAAATAGCCGTTGTTGAGGATGTTGTGGTGCGACAGCGTCGCGCCTTTGGGGAAACCCGTTGTACCCGAGGTGTATTGGATGTTGATCGGATCGTCGGCGGCCAGTCGCGCTCCGGCCTCGGCCAGGCGCGCGGGATCGGCGGCGCGGCCGGCGGCGACCAGCGCCTCCCATTCGGCGCTGTCGAACAGGACCACCTGCTCCAGATCCGGGCATTCGGGCCGCACCCGGCCGATGATCTCGGCGTAGTTCGAGCTCTTGTGCTCTCGCGCCGAGATCAGCATCCGGATCCCGGCCTGGGTGATCACGTAGCGCACTTCCTCGCTGCGGTAGGCCGGATTGATGTTGACCAGGATCGCGCCGATCTTCGCGGTGGCGAACTGCACCAGCGTCCATTCGGCACGATTGGGCGACCAGATGCCGACCCGATCGCCCTTGCCGATCCCCGCCTCCAGCAGACCGAGTGCCACGGCATCGACCTCGGCGGCGAATTCGCGGTAACTCCAGCGCACTCCGGTCACCCGGTCGACGAGTGCGTCTCGATCACCGTGGATGGCCACCGTGCGATCGAGATTGGCCCCGATCGTCTCGCCCAGTAGCGGTGCATCCCATACCCCGTGCGTATAACTGACCGGCCGGACCCGGCCCATACTCGCGCTCACACATATAGGATTCACGTCACACTTTGCTCTCCACCACCCCCGGAAAGGGGTAGCGCCGATGGCCTCCGCCGATCTGCTCCGCCCGCGCGACGTCGATGCGTTGCGGGCCGAGTTGCGGCAGGTCTCGGCCCTGTCCGGGATGCCGGTGGTGTTCGGCGGCGAGGTCTGCGACGGGGCGCTGATCCTGAGCGAGTTCTTCGGCACGCGCACCGCCGCGATGCGCGGACTGGTGGTATCCCCCACCTCGGGGGTGGGCGGTGCGGCCGTGGCCAGCCGGCGTCCGACATCGGTCGCGGACTACCGGGCGGCGGCGACCATCACCCATCACTACGACGGTCCGGTGTCGATGGAGGGACTGCGCGCGGTGGTCGGGGTACCGGTCGTGGTGGACGGGAGTTCCCGGGCCGTACTCTACGTCGCCAGTCGCGAACCGGGGCCGATCGGCGATCGGATCGCCGAGCTGGTGTTGCGGTCGAGCCGGCGCCTGGCCGTGGAGCTGGCGGTGCGCGACGAGGTGGACCGGCGGCTGCGCCTGCAGGCGACGCGCGGGACCTCCGAGGTCACCACCGGACTCGCGCCGGATGCCGTTGTCGCGGAACAGCTTCGGGATCTGCACGCCGAGGTGCGCGGGATCGCGCAGACACTCACCGATGCCGAGGCGCGCAAGCGGTTGCGCGCGGTATCGGACACCCTGGTGCGGTTGATGGGCGGGCCGGAGGAGACCGTGGCCGCGGACTCCGCGCCCGCACTGTCTCCGCGCGAACTGGACGTGCTGTCGTATGTGGCCCTCGGTTGCACCAATGGTGAAGCGGCACAGCGGCTTTCGCTGCGCCCGGAAACGGTGAAGAGCTATCTGCGCGGTGCGATGACGAAACTCGGCGCGCACACCAGGCACGAGGCGGTGGTCCGGGCACGGCGGTGCGGGCTGCTGCCGTGATGCCGCGGGCGGTGATCCGGCCCCGGATACGCGACTGCCGGCCCGGAAATCCGGACCGGCAGGTGCTGTGTTCCGCTCGCCGCGGCGGCGGTGTGACCGTGGTCGGTGTCGACTAGGCCTGCGGCTCGACCAGCTGGATGTCGAGCTCGATGGCGACCTTGTCGCTGAGCATGGCGGTGGGCAGGGCCGGCGCGACGTCGAATTCGCTGCGCTTGATGGTGCCGGTGGCGGTGAATCCGGCGTGGCGGCTGCCGTCCTGGAACTGCTGCAGGCCGCCCCACTCCACGTCGAGGGTGACCGGCTTGGTCACGCCACCGAGGGTCACCTCGCCGGTGACCTCGAACTCCTCGGCGACCCGCACCGGCTCGACGGCCTTGAAGTGCAGGGTGGGGCGCTCGGTGACGTTGAGCAGCTCGACGCTGCGGACGTGCTCGTCACGCTGGGAGTTGCCGGTGTCGAACGAGTCGAGGTAGATGGTGGCCTCGATGGTGGCCGCGCCGGAGGCGTCCACGACGAAGCTGGTCTCGAAGTTGTTGAAGCGGCCGCGGACCTTGGAGATGCCCAGGTGGCGGACGGTGAAGTTCACCGAGGAGTGGGCGGGGTCCAGGGCCCAGGAACCGGTAGCGAGAGTGGTCTGCTCGGAAGTGGTCATGTCCACCAGATTTGCGGACCATGGTCCGGTTAGCCACACCGCGGTTATCCTGGGACTGGCAGGGCGTGGATAACAAGGCCCGGACAGATACAGGATGGTGTGGTGGCACGATCGGAATTCGGCGAGTTTCTCATCGCGCGGCGGGCCCAGTTGCAGCCCGAAGATGTCGGTTTACCGGCCGGGCGCCGGCGGCGGACCCCCGGACTGCGGCGCGAGGAGGTCGCCGCGCTGGCCGGGGTGAGTGTCGATTATCTCGCCCGCCTCGAACAGGGTCGCGACACCAATCCTTCCATGGCGGTGCTGGGGGCGCTGGCGGAGGCGCTGCGGCTCAACGAGGTCGAACGCCACCATTTCGGCAATCTCGCCGTCGGCATGGAACACGCCCGCGAGTGCCCATCCTCGGGTCAGGCACGGGAACAGGTCACCGACACCGTGCAGGCCGTGCTGGATGCCATGCATCCCACGCCCGCCTTCGTGGCGGGCCGGTGGCTCGACATCCTCGCCTGGAATCCGGCATGGCGCGATTTCGCCGAACCGCTGGGACTGCTCGACGACGTCGCCGAACACAATCTGGCCACCTACTTCTTCGCGCACCCGGAGGCGCCGCAGCGGTGGCGGGACTGGCCGGTCGCCGCGGAGATGATGGTGTCGACGCTTCGCTCGGCGCGCACGCACTGGCCCGACGATCCCGGACTCGACGCGCTGGTCCAGGGATTGCACCGATTTCCGGAATTCTCCTGCCGCTGGCGGGAACACCGGGTCACCGAATTCCGGTCCGGTGCGCTGCATATCGAGCATCCGCAGCGCGGCGACGTCGAGGTCGAGATCCAAAGCCTCAGTCCGGCAATCGATCAGAGCGTGCAGGTGTGGCTGGTCGACCGGCGCGCCGTGCGCAGTCCGGCACTGCGGCTGGTGAACGAATAACTCGCGCTCGGAGGATTCTTGCGCGCCCGAGTCGGCTCAGCTGTCGATCGGGACACGGAATCCGCGGTCCGCGACTCGTGAGACACCGATCACGCATAATCCAACGTGAGGATTCCTGCCGGCCGGTGTCTATCGATTCGAGCAGCGGAGGAGGTGCTGTGTGACCGAGGCGGCAGCGGCACCCGAGGCAGCGCTGGACGACGCCACCCTGACCGGGCGGGCACGTGACGGCGATGTCCGGGCTTACGAGCAACTGGTGCTGCGCTATCAGGGAGCGATGTTCCGGTTGGCGGCACGGATGCTGGCCGATCGGTCCGAGGCGGAGGACGTCATCCAGGAGGTTTTCCTGACCGCCTGGCGTCGCCTGGCTCAACTGCAGGACGACAGCGCGTTCTCGGGGTGGTTGTACCGGATGACCACCAATCGCTGCCTCAACGTCATCCGGTCCCGGCCGGACCGCACCGACGTGGATCCCGATTCCACCGAATCGCCACAGCGTGCGACCCAGCCCGAACACGCGGCACAGGTGCACAGCCAGATGGCCGCGCTCACCGCGGCGCTACAGCGGCTGACACCCGAACAGCGCGCCTGCTGGCTGTTGCGGGAGGTGCACGGCCGCTCCTACGAGGAGATTGCCGAGATCGTCGGCACCAACACCACCGCGGTTCGGGGGCGGATCGCCCGAGCCCGGGCGCAATTGGCGGAGGTGATGAAGCCGTGGCGCTGACGGAGTTGACCGAAAGCGACTACACGCTGCCCTGCGGGCGCAGCGTCGAACAGGTCTGGGACCGCCTCGATGCCGTGGAGGCGGGCCTGGCCGACGAACACGAATCGGACTGCCCGCACTGCGCGGCCGCGCGCGAGAGCCTGCTCACGCTGCGTGCCGCCACCCGTGAACTCGTCGACGAGCCGGACCCACCGCCGCCCGCGATGTTCGACCGGATCATGTCCGCGGTGCGGGCGGAAGTCCGGCGCGGCCGGATGGTGAGCCTGGCGACTCCCCATCAGGGCTCGGTCGAGGTCAGCGAGCAGGCGATCGCTGCGGTGCTGCGCTATGCCGCCGACACCGTGGCGGGCGTGCGCGCTCGCAGCTGCCGCATCGACGACCACGGACCCGATGCCGACGGCGGCCACGCGATCACGGTTTCGCTCTCGATCTCGGTCCGGCACGGCGACACCGCGGTGGAACGCGTCGTTCCGCAGGTTCGCGAACGGGTCCGCGCGGCGGCCACGGCCCGCGCCGGTCTGGCGCTCGAGCGGCTCGACATCACCGTGGTGGATGTCTACCAGGAGGAGTCGTGAGCGCGGGATTCGCGGAGAAAGCGGAATATATCGCCTCCGATGCGGTAATCGCTGCAGTAGCGGCTCGGGCCGCGACCTCGGTTCCCGGGGTGGCGCGGCTCGAGCCCGGTGTCCTCGGTCTGCTCGGCCACCTCGCCCGGACGGGGCGGCAGTGGTGGAGCAGCCAGGACATCGCACCCGGCGCGGGCGTGCGCGTCCGTCACAGCGGTGGCTGGCTGAAGGTGCAGGTCGACCTGTCGGTGACGGGCGGATGTCACGTCGGCGAGGTCGGGCAGGCGGTACAGCAGGAGGTGGTCCGGATGGTCGCGCAACAAACCGGGATGGTCGTCGACGCGGTGTCGGTGGCGATTCTGGACATTCAACCGGATGCGTCGTGACGGCCGTGAGCGAGGACGAACTGGCCGGCGAGATCGTCACCGCCATCGAATCGGTGGCGGGACTGCATCCGGCCGTCCCGCCGGGCGTCGCCCTCGCCGATTGGGTGCCGCGGCTGGGGCCGCGCTCGGCGGTGGACGTGAGCCCGGAGATCGTCGAGATCCGGGTGACGGCCTCGGCGCTGCCGCTGCCACCACTGCTGGACAAACTCGCGGCGGCCGTGGGTGAGCTGCTGGCCGCCACCCGGTGGGCCGGTGCGCGGCTGCGCATCGTGGTCACCGATTTGGACGCGGACGTCTTCGACGCCGCGGTTACCTAGATCATCGGTCTCGCCCGTGACATTTCGCCGTCGGCGGGGTCGTATCAGTGCAGGTTCGTTATCCGCTGTACCGCAAGGGAACTGAACTGGAGGTAATCATGACCAGCACGACAGCCGGTAAGGGCGCGGAGAACGCCAGGGCCGAGACGGGTAGGGACACCGGCGCCGGTCCGAGCCAGGGCGGAGCGGCTGCCAAAGCCCCCGCCCGGACCAGCAGCGCGCTGGTCAGCGAACAGGGCACCACCAGCATCGCCGATGTTGTCGTCCAGAAGATCGCCGGATTGGCGACCCGCGAGGTGCGCGGGGTGCACGACCTCGGTGGTGGCGCGGCACGCGCGTTCGGTGCCTTCCGCGATCGCATCCCCGGTGCGTCGGCCAGTGTGGGACAAGGGGTTTCGGTCGAGGTCGGGGAGACACAGGCGGCGGTGGATCTGGAGATCGTCGTCGAATACGGCGTCTCCATCGCCGAACTGGCGCGCGCGGTGCGCCGCAATGTCATCACCGCGATCGAGCAGATGACCGGTCTCGAGGTGGTCGAGGTGAACATCAACGTCAACGACGTCTTCATCGAAGAGGACGAAGATCAGCCGCCGGTCCGCGAACGGGTGCAGTGATATGAACGCCACCACGATCTGCCTGATCTTCGGTCTGTCCCTCGGATTCGCCGCGGCGTTCGGCGGATTCGGGGCCTTCGCGGTGGTGCTGATCTTCGGCGCGCTGGGACTGGTGATCGGCCGCTGGCTCGACGGCCATGTCGACCTGTCCGGGCTGATCCGCTCGGCGCAGGATCGGGGCCGGAAATGAGCGCCGCCGCGGAGACGGCGGCGGCACCGCGTCTCTCCGCGGCCGAGTTCCGGGGACGCACCACCGTCTCCGAGCGCGCGGTCCGGCGCTTGGCGGCCCGGGCGGCGCGTGAGGTCGACGGTGTCGCCGCCGGCCCCGAGGTGTCCGCGCGGGTGACGGCCGATACCGCCGCGCTGCGGGTACGACTGCCGGTCGATTATCCGATGCCGGTCGCGGTGGTCACCGAGGCGTGCCGCGAGCACCTGATGCAGCGCACCCACGAACTGTCCGGGCTCGTGGTTCCGCGGGTGGACATCGAAGTCTCCGAACTGGTCAACACGATCGAACCCGCCGGGGGCCTGCGATGAACCGCAGGCCCCGGCGCATCACCCCGGCCGTGCTGGTCGCGGTGGCGTTGCTGGTGATCGCGGTCCTCGTGGCGGTGTCGCTGATCCAAAACCTCGGCAACACGAAGGAATTGGTGTCCTACCACAGCATCGCGGTGCACCTGCACGAGACGACCTGGCACAGCTACTGGGTCCTCGGTGTCGGCATCGGGCTCGCGGTGCTCGGTGCGGTGCTGGTGCTCGCGGCGTTGCTGCCCGGGCGCCGCGTCGTGGAGGCGCTGGACGCCGAGGAGGGGATGGACGCGGGCATCACCCGGCGCAGTCTCGACGGCGCCCTCAACGATGCGGCGAGTTCGGTCGCGGGACTCGAAGCGGCGCGAGTTCGCCGGAGCCGCAAGAACATTCGAGTCAGCGGCCGCGCCGCCCACCCGGACCACGCCGATCTGGAGCAGACGGTCAACGCGACGGTCGGCGACCGGCTCGCCCGCATCGGCCCGAAATCCGCCCCGCCGGTCAGCACCCGCCTGCGCGCGGCCCAGCAGCCGGAGCGGGTGGACAAGCGAGTGCATGTCCGCAAGGAGGTGTTGTGAGCGACAATCGCGCAGCGGCTCGCGACGCCGACCGGGTGCGGGTGTCCCGCAGATTACGGGAGGTGTGGTGAGTTCGAGTTCGGCCAATCGTCCGGCGCGGCTCAATCGGGCGTTGCTCGCGCTCATCGGGCTGGCGCTGATCCTCGCCGGCGTCTATGCCATCCTCGCGTACGCGGGCGTGCTGCACTGGGTCGATCGGGATGCGCCGCTGGTGCCCGGGACCGCCGAGCCGTCGCAGTGGGTGTTCGTGGCGGTGGTGGCGGGCGCGGTCGTCGTGGGCCTGGCGGCGTTGCGGTGGCTGGCGGCGCAGTTCGCCCGGCTGCCGGCGCGGATGCGCTGGCATATCGGCACGGTCGGCAATACCGGTGAGACGCTGATGGATTCGAACGTCGCCGCCGCCCCGGTGGCGACCGATATCGAGTCCTACCCGGAGGTGCGCTCGGCGCAGGCCAGGCTGTCGGGGCCGGGCCGCGCACCGCACCTGCATCTGGTGGTCACAGCGGAACCCGATGCGGATCTGACCGCGCTGCGCCGGCGCATTCTCTCCGAGGCGGTGAGCCGGCTGGAGCAGGCGCTGGAGGTGGATACCGTACCGGTGTCGCTGGAATTGCGGCTCGCCGATCGCGGCCGCACCGCGCGGGCGAGGTAGCGGCCGTTCAGTCGAGGGGCCCGAGAACCCGCTCGACATAGGCGTTGGCGAAGCGCCCCTTCGGGTCCAGCCGCCGTCGCACGTCCTGGAACCGATCCCAGTCCGGATAGCGCCCGCGCAGTGTTTCCGCGGTCTGGAAGTGTCGCTTACCCCAGTGCGGACGGCCGTGGTAGCGATCGAAAATCGCTTCGCAGGCACGGAAATACGGTTCGTAGTCCATACCTCGGTACTGGTGTACGGCGATGTAGCAGGTGTCGCGGCCCCCCGCGGGGGACAGGAACGCGTCGTCGGGCGCCACGAACCGGACCTCGGTCGGCATCGGCGAATCGAACTGCTGCCCAACGGCTTTGATTTCGCGAATGGCGTCGGCGGCATATTCGCGCGGGATGGCGTATTCCATCTCGGTGAAGCGAAACAGCCTGGGGGAGGCGAACACTCGGTAGGAGCGGTCGATCTGGCGGCGGTAGCTTCCGGCGTAGGCGGCGCCCCGGTGGATCCACGGAATCAGATTCGGCTGCCGGCGCGCGAGGCGGCACAGCGCATCGAAGGTGTGGTTGGACATGAGGATGTCGGCGAACCAGTCCACGGCCTTGGCGCGCGGTTGTTCGGCCAGCGGGACGCGGTTGTTGCGCTTGGTCATCGCCAGCGGGCTGTGCGCGAACATGTAGAACTCGAAATGCTCGTTGCCGTCGACGAATTCGTCGAGTTCGGTCAGCACCTCCTCGACCGGTACGGGCCGCTCGATGCCCTCCAGGACGAACGAAGGCACCAGTTGCAGCGTCACTGCGGTCACCACACCGAGGGCGCCGAGATTCACTCGTGCCGCGCGCCAGCCGTCGGGGTCGCCGCGCTCGTCGAGTTCGACCACACTGCCGTCGGCGAGCATCAGTTCCACCGAGTGGAGTGCGGCGGAGATGTTCTGCAGCGCCGCGCCGGTGCCGTGGGTCGCGGTCGCGGTCGCCCCGGCGATCGACTGCACATCGATGTCGCCGAGGTTGGGGAAGGCGAGACCGAGCGGGTGCAGGGCGGTGCTCAGCGCGTTCAGGGTCGCGCCCGCCTCCACCCGGACCAGGCCGGTGGCGCGGTCGACCTGCAGAATCCGGTTCAGTCCCGAAAGCTGCAGCAGAGTGCCGTCGGTGAGCACGGTGTCGGTGAACGAATGCCCGGCTCCGGCCACGCGCACGGTATGGCCCGCGCGCTCGGCCCGGGCCAGCAGTTCGGCGACGTCGTCGCGTGTGCGCGGAGCGGCGTACGTGGCCGGCGCGCACCGTTGATCGCCGGCCCAGTTCACCCACGAATTGGTCATGCGTCCAACTTTAGAACATGGCCCAACTGTGCGCCAGCCCTCGTTCGAGCTCGAACGTGTCCGATCACACGGCCACGAGTGCGCCGGGAGTACTTACGTTGCGGACGGTTCGCTCGGTAACGTTGGCGGGTGCACGGTGCCGGACAGGAATTACTTTCTGCGGCAGGCGAATACGGCTTCCTTCGCGTTGTCGACGTCGTCGTCGTTGAGGGGTGGAACCGTCAGGGGCTGCCGCGGAATGCAGTCGCCGCGCACACCGTCCAGGACGATGCTCATGTAACGCCGCCACACGTCGGGGTTCACCGGCTTGGCGAAGCTGGCGATCGCCTCGACCATGTTGATCATCGCGAAGAAGTCCGAGGCGGCGATGCCGGGTCGCAGCACGCCCTCGGCGACGGCCTTGTCGAACAGGCGGGTGACCATCGGCTTGATTCGCTCGCGGACCGAGACGAAGCGCTCCATGGCGTCGGGCAGCTCCAGCATCACCTCGCCGAAGCCGCGGTTGCTGGCCATGTGTTCGCAGCTCCACTCGAACAGCCGGGTCAGTCCGTGCCAGGTGTCGGGATCGGCGTAGGCGGCCTCGGTCGCCTCGGCCATATCGTTGACGGTCTGGTCGAAGACCTCGCCGATGAGCTCCTGCTTGTTCGCGAACCGCCGGTACACCGTCCCCACGCCGACACCGGCGGCTTCGGCCACATCGTCGAGGGTCACCTCCAGGCCGCGATCGGCGAACAGCTCTCTGGCCGCTCTGAGGATGCGCGCGTGGTTGCGGGCGGCATCGGCGCGCAGGCGCCGGGGAGCGGGAGCGGCCGTGGCGTGATTCACACCCCGATATTACCAAGTTCGGGGATTAACCGGAGGTGCTCTCTCCGTTATCGTGATAGCTTTCCATGTAAGCGGAGACGACTCCTCCACTTCAACTCCACCACAACCGTCGTCGGACAAGGGGACCCATGACTTCCGCGATCGATCTCGAAAAGAGCCGGTCGGACCTGCCGTCGAGGCAGTCCTCCGGCTCCGCGGGCCGCCGTGGCTCGCACGCAATGCGCTGGTGGGTGCTCGCCGTACTCGGCGTCGCCCAGCTGATGGTCGTGCTGGACGCGACCGTGGTGAATATCGCACTTCCCGAGGCGCAGTTGGACCTCGGCTTCTCCAATGCCGACCGCCAGTGGGTGGTCACCGGTTATGCCCTCGCCTTCGGCAGCCTGCTGCTGCTGGGTGGCCGGCTGAGCGACCTGTTCGGCCGGCGTACGACCTTCATCATCGGATTGGTCGGCTTCGCGGTCGCCTCCGCGGTCGGTGGCGCCGCCAACGGATTCGAAATGCTCGTCGTGGCTCGCGTCGCCCAGGGCGTGTTCGGCGCACTGCTCGCGCCCGCCGCGTTGTCGCTGCTGACGGTGACCTTCACCGAACCGTCGGAGCGGGCCAAGGCCTTCGGCATCTTCGGCGCCGTCGCCGGTACCGGTGGTGCGCTCGGCCTGCTGCTCGGTGGCGCGCTCACCGAATGGGCCTCGTGGCGCTGGGTGATGTACGTCAACCTGATCTTCGCCGCCGTCGCGCTGGTCGGCGCCGTGCTGCTGCTGGCCAAGCACACCGCCGAGCACCGGCCCAAGCTCGACATCCCGGGCACGGTCACGGTCAGTGCCGCCCTGTTCGGCATCGTCTACGGCTTCTCGCACGCGGAATCGCACGGCTGGTCCAACGGGCTCACCCTGGCCTTCCTCATCGGCGGCACGGTGCTGCTGGGTGTGTTCGCGTGGCTCCAGACCCGGGTCGAGCATCCGCTGCTGCCGCTGCGGATCCTGCTCGACCGCACCCGGGCCGGTTCCTACATGACGGTCTTCGTCATGGGTATCGGGATGTTCGCGATCTTCCTGTTCCTGACCTACTACATGCAGCTGACGCTGAAGTACTCGCCGATCATGACCGGCGTCGCGTTCCTGCCGATGATCGCGGCGATGATCGCCTCCTCGACCACCGTGCCCTCGCTGCTGCTGCCCAAGATCGGACCGAAGATCACCGTCGCCGCGGGCTTCCTGGTCGCGGCCGCCGGGATGGCGTGGCTGACCCGCATCGGACTGGACACCGGCTACGCCTCGCACATCCTCCCGGCGCTGATTCTGCTGGGCCTGGGTCTCGGTGGCGCCATGTCGACCGCCTTCCAGGGCTCGACCGCCGGCGTGCACCACGAGGATGCCGGTGTGGCATCGGCGATGGTGAACACCAGCCAGCAGGTCGGTGGTTCGATCGGCACCGCGTTGCTGAGCACCATCGCGTCCTCGGCGGCGGCGAACTACCTGTCGGGCCGCCAGCCCAGCCAGCTCGCGGTCGCCGAATCGCTGATCAAGAGCTACACCACCAGCTTCTGGTGGGCGACAGCGATTTTCGTGGTCGGCGCGGTCCTCGCGGCGGTGCTGATGCCCAGCACCGCACCGGCCCCGGCCGAGGGCGAGCCGGTGCTGGCGCACTGAGTTCGGCGCCTGCGGCCGCGTAGAACGCTGCGGGACAATCGAATAGGGACGATGCCCCGGACTCGTGGAGTCCGGGGCATCGTCATGTATCGGTCGATGCCGATGCCGGCTGTGGTGCGGGTTCCGATGGTGGTGCGGGTGGCAGTGCGGGGGTGCGGGCGAGGCGTCAGGTGCGAACCCGGTGAACGGTTCGCCGAACGCGAAGGCGGCACCGGCACGGAATACCGCGATGTCGTGGTTCTCGCGTGGTTCGTATCCGCCGCCGCGTGCTGTTCGCACGCTTGCCCCGGCCGCCGGTGGTGGTGGGCGCGACCGAAGTAGGCCGGTCGGCGGCGCGTCGACGAGCCGCACCTCGTGCCCTGAGTCCCAGGATCGGCAGGTGCCGATACGAGAGGGACGCGCCCGAACGTCGTTCGGCGGCTGCCGCCGTGGACGGGGCCGCGATGCGCCGGCGTCCATCCGGGCAGGGACCGGTGCGAATTCGGTTGTTACTCTCCGTGGCGCCGTGAGCAAACCGATGGCTAGCAACAGGGCGGTGCTGGTGAAGCGGTTCGGGGTGAGTGGCATCGAGCCCTGCGCGGCCCGCCGGCCGGCGGGCACGAGCCGAACAGGGCAGGGCGAATCCGTCGCCCCGGACCTCGGCCGGTCGCGGGCGCACAGCCGGTGCGGCGAGCCCGCGCGACCCGGATGCGGGCCGCGGCTCGGTCGCTGACAGTTAGCATGGCTCCACACATTCGGTCGGGCAGGGAGGTGCACCAGGTGGGTTCGCGGACCGGCGCCACGGTGATGGACACGCCGGAGGGGGCGAGTGTCCTGCGCACGAGTTTTTGCTCGTCGCAAGCGAATCCGTTAGTCTGGACAGCTCTCTGTGGCATATGCGACCGCTGCTCCGCCCGATCGGACGACGTTCTAGACTGCACGGATCGGGTGTGGCGGGTCCGCCGCTCGGATGGACGGGCGGACGGTGGTGACAGCGCGCGGCGCGGCAGAACGGACAACTGGTACGGCACGACGACAGGGGGTTGGCGATGAGTGAAGCACCGGACGAGTCCGCGATGCAGATCGTCACCGAAGCCGATGCGTGGCAGCCGGATCCACGCTGGCGGTCCGCGGCCCGCTTGACGGTGCTGCTGGGTGAGGACGACCACTACAAGCATCGGCCCCGCTATCACGAGATCGTGCGGCGGGCTCGCGACAGCGGCCTGGCCGGGGCCAGCGTCTGGCGCGGTATGGAGGGCTACGGCGTCTCCTCGCGCATCCACACCACCCGCATGCTGGATCTCGCCGAGAACCTGCCCGTGATGGTGATGATCATCGACGATTCGCAGCTGCTGCGCGATTTCGTGGTAGCCAACGCCGAACTCTTCGAATCCGGGACCGTGACCCTGTCCGCGGTCCAGGTGTGGCAGTCGGGCGGGGTGTCGCCGTGATTGTGATGACGAGCCGGGCGCAGGTGCCGAGGAAGGGAGGCCCGAGCATGGCCCACGATCGAGCCGGCCGACCGGCGCGGGCCGGCGATCTCGAGGATCTGCCGCATCTGGTGACGGCGTACTACAGCCGCATCCCCGATCCTGCCGAACCCGCGCAGCAGGTGGCATTCGGTACCTCCGGACACCGCGGTTCGAGCCTCGATTGTGCGTTCAACGAGGCGCATATCCTCGCCATCACACAGGCGATCGTCGAGTATCGCGCCACCCGCGGTATCACCGGCCCGGTATATCTGGCTCGCGACACCCACGCGCTCTCGGAACCGGCGTGGACCACCGCGCTGGAGGTGCTGGCCGCCAACGACGTGACCGCCGTGATCGACAGTCGCGGGCGCTACACGCCCACTCCGGCGCTCAGTCACGCTGTGCTGCGCCACAATCGGGGCGGCACCCGCCATCAGGCCGACGGCATCGTGGTCACGCCCTCGCACAATCCGCCCCGCGACGGCGGTTTCAAATACAACCCGCCGCACGGCGGCCCGGCCGACACCGTCGCGACCGACGCCATCGCCGACCGCGCCAACGAACTGCTGCGCGGCGGGCTGGCCGGGATCAAACGCACCACGCTGCAGCACGCGCTGGCCACCGGTGTGCAGCGCTACGACTACCTCGATCAGTACATCGCCGATCTGCCGAACGTGTTGAACCTGGACGCCGTGCGCGGCGCCGGAATCCGGCTGGGCGCGGATCCGATGGGCGGGGCCAGCGTCGACTACTGGGAGGAGATCGGCCAGCGCTACGACCTCGAACTCGAGGTGGTCAATCCGTTCGTCGACCCGACCTGGCGGTTCATGACCCTCGACAGCGACGGCAAGATCAGGATGGATCCGTCCTCGCGCTATGCGATGGCCTCGCTGGTGGCGATCCGCGACGACTACGACATCTCCACCGGCAACGACGCCGACGCCGACCGGCACGGCATCGTGACACCCGATGCGGGATTGATGAATCCGAACCACTTCCTCGCGGTGGCGATCGAGTATCTGGTCGCGAACCGGATGGGGTGGGACGCGCTGACCAAGATCGGCAAGACCGCGGTGACCTCCTCGATGATCGATCGGGTGGTGGGCGTGCTGGGCCGGCAGACTCACGAGGTGCCGGTCGGCTTCAAATGGTTCGTCCCCGGATTGTTCAGTGGTTCCCTGGCTTTCGGTGGCGAGGAGAGCGCCGGAGCCTCGTTCCTGCGCCACGACGGCACGGTGTGGACCACGGACAAGGACGGCATCCTGCTGGCACTGCTGGCCGCCGAGATCACCGCGGTCACCGGCCAAAGTCCGTCGGCGCGCTATGCCGAACTCGAAAAGCGTTACGGCACACCGGCTTACGCGCGCATCGATGCCGTCGCAAATGCCGAGCAGAAGCGGCGGCTGGCCGCGCTGACGCCGGACGACATCGCCACCACCGAAATCGCGGGGGAATCGGTGCTGTCGGTGCAGACCCGCGCCCGCGGCAACGGCGCGGCGCTGGGCGGGGTGAAGGTGACCACCGAGAACGCGTGGTTCGCGGCGCGCCCGTCGGGCACCGAGGACAAGTACAAGATCTACGCCGAATCCTTCGAGGGGCCCGAACATCTGACTCGGGTGCAGGCGGCGGCGGAGCAAGTGGTCGGACGCGCACTCGGCATCGAGGAGCCCGCGGTCGACTGATTCGCGGAAATGTGGTGAGCGATAGTTACGGTGCCGGTTCCCGGCTGCCCGCCGAGACCTGGGTGCTGATCGGCGCGGCATTCATCATCGCCCTCGGATTCGGGCTGGTCGCACCGGCATTGCCGCAGTTCGCGCGCAGCTTCGGCGTCGGCGTCGCGGCCGCCTCGGCGATCGTGAGCAGTTTCGCGCTGATGCGCCTGCTGTTCGCGCCGGTGAGCGGGCGGCTGGTCCAGCGATTCGGTGAGCGCGCGCTGTATCTGACAGGTCTGCTGATCGTGGCCCTGTCCACGGGCGCGTGCGCCCTGGCGCAGACCTATTGGCAGCTGATCGTGCTGCGTTCGCTGGGTGGAATCGGATCCACCATGTTCACGGTGTCCTCGCTGGGGCTGGTCATCCGGTTGTCGCCGCCCGGCGAACGCGGGCGGGTCTCGGGGTTGTGGTCCACCAGTTTCCTGATCGGCTCGCTGGCCGGTCCGCTGCTCGGCGGTGCGCTGAGCGGGCTGGGATTGCGCGCCCCGTTCGCGATCTACGCGGTGGCCCTGCTGGCGGCGAGTGCGGTGGTGTTCTGGAAGCTGCGCGGATCGCAGCTGGCCGAACCGGTGGGCGCGGAGCCCATGCCGGTGGTGAGTTTCGGCCGCGCACTGGCGGATCCGGTGTACCGCGCGGTGCTGTGGTCCAATTTCGCCAACGGCGCGGCGGTGTTCGGCGTGCGGATGGCGCTGGTTCCGCTGCTGGTGGTGGAGGTACTCGGCGAATCGCCGGGAGTCGCCGGCGTGGCGTTGACGGTTTTCGCCGCGGGAAACGCCGCGGTGCTGTTCGCCTCCGGCCGGATGTCGGATCGGTGGGGGCGCAGACCCTTCCTGATCGCCGGCACCCTCGTGTGCGCGACGGGCACGATCGCGCTGGGGCTCGCGCCGAATCTGGTGTGGCTGCTGGGGGCCTCGTTCGTGGCCGGTCTGGGCTCGGGAATGTACACACCCGCGCAGCAGGCCGCCGTCGCCGATGTGATCGGCCCGCGGGCGCGCGGCGGCCCGGTGCTGGCCGGATTTCAGATGGCCGCCGATCTGGGCACCGTGGTGGGCCCGATCGCGATCGGGTGGCTGGCACAGCGGGCATCGTTCGGATTCGCGCTCGCGGTGACCGGTGCGCTGCTGGTGGTGGCCGCGGCCGGATGGACGGTGGTGCGAGAGCCGCTGCGGCGGCATCCGGTCACCGCGACCGTCGACTGATTTCCGCCACTCGGCCGCGCGGTCCTACCTGGCGGGAGCATCGGCTTTCGATCGCCGCGACCGCCCTACCCTGTGGCCGACCTACTGGATCCACAGATCGGAGATCATTGTGCCGGCTCGTCGCATGCGTAAATCGGCTCGGATCGGCGTCGGTGCCCTGGCAGTGGGATTGCTGGCCGCCGCCTGCTCCGGGGCGTCCGATACCGATCCAGCCGCCCCTGCCGCCCTGCGCGCGGGGCAGTTGCTGACCGCGCGGCCACTGACGAATGGCGCCGCTCTGTCCGGCGCGGCTAGCACTCGCCTGATCACCTATGTCTCCGACGATGCGCACGGGCAGCCGATCGTGGTGTCGGGCACCGTCGCGGTGCCCGCGGGAGCGCCGCCGAAGGACGGCTGGCCGGTGCTCAGCTGGGCGCACGGCACCACCGGTTACGCCGACACCTGTGCCCCTTCCGCCGACACCGCGGACGGCCCGGACCACGATTACCTGGGGCCGGTGAACCGGGTCCTCGACGCCTGGATCGCCAAGGGCTACGCGGTGGTCCAGACCGACTACGAGGGGCTCGGTACACCCGGCGGGCATCCGTACATCAACGGCACGAGCGAGGCCGATACGGTCGTCGACATCGTGCGCGCGGCCCGGGCGCTGGATCCCTCGATCGGGAAACGCTGGGTGGTCGCCGGGCACAGCCAGGGCGGACAGGCGGCCTTGTTCACCGCGCAGGCCGGGGCCGAGCGGGCGCCCGAGCTGGAGCTGAAGGGTGCGGTGTCGATCGCGCCCGGCGGGGTGGGGCTCAGCGGCACCGTCGACTACCTGCGATCGAATCGCCCCGGCGCCGAAGCCGCCGAGGCTTTCCTGCCGGTGATTCTGCTGGGGGCCCATGCCGCCGAACCGGCCATCGATCCGGACGCATTGGTGGCGCCACAGGCCGCGCCGCTGCTCACGGCCGCGCGGACCGGATGCCTCGCCCAGATCCGCGCGGTGCCACCGGTGCCGCCGGCCCAGGTCTTCGCGCCGAACGCGGACGTCGGACCGCTGACCCGCTATCTGGACGCGCAGGACCCCAGCCGCGTGACGCCGACCGTCCCGACATTGATCGCGCAGGGCACGGCCGATGCCGCCGTCGCGCAACCGGGGACCGACGCGCTGGTGAAAAGCTTGTGCGGCAGGGGAGTGCACGTCGATTACCGGGTCTACGCCGGCCAGGATCATCGCGGCAGTGTGTCCGCGTCTCTGGCCGACGCCCAGGATTTCGTGGCGCGGGTGATGGCGGGCGAGTCGACGCCCCCCACCTGCGGGCGCTGAATCTCGCTGTGCCGCAGATAGCTCGCATCGACCGGGTCCCGCTGAATGAGAGCCCGAGACCGCGACTCCATGCACTGTGACATGTTCCATATGCATGTTGTTTGCGCATCACCGTCGGCCTCGTTCGGCAATTCCGCAGTGCCACGGTGAGTTTCGAGAGGAGAACCGATGAGGGCTCAACGCTGGATAGCCGCCACCACGCTCGCCATCGCGACCGTCACCGCTTCGTCCGCATACGCCACGGCCGGTCCTGTCCCGTCGGATGCCGCGGCGCCGAGCGGTACGGTGCCCGACGACGCTGTGCACTACCGGGCCGTGAATACCGTTGGCGCAGCGGAGATCACCACCGATTCCGGCTCGATGGACGTCTCGGACGGGATCTTCCGGATCAGATCCGCCTCCGGTGTGGTGCTGGCCGGAATCCCGCTGACGATTCGCGTCGACGACGTCGACTATCCGGTGGAGGCGTCGATTCGTGACCACACCGCCACTCTGACCCCGGTCGCGCTGCCCTTCGAGGACGAGGCGCCGTGGCGCACCCGCTACGAGCGGGAGCAGGCGGCGTTTTCCCGTGCGGCACTGCAGATTACGACCGCCGCGGCCGGTGGCGCTGCGGTCGGCACCGCGATCGGTGGTATCGCCGGATGTGTGGGCGGAGCGCTGGTCGGGGCCGTCGTCACCGGGATTCTGGCGGCGTTGTTCGGTGCGGGCCCCCTGGCGGGCTGCTTGGCCGGTATCGCCGTGGGGGCGGGAGTCGGTGCCTTCGCCGGCGCCTTGCTGGTCGCTGCCCCGGTGGCCGTCGCCTCGGTCGTCCAGTACTTCACCACCGTCAACGAGCCGTTCGTCCCGAAGGGCCAGCCGGCGAAGTGAGAATTGTGTTGTATCGGCGCCGAACTCGCGCCGGCGGCCACGCGGCATCCGGTGTGAGTTCGGCGCTGTGCTGTGAAAGATGCTGAGGAAGAGCATCTTTCGGCAGGTCAGCGGATGGTGCCGACTCCCGGAACGAGAGGCAGGTCGAGCGGCGTCACCCAGCCGGGTGGCAGGGCGTTGACCGCGGGGACGGCATTCAGGGCACGCATTCCGGTGGCGAGACATCCCGCCACGGCGGGCGTGCGCCCGGATCCGTCGGTGAACCGGAAGGACGTCTCCTGAGAAATGGACGGCGAGCCGACGATATCGACCCGATACACATCGTCCTTCGTGCCGGCGGGCCAGTCGGGAGCCGCGTCGGTGCCGATGCGGTTGACGTGTTCGAGGGTGATGACCTCGCGGCCGTGGTAGACGCCGTTGATGGTGAACCGGATGGCGGCGACGTTGCCGGCCGCGACGACGCCCTTCGCGGACGGGCGATCCACGGGTGTCACCCATTTCTCCCAGGTGGTGGTGACGGCGTCGAGTTCGATGCCCACGGCGGTCGCGATCATCGGCACGGTGGCGCCCCAGGCCATGATCAGCAGATCGGGGATCTCCAGCATGGCCTGGAATTCCGGCGGCCGCCCGATGCCCATCTCGACCTCGTAATCGCCTTCGTAGGCGGTGTAGTCGAGTAGCTCCGAGGCGCGTACCGACTCCACCTCGCCACACAGGCCCAGCAGAGTCATCGGGAACAGGTCGTTGGCGAAGCCGGGATCGATACCGGTGGTGAAGCAGGACGCGCCGCCCGCCGCGCAGGCCTCGGTGATCGGATCGCGCCAGGCGGCGGGGGTCTGCGCCATATCCGGCCACACCCACGGTGTCATCGCGGTGGAGCACACGTCGATTCCCGCCCGCAGGAACGATCCGATGACCCGGATGTTCTCGTCGGCGAACTGTGCGGTCGGCCCGTAATGCACCACCGCATCCGGGCGCAGTGCGATCAGTTCCTCCACCGAATCCGTGGCCCGGATGCCGGTTTCACCACCCCCGCACAGCAGTCCGGCGTCGCGCCCGACCTTGTCCGCGTTGCTGACGCCGACGCCTACGAGTTCGAAGAGCGGATGGCGGATGATCTCGGCGAGCACCATGGAGCCCACCACACCGGTACCCCAGAGGACGATTCGCTTCTTCGCGTCGGTCACCGGAACTCCTTGCAGCCGTGAGTATTTCAGTTGTGGTATTCGCCGCAGTCGACGGTGAGAATCTGGCCCGTCACGGCGGAGGCGAGGTCGGTGGCCAGGAACAGGGCGGCGCGGGCCACCTCTTCGGGGGAGGCGAGGCGTTTGAGGTCGGTCGGCTCGGCCTTGCGCCGGTAGATCTCCTCGTGGGTGACGCCGTCCTGGGCGGCGAGCCAGTCGAAGTAGGCCTTGTTCACGTCCTCGTAGATGTAGGAGGGCGCGACACTGTTGACCCGGATGCCGCGCGGGCCCAATTCGGTCGCCAGCGACGAGGCCAAATGAGCGAGTGTGCCTTTCGACAGCTTGTAGCCGGCGTAGATCGGCTCGGAATCGAAGCTCACACAGGAATTGAGCATGATGATCGAGCCGCGTGTCGCGGCCAGCGCATCGGCGAACAGCGTCGAAAGCCGCAGTGGCGCGAAGACATTGGTCTCGTTCGCGGTCCGCAAGGCGTCCAGTTCGATGCCGGTGATCGGTTCCATCGGCGGGATCGCGAAGGCGTTGTTGATCAGGCAGTCCACCCGGCCGAATTCGGCGAGGGCGCGGTCCACCAGCGCCCGCCGCTGCTCCTCGTCGGTGATGTCGGTGGGCACCACCAGTGCCTTGCGGCCGTGGGACCGCACC
>NZ_BDBN01000103.1 GCF_001613005.1 Nocardia nova NBRC 15556 | reverse complement strand
CCGGGCCAGGCGCAAGGCCACCCGCGGCAACCGCGAGGAACGCAAGGTCGCCTCGGCCGAACGCCGGGCCGCCGCCGCCGATCGCCGCGCCCGGATGCTCGCCGGTGAGGACAAATATCTGCTGCCGCGCGACCGCGGCCCGGTTCGTGCCTACGTCCGGGACCTGGTCGACGCCCGCCGCAATCTGGTCGGATTGTTCATGCCGCTGGCGCTGGTGCTGATCCTGACCATGTTCCTCACCCCGCAGGTGCAGGCCTACGTCACCCTCGCGATGATCGTGATGATGCTGTTCATGGTCGCCGAGGGCTTCGTGATCGGCCGCCTGATCAACAAGCGGGTGCAGGAGCGCTATCCCGACGACACCACCTCGAGTTGGTCGCTGGGCTGGTACGCCTTCGTGCGCGCCTCCCAGATCCGCCGCATGCGCGCCCCGAAGCCGCGGGTGTCGCCCGGCGACGCGGTCTGAGTTTCGGGGATCCGGCGCCGGACCGCACGATCGTTCTCCGCGCGGGCGGCCGTATGTCCGGTCGGCGGGGCGGTTGCTGTGTACGTCTGGTCGAGGGCCGCCGCGAGTGTGCTGAACCGCGGCGGCGGACGGATCGAACTCGGCCGTTGCGGGGGCCTCGGGCTCGGAGAAGCAGCGCCTCGGGTGTGCGGCGGTCGGGGTACGGGCCGATTGGTACCGTGCTGACGTGGTGAACGATGCTGCGGGCGGCCGAGGGCTGCGGACGCTGGTGCTCGGTGGGGCGCGCTCGGGAAAATCCGCCTATGCCGAGGAGGTGGCCGGCCGCAGCGGACCGGTGCGCTACGTCGCGACCGCGGTTCCCGATCCCGCCGACGCCGACTTCGCCGATCGTATTGCCGCCCATCGCGTTCGGCGCCCCGGCACCTGGCATGTGGTGGAGGGCGATCCGATCACCGTGCTCGGTGACTCGGCGCCGGTGACGCTGATCGACGACCTCGGCACCTGGTTGACCGCCCGCATCGACGCGCGCGCGGCCTGGGAATCGCCGCGCGGAACCGTCGGCCCCGATATCGACGCGCTGGTCGCGGCGGTGACCGGCTATGCGGACCGCCTGCTGATCGTGAGCCCGGAGGTGGGACTGGGTGTGGTTCCGGCGACCGCGTCGGGACGACTGTTCCAGGACGAGATCGGGACGCTGAATCAGCGGCTCGCGGCGGTGTGCGACGAGGTAGTGCTGGTCGTCGCCGGAGTGCCGGTCGTCCTGAAGGGGGCCCGTACTTCGACCGGAAGCGGGATCGCGGCGGCCTCCGCCGCGGTCGCGGCCGCGGGGCTGGGAGATGTTGCGGCGCAGCGAGTCCCGGCTTCCGACAGCGCTGATTCCGCGGGCCGGGAGCGTCCGGTCCACGGGTCCGGTTTCGCCGACTCCGCTGCGGCGGAAAAAGCGTTGTCCTCCGGTCACGATGCGGACGGCGGCGCTACGCCGGCCTCGGACGCCGGAGCTACCGCTGCCGGCTCGATGGTGGGTTCGACCCCGCGTGGCCTCGCCGAATTCGACGGCACCACACCGGCATTCGGTCCGGTCGCCGCGCCCGACGCGCGGGTGCGGGCCGAGGCCGAGCAGCGGCAGTTGCAGTTGACCAAACCGGCGGGGGCGCTCGGGCGGTTGGAGACGCTGGGCAACTGGGTGGCGGCGTGCCAGGGGGAGTGCCCGCCGCATCAGTTCCGGCGTGCCCGGGTCGTGGTGTTCGCGGGCGACCACGGTGTGGCGCGACACGGCGTGTCGGCGTATCCGAGCGAGGTGACCGCGCAGATGGTCGCCAACTTCCTGGCCGGTGGGGCGGCGGTGAACGCGCTGGCGCGCCTCGCCGACGCGACCGTGCGGGTGGTGGACATCGCGGTGGACGCCGACACCGATCCGTCGGTCTCGGCACACAAGATTCGCCGCTCCAGCGGCGCCATCGACCGTGAGGACGCCCTCACCGAAGCCGAGCTGTACGCCGCGCTGGCGGCGGGCCGCGCGATCGCCGACGAGGAGATCGACAGCGGGGCCGACTTGCTGATCGCCGGCGATATGGGGATCGGAAACACCACGCCGGCAACGGTTCTCATCGCCACGCTCACCGACACCGAGCCGGTGGTGGCGATCGGCCGCGGCACCGGCGTCGACGATGCCGGATGGATGCGCAAGGCCTCCGCGATCCGCGACGCCATGTGGCGTGCGCGCCCGCACCGCCACGACCCGTTCGCGCTGCTGCGGATCGCCGGTGGCGCCGATTTCGCCGCCACCGCCGGCTATCTCGCTCAGGCCGCCGCACGGCGCACGCCGGTGATTCTCGACGGTGTGGTGGTCACCGCAGCCGCGCTCATCGCCGAAATGCTCGCTCCCGGCGCGAAGCGCTGGTGGGTGGCGGGGCATCGGTCCACCGAGCCGGCGCACCCGCTGGCCCTCGCCAAGCTCGATCTGGAGCCGCTGGTCGAGCTGAACATGCGGCTCGGTGAAGGCTCCGGTGCGGTGAGCGCGCTGCCGCTGCTGCGTGCGGCCGTCGCCGCGCTCTCGGAGATGTCGACCTTCGGTGAGGCGGGGGTGAGCACCGCCGAATCCGATTCGGCCGCACCGGAAGTCGTGTCCTGAACGAGGGGCGCGGACCGGATCGCCCGGCCCGCACGGCCGGCCCTCCGAGCACGCGGCGGAAGGCCGGCCGGATCGGGTATCTCGTCGATCACCAGCGCGCCGGGTGTCGTCGGTCGGCGGCGCCGCACACAGCATCGAGATGTGCGTGCTGTGGCATCGCCGGATCGGGGTTCCGGCCGTGATCGCGGCGGCTCGTCTCGCGCTCTCGTGGTTGACGGTGCTGCCGGTGCGCGGACCCGAGACGGTCGACCGCAGGGCGGCGGCGGGAGCGATCGCGGCCGCACCGGTGGTCGGGGCGGTGCTGGGGGCCGGTGCCGCCGGGTTGCTGTGGGTGCTGATCCGGGCCGGAACGGGTTTCGCGCTGGCCGGGCTGATCACCGTCGGTGCGCTGGGACTGGCGACCCGCGGAATGCATCTGGACGGGCTGGCCGATACCGCGGACGGGCTGGGCAGTTACGGCCCGCCGGAGCGTGCCCGGGAAATCATGAAGAGCGGCGGTGCGGGGCCCTTCGGGGTGGCCGCGTTGATCTTCGCCATCGGGATTCAGGCGCTGTCGTTCGCCGCCCTCGCCGAGCACGGCCGCTGGTTCGCGGTCGGGCTCGCGGTAGCCGTCGGACGGGTTGCGGTCGTCCTCGCCTGCCGCGGGTACGCTTCCGCTTCCGGCGCCGGATTCGGTGCGCTGGTGGCGCGCACGCAGTCGGCGGTGACACCGGCGGTCTGGACTCTCGCCGCGCTCGTCGCCGGCGTCTTCGCCGCGCCCGCGTCCTGGCTCGGGCCGGTCGCGGTCGCCGTGGCTCTGGCGGGTGCGGCTGTGCTGGTGTGGCATTGTGTGCGGCGTTTCGGCGGGCTCAACGGTGATGTGCTCGGCGCCGCCGTCGAGGTGACCGTCGCGGTCACCGCCGCGGTGCTGTCACTGTCCTGAGTTCGTCGCACCGCCCGATCGGCCGTACCGTTTCATCCACCCTGAAGGACTCCGACCAGCGAAAATGATTGTGCGTCAATAACGCAACGGCGTTGCCCCTGTTTGGGAATGAAACATCGGGGTATCCGTGAGCAATGACGGTGATAGAGCGGATCGCCGTTGTTGCCGCCCGTCGACGATGCCGAGCGCACGCGCGGCGATACCGGAGCCCGCCGAATTCGCAGCCCCCGGTATCGAGCGCAGGACCACCGCGCGACAAGACGACCTCGCGATCGACGAACGGTGCACCGAGGTCGAAGAGGGGAGCAGGTTTGTCGATTTCATCCCGTGAATCGAAGCGCAGGAACCCGGACAAAGGCTATGTCGCCCTGCTGGGTTGGAGTCTGAACGCGGTCGAAGCGGTGGACCGATTCGATCGGCGTTATGTGGTCGTAGCCCCGGAGTGGGCAGAGGAATATTGCACCGAGAACGAAATACCCTACCTCTGCTGGAATTTCGAGCGACTCAACGACCGGTCGATGGAAATCGCCGAGACCCTGAAGGAGATGGGCGTCGACGTCGCCATCCCGATCTTCGAGGAGACCGTGGAATGGGCGGGTGCGATCAACTCGGTGCTGCTGGACAATCCGCGGCTGCTCGGCCAGGCCATGCTGCTGCGCGACAAATCGCTGATGAAGCGGCGCGCGCAACTGGGCGGTATCCGGGTGGGCATCTTCGAGGAGGCACACGAGCGTGACGACGTCATCCGGTTCCTCAAGCGCGTCAACCAGACCCTGCTCAAACTCGACGGCGATCCGAACGATCCGATCCATGTCAAGGCCTTCGACAAGGCCGGTTGCCTCGGTCACCGGGTGATCCGCACCCCCGACGAGATCGACGCCATCCCCGACGACGAGTTCCCGGTCCTGATGGAATCGCATTTGGACGGTTGGGAATTCGCGGTCGAGGCGTGGATCCACGACGGCAAGATCCGATTCCTCAACATCTCCGAATACGTGCGGCTCGGCTACTCCGTCTTCGTCCCCGCGACCCCGGAACTGGAAAAGTACCGGCCGGAGATCACCCGGCAGGTCGAAAAACTGATCAAGACCTTCGATATCGAATTCGGGTTCGTCCATCCGGAGTATTTCGTCACCAGCGACGGTGAGATGTACTTCGGCGAGGTCGCCTATCGCCCGCCCGGGTTCAAGGTGTTCGAATTGCTCGAGCGCGCATACGGATTCAACGCCTATCACGCGCTGGTACTCGCATTCGATCCGAAGACCACCGAGGAGGAGATCGTGGAGTTCTTCCCTCGCGAAGTGGTGGATGCGAAAGGACATGCCGGCTCGTTCGGCGTCTACCCGCGGCGGCGGGTGGTCAGCCGGTTGTCGATCCCGGAGGAGACGGAGGATCACGAGTATTTCGAAACCCACGAGCTCACCGCCCCGCTGTCGGAAAAGGTCACCAAGCGAACCGCATTCGGCAATCACTGGGGTCTGCTGTACTTCTTCGGCGAAGACCCGTACGCTCTGCGGGACCTGCTGAAGCGACAGGAAGAACTCGACTTCTACGTATGAATCCTTCTCGGCAGGAATGGATCACGGGAGGATCCTGATTGACTCCACTCGGCAGCGACGACGACACTCTGGACAGACGTCTCGCCACGCTGGACGAAGCCACGCGAATTCTGGGCGCCACCAGCGATTTCGGTAAGCAGGTGAAGCTGTCCAGGGTGCTGGGTGCGCTGCGGCGGGTGCTGCTGCTGCCCGGCGGCTGCGCGGCGGTGCGGGCGCGGGCGAGCGGTCTCGAGGCGGCCGGGCTGTTCCTGGGCACCGACTGGGCGAAACCGGAGATCCTCATCCCGGCGCTGAGTGTGGGCTCGTTGCGCAGCGCCAACGCCGACACGGTAGTGCTGGAGACGGTGAGCGATCTGCGCCTGCTGGCGGTGGCCAAGGGCGAGTTCACGCATCCGTCGGTGAGCGCGGAGCAGGCGCTGGGGCATCTGTCGCAGGTGCTGGCGGTGAACCTGAGTCTGCTGTTCACCCCGCCCAGCGAGGCCGAACGCGAACAGCAGGGGCGGATGGCGCGGGTCTCGCGGGAGCTGCTGCATCACCTGGTGGAGGAGATCGGCTACGAGAAGGTGCTCGAGCATCTCGTCGACGAGATCTGGCGGATTCTGCGCCAGCGACCCATCCAGGTCGAGCAGGTGAAGCGGATGATCACGCAGATCGCCGTCGCCCGCAGCAATCCCGATATCGATCTCGGCGCCACCGGGCTGGGTGCGGACCGGCTGATCAGCAGCCTCTACGGCACCACCGACGCCTGCCGGGAGGATCCGGGCGTCGAGGTCTACCGCACGCGCCTGGACGGTATGGACGACAGCGCATTGCAGTACGAGGCAACGGGTTTCGCGCGCTCGATGCACGACACCGGGCTGGTGTCGCCGTATCACGCGGTCCTGCTGCGGTTCCTGCTGACCAAGGGGGAATATCTGCTCGGTGAGGCGCTGGGCTTGTCCAGCACCGGGCGCGACAGCCTGCTGTGCTACCACGAACTCGTGCGCAACCTGATCGAGGAGGCCGTGCACGTCGAGACCGCGCAGGGCATCTACGGGCTCGCGCTGCTGCTGGAGCGGGGGATTCTGTATCAACCGCCGGTCGCGCCCGCGCTGTGGCGGCAACTCGCGCTGCAGGTATCGCCGCGCTCGCGGGAGCGGCTGCACGAGATCTTCGGGCCGGTGCCGGACGCACGGGCGCGGTTGCTGTCCGGGATGCTGTCGATTCTCGGCCTGCCGCTCGGCGTGGGCCAGGGCGACAACCCGACCTGCCAGTCGGCGCGCGCCCTGTCGATGTGGGCCTACAACGATCCCGACTATCTGTTGCAGACCGTGGCGTGGGCGGCCCGTGACGACGAGATCGTCATGCATTTCGAGGGACAGCCGATCTCGTCGAAAGAGGCCGGTGCCGGGGTCGCGACCTCGCTGCCGATGGACCTTGACCCGGTATCGCTGCTGGTCGTCCCGCATCTCGATCGGATCTACGCCGAAATGGGGCGGCGCTGCGCCGGGCGCGAGGGCGATCCGCATCGGTGGATCAACCCCGAATTCCACGGCTGGTGGTCCGGCCGCGGATTCCGCATCAATGTCGACGTCGAGACCGGGCGGCTGATCGACGTCGACGAATTCCTGCGGCACTTCTACGCCAGCTACCACCCCTTCTACAACGGCAATCAGCCGCTGATCCACCCGCAGCCGGCCGGCATCGCGGTGACCGACAGCGCCGCCCGGTTCGTCGGCTGGCACGCGATCACCATCCTGCGGGTCAGCCTCGATCCGCAGGACACCATGCGGGTCTATTTCTACAATCCGAACAACGACAGTGGCCAGGACTGGGGCGACGGCGTGGTCGTCGGCACGGCCGGGCACGGGGAACGGTTCGGTGAGGGATCGCTGCCGTTCGAGCAATTCGCCTCGCGGCTCTACATCTTCCACTTCGACCCGCTCGAACGCGGCGAACCGGCCGCGGTGGCGCGTCCGGAGCTGGATCGGGTCGTCGGCTACATCCACCGCAGCTGGGGTGCGGACCGGTTGCCGGAGATCGTGAGCGATGCGCCGTCGTGACCCGGCGGATAGGTTGCGTGCACGGACGATTCACGGTGGCGAGCGGCTCTCGTGGCCGAGGGCGACGCGACCGCCGCGCGATCGTCGTGCTGTGGGTCAGCTGTCGGAGCGGGGGCGGGTGAGGATGAAGGAGTCCACCGGTTTCAGCGTGTCGGTGACCGCGTAGTAGGTGGCCGTCATGGTGGTGTGGCCGCCGGGGGAGCCGGGGTTCACGTCGAAAGCGCAGAAACCGTATGGGTGTTCGGGGTCTTTGAAGGCGGACCAGGGTGCTTGCTCCATCACGTAGATCGGCGCCTTCTTACCCGTGCCGGGGTCGACGGCGCCGACACCGGTGATCACCCGGCACTGCTGTCCGGGGAAGAACAGCCCGTTCGAGGGGGCGGAGGTTCCGCCGCCGCCGATCACGAGATGCACTGTGCCCTTGGAGGTGTCGATGATTTCGGGTGCGGTCGCGGTGGCGGGTGTGACCGCCTCCGGGACCGGTTTCGGGGTGAGGGTGTCGCTGCCGAGGACGCCGCGGACGGGATGTGAACGCTCGTAATGGTGTTCGTGTCCGCACAGCACCAGATCGACCTGGTAGCGGTCGAACAGCGGCAGCCACTCCTGGCGGATCCCCAGATCGGCGCCGTTGGCCTTATCGGCCGAGGAGATCGCGGTCTGGTGCATGAACACGACGATCCAGTCGATGGCGCGGTCGGCTCGAGCGGCGGCCAGTTCCTCGTCGAGCCAGCGCTTCTGGGCGCCTCCCGAGTAGCCGTGCACGTAGGAGTTGCCGCCGTCCTGCAGGCAGATGTCGTCGTTGGCCACCGCGATCACCCGGACCGCGCCGACCGTGAAGGCGTACCAGAGCCCGCGCGCGAGATCCTCGGCCCCGCTGTCGGGCACGGTGAAATACGTTTGGAACGCCTCGTAACCGATCGGGCCGTTGCCGCGTTCGTTCTCGTGATTGCCGGGCGCCGGCATCCACGGTCGGTGGCGAGCGGAGCGAGAATTGTTGGCCCACCAGTCGTTCCAGGTGCGGATCCGGTCGGTGGCGAGATTGGCGTAGCACAGGTCGCCGTTGACGAGATTGAACAGCGGGGCGAGATGTTCGATCCCCGCGGTGACATCTCCGGCGACGGGGGAGCCGAGGTTGTCGTTGACGTAGCGGCCGTTGTCCAGTTTGCCGAGCGTCGGGGTGCCCTGATCGCCGAAACTGGTGAAGCGGAACGTGGCCCGGCCCGCCGGCGCGGTGCGGTGTGTGCCCAATTCCGGTGTGGCGCCGTCGTGTCCGGCCGCGTAGATGTAGTCGGTGTCCGGCGTGAGCCCGCTTAGCACCGCGTGATGGGCGTACACCTCCGTGCCCGAGGCGGCGTCCCGGTAGACCCGGGTCTGCGCCTGGGCGGTCGCGCCGAAACCCGTTGTCGCCGTGCCGAATCGCACCACCGGATTGCGCACCGAACCCGGACTCTGCCAGCTCACCACGGCCTCGCGCGCGGCGTCGGCGCCGAACTGCAGGTGCAACCCCGTGACCGGTGGTGCCGCCACCCGAGCCGGCTCGATCGCCAATTCCGGCGACAGCGGCCAGAATCGCCCGCCGCTGCCGGTCGACGATCCGTCGCCGTGCAATGCCGCCGTCGTCCCCGCGCCCACGGCCAGCCCGGCGATCGCCGCCGCCCCCGACGCGCCGAACAGCCACCGCCGGCTCACCCCGCGCGATCGGTCGGGGCGAACGCCGCCATCCTCGGGCCCTCCTACTCGAGCAGCGGCGTCCGGCCCGGCGGTGTCATCTCCGTGCGTACCGCCGCCCGGCGTCGAACCAGGACCCGCCCCCGCCCCGGCGCTACCCGCTTGCTCCGATACCGGCTCCGACGCATCCCGCTCGTCCATCCCTCCACCCAACCGTGCGCGGGTTCAGAAAACCCCACGCCACGGCGAACGCCGGGTGAATCACGAGCCGAACGCCATCGAGAACCGGTCCGCCGCCCTGCTCAGGCGCGAGCGGCGATGCGGGCTTGCACTTCCGGGCGCCGCAGCGGCGGAACCGACTTCGGCGGGGCTTTGCGCTCTGGCAGCGCCGCCAGCAGCCGGGTGGTCGCCGCCGCGATCTCGGCGACGGCCTCCTCGACCGCGGGGCGGGTGGTCTCGGAGATGCTGCTCAGACCACCCACCTTGCGGACGTACTGCAGCGCGGCCGCGTCGATTTCCTCAGGTGTCGCCGCGGGGTCCAAGCCGCGCAGCGCGGTGATGTTTCGGCACATGCTTACGAGGGTAGGCCGCGTGCCGGTTGCGATCGAGCCGTCTGATACCGGCTCAGGCGGCGCTGCCGCTCGAGAACGGCGAATAGCCGTAGCCGTAGCCATACCCGTAACCACCGGTCCACGGGCTGTACCACCCGGGATAGCCGCCGTAACCTCCGCGCGGGCCGCCCCAGCCGGGCATTCCCCAGCCGCCGTGATGGCCCCAGCCGTGATGCCCCCAGCCGTGGACGAACTGGATATCGGTTCCGGGTGCCTGGACTTCCTGGGACTGGGCCGGGGCCACCGCCGGTTCGGCGAGAGCGGGGCCGGCGGCCGCCACGATCGGGGCCGCCGCGATGGCGACCGCGATCACCGTGCGGGACATGCGGGTGCGGATCTTCGAGGGCAGTTCGTTTCGAACCATCGGAATTCCTTATGTACGTGTCTCGGTCATATCCGTCCACGGCTCGAGCCGAGCCGCTCAACTTGCTTGACGCCATTTAATGTACCGCTATTTAACGGCACGTTCAAGAGCGTCGAAAAGATGACGTGACGTCTATGCACGCGTACGAAAGGAATCGATGGGGCCAGCGCCGCACCGCCGGGCCGTGGTCGGCCGCGGTGCGACGCCGCCTCGCGGTAACGGCTAGAGCCGCACGGGGTAGGTGGGCTCCTGAATATCGGGCTTGATCCGGTTCTCGACGAAGATGCCGTGCCAGATCATGAACACCAGCAGGGTCCACAGGCGACGGCTGTGGTCGCCGTTGCCGGCGCGGTGTGCCTCGAGCATCGCCTTGATCGCGGACTTGTCCAGCAGATGGTCGGTCTGCGATTCCGCGATCTGGGTGGCAGCCCAGTCGTAGAGCTCCGGGCCGCGCAGCCAGTGCCGCAGCGGCACCGGGAAGCCCAGCTTCGGCCGGTGCAGCACATGCGGCGGGACGATCGTCTCGAGTGCGCGACGCAGCGCGTACTTGGTGGTCTCCTTGGTGATCTTCTGCTGATACGGGATCTGCTCGGCGACCGCGAACACCTCGGGGTCCAGGAACGGCACCCGCAGCTCCAGCGAATTGGCCATGGTCATCTTGTCGGCCTTGACCAGGATGTCGCCGCGCAACCAGGTGAACAGGTCCAGATGCTGCATGCGCGCCACCGGATCCCAGCCGCGTGAGCGCGCGTAGATCGGGGCCGTCACATCCTGGTGCGTCCATTCCGGACGGAATTCGCGCAGCACCGCCCGCAACTGGGCGTCGTTGAAGCTGCGGGCGTTGCCGTAATAGCGCTGCTCGAGCGGCAGCGAACCGCGATGCAGCAGGCTCTTGCCGCGCGTTCCGTCCGGAATCCGGTCCGAGAGCTTGCCGGCCAGTCGCCGCACACCCTTCGGCAGGTATTCGAAGGGCTTGAGCGACAACGGTTCCCGATAGATCGTGTAGCCGCCGAACAACTCGTCGGAACCCTCACCGGAGAGCACCACCTTGACGTGCTTGCGGGCCTCCTGCGCCACGAAATACAGCGGCACCAGCGCCGGATCGGCCACCGGATCGTCGAGGTACCAGACGATCTCGGGGATCGCGCCTGCGAACTCCTCGGGGCTCACGGTGCGGATGAAATGCTTCGCGCCGATCGCCTCCGCGGTCTCGGCCGCCACGTCGGCCTCCGAATACCCCTCCCGCTCGAACGCCGAGGTGAAGGTGAGCAGATTCGGGTTGTGCCGGATCGCCAGCGCCGCGATCGCGGTGGAGTCGATGCCACCGGACAGGAAGGCGCCGACGGTGACGTCCGCGCGCATGTGCTTGGCGACCGAATCCTCGAGCACCGCCGCGATCTCGCGGTAGCGGGCCTCCTCCGAGCCGGCCGCGAACGGGCGCACCCGGAAGTTCGGCTCGAAGTAGCGGGTCACTTCCGGCGCGGCCCCGGGACGCAGCGTGGCGTAGCAGCCCGATTCCAGCCGGCGGATGTTCGCGTGCAGCGACTCCGGCTCCGGCACGTACTGCAGCACCGTGTAGTGCTCGAGCGCGCGCGGATCCAGCGCATCCGACAGATTCAGCGCGGGCAACAGTTCCAGCAGGCTCTTCTTCTCGCTGGCGTAGGCGGTGCCGCCCGGGCCGGTGGCCAGGAACAGCGGCTTGATGCCGAACGGGTCGCGGGCCAGCACCAGCTCCTGGGTTTGGGTGTCCCAGATGGCGAAGGCGAACATGCCGCGCAGCTTGGAGAATGCCGCGGTGCCCCAGTGGTGATAGGCCGCGACGATCGCCTCACCGTCGCCCTCGGTGGCGAACCGCGCCCCGAATTCGTCGCTCAGCTGCGCGCGCAACTCCAGGTAGTTGTAGATCTCACCGTTGAACGCCAGCGCATAACGCTGCGGATTCTCCGGCGGGCCCCAGCGCAGCGGCTGATGCGAATGCTCGATGTCGATGATCGAGAGGCGGTTGAAGCCCAGGATGATGTGTTCGTCGTGCCAGGTGCCGCGCTCGTCCGGGCCGCGATGGCGCCCGCACTGCAAGGCGTCGTACACCTGCTGTACGACGGAGTCGGTGGCCACATCGGCGGTCAGAAATCCCAGCAGTCCACACACTGCGTCGAGAACCTCGTTTCCGGATCGGGTACGCGGAGAACATTCGAAACCAGTCCCCGAGTATGCCGCACCGCGGCCCGGCTCGTCGCCTCGCTGGGCGGCGGTCGCCCTCGCCTGGGATTTCGCGCCCGCGCGCGCGGGCGGCGCAACCGATCGGTCGGGATCGCACCCGGTGGCCGGTGTGTCGAAAGCGACCCGGGCACAACGCGGGAGGCGGTTTGGTCTACGCTGCGTAGTACTCGGGAACTCTCGTGGTCGGCCGTGCGTTCGGCGCGGCTCGCGAAAGGCTCCCGAACGTGCTGAAAACGCGCTGCCCGGCATCCGGGTGGCGCCGTGTCGGATGGACGACCAGGAAGGCGTTGAGCGTGGCGCACAAGGCGAGCGAAGCGATAGGGGCACGACCCGCCCGGGTACGGCGGGGCCGCATCCTTCGGCGGGCCGGGCTGGCGGTGTCCATGGGGATCACCGTGATGCTCGTCTCGGGCTGCTCGATCGACAATCCCGTGCTTCGGTTCGGCTGGCCCACGGGTGTGACCCCGCAGGCGACCCGGATGCGGGAACTGTGGACGTGGTCGGTCGTCGCCGCCCTGGCGATGGGTGTGCTGGTCTGGGGTCTGACCTTCTGGACCGTGACCTTCCACCGCAAGAAGAAGACCTCCCCGGAGTTCCCGCGGCAGACCGGGTACAACGTGCCGCTGGAGCTGACCTACACGGCGATTCCGTTCGTGATCATCGCGGTGCTGTTCTACTTCACCGTGGTCGTGCAGAACTACGTGCACGAGAAGACCTCGAACCCGGATGTGGTCGTCGACGTGACCGCGTTCCAGTGGAACTGGAAGTTCGGTTACCAGAAGGTCGTCGGTCAGAACGGCCAGGTCTACGAGGGTGTCGACCAGACCCGTCAGGCGCTGAACGAGCAGATCCAGTCCGAGTACAAGGAGCGCACCGCCGACGGCCACCCGCAGCCGGGTCCGGTGCACGGCCTGCCCGCCAACGACATCTCCTACCTGCACTACGACAAGGTCGAGACCATCGGCTCGTCCAACGAGATCCCGGTGCTGGTGCTGCCGACCAACAAGGTCGTGGAATTCCAGCTGGCCTCCGCCGACGTCATCCACTCCTTCTGGGTGCCGGAGTTCCTGTTCAAGCGCGACGTGATGCCGAACCCGAAGGAAAACCACTCCGACAACACCTTCCAGATCACCAAGATCGAGCACGAGGGTGCTTTCGTCGGCCGCTGCGCGGAGATGTGCGGTACTTTCCACTCGATGATGAACTTCGAAGTGCGTGCCGTGACGCCGGACAAGTTCGACAAGTACATCGCCGCCCGCGAAGCGGGTAAGACCAATGCCGAGGCCCTGTCGAGCATCGGCGAGTCGCCGGTCGCGACCACCACGCACCCGTTCGACACCCGTCGCACCGCGCGTGAAGCCAGCCAGGCCGAGAGCAAGTAAGAAGGGTACTGAACAGACATGAAGGTCGAAGCACGCATCTTCGAGCTGCTCACGGTGTTCTTCATCATCGTGGCCGTCGTCTACGGATTCTTCACCGGCCAGTCCCGCACCGGCGTCGAGTGGGCGGGTACCACCGCCATCGTGCTGACCGCCGGACTGACGCTGATCGTCGGCACCTACTTCCGCTTCGTGGCGCGCCGGTTGGATCTGCGCCCCGAGGACTACGAAGAGGCCGAAATCGTCGACGGTGCCGGCGACCTGGGCTTCTTCTCGCCCGGCAGCTTCTGGCCCATCCTGCTGGCCGGTTCCGCCTCGGTTACCGCGCTCGGCTTCGCGTTCTTCCAGTATTGGCTGATCGGCCTGGGCGTGCTCTGCATCCTGGCCTCGGTCGCCGGTCTGGTGTTCGAGTACCACGTGGGACCCGAGAAGCACTGAGCATCCGACGCTCGAGCGCCCCGGCTTCGGCCGGGGCGCTTCGTCGTTGATGGGGCTTTTTCGAGATATCGCCGAGAGGGAATATCGCCGGAAATGCCGAACGCCCCGACATGTCTGCCGGGGCGTTCGGTCTTCGCAGTGGGTCAGTCGGGGGTGTGGTAGCGGCGGGCGCGTTCGGAGCGGCAGATGTCGTCGATGCCGGAGGTGATGTCGCGCAACAGTTCCGGGGCGCCGGAGCGGCCGGAGTAGGTGCCGGTGGGGCGCAGGCGGCAGGTGAAGGTGATGAAGCCGTGGTCCTCGCCGGCGGACTCGTGCAGATACGGGGACCGCACGCCGTAGGTCATGGCGGAGATGACCGTGATGGCGCCACTGCGCTCGCGATGCTCGGCGAACAGGTCGTGCAGGCGGTGGAAGACGGTGCTGTAGCTGCTCAGGGGCGCGAAGACCGCCACCCGGTAGGCCGGGCCGCGCTCGGAGGAGCTGATCACGGTGTCGGCGAGATATTCGGCGTCGCGCAACGTGAGTACCTTGGGGGCGAACATCAGCGCACCGGCGGCGGCGTTGCGCACCGGCATACCGGCGCGGCCACCCGCGGCCGAGGCGATGGCGCCCAACGACTTTCGCGCCCGCGCACCCAGTTCGCGGCGGGCCCGCAGCGAGGGGGTGGCGGTGGTGGGGTGCAGACTCGACCACTGGCCGAAGCGGACCGTGCCCAGCTGGATGTTCCCGGTGCCGACCGGACGCGAGACGCGCAGCGGCGCGGTGTCGACCCAGCGGCCGACCTGCAGCAGGGCGTCGCCGGGGCGGGTGATCTCGGCGTGCGAGTGTTCGACGAAGGTGTCGAAGTCGAGGAAACGGTGCGCGTCGGAGGTGAGCCAGGTGTGGTCCTTGTCGACCTCGATGGCTTGCAGCGTCAGCGCCGTGATGATGCCGGTGCGCCCGGCTCCGCCGAGGATGCGGTGGAATCGCTCGGCATGATGGGTGCGCCCGCAGGTGCCGAACCTGCCCTCGGGGTCCACGTATTCGAGGGCGACCACGTTGTCGCTGAACATGCCGTAGCGGTGCGAGGCCGCGCTGAGCCCGCCGACGGCGGCGAAACCGCCGGCCGTGATCTCGCGGTGGTCGCCGACGATCGGCAGGCCCAGGCCGTGTGCGGCCAGGGTGCGATCGATATCGGACAGCCGTGCGCCGGCCTGCACGCGCACCAGCCGCGCATCGGCGTCCACCGCCTGCACCCGGTTCATCCGGCGCAGCGACATCACGATGCGACGGTCGGGCGGGGCCGGTTCGTCGTCGAGCTGCTCGCTGCTGTGGTCGCCGCCGCGCACGGTCAGCGGTTGCGGTCGTGAATCCCGCACTGTGCGAACGACATCCGCGGTGTCGCGGGGCAGATATTCCTCCGGCAGAGCAGCGAGCGAGGTACTCATGGCCTCAAAGCTAACCACAGTAGCGGCGCTACGTCTGCACCGAAGTTTGCAGTGCAGGTGCAGGGGCTTTCGCCACTGGCGCGAAAGCGAACAATGCGGCCGCGACGGCCGCCCACAGGATCCACCCGGGGAGGCCGGAACCGCCCAGTAGCGTGTGCGCGTGCTCGCTCGAGTCGGCCGACTGCAGGGCGCCGAAGATCAACACTCCGCTGTTCCACGACGCGTGCGCGACCGCGGCGGGCCACACGCTGGCCGACCGCAGCCGCAGCCAGCCGAGGACGGCGCCGAAGCAGATGGCGAACGGGATGTAGGCCAATGCCGACCAGGCGCCGATATCGGTGAAGCCGTAACCGAGCAGTGTGAGCGGAGCGTGCCAGAGGGCCCAGACGACCCCGGTCGCGACCAGCGCCACCGGGGTGCCGTAGCGGGAGATCAATTGTGGCAACAGCCAACCGCGCCAGCCGATCTCCTCGCCGAGCGCGTTCGGCAGCGTCGCGATGACGGACGTCGTCAGTGTCTCGAACAGTATTGCGACCACCGTCGAGGTGTCGAACTTGCCCAGATCGAAATGGAACCAGCCGAGCGCCGCGCTGATCTCATAGGCGATCCACGCGACCATTTGCGTGCCGAGCCAGGCGGCGACGATCAACCGAGCAGTGCGGGCAGGTGCCGGACCGAGGCCGAGGCCGACGTCGGCGGCGAAGCCGGGGGCCGCCGGGACGCCCGGTGCGGCGGGGCGCGCGAGCACAGGCTGCCGCATCCTCGACCGTGCGACGAGAACGGCCACTGTCGGGGCGAACATCATGAGGGCCGCGCCATCGTTCAGCCACGGGACCGATTCCAGCCCCTTCCCGTCGATCCAGGGAATCGACGCCAGCACCCATGCGAGTGCGTACGCCACCACGATGTATGTGGCGATATCCGAACGCCGAGCAATCATATGTCCGTCCTTGCGACTGAATCCGATGCCGATCGGGATCGGCCGCCACCGGTCTCGGCATTCGGCGCCCCCGGATACTTCGACGCGGTGCAAGTGGAATCGGTTCCCGCGCAGTGTGGTTCGGACGGCGTGTCCCGCCGATGTGCGGGCGCGCCGGACATACCCTGAACTTTTCGTGCAAACCGCCACAGGAGATGCGGAAAACCGCCGAATTCGGCGAGGTTTGCACGATTGATTCACCATCACCCGATCTGCAGACACTTACCGTCTCGTGCGGCGGCGGTCCGATGGTGGCGGGTGGGTGTGGTGATTCGGATGTGACATCGGCTATCGGGTGCTTGCCCGGACTCCGGGTGCGGGGTTGGGTAGGGGCATGAGCACAGTGCTGGTGACCGGTGGGACGGGAGCGCTCGGGCGGCATGTCGTGGATCGGCTGCGGGAACGCGGGCACGACGTGCGGGTGCTGTCGCGGCGCCCGGGTGCGGGGACGCATGTGGGGGATCTGACGACCGGTGCCGGGGTGCGCGACGCTGCCGAGGGCGCGGAGTCGATCGTGCACGCGGCTTCGGATTTCCGGCGGTTCGGTAAACCCGACATCGAGCAGACCCGGAACCTGCTCGCGGCCGCCGGGGAAGCGCGGCATCTGATCTATGTGTCGATCGTCGGCATCGACCGCATCCCCTTCGGCTACTACCGCAACAAACTCGCCTGCGAACAACTGATCGCCGACAGCGGTGTGCCGCACACGATTCAGCGCGCCACCCAATTCCACGACCTCATCGCCGCGGTCCTGTCCGCGGTGCAGAAGCTCCCGATCGCGCCGCTGCCCTTGGACTTCCGCTTTCAACCGGTCGCCACCGAAGATGTGGCCACCCGCCTCACCGACTTGGTAGAAGGCGAACCACGCACCCGCGCGGACGATTTCGGCGGCCCACAGGTGCTCACCCTGAAAGAACTGGCGAAGATCTGGCAGCAACACCACGGCCGCCCGCACCGCACGGTGCCGCTCCCGCTACCCGGCACGATCGCCCGCGCTTTCCGCGCCGGTGACAACACCCGCCCCGACCACGCCGACGGCACGCGCACGTGGGCGGAGTATGTGGCCTCCGATCCGGGGCCGAGCTACCGCCTGCGCGGGTAGGGCCGTCGGGTGTCACGACGCCGGCCGGGTCGGGATCAGGCCAGTCGATCCGCCGGTGTCGCTCCTTCGTCGAACATCGCCGCTGGTTCGTCGGAGTAGAACAATTCGAGATCGCGTCCCCACAGCAGACCGAGATCGCGTTCGACGGCCCAGTCCACCACCGTCCAGAACGATTCCCGTTGCGACTGCCGATCCGCATCCGGGTCGTGACGTGGTAGCAGCGTCGCGAGTTCGTGCGTCTGCGGCGCGTTCAACCAGCCGCCGACACCTTCCCCGAAGCCGCCACCGCCGTGCACCCAGTAGCCCGAGTGCGTGTCCAGCCGCACGAGAAGCTCTTGTACCCGGAACACTTCGCTGTCCGGTTCCGGACGTGAGTCGTGCCGCAGAAGTAGCGACGGGAAGATCGACCACGGGGATGGCACCCTCCACCCCAGATGCCCCCAGGTCCGCACGGCCTCGCCGGTGACGACCCACTCCACCAGTTCAACCAGTTCCCAATACCCCCAGCCCGGCTCGCCCGGGCGGCGGCCCGGCTCGGTCAGTGTGCCGCCGACGACCCGAAAGTCGCGCCCCAGGTCGCAGGTGGTGAACGACTCGTCGAGGTGGGCCACTACCGCGGCCAATCCTTCGAACCGGCACGGCATGGGTTCGCCGAGGGGGTCGCCGTCGTCGATCATTGCGCGGCCGTGCGCGTACATGCGCTGCAATGCCCCGGTGACAACGGGATGTTCGTGCCCTGCGCGCAGCGCGGGAATCACGACATCGCGAAATCTCTGCTCGTCGAAGGCGCAGACGCCGCCCCATACACCCACTGCCACTCCCGCCGCTGTTCGATCGTGGACGCCATCATCGGTCGACCGCGGGGCCCGTGACAACCGAAAATCGGGCGGCGGTAGCCGATTTCAGCACTGGCCGCCGCCGACCTCGCCGGTGGTGAGCTCGATGGTGGCGCCGGTGGGGACCGAGACGCCCGCGTCGGGATTCTGAGTGGTGATCACGCATTGGCCGCCACCCGGGCCGCGGCTGGTGCCGCCGGTGATGTGTGCGTGCAGGCCTGCGGCGGTGAGGAGCTGGTCGGCGAGGGCCGGGCGGTCGCCGCGTACATCCGGGACGCTGACCGTGCCGGCCGCGGGGGATGTGGTCGTGCCGGTGGGCTGTGCCGGGTTGGCGGCATTCGGTGTGCCGGACGTGGCTGCGGTGGCGGTCGCCGTGGTCGCACCGGTGGTAGACGTTGCGGGCGTGGCGGTCTCGGAATCGCAGCCGGACAAAACTGCGGTCAGTGCGAGTGCGGCGATCGAAATCCGCAGGGACAGAACGGTACGACGGTTGTGGTTGGAACGGCGTGGGAAGGTTGTGGTCGGCACATCCCGACCGTAGTTGCTCCCGCGTCGATGTGCGCGGGCCGTCGGTGAGGAGACGATTGCTGTTGCCTTCGCTCGGTTGGCGGGCGCATCTGTGTGCGGGCAGAGCATGCCGATCGGTCAGGTGCCGGTGGTGGTCCGGGTGATCTTTTCCGCGGTGGCGGTGATCGCTGCGCCGAGGGCGGTGAGGCGCTGGGCGGAGAGGCGGGTGTCGGGGCAGGCGACTACGGCGGCGATGACGCGGTCGCCGGCGAAGATGGGGGCGGCGACGGTGACTACGGCGTTCTCGGCGCCGAGTTCGTCGGGGAGGTAGTCGATGGTGATCAGGTCCGTGATCATGCTGCCCAGGCGGTTGCGGAGTGGATCGGTGACCGGGGAATTGCGCAGGGCGGCAAGGGCTTCGAGGACCGGAGCGGATTCGTCGGCGAGGCGCTCGACGGAGTAACCGCGGTCGCGCACGGCGTCGAGGACCGCGAGCAGGCGTTCGCGATGGGCGGGGTCGGCGTGGGCGATCCAGGCGGTGCGTTCGGAAGCCGGTGCCCAGGCGATGAATTCACGGGCCACCGGCGGTGCCAGGGGCAGGCGGCGGCCCTGCCGGATCCACGGGACCGACGGGGTGCCGGCGACCTCGGTGATGATGATCGAACCGTCGTCGCGCTCGGCCAGGAAAACCGGAAAGCCCTGTTCGGCAACGAATTCCCGCAGCAGGTCGGCAGCCAGGCGGCGCAGCGGGAAGGCCGCCTCCGCGCGGCGTGCGACGGCGAGCAGCCCCATCCCGAGCCCGTAGTTGCCGTCGAGATCGCGCACCGTCCAGCCGTCGGTAGTGAGCTGGGTCAGCACCGCATGTGCCGTCGCCCTCGACAGTCCGGTCTCGCGCACGATCCGCGCCAGCGACAAGTGCTCGGCGGGCCGGCGCGACAGCAGTTCGATTACCCGCACTACGCGATGCGTGGGTGGTGATCCCGCGGAGGCGGTAGGAGTGACCTCGGTGCTCTCGGACATCGCGCCCTTTCTGGTCGATAGCGGTGACGAGTCACACCGGTCCGCGCCGCCGCTCACCGTACCGGTGCGAGTCGGGCCGGCTTCCCGGTCCCGAGCGCTGAATGGTCGGCGAATCCCGGCTTCGGCGCGGTGGAGGACCGGACTTCGAGGCGCTGGTCGGCTCTCGAGCCGTCGGATCTGCGTGCGCCGAATCGGAGTCGCGGCTCAGGACGATGCAGCGACTTCGCACCCGGTATGGCGGCTGCGAACACGCGCCGTCGTCAACAGCCCCTTGACCGACGCGCTGCTGTCCGCTTATCGTCGGTGTCACAATATCGAACAATAGCGTCGAATATTCGACAACGCAACTCCGAAGTGGTCGAGATTTCGGATCCGGGGAAGCGATGCGAGCGATGCGGACAAGGCGAATGTGATGCGGACGGGATACGAGCTGTCGCATCTGTCGGCCCTCGAGGCCGAATCGGTGCACATCTTCCGGGAGGTGGCGGCCACCTTCGAACGACCGGTGCTGCTGTTCTCCGGCGGTAAGGATTCGGCGGTGATGCTGGAGCTGGCCCGCAAGGCGTTCTGGCCGGCGGCGCTGCCGTTCGCGCTGCTGCACGTCGACACCGGGCACAACTTCGACGAGGTGATCGAATTCCGCGATCGCACGGCGGCCAGGCTCGGCGCGCGGCTGCTGGTGGCGCGGGTACAGGACGATATCGACGCCGGGCGGGTCACCGAACGCCCGGGGGAGAGCCGGAATCGGTTGCAGACCACCACATTGCTGCGCGCGATCGGCGAACATCGCTTCGACGCTGTGTTCGGCGGGGCGCGCCGCGACGAGGAGAAGGCGCGCGCCAAGGAGCGGGTGTTCAGTTTCCGCGACGAATTCGGTGCCTGGGAGCCGCGGGCGCAGCGCCCGGAGGTATGGAACCTCTACAACGGCAAACACCGTGCGGGCCAGCACATCCGGGTGTTCCCGCTGTCGAACTGGACCGAACTCGATATCTGGGAGTACATCGACCGCGAAGCGGTGGAACTGCCGCCGCTGTATTACGCGCACCGCCGCCCGGTCTTCCGCCGCGACGGAATGCTGCTGGCCGCCAATCCTTTCCTGACACCCGGCCCGGACGAACCGGTGTTCGAGACGACGGTGCGGTTCCGCACCGTCGGCGACGCCACCTGCACCGGATGTATCGAGAGCGAGGCCGACAATCCGGCGGCCGTGATCGCCGAAACCGCGATCACCCGGCTCACCGAACGCGGCGCCACCCGCGCCGACGACCGCATCTCCGAATCCGGGATGGAAGACCGCAAGCGGGAGGGCTACTTCTGATGAGCCGCAATCTGTTACGTCTCGCGACAGCCGGCAGCGTCGACGACGGCAAGTCCACCCTCATCGGCCGCCTGCTCTACGACTCCAAGAGCCTGTTCTCCGATCAGCTGGCCGCCATCGAACGGGCCAGTGCCCAACGCGGCGACGCCGCAACGGATCTGGCGCTGGTGACCGACGGCCTGCGCGCCGAACGGGAACAGGGCATCACCATCGACGTGGCCTACCGCTACTTCACCACGCCGCGCCGCAAGTTCATCATCGCCGACACCCCGGGCCACGTGCAGTACACGCGCAATATGGTGACCGGCGCCTCCACGGCGGATCTGGCGCTGATCCTGGTCGACGCGCGCAAGGGCGTGGTCGAGCAGACCCGCCGGCACGCGTTCCTGGCCTCGCTGCTCGGGGTGCCGCACCTGGTGGTGTGCGTGAACAAGATGGATCTGGTGGACTGGTCGGCCGCGCGATTCGACGAGATCCGCGAGGAATTCGCCGATTTCGCGGCGAAGCTGACCGTCGGCGATCTGAGTTTCGTGCCGGTGTCGGCGCTGCACGGCGACAATGTGGTCACCGACTCCGCGCACACCCCGTGGTATGCGGGCCCGCCGCTGCTGAGCCACCTCGAACAGGTGCACATCGCCTCGGACCGCAATCTGATCGACGCGCGGCTGCCGGTGCAGTACGTGATCCGCCCGCACGCCGATGCCGGCACCAGCGGGGCCGGGCATCGCACCTATGCCGGGACCATCGCAGGCGGCATCTTCAAACCCGGCGACGAGGTGGTCGTGCTGCCGTCCGGGCGTTCGTCGCGGGTCGCGCGGATCTGGGGACCGGGCGGGGTGAAGGTCGACGAGGGGTTCACCGGGATGGCGGTCTCGGTGGAACTCGACGACGAAGTCGATGTCGGGCGTGGGGATATGCTGGCCCGCCCGGGAAATCGGCCGCACATCGCCGATGAGGTCGACGCCATGGTGTGCTGGTTCTCCGAGACCACCGAACTGCGGCCCGGTGCGCGCTACGCGATCCGCACCGCCGCCCAGACCACCCGCGTCCAGGTCCACGACCTCGACTACCGGCTCGACGTCAACACCTTGCACCGTGTCACGGACGCGAATGCCCTGGCGCTCAACGACATCGGCCGCCTCACGCTGCGCGGTCAGCGTCCGCTGATGGTCGACAGCTACCGCGACAATCGCCGCACCGGCAGTTTCATCCTCATCGACGAGGACACCGATCAGACTGTGGCCGCCGGGATGATCCTGGCCCGCGACACCAGGCCGGAGGCGGCGCCGGACGCCTCGGCGGTGCCGAAGGTGGTGCGCGAGGACGTCGTCTGGCACAGCTCCTCGGTGGGGCGCGGCCAGCGCCCGCACGCCGGTGCGACGGTGTGGCTGACCGGTCTGTCCGGCTCCGGAAAGTCCACGATCGCCGTGGAATTGGAGCGCCAGCTGGTGGCCGCCGGCCGCCCGGCCTATCGGCTCGACGGCGACAATCTGCGGCACGGGCTCAACGCCGACCTCGGTTTCACCGACGAGGACCGGCGCGAGAACATCCGCCGGGTGGCTCAGGTCGCCTCGTTGTTCGCCGACGCCGGTCTGATCGCCATCGTCTCGGTGATCAGCCCGTTCGCCGACCAGCGCGAGCAGGCGCGCGGCGTGCACGCCGCGAGCGGCCTGGACTTCCACGAAATCTTCGTCGACACCCCGCTGGAGGTGTGTGAGCGCCGGGATCCGAAGGGGTTGTACGCCAAGGCCCGCGCGGGCCGGCTGCCGGAGTTCACCGGCATCGACTCGCCCTACGAACGTCCCGAACACGCCGAGCTCGTGATCACTCCCGATCACGGCTCACCCGCCGAAATCGCCGCGCTGATCCGCCGCGAACTGAGACTGTGAACCGCAGTTCCGCCCGCACAACACGCTAGGACGACATGAGTACATCGACAGGATCGTCACCGGGAACCGATACCGCCGCCGGAAACGGACTTCCGGGCGGCGGGTCGCTCACCGAACCGTTCACCGCGGCGATCGCCGAGGCCGAGAAGCTGATCGCGGCAGCGGATTTCATCAACGACGAGAAGGATCTCGCCGAGGGATACGACTACCTCGCGGGCAGTATCGCCGCGTGCCTGCAGCTGTCGGGCACGCACGGCACCAGCCACCCGTACTTCGTGAGCTCCACCGGCCCGCACGCGAAAATGGGCCTGGACAACCCGGATACGCTCTACTACCACGCGAATGTCGAGCCGGGTGCGGAATATCTGCTCACCGGTGTCCGCGGCAGTACCGTCGATCTCAGCTTCCAGGTGCTGCGCGGCGACTACACCGCCACCGACGTGCCCAACGGCGACGACGCCTTCGACGACCGGCGCCTGCAGATCGCCGCCGACGGCAGCTACCAGCTTCGCTTCGGCCCGCCGAAAGCCGATGCCGGGCCGAACTACTTCGTCCTCGGCGAGGGTGCCTCGATGCTCGCGGTGCGCGAGGTCTACGGCGACTGGAACGCGGAGACGAAGGGCAGCATCCGCATCGAGCGCCTCGACACCGTCGGCACCGCGGCCCCCGAGCCGGGTGTCGACCAGCTGCGCAAGCGGTATCGGGCCGCGGCGCGGGCGCTGGTGCAGCGCATCCACACCTGGTTCAACTTCCCCAAGTGGTTCTACCTCGACCTGCCGGTGAACACCCTCACCGAACCGCGGCTCACCCCGGGCGGACTCAGCACCCAGTACTCCTCGGTCGGCCACTTCGATCTCGACGACGACCAGGCGCTGGTGATCACGGTGCCGAAATCCGATGCGCCCTATCAGGGATTCCAGCTGGGTAGCCGCTGGTACATCTCCCTCGACTACGTCAACCACCAGACCAGCCTCAACAGCGCTCAGGCCCAGGTCGATCCGGACGGGATGATCCGCATGGTGGTCTCGGCTCGCAACCCGGGCATCACCAATTGGATCGAGACCACCGGACGCCGCCGCGGCATCCTGCAGTTCCGATGGCAGCGCGTCGCCCGGGAGATGACTCCCGCGGACGGGCCGCGAATCGCCCTGGTGCCCTTCGACGAGGTGGCGGCGCAGTTGCCGCACTACGAACTCAACCGGATCGACGAGCAGGGCTGGCGCGCCCGCATCGCCGACCGCCAGCGCGGTTTCGCCGATCGGATGCTCGGATGAGCGCCGGAACTGGCCTGCTGGCCGACAAAGTGGTCGTGATCAGCGGCGTGGGTCCCGGACTGGGCCGCTCGCTGTGCGTGCAGGCGGCCGCGGCCGGCGCGAAGGTGGTGCTGGCCGCACGCACCGAATCGCGGCTGCGGGAGGTGGCCGACGAGATCGACGCCGCCGGCGGGACGAGCCTGATCGTGCCGACCGACATCACCGACGACGCCGCGGTGGCGAATCTGGTCGAGCGCACGGTGGAGACCTTCGGCCGGGTCGACGCGCTGGTCAACAACGCGTTCGCGATGCCGTCGATGAAGTCGCTGGCGCGCACCGACTTCCGGCAGATCAGCGACAGCCTCGAGCTGACGGTGCTGGGCACGCTGCGGGCGACCCAGGCCTTCACCGACGAACTGGCCAAGACCCGGGGCGCGGTGGTGATGATCAATTCGTCGGTGCTGCGGCACTCCGAACCGCGCTACGGCAGCTACAAGGTCGCCAAGTCGGCGCTGCTGGCCATGTCGCAGACGCTGGCAACCGAATTGGGCGCCAAGGGAATTCGGGTCAACAGCGTGGCGCCGGGCTACATCTGGGCCGATCAGCTGAAGTGGTATTTCGGTGAGGTCGCGAAGAAGTACGGCATCACGGTCGACCAGGTGTACGAGCAGACCGCCTCCCGGTCGGATCTCAAGCGCCTGCCCGAACCGGACGAGATCGCCAGGGCCGTGGTGTTTCTCGCTTCCGAGTGGGCCAGTGCCATCACCGGCCAGACCCTGGACGTCAACTGCGGCGAATACCACGTGTGAGGAACGGAATTTCATGACCACCGCTCGTACCAACGTCGGCACCGTCGAGGATCTGCACGCATCCGCCACCAAGGCGTGCGGGCTCACCGATTTCGGCCCCGACGACTACACCGAGGCGCTCGGTGTGCTGCTCGACTCGTATCGACGCGACGCCGACCTCACCGAACTCGGTTCCAAGATGAACCGCTATTTCCTGCGCGGCGCACTGGTCGCGCGCGCGTTGAGCGAGGCGTCCTGGAAGGCCAATCCCGGCTACGCCGAGACCGCGATCGAGCGGCCGATCTTCGTCACCGGCCTGCCCCGCACCGGCACCACCGCGCTGCATCGGCTGCTGGCCGCCGACCCGCAGCATCAGGCGCTCGAGATGTGGCTGACCGAACTGCCGCAGCCGCGGCCGCCGCGCGAGACCTGGGCCGACAATCCGGTGTTCCAGCAGATCGACGCCGGTTTCGCGCAGCATCACATCGACAATCCGGAATTCATGGGCCTGCACTACATGAGTGCCGCCGAGGTCGAGGAATGCTGGCAGCTGCTGCGCCAGACGGTGAAATCCATCGCCTACGAATCACTGGCCTATCTGCCGACCTATTCGCAGTGGTTGCAGAAGCAGGACTGGACCAACGCCTATCAGCGGCACAAGCAGAATCTGCAGCTGATCGGCCTGGGTGACACGAGGGGCTGGGTGCTGAAGAACCCGAGCCACCTGTTCGCGCTGGACGCGCTGATGGAGGTCTACCCCGACGCGCTGATCATCCAGACCCACCGCGACCCGGTGACCATCGTCGGTTCGTCGTGCAGCCTGTCCGAACAGGCCACCAAGGGCTGGTCGAACACCTTCGTCGGGGAGACGATCGGCCGCACTCAGCTCGAACTATGGTCGCGGGGCCTGCGCGAATTCAATTCCGCGCGTGCGCGATACAACCCCGATCAGTTCCTCGACATCCAGTTCGAGGATCTGCGGGCGGATCCGTTCGGCACCGTCGAGAAGATCTATTCGACGTTCGGGCTGGATTACACCGAGGCGGCCCGGAACGCGATGCGGGCGCTCGACGAGGAGAGCAAATCGGGCGACCGCAAGCCCGCGCACAAGTATTCGCTGGCCGACTACGGGCTGACCGAAGACGAGGTGAGATCGGTCTTCGCCGACCTCTGAGATCGCCGTACCCGCCGCGGGCCGGCTCGGAATCACCGAGCCGGCCCCCGGCGTTTCCGCCGGGTGGGCCCGGGTCAGACTCCGGCGGATTTCTCGCGGCGGCGGGCGCGGCGCTGCTGGATGGCGGCGAAGCGGATCTCCAGGCCCGTGACGAACGATTCCAGCGCCAATTCGAAACTCTCCGAGTCGATTTCGTCGGCCTTGGCGCGCAGCAGGTGCGCCTGTTCCAGATGCGGGTAACGGTCGCGATAGACCTGGACGTCGTCGACGAAGCCGCGGGAGAACGAGCCGATGGTCGAACCCATCACCACGTAGCGGGTGGCCGCGCCGATCATGGTGGCCTGGCGGGGTGGCCAGCCGGCGCCGACCAGGCCGCCGTGCACGGCGTCGGCCGCGCGCAGATTCTCCTCGCGCTTACCGGGGCCCGAGGCCAGGTAGGGGACGAAGTTGGGGTGGCGGACCAGGGCGGCGCGGTAGGAACGCGCCCACGAGATCAGGCCGGTGCGCCAGTCGGCGGTTTCGAAGGCCGAGGCGTCCACATGGGACATGATGCCGGCGGCGATATCGTCGAGCAGATCGTCCTTGGTGGGGTAGTGGCCGTACAGCGAGGCCGCCTGAACGCCCAGCTCGGCGGCCAGTTTCCGCATCGAGAGCTCGGGTAGTCCGTCGCGGTCGATCAATTCCAGCGCCGTCTCGCGGATGCGTTCGCGACTCAGTAGCGGTACCCGTGGCCGAGGCATCCTCGCCACCTCCTTCGCCGCGAAACCGGACCGTGCCGAGTCAACCTACACCGTCGGGCACCGGAGCCTTGAATATCCGAACGCTGTTAGTTTATCGTGGCAATAGATACCTAACAACGTTCGGTTAGGAGTTTTCCGTCATGGATCTGCAACTCGGCGATGCCCACCGCGAGCTGCGCGAGGTTGCCCGCGCCTGGGTCGACAAGGAGGTCGTGCCCTACGCCGCGGCCTGGGATCGCGCCGAATCGGTGGATACCGCGATCGTGCGCAAGCTCGGCGACATGGGCTTTCTCGGTATCGAGATCCCGGAGGAGTACGGCGGCTCGGGTGGTGACGCGCTGTCGTACTGCCTGCTGCTCGAGGAGCTCGGCCGCGGCGACAGCTCGGTGCGTGGCATCGTGTCGGTCTCGCTCGGGCTGGTCGGGAAATCGCTCGAGAGCTACGGCAGCGAGCAGCAGAAGCGGGACTGGCTGCCCCGCTTGTGCGCGGGAGAGTCGCTGGGCTGCTTCGGCCTCACCGAACCGGGCACCGGGTCCGACGCGGCGAATTTGACCACCCGTGCCGTCCGCGACGGCGAGGACTGGGTGCTCTCGGGCACCAAGATGTTCATCACCAACGGCACCTGGGCCGATATCGCGCTGATCTTCGCGCGCACCGGCGGACCGGGACCCAAAGGGGTCACCGCATTCCTCGTGCCCACGGACGCGACGGGTTTCGGCCGCACCGAGATCAAGGGCAAACTCGGTCTGCGAGGACAGGCGACCGCGGAGATCGTGCTCGACGGGGTCCGGGTGCCGGCTTCGGCGCGACTCGGCGGCGAGGGACAGGGGTTCCGGATCGCGATGGCCGCCCTCGACAAGGGGCGCATGGGCGTGGCCGCGGGATGTGTCGGGGTCGCCCGCGCCTGCCTCGAGGCCGCCGTGCGCTATGCCGGGGAACGCGAACAGTTCGGTAAACCGATCGCCTCCTACCAGCTCGTGCAGGAGCTGATCGCCGACATCGCCGTCGATGTGGAGGCCGCGCGGCTGCTGGCCTGGCGAGTCGCCGACCTGGTCGATCGCGGCGAACCGTTCGGCACCGAGGCCTCGGTGGCGAAGTTGTTCGCCAGTGAGGCCGCGGTGAAGGCGGCCAACAACGCCATCCAGGTATTCGGCGGATACGGGTACATCGACGAATACCCGGTGTCGAAGTACCTGCGCGACGCGCGGGTGCTCACCCTCTACGAAGGCACCAGCCAGATCCAGAAACTACTCATCGGCCGCGCCCTCACCGGCGTGAACGCCTTCGTGTGACAACCGATTTCGAGGAGAGAATTCGATGACAGATCAGCGCAGAGTGGCCGTGGTGACCGGGGCCGCCCGGGGTATCGGTGCGGCCACCGCGGCCCGCCTGGCCGCCGACGGGGCGGCCGTGGCCATCGCCGACCTCGACGAGAACGCCTGCAAGACAACCGCGGACGAGATCGTCGCCGCCGGTGGGGTGGCCGTCCCGCTGGCCTGCGATGTCACCGACGAGGCGAGCGTCGACGCCGCCTTCGATCGCGTCGCCGCGGAGCTGGGGTCGCTCGACATCCTGGTCAACAACGCCGGCGTGCTGCGCGACAACCTGCTGTTCAAGATGTCGGCCGACGACTGGGACACCGTGATGTCGGTACACCTGCGCGGCGCGTTCCTGTGTTCCCGTGCGGCACAACGGCATATGGTCGCCCGCCGCTACGGCAAGATCGTCAACACCTCCAGCGTCTCGGCGCTCGGCAACCGCGGCCAGGCCAACTACTCGGCCGCCAAGATGGGCATTCAGGGACTCACCCGCACCCTGGCGATCGAGTTGGGCCCCTACGGCATCAACGTCAACGCGGTCGCGCCGGGCTTCATCGTCACCGAGATGACCGCCGCCACCGCGGCCCGCGTCGGCGTGTCGGTCGAGGAATGGCAGGCGAAATCGGCCGAGATCACTCCGGTGCGCCGGGTCGGCCGCCCCGACGACATCGCGAACACCGTCGCCTTCCTCGCCTCCGACGAGGCGTCCTTCATCACCGGCCAGACCATCTACGTCGACGGCGGCCGTCGGCTCTGAAACCG
>NZ_BDBN01000102.1 GCF_001613005.1 Nocardia nova NBRC 15556 | reverse complement strand
GTGCTCGCGCAGCGGCGGAGCCGGCGGCAGCGCCGCGCCCTCCCCGCGATGCAGGGCGATCAGATCGGAGAACAACAGTGGAATCGACCAGCCGTCGACGACGATATGGTGTGCGGTGCACACCACTTCGTAATCGCGCTCGCCGACGCGCGCCGCGACCACCCGGAACAGCGGGCCGCGGTCCAGATCGAGCCGCCGGCGCGCCTCCTGCCAGTAGAGATCGCGCGCCGCCGCCTCCGGATCACGGGCCGAGCGCAGATCCACCTCGCGCCAGCCGATTCGCCCCTCCGAGGTGATGACCAGCACCGGATGCGGCACATCCTCGGCGAGTACGGCCGCGCCCAGATGCGGATAACGTCGCAGCACGCCGTCGAAGGCCGCACGCAAGGCCGCCGGATCGGCCAGATTCTCCACTCGCACCGCGAAGGTCACGAGGTAGGGATCGATGCCCTGTGCCATCGAACTGACCGAATACAGCCCGCGCTGCAGCGGGGACAGCGCGACGACGTCGAGAATCTCCACCTCGCTCACCGCGCGGCGAACTTCTTGCCGAGTGCCGCCAGCGCGACCGAGTCCAGTCCGGAGGCGCTCATCGGCGCGACGGGTGCGCTCTGTTCGGCGGCCGGGGCGGCCTCGGCCTCGGTCAGTTGGGCTGCCATCTCGTGCACGGCCGGGAATTCGAACACCTTCTGCACGTCCAGCACATAACCGCGCTCGCCGAGCAGAGTGACCATGCGCAGCGCGGCGATGCTGTCACCGCCGAGAGAGAAGAAGGTGTCGGCGCGGCCCACCTCGTCGTCCGCGTCGAGTTCGAGCACCTCGCGAATGGTGTCGGCGATCAGCCGTTCGGCATCGGTGCTGGGCTGTCCGCCGAGCCCGGTGCCGCCCGGGTAGGCCGCGGCGCGTTCGAACACCGTCGGAAGCTCGCCATCGGGCAGCGCGGTCTCCGGCTCCGCGAGATTCAGCAGCCACCGCTCGAGACCGCTTGCGAGCGCATCGATTTCGGTGCGCCCGGCGAGTACCGGCGGAAATTCGAGAATCACCGTTACCTCTTCGCCTCCGGTGACGACGTCGGCGACGATATCGACTCCGTGCGGCCGCGCCACCCGCCGGGCGATCTCACGCGCGTTCGCACCGACCACCTCGGTTCGGCGGTTGACCAGCGCTTGGAACGGCGCACCGGCGGCGACGGCGACGGCGCCACGCAGCTGATGTGTGATCCGCTCGATCCGGGCCGCGGCATGGGCTCGGGCGACGACGGACAGCTCCGTGACCTGCTCCAGCAGTGCCCGCGCGGTGGGCGCCGAGCCGGTATCGATCCGCAGCACCAGATGGTTCGCGTACGCACCGAGCGCCGAATCAGCGTGTGCCCCGGACCTTCCCGCATCGACGATGGCGACGGGCACATCACCACCCAGACCCGCCGCGCCCAGCACTGCGGCCAGCGCGGCGACCACGGACAGTTCGGCGTCGCGGTCGCCGAAGGCAGCCGCCGGAATCCGCAGGGTGCGGGTCGCGGTCGCGGCGGCGGCCGGATCCGATTCCGCGCCGGGATTTCCGGCCACTGCCAGGGTTGCCCGTTCCGGCAGATCGGCGAGCCGGTCCAGCCAGTACCCCAGGTCGGGATCGGCGGCGGCGACGGCGACCAGCGACTTCATCTGCGCCATCGCGTAGCCGCGGTACTGCGTCACCTGCTCGGCTGTCGTTTCCCCGAGCAGTTCCGCCGCCAGCAGCTCGAGACTGCGGTCGTCGGCGGCTACGGGATGAGCGGTGAGGGACAGGACGTCCCGATCGGTCGTGCGGTGCAGTCTGATTCGGATCGGCAGCTCGCGCACCGGGTCGATGCGGTGCGCGGCATCCGAGCGCAGCGCGGCGTCGAGTTCCGACGACGCGGTCGCGACCGTTTCGACCACCGTCAAGGGTGCGTCGACGACGCGCTGGTACGGAATCCGGCGATCGTCCGGATAGACCGTGCGCAGAATCTCGTGCCGGCTCACCGCGGCCACCGCGGCGCGGTCGAGGGCGGCCGGTTCGAGGTCGCCGGTGATCTCCAAGGCGAGAAACAGATTCGTCGCCGCGACGCCGCGCAGTCGTTCCGGCAGCAGCGCGGCCTGCTGGGCCAGGGACAACGGGATGCCACGCCCGCCCGTTCGCGACTCCGGCGCGGCCGCAGCGTTGTTCGGAGCAGTCGTGGCCGGCGCGGTCGTGTTCGGCACGGGCGAATCAGACATGGGTCATCAGTCCTTACTTGCCGACGGTGGCGAGCGTCGGTTCGAGCTTGTCGAGCAGATACGGCACCGACAGTGCGGTCGGCTGGTTGATGGCGTTGATCGTGATCATGTCCACGAACGAGATTCCGCCCTGGCGCACCGACGGCAGATCCGCGTAACCGGGCAGCTGGGTGAACTTCTCCTGCAGGCCCGGCGCCGCGCCGCACACCAGCAGATCGGAGGTCAGATCCCCGAGCCGTTCCGGCGACAGCGCCAGCCGTCCACCCGAGGGGGCCTCGGCGACGAGTTTCGCCGGCATGGTCATCCCGAGCCGCGTGAACACCTGGGCGGAACCGTCTTTCGGATCAGCCAGCACCATCAGCTGGGTGGGCGTGGTGAGCATGCAGGTGAGGAAGCTCTTGCCCTTCAGGCCCGGATGCTTCGCGGCGACGGCGTCGATCCTGCCGTGCACATCGGCGACGACCTTGCCGGCCTGGTCCTGCTTGTGCAGCGCCTTACCGAGCGCCTGGACCTGGTCCTCCCACGGATCGATCTGGGCCGAAGTCAGCGGGCCGATGGTCGGGGCCAGCTTGGACAGCTTGTCGTACATGGCCTTGTCCATCAGGTAGCCCGGCGCCACGATGAGATCGGGCTCGAGTGCCGCGATCTGCTCGACGACGTCGCCGCCCATGTTCAGCGCCTTGGACTGCTGCGGCAGCGACTGCGGCAACCACGGCACGGTCATCCCCGCCCCGGCGCCGGGCACCAGATAGCCGACGGGGGTGACCCCGAGGGATACGGCCGCGTCCAGCCAGGCGGGGCCGAGGGTCACCACGCGCTTGGGCGTGCCGTCGACGGTGGTTTTCCCCATGCTGTGCTCGATCGTCACGGCCGCACCGGAATCGGTGTCGTCCGCGCCGGATCCACAGGCGGCCACGGCCGTCACCAGCCCCAGAATCAGCGCCGGCAACGTGGTTCGCAGCACCGCGGCGCGTGCTCGGACTCCGCGACGCGCGGATGTTCGACCTGAGTTCATTGCACAGCTCCTTGTACTTCGCTCCGGGCGACTCGCGATCCCGACCCTCTCGGAATCGTAGCTTAGGCTAAGCTAACACTGGCCGTCGATACCTCGACTCGGGCCGCCAATCCAGCCACCGTCGGAGTGTCGAACAGCGCTCGCACACCGATCCGCACGCCGAATTCGGCTCGGATCCAGGCCAGTAGCCGCACCGCCAGCAGGGAATGACCGCCGAGTTCGAAGAACGAATCCTCGGCGCCGATCCGCTCGCGGCCGAACATCCGCCCGAACAATTCCGCGATCCGCGTCTCCACCGCCGTATTCGGCTCCCGATACGGCTCCACCGGCGACCGCTGTGGCACCGGCAGGGCGCGGCGGTCGAGTTTTCCGTGTTCGGTCAGCGGAATCTCGTCGATGATCGCGAAGGCGCCCGGCACCATGTACGGCGGCAGCACCGCCGCCGCATGCGCTCGCACCGATTCCGGATCCACTGCGGCGCTGCCGTTTTCGCGGCGCACGGGCACGAGGTAGGCGGCGAGTACCGTGCCGAGCACGTCATCGGTCACCGCGGCTGCCACACAGTGCGCGACATCCGGATGGGCGCCGACGGCGGCCTGCACCTCCGCGAGTTCGATGCGGTGGCCGCGCACCGTGACCTGTTCGTCGGCGCGGCCGAGAAATTCGAGCTCACCGTTTCCGTTGCGGCGCGCCAGATCTCCGGTGCGATAGAGCCGCTGTCCGGGGGCGAACGGATCGGCCACGAAGCGTTCGGCGGTTGCCGCGGCGCGGCCGAGATAGCCGCGCGCCAATTGCGCACCACCGAGGTAGATTTCGCCTGCCACGCCGGTGGGGACCAGTTGCAGCCGCTCGTCCAGCAGATACAGGGCGACGTTGCGGTTGGGACGGCCGATGGGCACGATCCGGGTTCCCTGCGGGCCCTCCACGGTGTGATGGGTGGCCGAGACGACCGCCTCGGTGGGCCCGTAATGGTTGCGGAGTTCGGCCTCGAAGATGCCGGCGAAGCGGTCGGCGACCTCACCGTAGAGCGCCTCGCCGCCGACCGGCACATGACGCAGCGCGCGCCACCGGCTCACCTCCGGCAGCATCAGCAAGGTGCTGAGCATGGACGGCACCATATGCAGCACGGTCACGCCGCAGCGCGAAATCAATTCCGCCACATACGGTATGTCGTCGAACGCGTTCACCTTCGGAATCACCAGGCCGGCGCCGAGAGTGAGGGGTACGAAGATGTCGAGCAGCGAGGCGTCGAAACTGATCGACGAGGATTGCAGCAGCCGATCCTCGGCGCCCACCCCCCACTGCGCACAGAACCCCACGAGATGTTCGGCGATCGCCGCGTGGGATACCGCGACCCCCTTCGGCGTTCCGGTCGAGCCGGAGGTGTAGATGACGTAGGCGAGGTTGCCGGGACGCAGCGGACGCACGCGATCGCTGTCGCGCGGATCGTGCTGCGGCGATGTGCGCGAGGCCCGTTCCGCGGCCCGCAGATCCTCGGCATCCAGGACCAGCGCGGGCCGCGCATCGGCGATCAGGAATTCCACCCGATCCGCCGGATAGGCCGGATCGATCGGCAGATAGGCCGCACCGGCCTTCAGCACCGCGACGACGGCGACCACGAAATCCACGGAGGTACTCAGCCGCAGCGCTACCACGTCCTCGGCGCCGATCCGCTGTCGAATCAGCTGGTGCGCCAACCGATTCGCGCGCCGGTTCAGGTAGTCGTAGCTCAGCTCGCGATCTCCGTCGCGGGCATCGACGAGTGCGACCGCACCGGGATCCGCCGCCACCCGCCGCTCGAACAGATCGACCAGCGTGGTGGGTGCGACGGGGACGAGTTCACCGTGGGACTGCTCCAGAATGTCCGCGCGGTCGCGGACTCCGAAAATGTCCAGCTCGCCGATGCGACGCTCGGGTTCGGCGGTCGCCACGGTGAGCACGCGTACATAGTGGTTGAGGAACTGCTCGAGGATACGGGGGTCGAATTCGTCTGCCTGATAGATGATTTCGATTCGCTCGGCTACGTCGCCGGCGGTGATCACGGTGAGCGACAGCGGCATCCGGGTCGTCGGGCTGCCGACATCGACCGCCGTGGCCGCGATGCCGTCCAGGGTGAGCGACGCGGTCCGGCGGATCCCGAATTCGATGCGGGCCACCTGCTCCAGCCCGTCGCGACCACTGCCGCGCTCGGGGTTGAGGTCGGCGATCACCTGATCGATCGGCGTGCCACGGTGCCCGAAAGCTGTTGCCGCACGGTCGTTCACCTCGCGCAGACAATCGAGGAAGCTGTCCGCGGGGTCGACCGTCGTACGCAGCAGCAGCGTATTGCCGAAGTAGCCGATACCGGTGTCGTCGGCGCTCCGCACGGTGGCCGGTACGCAGACGAGGAAATCCGTTGCGGCGGTGTAGCGGTGGATCAGCGCGTCGAAGGCGGCGAGGAGCACCGTGAAGGGTGTAGCTCCTTCCCGGTGCGCGAACTCCGTCACCCGCATGGCCACGTCGGCCGGCAATTCGGCGCGGATCCGAGCGGTGCGCAGCGAGGGCAGGGGCGCGACGACGCGGCCCGGCAACTCCAACGGCTGCGGCAAGGGCGAGAGCGCGTTTCGCCAATAGCTGCGAGCGACCTCGGTCGCCGGCGCAGGGGCGCCACTGCCTTCGGCATCACGAAGGCTGCGCACACGGTCGTCTCCACGACTCTCCGGTGCGGCCGGAACCGTCGCCGCGTCGTAGCGGGCACCGACCTCGTCGAAGAATATCTGCCAGGAGGCCTCGTCCCACGCGATCGTATGCACCACGAGAGTGAGGAGGAACCGCCGCTCGTCCGTGCGAATCAGCAAGCAGCGCAACGGAGTTTCGGACGACGGATCGAACGGTCGCCCCGCCTCGCGGCGGATCAGCACCTCGGCCCGGCGCTCGCGACTGGCATCGGCGAGATCACGAAGATCCACCTCCTGCCACGACGGCGTCGCGTCGGATCGCACCACGGCCCGCGGCTCGTCGTCCTCGCCGACGGTGTAGATGGTGCGCAGAATATCCTGCCGCGCAATGGTTCCGGCGATTGCCGAGCGCAACCGATCCGCGTCCACGGCACCGGTGAGCCGGTAGACCGCACAGCAGTTGAGAGTGGTGTCCTGCGGATCACGGGTCTGCAGGAACCAGATCCGGCGCTGCCCCGCCGACAACTTCCCCGCGGCCGGCTCCTGCGCCGACAGCGCGGTCATCGCGGGGCGTCGGTGAGATAACCACCGCGAGCGAAAAATGCGGCGCCGTCGTGTTCGGTGCCGTCGGCGGTGCGCACCCGGGTCACGAGAAGACCGAGATTGCCGCCGCGATGTGCGTCCGGCCCGCAGATCACCACGCCACCGCCCTCCTGCACGACGACTCGCCCGGGGGTTCCGCCGTAGCGGGCCTGCGACAGGGCGGCAGCGGTGATCTCCACCTTCTCGCCCCGATAGTAGGAGAACGCCCGCGGATACGGCTCGGACAGCGCGCGCACGAACCGCTCCAGATCCTCTGCGTCCCAATGCCAGTCGATGCGGCTGTCACGCTCGGAACGCTTGTGGAAATAGGTGCGCTCGGCCTTGTCCTGCGGCCGCCAGACCGCGGTGCCGGATTCGATCGCGCTCAGCGCCTCCCGCAGCGCTCCCGGAATCAATTCCATTCCGGCGAGGACGAGTTCGGTTCCGGTGGCGGTCGGGCCGATCGGCAGCGAACGCTGCACGAGGATGTCGCCGGTGTCGAGCTGTTCGTCCATCCGGTGCACGGTCAGGCCGAATTCGGATTCGCCGCTGATCAGCGCCCACAGCACGGGCGAGAAACCGGTGAACTTCGGCAGCAGCGAATCGTGCAGGTTCAGCGTGCCGTGCGGCGGCATCAGATACAGCTCCGGCGGCATCCAGGTGTACCAGCTGTTGACCACGATGATGTCGGGCTCCGCACGCTTGACCAGATCGATGGTCTCCGCATCGGCCCGCTCGGTGAGGTGGACCGGAATGCCGTGTTCGCGGGCGAGCTCCTCGACCGAATCGGACCAGATGCCCTTGTAGGCATGTTCACTCGCGGGATGGGTGACCGCGAGCACCACCTCGTGTTCCGAGTCGATCAGAGCCTGCAGCGTGGTACGACCCCAGGTCTGATAACCGAACGACACGATACGCATGAACCGAACCTCTTCCCTCGAACTAAGGGTAGCCTAGCCTACTGTTAGCTCGGTAATCATTCCGGGCGCCGACCGGCCGCGACCCGGGCCGCCACGACGGCCGGGCGGGTCGGCACCTCACCCAGCACGCGATCCGAAAGCTCGCCCAGGCAACTGAGATTCGGAAATCCCGGCCCCTGCGCCATCCCCGCGAGATTCGGCAGATAGAGCTTGGCGCCGAGGCCGGACACCGCCAGATCGTGGCCGATCGCCGCCTCCAGCCGGGCATGGGTGATGGGCCCGCCCACCGCCAGTTCCACCAGATCCGAGGTATCGGAATCGAACAGATCCAGGAACCACAGCGGCTGGCCGCCGGTGGCGTCGACCACCAGATCGAAGGCATGCATCTGGTCGGGGCGCAGTTCGTTGCGCAGCGTGAGCGCCACTCCTTCGCCGCGCTCGGCGACCCGGACCACGCGGCCCTGGAGATGATAAACGCGATTGTCCGCCAGCACGTTCTCCTGCACGCGTACCGAGAACACACCACGGTCGGTGCGGCGGATGACGTCGCGGCGCTCCTGCAGGCTCAGCGCCCGCCACTTCGCCGGATCGCTGAACAGCGCGTTCTCGAAATAACTTTCACCGCGGGTGTAGATGGTGGCCGCGGGCGAGATCACCGAGACCGTGAGGACGTCGTGGCGGACCAGCTCGTCCACCGCCGAGCCCGCGGTCTCACCGCCGCCGATCACCGCCGCCCGCGAGGAGACCGGTAGCCGGCGCTTACCCGCGAGATTCCAGAAGTCCGCGATACTCAGCACCTTCGGATGTTCGGCCAGCGCGCGGCGGCTGTCGCCCGGGCCGGTGATCATCAGTCCGTCGCAATCGATTTCGGTCTCCACACCGGAACCGTCGGCCACCGAGACCAGCCAGCCGTCGGCAGCGGGGCGGATCCGGCGCACCGCGCCCACGACCATCTCGACCTCGGCCTTGCGCGCGACCCACTGCAGATAGTTGGCCCAGACGTGGTGGTGCGGATTGGGCCGGCCCCGGTCGACCCATTCGGCATAGGTGCCGTTCTCGACCAGGAAGGAATTCCAGCTGTAGGCGATCATCGACCGGTCGATCGCGCGGTTGTGGCCGCGTGCCCAGGTGGAGTGGTACGGGAAGCCGATGTCCTTCTCGGGGCTGGTGCCGAGCCGGTGCTGGCCGTCGGTCCACCCGCCGCTGGGCAGCCAATTACCGCCCACCGCATGGGGTTCCACCACCACCACGCGTGGAGCGGGTAGCCCCAGGTCCCGCAGCACCCGAGCCTTCGCCGCCACTGCCATCGCTTTCGGCCCGGCTCCGACCACGAGAAGCGTCTTCACTGGTACTCCCGTTCTGTGATTCCAGCCACCGCTCAGCCGGGCGCCGGGGCGTTCAGCTGGGCAGATCCGACATATCGGGAAGAGCGGATCCGCCCGAAGTCGACTGAGTACTACCTACCTTTGCATAGGCTTACCTTATATTGCTTAGTGGTGCCAGCCCTTGCGGAACGATTGCGAGGCACGGCACTCCTGTCCCACAACTGATCGGATACGACCATGATCAAGATCAAATCCCGTGCCGTTGCGGCGTTTTCGCTGGCCGCCGTGGTCTTCGCCGGCGGCGTCGCCTCCGTGACCCCGGCCGTCGCCGCGCCGATCGCCGCCCACGTCCACGCCGCCGCCCCGGGTGTCGGCGAGTTGCAGAGCAAGCTCGAGCTGGTGCTCGACCCGAACGGTTCGCGGTCCGCCCGCGCCAACGAGCTGGAGGCCGGCGAGGCCGGGCTGGGCCTGGTCGACCAGGTCGGCGGCGTGATGGCCACGGTGCCCGGATTCCAGTGGCAGGCCGTTGCGCCCGTGAACGTCCAGGGCGACACCCTCACCCACAACCTGCAGATCAACGTCCCCGGCTTCGATGCCATGTACATCGAGCTGAAGTGGAAGGACATCGACGGCACCTGGAAGCTGACCCGCGAATCCGAGTGCACGATCGCCTATTACGCGAACCTGCCCTGCACCGTCTAGTGCGGCACGCGCAGTGCCGGTCCCGGATGCGCGGCCGACGCGCACTCCGGGAACCGGCGCCGGCGCGATGACAGCCCGGGCAGGATCCGTCTCCATGCGGCGGCCGCCGCGGCCCCCGATCGCGGCGGTGACTAGGGTCGATGTGTGCGACGCCGGCAACAGCCGCCGCTGCCCAAGCGCCACGGACTCGATCCGGCGCGGCTGCGGTTACCCGAAGACGGAACCTGGGCGACCATCCGCGACCATCTGGTCCATCGGCTCCCCCGGGTCCCCGCCGCGCGCATCGACGAGATGCTCGCCGATGGCGACATCGTCGATCTCGACGGACCGATCGTGCCGGACGCACCCTATGTGCCCGGGGGCGCGGTGTGGTTCCACCGCGATCTCCCCGACGAGACACCGGTGCCGTTCGACGTCACCGTGGTGCATCGCGACGACCACCTGCTCGTCGTCGACAAACCGCATTTCCTGTCCACGATTCCCCGCGGGCAGCACATCCTCGAGACCGCACTCGTCCGGTTGCGGCGCGATCTGGACCTTCCGGATCTGGTGCCCGCGCACCGGCTGGACCGGACCACGGCCGGACTGATCCTGTTCATCGTCGATCCGGCGCGGCGCGGAGCGTATCAGACTCTGTTCCACAAGCGCCGGGTGCACAAACAGTACGAGGCGATCGCACCCTACGATCCCGAACTCACCCTCCCCCGCACGGTGCGCAGCCGGATCGTCAAGGAGCGCACCGTACTTCGCGCCTTCGAGGTCGAGGGCGAGCCCAACGCGGAAACGCTGGTCGAGCTGATCGAGCACCGCGACGGCCTCGGCCGCTACCGGCTGAGCCCGCACACCGGCCGCACCCATCAGCTGCGGCTGCACATGAACGGGCTCGGAATCCCGATCCTCGGGGACGACTTCTATCCCGACCTCACCGATCGCCCCGTGGACGATTTCACCCGGCCGCTGCAACTGCTGGCCGCACGGCTCGCCTTCACCGACCCGATCAGCGGGGCCGAGCGGGTATTCGACACCACCCGGACGCTGCAGGCGTGGACGGACTACGCGGGCTGGAGCGCCGGAGCGACCGGATAGCGGCGACTCGTTCCGTCCGGCGAGCCGCAACCGGCGGCGCGGCGACCGTGACCCGCCGAACACGGCACACCCGCCCGGATGAACGTAGACTGGCGACGATGTCTCGAAACGATAACGGGGTTGCGCAGTCCTCGGCCCCGGTCGGCCCGGGGCGCCGGTTACACGCCTACCTCGACGTCGCCGTCGTGGTGGCGGTGCTCGCCGGGACGAATCTCATCGCGCATTTCACCTCGCAATGGGCCAATATCGCGACCGTTCCCGCGGCCGCGGTGATTCTCGTGCTGTTGATGCGACAACGCGGGCTCGGCTGGGCGGAATTGGGACTTTCACCACGGCAGTGGCGCCGCGGAACGCTCTATGCGCTCGGTGCGGTCGCGATTGTCGTGGGAGCCGTGGCGATCGGCGCACTACTGCCGATTACGCGGCCGTTCTTTCTCGCGAATCGATATGCGACCTTGTCCGGGGCATTGATCGCCTCGATGATCGTGATTCCGCTGCAAACGGTGATTCCGGAGGAACTCGCCTTCCGCGGCGTACTGCACGGGACACTGGATCGGGCGACCGGCGCGCGCGGCGTATTCATCGTCGGCTCACTACTTTTCGGCTGCTGGCATATCGCCTCGTCGCTCGGCTTGACCAGCGGGAATCGCGGGTTGAGCACACTGTTCGGCGGCGGTGTCGGCGGGCAGATCGCCGGAATCGCCCTGGCCGTCCTGGCGACCGCGGCCGCCGGTGTGATCTTCACCTGGTTGCGCCGGCGCAGCGGAAGTCTGCTGGCGCCGATCGCACTGCACTGGTCGCTCAACGGCGCGGGCGCGCTCGCGGCGGCCATTGTCTGGCACACCGCCGTGCACTGAAATTCCGCTGCCCCAGCCGAATTCGGAATCGCCGAGCCGAACAGCCCATTTGCATATTCATCCGAACTGATGTTCGGTGAAAGCGTTGACCGCGCCGATGGTCGGCGATTACTCTCTCACCTCGATCACACATATGTTCGAGTACTCGGGTAATCGACCTCGGTAGCGCGGCCGCTGCCGGGAAAGGCACGCCATGCTCGACGAGCAGTCGACCACCACGACCGCCGTCCCTCCGGCGGACTCCGCGCACCTTCCGCCCCGCGACACGGAACGGACCGGCGCAGACGCACACTTCGGGGAGATCTCCGTGGAGGAACCATCGAATGGCGCGGCCCGGCGCCGGCGCACCCCCGAACATTCCCCGCAGGCGGAGCTGAACGCGTTGGCGCGGCGGGTGGCGACCGCGCGGGGCAAGCTGCCCCTGCAAGCGGACCCGGCGCTGTTCGCCGAACTGTCCGATCGGGAGATCGCCGCCGAACGCGATCTCGCCGAATGGATTCGCACCCAGCGCCGCCGGCAACGCAAACGCGCGGTGACGGCGCAGCTGTCGGCCGAGAAGCGTGACCGCCGCGTCGCCCTGGCACTGCGCCGGGCCGACGACGCGGACGCCCGCTGGCACCGGCGCGCCCGCGCGGCCCGCATGCGGGTGTCGAATCCCGATGCGCGCCTGGCCCAACTGTTCCGCCGCGCCGAATGGTCCTCGCGGGCGCTGATCGGCGTCGTCGTGCTCGGCATGGTCTGGGCGGGCGTGAACGTCCAGCACAACCTCGTCCCCAGCGGCGACATGTCGGATCCGCTGTACTGGCTCAGTTACGGCTTCGAGGCGATGATCTCGATCCCGATCATCACGATCATGGTCGTCGCCACGACCGCTGCCCGATGGGGGCGCGACATCGACCGCGGCAAGGTCGTATTCCTGGAAACCGCACTGCTCGGCGTCACCATCGCGCTCAACGCCGGCCCGCATCTGGTGGCGGGCGAACCGGCACGCGCCGCAGAGGCCGCCGTCGCCCCGGTCATGGTCGGCGTCGTGATCTGGTTGCACGCCTGGGTTTCCGCGCGCTATGCGCAGCTCATCGACGACATCCCGATGGAAGACATCGACTCCGATCTCCCGCCGACCGGCTACCGCCCGAGCTACCGCCCGGACGATCTTCCGGAGTGGGCGGAGGCACATCCACTGCCCGACAGCGCGGGGTCCGTGGAATTCCCCAGCTATCCCCAGCTCCCGTCGACGACTGCACCGCAACCGGTTTCGGTGGCGGGATGGGATGCCGCGCTGCGGCTCGCGGACGCGGTGGAGAACGGCCGGCCGCCGGCTGCGACCGTGGCCGTGCCCCCAGCGAAGACACCGCCGACCACGCAGGCCGCGGCCCCCGTCGAACCTGCCGCGGCATATGAGGTCGTCACCGAGGCGACGGCGATCGACGACTCTTCCGACGCGGCACCGGCAAAGACCACGGCACCAACGGAATTCGAGGAGGCCGAGGCGCCCGCGCGGTCCGATGAGCGGTCGGGATCGCACGGCGCCGGGCTGCGGATCGTCTCCGACGAACCGCACAAGACGCGCACGCGGCGAGCCGTCGACGATGCCGTGCAGTTGGTGCTGGGTGAGCCGGTCGCCGAAGCACCGCGACCGGCCGCTGCCGACGTCGACCGCACGACAGCACCGGACGAACCCACCGACCTTCCGGGCGTCGCGGAGGTGGACGAGGCCGAATTCGCCGATGTCGAATCCATCGCCGTCGATTCCGCCGCTATCGATGCCGCGGAGGAAGAGACCGGCGAGGTCGCCATCCGGTCGGTCGCGCACGAGATCCGCCGTCGCGGCCTGTCCAAGCTGTCGGTCGACCAGCTCGCCGAAATCCTGACCCTCACCGACGAATCGTGGACTCCCGCCGCGATCGGTGCCGCCATCGGCCTGCCGGGCTCCCGGATCCTGGGAATTCTGGAGGCGGCGCGCCGCATCACCATGCCGGTGGCGGTCGGCGGCTGAACGCCGATTCGCACCGCCGCCACCAGGCGGTTCAGGCGCCTCGAAGGGGCTGATAAGGAACCTCACAGGCTCGGTCGTAATCATGGAGTGCGACGACCGACTCGAGGAAGCAGATGATCGACACCTTTCCGCGAGCGCATTCGTCGGCGACCTTGCTGCGCGACGGACGGTGCTCCTGCCCACGGATCACGGCACGATGAGTACGGCGACTGCGACATCGGTCCGAGGTAAGCCCACCACCGTCACGACCGAATCGGGGGCGGCCGGGCGGCCTCAGCCGTCGCGGCCCTACCTGCATCAGGTCAACCTGTTCCGGATCCTGACCTTCGCCTGTGTGATCGCCGTCCACGTGATCGACAGATCCAGTGACCCGAACAATGTGTCGGCGAACGGGGCCATGGTGCTGCTGCACTTTCCCCGCGAGGCCTTCTTCACGCTGACCGGATTCGTCCTGATCTACCAGTACGCCGACCGGTCCTTCGACGCGCCGCACTTCTGGCGCCGGCGCTTCGCGCTGGTCGGCATCCCCTACGTCATCTGGTCGGTGTTCTACTGGGGCTATTCGGTGGTCGCCGGCATTCATCAGGAGTCCGTGGCCGGCGCGATACGCCGGTTGGCGGTCGAACTGGCGACCGGTGAAGCCTGGTATCAGTTGTACTTCCTGCTGGTGTCGATGCAGATCTACCTGCTGTTCCCGCTGTTGCTCCGATTCGTGCGCTGGACAGCCGGCCACCACAGGTGGGTGCTGGGGACGAGCGCGCTCGTGCAACTGGGCATGCTGTGGGCGCTGACGCATCCGCCGACACTCACCGGAATGCCGGCGCAACTGTGGAATCACCTCTACGTGACGGTACTGCCGTACCAGTTCTACATTCTGTTCGGCGCGGTCGCCGCATGGCATATCGGCACCGTCGACCGTGCCGTGCGCCGCTTCGGCCCGCTGCTGATCGTCGGCACCCTCCTCGGGGCGGCGGGCGCCGAGTGGTTGTATCGGCGCGCGGTCGCGGGCGGCACCACACCGTGGCAGGCCGACAATGTCTTCAACCCCTACATGGCCGTCTATTTTCTCGCGCTGATCGTCGGTCTCTACACCGTGAGCACCTGGTGGTCCTGGCTGCGTCCGAAGTACCGCATCGTCGGCCGTATTTCCCGCTACGGCGCCGATCGCTCCTTCGCGGTCTTCCTGATGCATCCGATCGTGCTGGAACTGCTGATCCCCCTTTATCCCCGGCTGCACGACGCGGTCGGCGCGGCGGGTGCGACGGTGCTGTTGTTCGTCGCGGTCCTGGCGGTCACCCTCGCGGTCGTCGGCGCGGTGCGCCACGCACCCGGCAGTATCTATCTCACCGGCCGGGCACGGATCGACGGCCCGATCCCGCTCGTCCGCCGATTGCGGTCGATCGGCCCGGCATCGCCGCGGCGTGTGACCGCCCTCGACACCGGTCACGCACTCTCGGAGTCGTACGGACGGCAGTCGTCGGCCGAGGCGCCGGCGGCGTAACGCGCGGCGGCGTCCGGGACGGCGGGGGCAGAGCCACTGGTGTGGCGGTACGCATCGGCCAGGGCGGCGAGTTCGGCGGCGGTGAGAACATCCTCGATCCGATCGAAGCCGTTCGGCGCCCGCTGCGCCACGGCGTGCAGGACGCGGTCCATGGGCATATCCCGGTTCGCCAGCACGATGGTGTTCACCGCCTCCCGCCGGACCCGTTCGTATCGCGCGAGTCCGGCGATCGGGTCGGCGGCCGCGGCCAGCTCGCACGCCACGGCGCGGGCGTCGAGAATCGCTTGCGACCCGCCGTTGGAACCGACCGGATACATCGGATGCGCGGCGTCACCCATCAGCGTCACGCGTCCGGAACCCCAGCGCGACAAAGGGTTCCGGTCGACCATCGGATATTCGAGCACTTCGGCACTGGCGCGTAGCAGTGCCGGAACATCGACACCGGCCAGGTGCCAACCTTCGTAGTGCGGCAGCACATCCGCCAACCGCCCGGCGCGATTCCAGTCGGGGTTCTGCACCCCGGCATCGTGGACGCGCACCTCGGCGACCCAGTTCACCAGCGCACGCCCACGCCGGTGCGCACCACCCGAGATCGGGTACATCACGAATTTCGCGGCGCGATTGGAACCCGCGAGCACCATCGTCCGCCCGTCCAGGAACGGACGAATCTCGCTGACTCCGCGCCACATTCGAATGCCGTTCCACAACGGCCGCCCCTCCTCCGGATGCAACTGCGCGCGGACCGTGGAATGCAGACCGTCGGCGCCGATCAGCACGTCCGCGGTCTCCACGACGACGGTGCCGGCGGCGCGGTCGAGGAACCGGCAACGCACGCCGTCGGCATCCTCGGCGAACGATTGCAGCACCATTCCTTCGCGCACGGCATCGGACCCGAGTCGACGGCGCACCAGATCCAGGAGCAGACCCTGCAATTCGCCGCGGTGCACCGAGTATTGGGGCCAAGGGTGCCCCGCGGCGAGTCCGCGCGGCTCACTCCAGATGTGATTTCCGAACCGGTCGAGATGCACCGCGGTGGAGGTGGCGATCGCGCAATCGTCCAGTGCCGCACCGAGTTCCAGTTCATGCAGCTCCCGCACCGCATGCGGGAGCAGATTGATTCCGACGCCGAGCGGGCGAAGCTCACCGACCGCGTCCAGCACGACGGCCTCGATCCCCACCCGGTGCAAGCATGCCGCCGCGGTCAATCCGGCGATTCCGGCGCCTGCGATCAGAACCCGCATCACCGCACCCCCGGTTCATCGACGGCCGGCGCCCCACCCACGAATCCGCTCCTCCCGACGACCCGAATCTACCGATTCGCGGAACGCGATGCAGAGCGGTCGTTCACCGGAGGTGGAAATGCCGCGCACTCGGCACCACTGTTCCTCGACCCATTCGAGGTATTCGATATCGGCATCGCCGCTACCCGCGCGGTGGCAGCAGACGCCCGGTGAACCCGGCTGCCACCAGCCGGTCGTATGCGGCGCGAACCTTCTCCGGAACGTCCTGCTCGATCGCCCAGCCCTCGGCCGCGTATCGCCACACACGTTGCGTATCCCCCACCAGCATCGTGACCACCCGCTCCACATCACCGATCCGCGCCACATAATCGTCGAGCGATTCCGGCAGCGAACCGCACACCACCTCGACCTCCGGCCACCGCATCCGGCAGGTCGCATAACTGCGCCGCTGTTGATACGGCCGGCAGATCAACATCACCGACTCCACCGCGCGACCCGAGTCCCGCAGCAACGCACGCGAGAAGTCGATGTTCTCGGCGGTATTCGTGGCCCGAGGCTCGACGAGGATGTCATTCGCCGAAACACCCAGCGCCACAGCATGTTCCCGATAGTGCACCGCCTCGCCTCGCGGAAAGGTCATCACCGTAGTGGGTGCGGTGGCACCGGTGAACACGACCGCTGGGAATACGCCCCGGCGAAACAGTTCAGCCGCGTATGTCGCCACTCCGATATCGTGGCTGCCCAGCCCGATTCCCACATCCACCGCTCGCACCTCGTGGCCCATCCGGTTGTAGTCCCACAGCGTGCGGACATCGACGTGGAGGTCAGTGGGGACGCCTGCCAGCGAGGACACCTGCACCTCCTCGTTCGGGTCGAATCAGCCACGACGCTGTCCAGCTTGCACCACCCCCGCTACATCGACATACGAGCCCGGAGATCCGCAGGCGCGGATCGCGAAGGATTCGCGGCCGCTGCGCTAGGTTCGGACCGTGACCAGCTCACCCCCGGAGAGCGCGGCGGCGAGTACCGCCCGGGCCGCGAGCATTCGTCGGTGGCTGCGCCTGGTAGCAGGAGTTCTGCTGGTGCTGCTCGGCGCGTTCTTGACCGTCGCACCGTTCTCGTCGCTCGCGGTGCTGTGGTGTGTCGCGATCGCCGGACTTGTCGGCTCGGCCGTGTCGGGACTCCTCCGAGCCCGGCGCTGGAGAGATGTCCGAAGGTGGGTCGAGTCGTCCGTCTACCTGGCCGCCGCGCTGCTGGCGCTGTGGTGGCCGGGGATTACCACAGAGGTGCTGGCCGTTGTGGTCGGTGTCGCGCTGATCGTCGCCGGTCTTACCGGTCTGCCCCTCGTGTGGCGCGAGCGCGGTGCCACCCGATTCGACGGCATTGTCGGCGGGGCTACCTCAGTAGTATTCGGCATGTTGGCGCTCGCCTGGCCGGATGTGACCGTGTTGGTCGTCGCCGTCTTGTTCGGCGCCGCCCTGATGGTGATCGGAGTGCGGCAGGTCATCGCAGCGATGGGCGGCCATCACCGACCGCTGGGTGCGACAGCGCCACCGCGGACGCCGCGCGGCGGACGGTGGCGGGTGGCCGGCACCGTGATGGGCGCGACAGTGGCGCTGGTTCTCGCTCTCGTCAGCGTCGCGTTGCATCGCGACTCCCCGGCTCCCGACGAGTTCTACACCCCGCAGGCGTCCGTGCCGGATCGGGCCGGGCAGCTGTTGCGCACCGAGCGATACGACAACCCCGAGGTTCCGACCGGCGCGCTGGCCTGGCGCATCCTCTATACAACCACTCGCGATCACGGGCAGCCCGCGGTGGCCAGCGGGCTCGTCATCGCCCCGGGGAGTGCGACCACCACACCGAGTCCTGTGATCGCCTGGGCGCACGGGACCACCGGCGTCGCGGTCGGGTGCGCGCCGTCGATCCTGCCGAACGGCCTCAGCGCCGGCGCGATGATGGTGCAGGACAAAGTGATTCACCAAGGGTGGACGATAGTGGCCACCGACTACATCGGTCTCGGCACCGCGGGAACTCATCCGTACCTCATCGGGGAGGGTGAGGCCCGCTCGGTACTGGACGCTGTTCGCGCCGCCCGGCAACTGCCGGACATCCGGCTAACCGATCACGCCGTCGTATGGGGACACTCGCAGGGCGGACACGCCGCCTTGTGGACCGGAATTCGCGCACCCCGGTACGCGCCCGAACTCGTCATCGACGGCGTCGCGGCGCTGGCACCGGCGAGCAACCTGCCGGCGCTGGTGGACAGCCTCGGCAGCGTCACAGCGGGCGAAGTATTCGCCTCCTACGTCATCACCGCTTACGCCGGCACCTACCCCGACACCCGCTTCGACGACTACGTACGCCCTGGTGCGCGCATCATCACGCGCGAGATGGCGCAGCGATGTCTGGCCGAGAAGAGCGTGCTGGTCTCTGTACTCACTTCACTGTTCCTCGACAAGCCGATCTGGCGCGGCGATCCGGATCGCGGCCCGCTGCTCGACAACTTGCGGCGCAACGTCCCGTCCGCCGTGATCCCCGCGCCCGTGTTCATCGGTCAGGGCACCGCGGATACCCTCGTCGTCCCGTCGGCACAGGACGGCTACGTCGCCCAACGCTGCCGAGCCGGTTACGCCGTGGACTATCGCACCTACCCGAACCTCGGGCACCTGCAAGTGGTCGAACCCGAATCACCGGCCATCGCGGACCTGATCGCATGGACGGCCGACCGCTTCGCGCGCCGCCCGGCTGCGAACACCTGCTGATGTGCGGCCCGACCCGTCGACCGCATGCGATGGCCGGCGGTCACCGGTCGAGATCATCCGGAAACACACGAAGGCCCGCTTCCCAACCGGGAAGCGGGCCTTCGCGATTCGACTACACAGCCGAGGCGGAGAAGAAGGAGCCTTCCTACTTCGCCTTTTCGAGGACCTCCACCAGCCGCCACCGCTTGGTGGCAGACAGCGGACGGGTCTCCATCAGCTGCACGCGGTCGCCGACACCGGCGATCTCGTTCTCGTCGTGCGCCTTCACCTTCGAGGTGGTGCGGATGATCTTGCCGTAAAGCGGGTGCTTCACACGATCTTCCAGCTCGACCACGATGGTCTTGTTCATCTTGTCGGAGACGACGTAGCCGATGCGCACCTTGCGCGAGCCACGCTCCTCCTGCTTGGCCGGCGTCTTGGCCGGGCCCTTGGCGTCACTCATGCCGCGTCTCCCTTGCCTTCAGGACCGGAGGCCAGGCCGAGCTCGCGCTCACGCATGACCGTGTAGATGCGCGCGATCTCGTGACGAACCACACGCAGGCGCCGGTTGTTCTGCAACTGGCCGGTCGCCATCTGGAAGCGCAGGTTGAACAGCTCTTCCTTCGATTCACGCAGGCGGGCGACGAGCTCGTCCTCGTTGAGCTCGCGCAGGTCTGCGGCCGGAGTTCCGGTAGCCATCAGAACTGCTCCTCCCTGGTCACGATCCTGCACTTCATCGGGAGCTTGTGCATCGCGCGGCGCAGCGCTTCGCGAGCGGTCTCCTCGTTCGGGTAAGACATCTCGAACATCACGCGACCCGGCTTGACGTTCGCGACCCACCACTCCGGCGAACCCTTACCGGAACCCATGCGGGTTTCGGCCGGCTTCTTGGTCAGCGGGCGATCCGGGTAGATGTTGATCCAGATCTTGCCGCCACGCTTGATGTGGCGGGTCATCGCGATACGCGCCGACTCGATCTGCCGGTTGGTGACGTAGGCCGGCTCCAGCGCCTGGATGCCGAACTCACCGAAGGCGACCGAGGTGCCACCCTTGGCCATACCGGAACGACCGGGGTGATGCTGCTTGCGGTGCTTGACCTTGCGGGGCATCAGCATGGGTCAGCCCTCCTTAGAAACTGACGGAGCCTCGGCCGGCTCTGCCACCGCGGTGGCGGCGCGCCCGGCCTCAGTGCTGGTCGCGGTGGTGCCGGACGAACCGGACCGCCGCGGACGGCTCGGCCGCTCCCGACGCTCGCGACGCTCACCGGACGGGGCAGCGCTGGCCGTGACCTCACGCTTGCCGCCGACGATGTCGCCCTTGTAGATCCACACCTTCACGCCGATGCGGCCGAAGGTGGTGCGAGCCTCGTACAAGCCGTAATCGATGTCGGCGCGCAGCGTGTGCAGCGGCACCCGACCCTCACGGTAGAACTCCGAGCGCGACATTTCGGCGCCGCCGAGGCGGCCCGAGCACTGCACTCGAATGCCCTTGACGTTCGGCGAACGCATGGCCGACTGGATGGCCTTGCGCATCGCGCGACGGAACGCCACACGGTTGGACAGCTGCTCGGCCACACCCTGGGCAACCAGCTGCGCATCCGACTCGGGGTTCTTGACCTCGAGGATGTTCAGCTGAACCTGCTTGCCGGTGAGCTTCTCCAGCTCGGCGCGGATGCGGTCGGCCTCGGCGCCGCGACGGCCGATCACGATGCCCGGACGCGCGGTGTGGATGTCCACCCGGACGCGGTCACGAGTGCGCTCGATCTCGACCTTCGAGATGCCGGCCCGCTCCATACCCGTGCTCAGCAGCTTGCGGATGGCTACGTCTTCCTTGACGTATTCCTTGTACTGCTTGTCGGCGTACCAGCGGGACTTCCAATCGGTGGTGATACCGAGGCGGAAGCCGTGGGGATTGATTTTCTGTCCCATTTACTTAGCCCCTCCCTTCCGGCGGCTACGAGCCGGGGCGGCGCTGGCGACGCTCTCGACCTCGATCGTGATGTGGCTGGTGCGCTTGCGGATCCGGAACGCGCGGCCCTGGGCGCGCGGCTGGAAACGCTTCATGGTCGCGCCCTCGTCGACATACGCCGTCGAGATGACCAGGGTGTCGGGGTTCAGGCCGAAGTTGTTCTCGGCGTTCGCCGCGGCGCTGGCCACGACCTTGGCGACGGGTTCGCTGGCGGCCTGCGGTGCGAAGCGCAGGATGTTCAGCGCATCCTCGACCCGCTTGCCGCGGACCAGGTCCACGACGCGGCGAGCCTTCATCGGAGTGACGCGAACGTGCTTCGCGGTCGCGCGCGCGGTCGGGTTCTGAAGCGTGGTGTCTTGTTCGCTCATCGCCGCTTGCTCTTCCGATCTTCCTTGACGTGGCTCCGGAACGTCCTGGTCGGCGCGAACTCACCGAGCTTGTGCCCGACCATGTTCTCCGAGACGAACACCGGCACGTGCTTGCGGCCGTCGTGGACCGAGAACGTGTGGCCGATGAAATCGGGGATGATGGTCGAACGACGCGACCAGGTCTTGATGACCTGCTTGGTGCCCTTCTCGTTCTGGACGTCCACCTTCTTGAGGAGGTGTTCGTCGACGAACGGGCCCTTCTTGAGGCTGCGTGGCATCTTTAACCTCCTCCTTAACGCTTCTTGCCGCGGCGGCGGACGATGAGCTTGTCGCTCGGACGGTTGGGCTTACGAGTACGGCCTTCGGGCTTACCCCAGGGCGAGACCGGGTGGCGACCACCGGAGGTCTTGCCCTCACCACCACCGTGCGGGTGGTCGACGGGGTTCATGACGACACCACGGACCGTGGGGCGGCGACCCTTCCAGCGCATACGGCCGGCCTTACCCCAGTTGATGTTCGACTGCTCGGCGTTGCCGACCTCGCCGACGGTGGCGCGGCAGCGCACGTCGACGCGGCGGATTTCGCCGGAGGGCATACGCAGGACGGCGTAGGCGCCTTCCTTACCCAGCAGCTGGATGCTCATACCGGCGGCACGAGCCAGTTTGGCGCCACCGCCCGGACGCAGCTCCACCGCGTGGATGGTGGTACCGGTCGGGATCGAGCGCAGCGGCAGGTTGTTGCCGGGCTTGATGTCGGCGCCGGCGCCGGACTCGATCCGCGTGCCCTGGGCGATGCCCTTGGGCGCGATGATGTAGCGCTTCTCGCCGTCCGCGTAGTGCAGCAGGGCGATGTTGGCGGTCCGGTTCGGGTCGTACTCGATGTGAGCGACCTTGGCCGGGATGCCGTCCTTGTCCAACCGGCGGAAGTCGATCAGACGGTAGGCCCGCTTGTGACCGCCACCGCGATGACGGGTGGTGATCCGGCCGTGCGCGTTACGACCACCGGACTTGGTGAGCGGGCGCAGCAGCGACTTCTCGGGAGTGGACCGGGTGATCTCGGCGAAGTCCGAAACGGACGACCCGCGCCTACCCGGCGTAGTCGGCTTGTACTTACGGATTGCCATGAGTTCTTCTCTGCTTTCTGAAGATCCGACCGCTTACGCGACCGGGCCTCCGAAGATCTCGATGGGCTTGCTGTCGGCCGAGATGGTCACGAGCGCGCGCTTGGTGCTCTTGCGCTGGCCGTAACCGAAGCGGGTCCGCTTGCGCTTGCCCTGACGGTTGGCAGTGTTGACGCTGGTGACCGTGACGCCGAAAACCTTCTCGACGGCGATCTTGATCTGCGTCTTGTTCGAGTCCGGGTGCACCAGGAAGGTGTAGGTGCCCTCTTCGATCAGCCCGTAGGACTTCTCGGAGATCACCGGCGCGAGCAGAATGTCGCGCGGGTCGGCGATGGTGGTCACTTGCTTTCCTCCTGTGCAGACTCGGCCGGGCCGTGCACGAACGCGTTGAGCGCCTCGACGCTGAACACGACGTCGTCGCTGAGCAGCACGTCGTAGGTGTTCAGCTGGTCCGGCGCGATCGGGTGCACACCCTGCAGGTTCGCCACGCTCTTCCACGCGGTGACATCTTCGCGGCCCACCACGACCAGCACCTTCTTACGGTCCGACAGCTCGGCCAGGAAGTTCTTGGCGGCCTTGGTGGACGGCGTCTGGCCGGCGACCAGTTCGCTGATGACGTGGATGCGCTCGTTGCGGGCCCGGTCCGAGAGGGCGCCACGCAGGGCGGCGGCCTTCATCTTCTTGGGCAGACGCTGCGAGTAGTCGCGCGGCTGCGGGCCGTGCACGGTGCCACCGCCGGTGAACTGCGGCGCGCGGGTCGAACCCTGGCGGGCGCGGCCGGTGCCCTTCTGGCGGTACGGCTTCTTACCACCGCCGCGGACCTCGCCGCGGGTCTTGGTGGCGTGCGTGCCCTGGCGAGCCGCGGCCTGCTGGGCCACGACGACCTGGTGCATCAGCGCGATGTTGGCGGTCGCGTCGAAGATCTCCGCGGGGAGCTCGACGGTGCCGTTGGTCTTGCCGCCCGGCTCTTTCACCGGAAGCGTCAGGTTGGTCTTAGTGTCGGTGCTCATGCCCGGGCACCACCCTTCGCAGCGCTCTTGACGATCACGATGCCGCCCTTGCGGCCCGGGATCGCGCCCTTGATCAGCAGCAGGCCGTTCTCGGCGTCCACCTTGTGGACCGAGAGGTTCTGCGTGGTCACGCGGTCGTTACCCATCCGGCCGGCCATCCGCATGCCTTTGAAAACACGGCCAGGCGTCGAACATCCACCGATGGAGCCCGGCCGGCGGTGCACAGCCTGCGCACCGTGGGCGGCGCCCTGCCCCTTGAAGCCGTGACGCTTCATGACACCGGCGTAGCCCTTGCCCTTGCTGGTGCCGGTCACGTCGACGTAGGCACCCTCTTCGAAGACATCGGCCGACAGTTCCTGGCCCACCTCGAACGAGGCGGCGTCGGCGACGCGGATCTCGGCGACGTGGCGACGCGGGGTGACACCGGCCTTGCTGAACTGCCCGGCGACGGGCTTGGTCACCTTGCGCGGGTCGATCGCGCCGAAGGCGAGCTGAACGGCGGAGTAGCCGTCGCGCTCCTCGGTGCGGATCTGGGTCACGACGTTCGGTCCGGCCTTGACGACGGTCACGGGAACGACGCGGTTCTTCTCGTCGAACACCTGAGTCATGCCGAGCTTGGTGCCCAGGATGCCGGCCGCCGGCCTGTTCTTGTTGTCAGTCATATCTGCAATCCCCGTCACTGAATGTTGACGTCGACGCTGGCCGGCAGATCGATGCGCATGAGCGCGTCGACCGTCTTCGGCGTCGGGTCGAGGATGTCGATCAGCCGCTTGTGCGTGCGCATCTCGAAGTGCTCGCGCGAGTCCTTGTACTTGTGCGGCGAGCGGATGACGCAATACACGTTCTTCTCGGTCGGCAACGGCACCGGCCCGACGACGCGGGCACCGGTGCGGGTCACCGTCTCGACGATCTTGCGTGCAGACGCATCGATCGCCTCATGGTCGTAGGCCTTGAGCCTGATGCGGATCTTCTGTCCCGCCACGCTGAGTGTCCTTTTCTCCGCTTACGTTGTGACCCAGGAGCTTTCGCTCCCGAACCACCCTCATTTGCACAGCCCGAACACACGAAGACGCATCAGCCACCAACACGACCGGGGCGCACCCGATCCATCGCCGCTGTTCATCTGTCATGGTTCTTCCGGTCCACGCGGTCGGGCGTGTCGCCTCTCCGCTCATTCTTCGACCCCGGGCATATTTCACCTGTTGGGTCTCGGAACTTCGTCCCGGACGTACCCGCGCCGGACTCGACGCCGATACTCAGTGGGTCCTGCTCACCTACCGGCGATGGACACACACCACCGCTGCAGGCAACCCGAACAGTATGCCCGAGGCCCCCCACCCACTCCAAATCGGGGGTCGTCCGCCCCCGCGGACGCGCCGCGGCCCTGGTCGGACGGTACCGGACCGCGCGGCGGCGCGTCGAACTTACTCCAGAGTAAGGTGTTGCCATGACCACAGAGACCGCTACCTACCGCGGCTGGAAGAAGCTCCCCGACAACCGCCTCGGACATGCCCTGTTCTCGGTCGGCATGATCGCCCGCGTCCCCTACTTCGGCACCGTCGTGCCGAACGTCGTGCGGCTGGAACCGGGATTGTGCGAGGTCACCGCGCCCAAGTGGTTCGGGATCCACAATCACCTGGGCACCTTCCACGCGATCGCGGCCTGCAATCTGGCCGAGGTCGCGATGGGCATGCTGAGCGAGGCCACGGTTCCGACCACCCACCGCTGGATCCCCAAGGCGATGAACGTGCAATACCTGGCCAAGGCGGAATCCGGCCTGCGCGCGGTCGCGAAACTCGACCGGATTCCGGACTTCGCGACCCTCACCGAAGGGACGGAAGTGGTCGTTCCGGTGTCGATCTACGACAAACACGGCGTCGAGGTCGTGCACGCCGACATCACCACCTGGGTGACGCCGAAGTAGCCGATCAGCCCGGTTCAGCAGGGCGGGGGCGGCGGCGCGCCGGCGACCGCGGCCGTGATCTCGGCGATCGCGCGCGGATTCGACAGCAGATCGTTGTGGCTGACCGCCAGCGCCGGGCACCCGTCCTGGATCCAGATATTGCGATTGTCGCCTTGCGGATCGGCCAGCAATGCGGTCTCCGCCGGGGTGATCACCTCGTCGGTGCGGCTCGCGATCGCGGTGTAGCGGATCCCGGGCTCGGTTTCGCCGTGGGCGTTGAGCCGGGTCAATGTCGGCGTGCCCGGAACCTGCTCGGCGCCCGCGGGACCGAAGACCTGGGCCGCGGTCTGCTCGCCGTCCATCCCGATGGCCCCGTAGAACGGGAACATCTTCGGGAGGCCTTCGAAGGTCGAACCCCGGTAGGGCGTGCCGACTGTGACCACGCTGTCCACCACGCCCGGATGGCGGCGCACATACTCCCGAATCTCGGTGCCGCCGGTCGAATGCCCCACCATCTCGACCTTCGGCGCGCCGGTCACCCCGCGCACCATGGCGACGAACGCGGCCAGTTGCACCGCTTGCGAGCCGATATCGGCCACGCCGTAGACGACGTTGCCCTGTACGGCCGCGGCGACCGGGCCCAATCCCGGCCAGCCGGCCTCGGAGACACCGTTCAGTCCGAGCGTCGGCAGCGGTACCCGTCCCACATCGGCGGCGAAGACGCAGTAGCCCTGGCTGCGCAGCGCGGGGGCCAGCGCGCCGAAGCTGCGCTGGGCGTCGGTCGCCGCACCGTGCGCCAGGATCACCGGATAGGGCTTGTCACGGGTCGGGCGACAGGAGAAATCGTTCGCGCCGGCCAGCGGCGGAACGTCCATCGCGAAGGCGTGCGCTCGCGGCGCGCGGCCGGCCGCGACGGCGATCAGCGCGCACAGGAGCACGGAGATCGTGGCGAACCGCACCGCACTCATGGCAGCCCAGGGTAGCGGAAGGATCGCTCGCCGCCGTCCGGCCACACCTGGGCGCCCGGTGACGAATCAACGCCCTCAGCAGGGCGGGGGCGGCGTGCCCGCGACGGCGGCGGTGATTTCGGCGAGCGCGCGCGGATCCGACAGCATCGCGTCGTGGGCGACGACGAGGGTGGGGCATCCGTCCTGCAGCCAGATGTTTCGGTTGCCGCCCTGCGGATCGCTCAACAGGGCCGTCTCCGGAGGGGTGATGACCGTATCGTCGCGGCTGGCGATGGCGGTGTAGCGGATTCCCGGATGGGTCTCACCGTCGGCGTTCAACCGGTTCAGGGTCGGCGTTCCCGGCGCCTGTTCGGCTCCGGCGGGTCCGAAGACCTGCGCCGCAACCGCCGGCCCGTCCATACCGAGCGCGCCGTAGAAGGGGAACATCACCGGCAGGCCGGCGAAGGTCGATCCGCGATAGGGCGTGCCGACGGTGACCACGCTCGCCACCTGCTCGGGGCGGTGGCGCACGAATTCACGAATATCCGTGCCGCCGGTGGAATGGCCGACCATGACAACCTTCGCCGCTCCGGTCGCATCCAGGACCCGTGCGACGAAGGCACCCAATTCCGTTGCCTGCGTGGCGATATCGGCCACGCCGTAGATGCCGTTGCCCTCCACTGCCGCGGCCGCCGGACCCAATCCCGCCCATTTCGGATCGGGCACACCGTTCGCGCCCAGATTCGACAACGGCAGTCGTCCCACATCGGCAGCGAAAACACAGAAGCCGAGCCGGTGCAATTGCGGTGCGAGTACGGCGAAGCTGCGCCCGGCGTCGGTGGCTGCGCCGTGGGCCAGAATCACCGGATAGGGCTTGTCCGCGGTGGTCCGGCAGCCGAAATCGTTGGCGCCCGGCAAATACGGCACTTCGGCCGGGAAGGCCGCGGCCTGGGGCGCACGGGCGCCGGCCCAGGCGATCAACGCCCCCAGGACCAGCGCGAGTATCGCGCGCGCAGTGGGATTGCGATCGCCGCGCATCGGTTACAGTCCCAGGCCCGAGGCCAGCACCGGCCACGATTTCTTCAGGTCGTCCTGCCAGTAACCCCAGGAGTGCGTGCCGGTCGGCCGGAAGTCATAGGTGGCGGGGATGTTCAGCGAGTCCAGCCGTGCCTGCATGTTGTGGGCGCAGTAGTTCGTCGCCGATTCGATGATGCCGCCGAGCACGAGCTGATTGGCGTAACCCCATTCCCCGGGCAGCGAGTATTCGCCGTTCAAGGTGTCGTAGGGCCCGGGCAGTCCGCTGCCGTTCGCGATGTAGATGGCCTTGCCGCGCAGGCCCTCCGCGTGCACGTAGGGATCGTTGCCGACCCAGTCCGGATCGCCGGGCGGACCCCACATGTTCTCGGCATTGCCCCATCCCCACGTCTCGACCGTGAGCCGGACGAATTCCTGTCCGACCGGATCGGAGGTCTGCGCGCATCCGCTGTAGGAGCCGACCGCGGAGAACAGGTCCCCGGCGGTCGCCGCGAGCGCCAAGGTCGTGGTGGCCGACATCGAATAGCCGGCAATTCCGTTGCGGCCGTTGGCATCCAGATACGTGTTCAGAAGCGGCGGCAGTTCCTGCGTCAGGAAGGTGCGCCACTTGTTGCGACCCAGGTGCGGATCGTCGCGCTGCCAGTCGGCGTAATAGCTGAACATGCCACCGATCGGCGTCACCACGTTGACGTTCTTGTCGGCGAGGAATTTCAGCGCATCGGTTTTCGTCGCCCAGGTCGAGCCGTCGAGACCGCCGCCGGCGCCGAGCAACAGATACAGCACCGGACGCGGGGCGCTCGTATCGGCGGCCCGCTGCACCTGCACTTCGATGTCCTGCCCCATCGCCGCGGAGTGCACGAACAACGACTGATGGCGCGGATCGTCGGTGCGGACCCGGACGATCGCCGAGTCCGAGCCGGTCGGACCGGGCGCCGGCGCGGGATCGGCCGCACCGTTCCCCTGGCACATCAGCAGGGCGGCGGCGGCCACCACCGCCGTACTCATCATCCGCGGCATGGATCTGTGCCGCGGAGTCCGCCCCGTGTCTCGAAACCTTCGCATATCGTTCTCCCTGGCCACCAGCAATCGGCGAGCACCCCCCGACGGCGCCCGTGGTCTCAGGTTATGAACTGCCCCAATGCATTTCACGACGCGAATTGCTACGCCACGAGTTTTCGGGGCGTAACATCTACGGCCCCCGCGGCGATGCGGGGCCGGGCTGGGAGAATGCGGCCATGAGTGCGCAGCATGTCCGTCGAGCCGATCTGTGCGTGGTCGGGCTCGGGCCGACCGGCCGTGCCGTCGCGCACCGCGCGATGCGGGCGGGGCTCGACGTGGTGGCGGTGGACCCGCGGCCCGAGCGGCTGTGGCCGCCGACCTTCTCCTGCTGGGTCGACGAACTTCCCGCGTGGCTGCCACACAGCGCGATCGCCCAGCGCATCGAGGCGCCCACCGTCTGGACGCAGACGCCGCATCGAATCGAAAGGCCGTACTGCGTACTCTCCAAGCCCGGGCTACGCGATGCGCTACCTCTAGACGATGCCACCGTGCTGGCCGGTCGCGCTACCTCTGTCGACGCTCATCGCGTCGACCTGCAGGACGGCAGCACGATCACGGCCGCCACGGTGGTGGACACCCGCGGGCTCGCCTCGCCGGGGGCGCGGCGCACCGCCAGCGCGCACGGCATCTTCGTCGACGCCGAACGGGCGGCGCCGATGGTCGGCGACGGCGAAGGGCTGCTGCTGGATTGGCGCGACGAGAACGGCGCGGGTCCGGACGAGCCGCCCTCGTTCCTGTACGCCGTCCCGCTCGGCGACGGCACGGTGATCTTCGAGGAGACCAGTCTCGGCCTGCGCGGCGGCATGCCGCAGCACGAACTGCGCCGGCGCACCCTGCATCGGTTCGCCGCGCACGGCATCCGGCTGCGCGGTGACGAGCCGTCCGAGGCCGCGCACTATCCGCTGGATCAGCCACCGCCGCCGATGCGTGGTTCGGTGCGCGGAAACGACCCGGTTCCGTTCGGCTCCCGCGGCGGAATGATGCATCCGTGCACGGGCTACAGCGTCGCCGATTCGTTCGCCCTGGTCGACTCGCTGGTCGATGCGGTGCGCACGGGTTCCGATCCGGTCGCGGCGCTGTGGCCGTGGCAGGCCCGGCTGGTGTACTGGATGCGGATGCGCGGCCTCTACGGCTTGGGGCGGTTGACCACCGCGCAGTCGATCTCGATGTTCGAGGCCTTCTTCACCGCCTCCCCGCGCCAGCAGCGGGCGCTGCTGTCGGCGCACGACGACTACGCGGCACTGGGCGCGGTGCTGTTCATGACGGTGTCGCGGACCTGGCCGTTCCGCTGGCGATACGACCTGGTCGGCTGGGCGAACCGCAACCGCTGGGTGGGCTACGACTATCCGGCGGCGACGTCGGACCGGACGCTCGACGCGGCGCTTCCGGAGGACGGGAGCGTGGGCGGCTAGCCACCCCGGCAGCGACGCCATCGAACACGCTCCGTGACCGAGTAGGTGGCCGCCTCCGCCCGAACATCTCCCCCACCGGCTACTTCAGCTACCGAGAGACGCTGTGGCGCAGCGCTCTCCGCGGCCGCTGGTTCGGCTCGAGCGTCCTAGTGCGCGAATACCGCTTTGCGCTTGCCCAGCATCGCCGCGGCACCCTCGGCGAAATCGGGTCCGCGCAGCAACTCGGCCTGCCCGGCCTTCTCGGCGGCGAGCGCCTCGTCCAGCGAGGCCAGCGCGGCGCGGTTGAGGGTGCGCTTGGTGAGTTCGAGGGCGCGGCGCGGGCCGTGGGCGAGTTTCGCCGCCACCGCTTCGACCTTCGCATCGAGTTCGTCGACGGGCAGGACCCCGGCCAGCAGCCCGCGCCGGTACGCCTCGGTGACCGGCAGCCGCTCC
>NZ_BDBN01000101.1 GCF_001613005.1 Nocardia nova NBRC 15556 | reverse complement strand
TATACGCCCCTTTTTGTTCGGCGCCGCCGCTGCACCGGATTTTCGTCCGGATCCGCGACTCGTCGCCCCCGGCCACTCGCGATGCGCGCGCGGGCCGGGCAAGTGGGGAAGCGTTCGTGTCGCGTGATTGAATTTATGGTGGTTGCAGACGGGTGCCGGCGGACGGCGCGGTCTGCATGTCATCACCGGCTGCTCGTGCCGGATCAGAGAAAGGTAACGCTGTGTCGGAGCATGACGACGGTAGGAGACCCTTCCGCCGTGGCAGTACCGGTCCGGACTCGGCCGGCTCCGGCACACCTGCCCATGACCGCGGAGAAGGGGAACGTCGCTCCGGAGGTTTCCGGCGCGGCGACGACACCAGCCGCTCGGGCGGATACGGCGACCGTGACGACGATCGGCGCGGCGGTAGCGGGCGCGGCGACGACCGCCGTGGATCCGAGCGCGGCACCGGCGGTTACGGCCGCGGTGGAGACGACCGCCGCTCCGGTGGCTTCCGGCGCGACAACGATGATCGTCGTTCCGGCGGGTATGGGCGCGGCGACGACGACCGTCGCTCCGGTGGTCACGGGCGTGGTGGAGACGATCGCCGCTCGGGCGGCCATGAACGTGGCGGAGACGACCGCCGCTCCGGTGGCTTCCGGCGCGACAACGACGATCGCCGTTCCGGTGGTTACAACCGCGGTGGAGACGACCGCCGTTCCAGTGGTTACAACCGCGGTGGAGACGACCGGCGCTCGGGTGGTTACAACCGTGGTGGCGACGATCGCCGCTCGGGTGGATACGGCCGCGGCGAGGACGATCGCCGCTCGGGTGGTTACAACCGTGGTGGGGACGACCGCCGTTCCGGTGGTTACAGCCGTGGTGGCGATGACCGTCGTCCCGGTGGTTACAGCCGTGGCGGGGACGACCGTCGTTCCGGCGGTTACAACCGTGGTGGCGACGACCGGCGTTCCGGTGGTTTCGAGCGCGGCGGCGACGATCGCCGCTCCGGGGGATACGGTCGCGGTGGTGACGATCGCCGCTCGGGTGGGTTCCGGCGTGACGAGGGCGATCGGCGGTCCGGCGGCTACGGGCGCGGCTCGGATGATCGCCGAGGCGGATTCCGGCGTGACGAGGGTGGCCGGCGACCGGGAGGTCCGAGCGGCCGTGAGGATCGTCCGGGTGGTTACGGCCGGGGCGAGGGTGATCGGCGCGGCGGGTTCCGGCGCGGTGGCGCGGATGCCGAGCGTCGATTCGGATCGGCGAACGAGGCCGACACCACCGCGCACACCGGAGAATCGGCGGAGGCCGGCGCGAACTTCGAGGACCGGGAGCCGCGGCGACGGGGTGGTGAAGGGGCGCGCGTCGGCGGTGAGAGCCGGGCGGGGCGGCCCGATGAGCCCGCGTTGCCGGACGATGTGCAGGCGAGCGATCTGGACGGCGCGGTGCGCCGCGATCTGCTGAGCCTCGACAAGAACAACGCCGAGGCGGTCGCCCGGCACCTGGTGATGGCCGCCCGGCTTCTCGACGAGGACCCGGAGCAGGCACTCGAACATGCGCGCGCGGCACGGCGCCGCGCCGGACGCATCGCGGTGGTCCGCGAAACCGCCGGTGTCACCGCCTATCACGCGGGTGAATGGGCCGAGGCCCTCTCCGAGTTGCGTACCGCGCGCCGGATGTCCGGCGGCTCGGGTCTGCTGGCGGTCATGGCCGATTGCGAACGCGGGCTGGGACGGCCCGAACGCGCGATCGAACTCGGCCGCAGCGACGAGGCGCGGGCACTGTCGGGCGACGAGGCGACCGAGCTGCGGATCGTCGTCGCCGGTGCGCGAATGGATTTGGGCCAATACGATCAGGCCGTGGTCACCCTGCAGACGCCGGAACTGGATCCCTCGCGCTCCGGTTCCGCCTCGGCACGGTTGTTCTACGCCTATGCGGAGGCGCTGCTCGCCGCCGGCCGGTCCGACGAGGCACTGCAGTGGTTCCTCAATGCGGCCGCGGCCGATGTCGACGGTGATACCGACGCCGAGGAGCGTGCCGACGAACTCGCGGACGCACAGGTCGACGACGACGTGGAGTAACTAGTGGCAGCATCGCTTCGGGAGAGCTTCGAGGCCCTCCTGCTGGATCTGGACGGCACGCTGTATCGAGGTGCGCAGGTGATCACCGGCGCACCCGCCGCTCTCGACGCAGGCGGTGGCGCGCAGAAGCTGATGTTCGTCACCAACAACGCCAGCCGGTCGGCCGGTGTGGTGGCCGCGCATCTGCGCGAATTGGGTTTCGGCGCAAGTGAATCCGAGGTCGTTACCAGCGCGCAGGCGGCGGCGCATGTGCTCGCCTCCCGGCTGGCCGCCGGATCCACCGTGCTGATCGTCGGCACCGACGACCTCGCGGCGGAAATCGAACAGGTCGGCCTGCAACCGATTCGGCGTTTCAACGGCGTGGCTCCCGCCGCGGTCGTGCAGGGGCATTCCCCGCAGACCGGATGGCCGGACCTCGCCGAGGCGGCCTACGCCGTGCGGGCCGGGGCCCTGTGGGTGGCCGCGAATGCGGATGCCACCCTGCCGAACGAGCGCGGCCTGGCGCCGGGCAACGGCGCGATGGTCGCCGCATTGCGAGCCGCGACCGACCAGGAGCCGGTGGTAGCCGGTAAACCCTATGCGCCGCTGCTCGAGGATGCGCTGGTCCGCGCGGCGACCCGCGACGTGCTCGTGGTGGGAGACCGTCTCGACACCGATATCGACGGCGCCCGGTGCGTCGGCCTGCCGTCGTTGATGGTCCTCACCGGCGTCAGCACCCTCGACGATCTGCGAGCCCGCCCCGCCGACCACCGGCCCACCTACATCTCCCGAACTCTCGACGCGCTGAATCACCCGGTGATCCGGCACGATTCTCCCGAGGGTGACACGGTCGACCACTTGATCAGACTGTTGGACGAAAACCCCGGTCGCGCAATCGAATTGCTTCGGTAACTGTCCGGCTCACCGCGTTCACCACGGCCGAGTCGACGACTGCCCGATCCGCGCCGGGATCGTCGGTCAATCGCGGCGATCCTCGGCAGCTGTGAACGCTGCAGCGGTCTCGGGGAGGATGTTCAGGCGCCGGAGTAGTGGAGTGGCGGCAGCTCCGGCGCGGCGCCGGGTGATCGCCGCCGATTCGTGTGCGGCAGTGGGGATTTTGAGCCACCAGCATTCCAGCGGCCGGTAGTCGGCGGCGGGGGCGAGGCGTTCGGCGAGGTCCGGCCGCTGCGCCCACAGGTAGCGGCGGGCGCGGGCGGCGTGCATGGGGTCGGAGGCGATCATGATGCGATCGGCTCGTTCCATGGCGGGAATGGTGAATTCGATGTTCTGCCACGTGGTTTCGGCCGATGTCTCCGTCCGGATTCGCTCGGGCGGAACACCGAGGTGAGCGCGGGTGTATTCGGCCATCACCGTCGCTTCGACCCAGGGGCCGTGCACGGCGCCGCCGGTGAAGATCAGGAATCCGTCGCGGTCGCGCGGCAGCGAGCGGGCGCCGATGCGGCATCGCCAGCGCTGCAGCGCGCGCGTCCGGCCGTCGGCGGCGGCCGGGTAGCCCAGCACCACCACTGCGTCCACACCGCCGGTTCGTGGTTCCCGCCGCGGTCCGAGCAATCGCCGAGATGCGCGCCAGTGGGCGTATTCGGCGGCGGCGACCACCGCGGCCGCCGTCGATGCCGCCGCGAGTGCGACGAACCGGACAGATCCCTGTCGTCGCTTACCTCCCACGCCGCCATTGTGCCAATACTCGCCGCGCCCCACCGGTCCTGGGGCTGCAGCCGTCGACGCAGGGCGGCCGGCGCCCGGCCGCTGGACGCCACCGTGACCTCCGTTTCACCCGTGCCGCCGCTTGCCTGTCCGTCGTGGAACTCCGGTAGCGTTGTCGGCACCATGACTACGCCCATTCCGCGTCCGCATCCGTCCGGTTCCTCCGGTCCTCGCCCGGGAGTTCCGCTGCCCGGGCAGCATCTCGCGGGAGGGACGGCGGAGTTCGCCGATCCGGAGCAGGTGCGGGCCGAGGTAGCGGCGCTGCTGGCGGAATTGTCCGGAGCGCGGCGCGTGAGCAGCGACGAAGCCGACGGGGTGGACCGCGCGGGAACCGATATCACTCGGCGGGCGCGCATTCTCGAACAGGCCCACGAGGTGCTGGTCGGCGCCCTGGCGACGGTGGACAAGATCTGAGGTGGCCAGGCGCGCGCGAGTGGACGCCGAACTGGTTCGCCGCGGATTGGCGCGATCGCGAGAGCACGCGGTCGAACTGATCGGCGCGGGCCGCGTCCTGATCAACGGTGCGGTCGCGTCGAAACCGGCGACCGCGGTCGAGCCGAATACCCCGCTGCTGGTGCGTGAGGAACCCGACGAGGTCCAGTGGGCCTCGCGTGGTGCGCACAAGGTGCTGGGCGCGCTGGAGGCGTTCGAACCGCTCGGGGTGAGCGTGGCCGGGAAGCGCTGCCTGGACGCCGGTGCGTCGACCGGCGGGTTCACCGATGTGCTGCTCGCCCGCGGCGCCCGCGAGGTGGTCGCCGTCGATGTCGGCTACGGCCAGCTGGTGTGGCGGCTGCGCAACGACGAGCGGGTCCGCGTGTTCGACCGCACCAATGTGCGCGCGCTGACGCCCGAGGCGATCGACGGTCCGGTCGAGCTGGTGGTCGCGGATCTGTCGTTCATCTCGCTGGCGCTGGTGCTGCCCGCGCTGGCCGCCTGCTGCACACCGGGCGCGGATCTGCTGCCCATGGTGAAACCGCAGTTCGAGGTCGGTAAACAGCGAGTAGGCTCCGGCGGTGTGGTGCGTGACCCGGCTCTGCGCGCCGAGGCGGTGACCGAGGTGGCCGCCGCGGCCGCCGAGTTGGGCCTGCGTACCCGCGGTGTGGTCGCCAGCCCGTTGCCCGGCCCGTCGGGCAACGTCGAGTATTTCCTGTGGCTGCGCAAGGACACACCGGACACGGATTCGGCCGAGACCGAATCGGAGCCCGATATCAGCGAATTGGTGCAGCGTGCGGTCGAGGAGGGGCCACAGTGAAGCGGGAGATCCTGCTCGTCGCCCATCCGGGCCGTTCCGAACTGCTCGAGACCGCGCATCGGGTCGCGAAGATCTTCGCCGACGCCGGAATCGGGTTGCGCGTCCTCGAGGACGAGGCCTACAGCACCAAGCTGGATTTCGACGACACCGGCGAACCCGACGGCTATCCGGTGCGGGTGGTGCCGCACGGTCCCGAAGCCGCGGTCGGCTGCGAGATGGTGCTCGCGCTCGGTGGCGACGGCACCTTCCTGCGCGGGGCGGAGATGGCACACCCGGCCCGGGTTCCGGTACTGGGAATCAACCTCGGACGCATCGGTTTTCTCACCGAGGCCGAGGCCGAACATCTGGACGACGCGCTGGCCCAGGTGGTGCGCGGCGATTACCGCATCGAGCAGCGGATGACCGTAGATGTCAGTGTCCGCGTCGATGATGTTGTCGTGGAACGCGGATGGGCCCTCAACGAGGCCAGTATCGAGAATGCCGCCCGGATGGGCGTGCTGGAGGTCGTCCTCGAAGTCGACGGCCGCCCGGTGTCGCAGTTCGGTTGTGACGGCGTGCTGATCGCGACACCCACCGGCTCCACCGCCTATGCCTTCTCCGCGGGTGGTCCCGTGGTGTGGCCCGAACTCGAGGCGCTGCTGGTGATTCCCAGTAATGCGCACGCACTGTTCGCACGGCCGCTGGTGACCAGCCCGGAGTCGCGGATCGCGGTGGAAACCGTTGCGACAGGCCATGATGCGATCGTCTTCCTGGACGGCCGGCGTACGCTGGCATTACCGCGGGGTGGGCGATTCGAAGCGGTGCGCGGCGCCGAACCGGTGCGGTGGGTGCGGTTGGATTCCGCCCCCTTCGCCGACCGGATGGTGCGCAAGTTCCGCTTACCCGTGACAGGCTGGCGGGGCCGGCGGCCGGAACGGCCGTGCGCGCCGGAGCCGGCCCGCACCCCCACCGAGCAACCCGGCTCAGGCGATAGCGAACACCGCCGAACGGAGAGCACACGTGCTGACAGAGATCAGGATTGACGGCCTCGGCGTCATATCCACCGCCACCGCGCAGTTCCACGAGGGACTGACCTGTGTGACCGGTGAGACCGGTGCCGGCAAGACGATGGTGGTCACCGGACTGCATCTGCTCGGTGGCGCCCGCGCGGACGCCGGACGGGTGCGTCAGGGCGCGCAGCGGGCCGTGGTCGAGGGCCGGTTCACCGTCGAGGACGTGCACGACAGCGCCCGCGACGAGGTCGAGAAGGTGCTGGAATCCTCCGGCGCGCAACGCGACGACGACGACAGTGTCATCGCGGTGCGTACCGTCGGCAGCGACGGGCGTTCCCGCGCCCATCTCGGTGGCCGCAGTGTGCCGGCCGCGGTGCTGTCGGATTTCACGGCGCCGCTGCTGACCGTGCACGGGCAGAACGATCAGCTGCGACTGCAGCGTCCCGATCAGCAACTGCAGGCCCTGGACCGGTTCGCCGGCGATGCGGTGGCCGGGCTGCTGCGCAAATATCAGCTGGCCCGCCGCACCTGGCTGCAGGCTCGCGCCGAGCTGCTGGAACGCACCGCGCGCAGCCGTGAACTCGCCCTCGAGGCCGATCGGCTGCAGCATTCGCTGAACGAAATCGATTCGGTCGCACCGGAACCCGGTGAGGACGAGCGCATCGTCGCCGAGGTGCTGCGGCTCGGCGATCTGGATTCGCTGCGAGAGGCGGCCGGCGCCGCCCATGCGGCCCTCGCGGGTTCCGGCGACGGTGAGGGCGCCGGTGCGCTGGACGCGCTCGGTGGTGCGCGGGCCCGGCTGGAATCCAGTGACGATCCGGCGCTGACCGCGTTGGCGCCGCGGCTGGGGGAGGCCATCGCGGTGGTGGTCGATGTGACCACCGAGTTGAGTTCGTATCTGTCGGATCTGCCGTCGGATCCCGCGGCGCTGGACAGCCTGCTCACCCGCCAGGCGGAACTGAAATCGCTGACCCGCAAATACGCACCCGATGTCGACGCGGTGATCGCCTGGGCCGACGAGGCGCGCACCCGCCTGGCCTCCCTCGACGTGTCGGAGGAGGCGCTGGCGGCGCTGGCCGCCGATGTGGAGACCGCGGCCGGGCAGGTGCGGGAGACGGCGAAGAAGTTGACCGCCGCCCGGCGCAAGGCCGCCCGCAAACTCGCGACCGCGGTGAGCGCCGAATTGAGCGGACTGGCGATGGGCCGCGCCAAACTCGAGGTGGAGGTGCGGCCGCTGGCGGCGGCCGCGCAGGACAGTGCGCCCATCACCGTCGAGGGGGCGGAGCTGCATGCCGGCGCGTCCGGTGTGGACGAGGTGGAATTCCGGCTGTCCGCCCACTCCGGCGCGCAGTCGCTGCCGTTGAGCCGCAGTGCGTCCGGTGGTGAGCTCTCGCGCGTGATGCTGGCGCTGGAAGTGGTGCTCGCGGCCTCCGAATACGGCTCGACCATGGTGTTCGACGAGGTCGACGCCGGTGTCGGCGGCCGCGCCGCGGTGGAGATCGGGCGACGGCTGGCGCGGCTGGCCCGCACCCATCAGGTCATCGTGGTGACTCATCTGCCGCAGGTGGCCGCCTTCGCCGACACCCACCTCGTGGTGGACAAGGTCGACGACGGCAAGGGCGTCAACAGCGGGGTGCGGGCGCTGACCACCGACGAGCGGGTCGTCGAGCTAGCTCGCATGCTGGCCGGTCTCGACGACACCGAGACCGGCCGCGCCCACGCCGAGGAGTTGCTGGCCACCGCGCGGGCGGAGAAGGCCGACACCACCTCGGCGGCGGGCTGACGAGCTGCGAAGCGTCTACTTGGCGACGGCCTTCTTGGCGGCCTTGAGGAACGGCGAGATCAGGCCGCGCAGAAACAGTTCCGTCGCCTTGTCCGGCACCGGCAGCTTGGGCTCGGATTCCATCCGGTACGACACCAGGGTGCCGCCCGGGGCGTCGGCGAAGGTGATGGTGCCGACGTGCCGCTTCACCGGCGCACCGGCGATGATCCGGTATTCCATGCGCTCACCGGGAACCAGTTCGGTGGTCTCCTCGGTCACACCGATGCCGCCCACGCCCACCAGGTAGCGTGCACCGACGCCGGAGGCCTCGGGAGCGCCGGGCTGACGCAGCGTAATGCGCACGGGCAGATAGCCGTTGAGACTGTCGCGCTCGGCGAACAGCTTGTAGACGACGTCGCGCGGTGCGGGAATGACCGTGTCGACGGTGGTACTGGCCATGGCGTTCTCCTTCGGATGCAGTGAGCCGAAGCATATCGGTACCAGCGGTACCACCCGGCACGCCAGTCGACGTCGTGGAGGCGTGCGTTTGCTGGCCTCATGCCAGGGGATGTGATAGGACGTCGGCGCGCCTCCACCACAGGTTGAGAGTCGGCGTCCATTATCGGATGCCATGAAGATGCTGGCGCTGTTGTCGCGCAACACCGAAACGCTTCCCGGCGTCACCGGGATGGCCCGGGTGGACCGCAATACCCGGCGTCTGCTCAAGCGGGTCGGGGCGGGCGATGTGGTGGTCCTCGACGAGATGGACATCGATCGCCTCACCGCTGACCGGCTCGTCCAGGCGGGCGTGGCGGCGGTGATCAATGCCTCGCCCTCGATTTCGGGCCGCTATCCGAACCTCGGCCCGGAAGTGCTGGCCGCCAACGGGATCGTGTTGCTGGATGCTGTCTCCGCCGACGTGTTCGGCAAGATCAAGGACGGCAGCAAGGTCCGCATCGATGCCGGCGTGGTGTATGCCGACAAGTTGACCAAGAAGGAACCGGAGGTTCTGGTCGAGGCCATCGAGCTCACCGATCAGGTCATCGCCGAGCGGATGATCGCGGCGCGCAACGGGCTGGCCGACCATCTGGAAGCCTTCGCCGGCAACACGACCGAATACATCCGGACCGAAAGCGCGATGCTGATCGACGGTCTCGGGGTTCCGGCCCTGGATCTGTCGATGCGCGGCCGCCATGTCGTGGTGGTGGCCGACGGCGTGGACAGTCGTGACGACCTCAAGGCGATCAAGCCGTTCGTCAAGGAGTACGCGCCGATTCTGGTCGGTGTCGGGCGCGGCGCCGACATCCTGACCAAGGCCGGATATCGTCCCGATCTGATCGTCGGCGACCCGGAGGAAATCACCGCGAGCTCGCTGAAATGCGGTGCCGAGCTGATACTTCCGGCCGATACCGACGGGCACGCCAAGGGGCTGGAGCGAATTCAGGACCTGGGTATCGGCGCCACCACCTTCCCGTCCTCGGGATCGGCGGCGGATCTGGCGCTGCTGCTGGCCGACCATCACGGGGCCGCGCTGATCATCACCTGCGGGGCGCCGGCCTCGCTCGACGACTTCTTCGATCGCAGCCGCCGCGAATCGGCTCCGGCGATGTTCCTGACCCGGCTCAAGGCGGGACCGAAACTGATGGACGCCAAGGCCGTCGCCACCCTGTATCGGCAGGGCAACTCCGGCTGGGCGACCGCACTGGTGGTGCTGGCCGCGCTGATCGCGCTGATCGTCGGACTGCTCGTGTCCTCGCATCTGGGCAGCGATGTGCTCGATTGGCTGGATTCGGCGTGGCGGCAGTCGCAGGACTGGCTCCATCGACTATCGGACCGTCGGGGGTAGAGAAAGCAGTGGGTTCCATGCGTCGGCTCGTCGTTTCCCTGGCCGCGATCTTTCTGGCATTGGCGGTGGGTGCGGCGCTCGGCGCCGTCGTCCGCCAGGGTGGTCCGGGTGGCGGTGACGATCTGGCTCAGCGCAACGACGCGCTCGCGGCGGCCAACGGGCAACTCGAGCGGCAGGTCGGTGCGGCCGACGACTTCATCGCCCGGTCGGCGGGCCGCATCCTGAACGGAACCCTCGCCGATCACACGGTGCTCGTATTCACCACCCCCGATGCCGACGGCGGCGATGTCGACGCGGTGACGGCAGCCCTGACCACTGCCGGGGCGAAGGTCACCGGGCGGGTCGCGCTCACCGACGCCTTCGTCGACGCGTCGCAGGGCGACCGCCTGCGGACCGCGGTCACGAATATGATTCCCGCCGGCGCTCAGTTGCAGACCGAGGCGGTGGATCAGGGCAGCCTCGCCGGTGATCTCCTCGGCCTGGCGTTTCTCACCGACCCCGCCGACGGCGCCGACCGTGCCACCGCGCAGGAACGCGGGCTGATCGTCGACACCCTGCGCAACGGCGGCTTCCTCGCCGCCGGTGACTTCGCGCCGGCCCAGTTGGCCGTGGTGGTGACCGGGTCCGGCGCGCGGGCCGACCACAACGGCCAGGGATCGATCACGGCGCATTTCGCCGGGGCGCTGCGCGGACGCGGGGCGGGGCTGGTGCTGGCGGGGCGGGCCGGTTCCTCGGACGGATCGGGGCCGATCGCCGAGGTGCGCCGCGAGAACCGCCTCGACGCGACGGTGTCCACGGTCGACAACGTGGACCGCGAAACGGGCCGGGTTACAACGGCTCTCGGCCTCGCCGAGCAACTGGGCGGCAAAACCGGTCACTACGGCACCGGGCCGGAGGCGACCTCGCTGTCGGTGACCGCTTCTCCCGGCTGAGCGCGGCCGCCGCTGTCGACCGCGATCGGATGATCCGTCACGTCGGAGCGAGTGCCGGGCGACCGGTGCGTCCTGGGCGCCGCGTCATGGGGTTGCTGCGCTGAATGAGACGCAAGTGACAAACTGGCAGGACGACGTCCGACATTCCCCGCGTGGCATTCGTTTCGCAACCGTTTTTCGTGTTAGCGTGGAGTTCCGTGAGTCAATCGCGGATTCCGGCGCGTTCCCCCCATCAGACGGCCACCAAACACATCTTCGTGAGTGGCGGTGTCGCCTCCTCCCTCGGCAAGGGACTGACCGCCTCCAGCCTCGGCCAGCTGCTGACCGCCCGCGGATTGCGGGTCACCATGCAGAAGCTGGACCCGTATCTGAATGTCGACCCCGGCACCATGAATCCCTTCCAGCACGGCGAGGTGTTCGTGACCGAGGACGGCGCCGAAACCGACCTCGACGTCGGCCACTACGAGCGCTTCCTCGACCGTGATCTGTCGGGCTATGCGAACGTCACCACCGGGCAGGTCTACTCCACCGTGATCGCCAAGGAGCGGCGCGGCGAGTACCTCGGCGACACCGTGCAGGTCATCCCGCACATCACCGACGAGATCAAGAACCGGATCCTCGCGATGAGCGGTCCGGATCTGCAGGGCCAGACCCCGGACGTGGTGATCACCGAAATCGGCGGCACCGTCGGCGATATCGAATCCCAGCCGTTCCTCGAGGCCGCGCGCCAGATCCGGCACGAGGTGGGCCGGGACAACTGCTTCTTCCTGCACGTGACGCTGGTGCCGTATCTGGCGCCCTCCGGCGAGCTGAAGACCAAACCCACGCAGCACTCCGTCGCGGCGCTGCGCAACATCGGTATCCAGCCCGACGCGCTGATCCTGCGCTGCGACCGCGAGGTGCCGCAGGGGCTGAAGAACAAGATCGCGCTGATGTGCGACGTCGATGTCGACGCCTGCATCTCCACGCCCGACGCGCCGTCGATCTACGACATCCCGAAGGTGCTGCACCGCGAGGGCCTCGACGCCTACGTGGTGCGCAAGCTCGGCCTGCCGTTCCGCGATGTCGACTGGACCGTCTGGGGCGATCTGCTGGACCGGGTGCACAACCCGCGCGAAGAGGTGACCGTCGCGCTGGTCGGTAAATACGTCGACCTGCCGGACGCGTATCTCTCGGTGACCGAGGCACTGCGGGCCGGTGGTTTTGCGGCCAAGGCCAAGGTGAACATCCGCTGGGTGCAGTCCGACGAATGCGAGACTCCGGAGGGCGCGCAGCATCACCTCGGCGATGTCGACGCGGTGCTGATCCCCGGCGGCTTCGGCATTCGCGGCATCGAGGGCAAGGTCGGCGCGATCCGGTTCGCGCGCACCCGCTCGATTCCGCTGCTGGGCCTGTGCCTGGGACTGCAGTGCGTGGTGATCGAGGCCGCCCGTTCGGTGGGACTCGAGGACGCCAACTCCGCCGAATTCGAGCCGGAGACAACGCATCCGGTGATCTCCACGATGGCCGACCAGGCCCAGGCGGTCGCCGGTGAGGCCGACCTCGGCGGCACCATGCGATTGGGCGCCTATCCGGCCGTGCTGGAGAAGGGCTCGGTCGTGGCGCAGGCCTACGGCACCACCGAGGTGTCGGAGCGGCATCGGCACCGCTACGAGGTCAACAACGCCTATCGCGACAAGATCGCCCAGAGCGGTCTGCGATTCTCCGGTACCTCGCCGGACGGGCATCTGGTCGAGTTCGTGGAGCTGCCGGCGAACGTACATCCGTACTTCGTCGCGACCCAGGCGCATCCGGAGCTCAAGAGCCGGCCGACCCGGCCGCATCCGCTGTTCGCCGGACTGGTCGACGCGGCGTTGAAATACAAAGGCGCCGAACGGCTTCCGGTGGAGATCTACGGCGAGGAGGCCGATGAGGCCGAGCGAGTCGCGCAGTGAGCGAACCCGGTAACCACAACTTCCGCGTCGTCGGCACCGAGACCGTGTATTCGGGCGCGATCGTCGCGCTGCGGCGGGATCAGGTCGAGATGCCCGGCGGGCGGATCGCCGAACGCGAGGTGGTCGAGCATCACGGCGCGGTCGCGATCGTCGCCCTCGACCACGACGGCTCGGTGGTGCTGATCAACCAGTATCGGCATCCGATCGGGCGGCGGTTGCTGGAGTTGCCGGCCGGCCTGCTCGATCAGGCCGGTGAGGATCCGCTGGCGGCCGCGCAACGCGAACTCGCCGAGGAGACCGGTCTGGCGGCGCGGGAGTGGTCCACGCTGGTGGATGTGGTGCTGTCGCCGGGGTTCACCGACGAGGCACTGCGCATCTATCTCGCGACCGGGTTGTCGGACACCGATCGGCCGGACCCCGAGCACGAGGAAGCCGATCTGTCGATCGTGCGGATGTCGCTGCAGGACGCGGTGACCGCCGCGCTGTCGGGCCGGATCGAGAACGCGACCGCGGTGGCCGGTGTGCTGGCCGCGTCGGTCGCGCGGGCGAACGGCACGACGCTGCGGCCCGCCGACGCGCCGTGGCCGGGTATGCCGACGCAGCTGCTCGATCGGAAGGCCGCCGAACACGCACGGGCCTGATGGACAACCGGCCGGGTGCCTCACCTCACCCGGCCGTACTCCTCGGGCACGTGCGAACTGTGTTTCGTGCGAACGAATGTCGCCGCCGGCTGTCATGATGACACCGTGAATGTCGCTGTTCCCGCCGCCCCGGCGGTCGTTGTGCCGCTACCGGTCGGGTGAACGCGTGGTGGAGCGGCAGATCCAGGCCTATCTCGACCATCTGACGGTCGAGCGCGGCGCGGCGAGAAATACGCTCAGCGCCTACCGGCGTGATCTGCAGCGATATCAGGAGTTTCTGAAACAGCGCGATATCGGTGATCTGGACCGGGTGACCGAGAACCAGATCGCCGATTTCGTCGTCTCGCTGCGGGCGGGTGGCGAGGGCTATCCGGCGCTGGCCGCCAGTTCGGCCGCCCGCGCACTGGTGGCGGTGCGCGGCCTGCACCGGTTCGCGGCGGCCGAGGGACTGACCACCGGGGATGTCGCGCACGGTGTGAAGCCGCCGACTCCGGCGCGGCGACTGCCGAAAGCGCTTCCCTACGAAGATATTTCCCGGCTGCTCGAGGCCGCGGGCGGGGGAGACGACGCCGGTTCCGGGGGCGGGCCGCGCGGACTGCGGGATCGGGCCATGCTGGAACTGCTGTACTCCACCGGCGCCCGGATCTCGGAGGTCGTCGGACTCGACGTCGACGATATCGACACCGCCGGGCGCTCGGTCGTCCTGCACGGTAAGGGCGGTAAACAGCGCATGGTGCCGATCGGGCGGCCGGCGCTGGCGGCAATCGACGCCTATCTGGTTCGGGGCCGGCCCGCGCTCGGCGCCCGCGGCAAGGGCACCCCCGCCCTGTTCCTCAATGCTCGCGGCGGCCGGCTCTCGCGCCAGAGCGCCTGGCAGGTGCTGCAGGACGCGGCCGATCGGGCCGGGATCGGCGCCGCGGTGTCGCCGCACACGCTGCGGCACTCGTTCGCCACCCACCTGCTCGACGGGGGCGCCGACGTGCGTGTCGTGCAGGAGTTGCTGGGGCACGCGTCGGTGACGACCACGCAGATCTACACCCTGGTCACGGTCAATACACTGCACGAGGTGTGGGCCACCGCGCATCCGCGGGCGCGGTAACGCGCCGGCGGCGGCAACCCGATATCGGGTGCGGATTGCCGCAAAGGGTTTCCCAACACCCCCTCGAGGCGACAGAATGCGGAGTTGGTGCCGTGAGGACACGGTGTTGTGGCACGGGTAATGACACAAGTGCGCAACGATCGGGGGCGTTCCCCAAGCGTGTCCGATCGGGGGTCTTGCGCTCGGAGGCGGTAGCGTCTATTGCGGTGGTCCGGTACATCGGCGTCCGGTGTAGCGATCGCCCGCTGTTCCGCAGCGCGCGGCGGGGCAACGAGCAGGAAAACTGAAGGAGCAGCGGACATGACGACAGCCGGCCCGGCCGAGCCGCCGAACAACGCTGCGGCAGAACCGCTTTCGAATATCCGAACCGGCCTCCGAATCGAACAGGCGGCCCGCAGACTCTGGGAGGCGAACGACATCGTGGCGGACGGTACCGAACTCGGCCCGACCGGACGCCCGCTGCGCGACATTCCCGAACCACCCCCGTCGTCGCGCAACGGTGACGCCCTGATCGTCGCCATGTGCAATCAGAAGGGCGGCGTCGGCAAGACCACCTCCACCATCAACCTCGGTGCCGCGCTCGCCGAATACGGCCGCCGGGTGTTGCTGGTCGACCTCGACCCGCAGGGAGCACTGTCGGCGGGACTGGGCGTGGCCCACCACGACCTGGACCTGACCGTGCACAATCTGCTCGTCGGCGGCCGGGCGAGCGTCGACGACGTGCTGCTCAACACCAAGGTCGACGGGATGGATCTGCTGCCGAGCAATATCGACCTCTCGGCGGCGGAAATCCAGCTGGTCAACGAGGTCGGCCGGGAACAGACCCTCGGCCGCGCGCTGGCACCGCTGCGCGACCGCTACGACTACATCCTCATCGACTGCCAGCCGTCGCTGGGTCTGCTCACCGTCAACGCGCTGGCCTGCGCCGACGGCGTGATCATCCCGATGGAATGCGAATACTTCTCCCTGCGCGGGCTGGCGCTGCTCACCGACACAGTGGAGAAGGTGCGGGACCGGCTCAACCCGCGGCTGGCACTGTCGGGCATCGTGGTGACTATGTTCGATGCGCGATTGCTGCACTCCCGGCAGGTGATGGCCCGGGTGGTGGAGGTGTTCGGTGATCTGGTGTACGACACCGTGATCAACCGGACCGTCCGTTTCCCCGACGCCAGTGTCGCCGGTGAGCCGATCACCACCTGGGCGCCGAAATCCGGTGGCGCGGAAGCGTATCGGGCTATGGCACGGGAAGTCATCCACCGGTCGGGCCGGTGAGCGAGGCCGGACCACCGGCTGCCGAGGTCGTACCGGAAAACAAGCCCGACGGGTTCCACCTGCGGCTGAGCAATTTTCAGGGGCCGTTCGACCTGTTGTTGCAGCTGATCAGCCAGCGGCGGCTCGATGTGACCGAGGTGGCGCTGCACAAGGTCACCGACGAGTTCATCGCCTACACCAAAGAGCTCACCGCGAGCCTGGAACGCGATCCGACGCTGCGGGCGGATCGGATTCTCGATCAGACCACCGAATTCCTGGTGGTCGCCGCGACCCTGCTCGACCTCAAGGCCGCCCGGCTGCTGCCGTCCGGTGAGGTTACCGATGCCGACGACCTGGAACTGCTCGAGGCGCGCGATCTGCTGTTCGCGCGGCTGCTGCAGTATCGGGCGTTCAAACAGGTCGCCGAACTGCTCGGTGAGCTCGAGGCCGCCGCATTGCGCCGGTATCCGCGGGCGGTGTCGCTCGAGGAACGCTTCCTGGACCTGCTGCCGGAGGTGAGCCTCGGCGTCGACGCGGCGGGTTTCGCCGATATCGCCGCGGCGGCGTTCCGCCCCCGGCCGCGGCCGACGGTCGGGCTGGACCACCTGCACGCCCATGCCATCTCCGTCGCCGAACAGGCCGCGCTGGTCTTGGAGATGCTGAAGAAGCGCGGGGTGGGAGAGTGGTCGACCTTCCACGAGCTGTGCGCCGATTGCGAGATGCCGATCCAGATCGTCGCGCGCTTTCTCGCGCTGCTCGAGCTCTACCGGGGCAAGACGATCGAATTCGACCAACCCGACCCGCTCGGCCCGCTGGCGGTGCGCTGGATCGGCGACGACGCCGAGGGCGCGCCCGCCGAGCCCGTGACAATCGATGAGGATTACGGATGACGTCGCACGGTGAGCAGTCCATGGATCACGCGGATGCCCGAGCCGAAGCGGCCGCCGTCGCCCCGGCGGGCGATGCCGCGATCGGACAGACCGGCCGTTCCGAGGTCGTGCCCTCCTCGGCCGATTCGTCGGGGCGTGGTGATGATGCGGCGGTCGCGCCTGCCGCGGACGATGCCGCTCGGACCGCCGCTGACGAGGTCGCGCCCGCTGGTGTCGACGCTGCGCACGATGCTGGTACCGAGTCGGGTGTTCCGCGAACCATCGTTGGCGCGTCCGGCGTTGCGGAGGCCGTAGGGAGTGGGCCGAGCGGTGATGCCGAGCATCCCCGCCAGATGCGGCCCGGGGCGGAGAACGACGCGGACGAGGAGGAGGTTGCCCGTCCGCTCGACGACCAGGAGTTGCGGTCGGCGCTCGAGGCGATGCTGCTGGTGGTGGATGCGCCGGCGTCGGTGGAACTGCTCGCGGCGGCGGTCGACGACGCGCCCGCCCGGATCGAGCGGGTGTTGCGCGAGATGTCGGCGGAGTGGACCGCGCGGGGCAGTGGAATCGATCTGCGCTACGTGGGCGACGGGTGGCGTCTGTACACCCGGACCGAGTACGCGCCCTACGTCGAACGTATGCTGTTGGACGGGGCGCGGTCCAAGCTCACCAGGGCCGCTTTGGAAACCTTGGCGGTTATCGCCTATCGTCAACCGGTTACGCGAGCACGAGTGAGTGCCGTGCGCGGGGTGAACGTCGACGGCGTGATCCGCACCCTGGTGGCGCGGGGACTGATCGCCGAGGCGGGCGCCGACGTCGATACCAACGGCACCCTCTACGTCACCACCGAACTGTTCCTGGAACGGATCGGGCTCGCGTCGCTGGCGGAACTTCCGTCGCTGGCGCCCCTGCTACCGGGCGTCGACCTGATCGATGAGATCAACGAGAGCCTGGAGACCGACCCCCGGTACACCAAGCTGAAGAAACCCGCCGAATCGGATATCGATCTCGGCACCGAGGATTGACCGGATCCGCAGCGGATCCTGTCGACTGATCAGAGGACCACGTGAATACACCCGCTCGCCGAGATGGCACACCGGACCGTAGGAAAAGACACAGCGACCCGCCTCGTGGCGGCGGACGCGCGGCACGAGGGGCGGCCGGACGCGCCGACCGCAGCGATGACAGACGGGGCGACCGCTACGGGCGCCGGGACGACAGTTACGGCCGCGGCGACACACGTGGGTCGCGACCCGGCCGCGAGGACGACCGTTACGGCCGCGGGGGCGAGAGCTACGGCCGCGGTGGTGACCGGTCCGGCCGCGGAGACGACCGCTACGTCCGCGGAGACGATCGTTACGGCCGCGGCGGGGAGAGGTCCGGCCGTGGGGACGACCGCTTCGGGCGCGGTGGTGACCGGTCCGGCCGCGGAGACGACCGTTACAACCGTGGCGGCGAGAGCTACGGCCGCGGAGACAGCGCCGGACGGGGTTCGCGGTCCGAGGGTGGCTACAGCCGGGGCGACCGGTTCGCTCGCGGCCAGGCGGCCGGGGACGCGCGCGGTGACTCGCGATACGGCCGTGGCGATGCCCGCCCCTCGCGCGGCGATTCACCCGCCGGCTCGCGGGATCGCGGCACTGCCGCCGGTCGCCCTCGCGCGGCCGCCCCGAAGCCGAAGAAGCGCAAGACTCCGCCGACCGTGCTGAGTTTCGCCAAACCCGCCCGCCACCAGCATGTCGAGGCCGAGCAATCCGGTCCCAAGAAGTTGCCGTGGGGTGAGGGCGAACGCCTGCAGAAGGTGCTCGCCAAGGCCGGCGTGGCCTCGCGCCGCGCGGCCGAAGAGCTCATCGAACAGGGCCGCGTCGAGGTCGACGGCGCGGTGGTGCGCGAACAGGGCCTGCGCATCGATCCCGATACGGCCGTGGTGCGGGTAGACGGCGTTCGCGTCGTGGTTCGCGACGAACAGGTCTACCTGGCGCTGAACAAGCCCAAGGGTTTCCAGTCGACGATGTCGGACGAACTGGGCCGCCCCTGCGTCGGCGATATCGTCGCCGAGCGGGTGATGGCCGGTCAGCGGCTGTTCCACGTCGGCCGCCTCGACGCCGATACCGAGGGCCTGCTGCTGCTCACCAACGACGGCGATCTCGCGCATCGGCTGATGCATCCGTCGTTCCAGGTGTCGAAGACCTATCTCGCGACGGTGCAGGGTGAAATGCAGCGCGGCGTCGGTAAGCAGTTGCGTGACGGCGTCGAACTCGAGGACGGCCCGGCGAAGGTCGACAAATTCCAGGTGCTCGAGGTCGCCGAGGGCAAATCACTGGTCCGTGTGATCCTGCACGAGGGCCGCAAGCACATCGTGCGGCGGTTGCTGGCCGAGGTCGGGTACCCGGTGATCGCGCTGGTTCGCACGCATATCGGGCCGGTCGCGCTGGGCGATCAACGGTCGGGCACCCTGCGAGTGCTGGGCCGCGACGAAATCGGGAAGTTGTACGAGGCGGTGGAGTTGTGAGTGGTGTGGACATGCTGGACGATCGGATCCGAGGAGGCCGTGACGTGGTGGAATCCGGCATCGGCGACGACGGCATCCCTGGCGCGGAACTCGTCGTCGCCATGGACGGCCCGTCGGGCACCGGCAAGTCGAGTGTGTCGCGCCGTCTCGCGGCGCGGCTCGGCGCCCGCTATCTCGACACCGGCGCGATGTATCGCGTCGCGACACTGCGGGTGCTGCGCAGCGGTGTCGAGCTGACCGATCCCGCCGAGATCGCGGCCGCGGTCAAGGATCTGCCGCTGACCATCGGCACCGATCCCGGCCACGAGCTGATCGAACTCGACGGCGAGGACGTCTCGGCCGAAATTCGCGGCGACGCGGTGACCAAGGCGGTCTCCGCCGTCTCGGCGGTCGCCGAGGTACGGACCCAACTCGTCGCCTTGCAGCGTGAGATCGCGGCCGCGGCCGGGCGGATCGTGGTCGAAGGCCGCGATATCGGCACGGTCGTGCTGCCCGATGCCGACGCCAAGATCTATCTGACCGCGTCGGCGCAGGCCCGCGCGGCGCGGCGCAATCAGCAGAACATCGCCGAAGGTCGCGGCGACGATTACGACGCGGTGCTCGCCGATGTGCAGCGCCGCGACAATCTGGATTCCACCCGCGCGGTATCGCCGCTGCGCCCGGCCGCGGACGCGGTGCAGGTCGACACCAGCGAGCTGAGCATGGACCAGGTCATCGACGAGCTGTACCGGGTTGTGGCGCAGCAGATTACGGTGGGAGAGCGCAGATGAGCCCGAGTGTGACACCGAGTTCGAATTCCGACACTCTCGCCGGCGACGGCATCTGGACCGACGAAACCGATTGGGAGATCGCCGATTTCGAGGGCGATGCGGACGCGCACGAGCATGTGCCGATGCCCACCGTGGCCGTCGTCGGCCGCCCGAACGTCGGCAAATCGACGCTGGTGAACCGGATCCTGGGCCGCCGCGAGGCGGTCGTCGAGGACATTCCGGGCGTCACCCGCGATCGGGTGTCGTACGAGGCGAGCTGGGCGGGGCGCCGCTTCCTGGTGCAGGACACCGGCGGCTGGGAACCCGACGCGAAGGGTCTGCAGCAGGCGGTGGCCCGACAGGCCGAACTGGCGATGCAGACCGCCGATGCGATCCTGCTGGTCGTGGACGCCACCGTGGGTGCGACCGCGACCGACGAGGCGGCGGTGAGGGCGTTGCGGCGCTCCAAGACTCCGGTGATCCTGGTCGCGAACAAGGTCGACGGCGAGAAGGCCGAAGCCGATGCGGCCGTGCTGTGGTCGCTCGGGCTGGGAGAGCCGCGGATGGTGTCGGCGGCGCACGGTCGCGGTACCGGCGACCTGCTCGACGATGTGCTCGCGGTGCTGCCGGAAACTCCGCGCGAGGGTTCCGGGGGAGGGGGCCCGCGACGAGTGGCCCTGGTCGGTAAGCCGAATGTCGGCAAGTCCAGTCTGCTGAACAAGCTGTCCGGTGACGAACGTTCCGTGGTGCACGATGTGGCCGGAACGACGGTCGACCCGGTCGACTCGCTGGTCGAATTGGGCGGCAAGACATGGCGTTTCGTCGATACCGCGGGCCTGCGCCGCAAGGTCGGCACGGCCGACGGAACCGAGTTCTACGCCTCGTTGCGCACCAAGGCCGCCATCGAGGCCGCCGAGGTCGCGATCATGCTGATCGACGCCTCCGAACCGATCACCGAACAGGATCTGCGTGTGATCGGCATGGTCGCCGATGCCGGCCGCGCCCTCGTGCTCGCGTTCAACAAGTGGGATCTGGTCGACGAGGATCGCCGCTACCAGCTCGAGCGTGAGGTGGAGCGCGAGCTGGTGCGGGTGCCGTGGGCGCAGCGGGTGAACATCTCCGCGCACACCGGCCGCGCGGTCCAAAAGCTCGTTCCGGCAATGGAAACCGCACTCGAATCCTGGGATCAGCGGATCCCCACGGGCCGGCTCAACACCTGGCTCAAGGAGGTCATCGCGGCGACGCCGCCGCCGATGCGGGGCGGGCGATTGCCGCGCGTGCTGTTCGCGACCCAGGCGACCACCCGGCCGCCGACGTTCGTGCTGTTCACCACCGCATTCCTGGAGGCGGGCTACCGCCGTTTCCTGGAGCGCCGCCTGCGCGAGGAATTCGGTTTCGACGGTTCCCCGGTGCGCATCTCGGTGCGGGTGCGCGAGAAGCGGGATCGCTCGAAGAAGTAGTGGAAGTGCCGGTGCGGGCGGATGTTTCGTCCGCACCGGACATCCCGCCGGCTTCCGGCCTTGGGGAGTTCTGCCAAAGGTGTCTGTGGGCAATCTTCATTGCGTCACGGACATATGCGCATTGAAACATGTTTGTGCGGCATGTCCCGGGCAGACCCGACTTCGTCGCAGCAACGCCGACTTTTCACGAAAAGGCATCGACCGAGCCGGCCTGTGGCATCGCGGCCGCCCGCAAGGTGCGGGGGAATTGCGTTGTGGGCGGGTCGGACTCGTTGTGGGCGAGTCGGACGCTGCCGATTACGCCGTTTCGGTCGCGGTGTGAACCACATCACGCTACGGTGAATCCGCTTGGCCCACAATCGAAGAGGTTTGCCATGTGGAGCATCGCCGTACTGTCGGTCATCGCCGCCGCCCTCATCGCCGCCGGATTCTCCGCCGGGTTCCCGGACAAGTAGGCCGCGGGAGATCGTGGTTCGTTCCGGTCGCTGAGAATTTCACAATCAGCGACCGGGGCGGCCTGCCGGCGAATGGCTGCGCCCGAACGCGTGCGGAGCCGCGGGCGATGCGGGTGCATGGGCGGCCGAGAATTCGATGCCGTGCGAGCGGTCGGATCTCCGTGCACCCGCATCGCCCGCGGCGGCGCTCGTCGTAGGCGCCGACCGTTCGATGCGGATCTGTCGCTGGTCGGAGCCTCTGTTTCGGCGGCCGAGCCGGGGCCGGTGGCGGCCACTGCGCGGCTTGCACGTGCAACGAGGGCCGGATGCACCGGGTGGCCGACGGTTTGTCGGGAGTTCGCCGCGGGCGTCGGTGGGCCGACGCCGGACGCCTTCGCCGCATGACCGCTCGGTATGTCTGTTATGCGAGACCGGTCGGTCGGAAATAAACATCACATTTCAGTAACGGCGCCGAATGGGTGGTCGATACGGGCGTGACACGCGCAGTGCGGCGGACCCCGGCGAGGCCGGGGGTCGGGGTGGCGGCACTGGGCACCGTCGCGGCCCGGCGGGGGTGGGGCCTCGGCGTTCGATCACGAAAGGTGCTGTTTACACATGCGAAGATTGCGTCGGCAGAGATCCGGGCGCTCCGGTACGACGCTCGGGCGGACCCTGCTCGCCTTGGCCCTGGCGCTGTTCGTACCGCTGACCGCGGCGGTGTCGGGTCAGCTCCCGCGGGCCGCGGCCGCCTTCGACCCCGCCGGTTTCGACTTCTGGGTCGACTCGAGTATGGGGCCGATCAAATCGCGCGTCTTCCGCGCCGCCGACGGCAACACCGACCGCGTCGTCTACGCCCTCGACGGCATGCGCGCCCGCGAGGATCTCAACGGCTGGGAGATCGAAACCGATATCGCGCACCTGCTGACCTCGTGGAATATCAACGTGGTGATGCCGGTCGGCGGACAGTCCAGCTTCTACGCGGACTGGAACGCCCCGTCGAGCTTCCTCGGCGTCGCGCCGGGCTCCGGCTCCTCGTCCGGTTCGACCTCGGGATCCGGTGCGCTGCAGGCGTTTTCGGCCGGGCCGGGTAAGTCCTACACCTACAAGTGGGAGACCTTTCTGACGCAGAACCTGCGCGGCGCGCTGCGCGACCGCCTGGGATTCCGGGCCGACCGCAACGGCGTCTTCGGCCTGTCGATGGGCGGTAGCGCCGCGCTGACCCTGGCCGCCTACCATCCCGATCAGTTCAGCTTCGCCGGCTCGTTCTCCGGTTACCTCAACATCTCGGCGCCGGGTATGCGCGAGGCGATCCGCGTCGCGATGCTCGATGCCGGCGGTTACAACGTCGATGCGATGGCTCCGCCGTGGGGCCCGCAGTGGCTGCGGATGGACCCGTTCGTGTTCGCACCCAGGTTGATTCAGAACAACACGCGGCTGTGGATCTCGGCCGGCAGCGGCATCCCCACCGCCACCGACGGACCGAATATGGGCACCGTCAACGGCATGGGACTCGAGGCCCTCGCACTGGTGAACACCCGCGCATTCCAGGTGCGGATGGCGTCACTGGGCGCCCAGAACATCGCCTACGACTTCCCGGCCGCGGGCATCCACGCCTGGAACAACTGGCGTGACGAGGTGTATCGGATGGCTCCGGACTTGTCGGCCAACATCGGCTGATACGGATTCGCCGACGCTTTCCGCTGTGCGGATCGTCGGCGGTCCGCGGACCGCCACCCGGCGGCGTGTCGCTCACAAGGCACGCCGCCGGGTCGTCTTCGTCGGCGAGACCTCCCGGAATCGCGCGCGGTGGCAGAACCGTATCCGCAGTCCGCGGCGGTGCGCTCGCCGTAGGGTCGGATGCGGAACCAGGTAGCGATGTCGGGAGGCGAAGTCTCATGGCGGAAGCGCAGCAGTGGTCGTGGTCGAAGATACTGGGCCCCGAGGGCCCGCCGGCGGTGATCTGTATCCGGTTGGCGGTGGGACTGGTGTTCCTCAGTGAGGGGATTCAGAAGTTCGTCTACCCGCACGCGCTGGGACCGGGTCGATTCGACAAGATCGGGATACCGGCGCCGACGTTCTTCGCCGACCTCGACGGCGTCGTCGAGATCGTGTGCGGCGCCTTGGTCGTGCTCGGTCTGCTGACCCGACTGGCCGCGGTGCCGCTGCTCATCGACATCGTGCTGGCGATCGCGCTGACCAAAGTGCGTGAGCTGCGCCCGGGCGGATTCGGTGGAGTGCAGGGTTTCTGGGGAATGGCTCACGACGCGCGCACCGATTTCGCGATGCTGCTCGGATTGATCTTCCTGCTGTGGGTGGGGCCCGGCCGCTGGTCGCTGGATGCGCTGATCGCACGGCCCGCCGGTCCGTCACCGGCGGGGCGCGTGTCTGCCGGTGGGCGGGTCAATCCACCATGACGGCGACGTCCTCGGGCTGGGACGCACGAGTGGTCGTGGCGGTCATGAGCAAGCCGCAGACGGTGAGGCCGGCGGCGACGAGATAGAGGGGGCGGGGGCCTGCGGGCGAGTCGGCGATCAGTCCGCCGACGAGTCCCGCGGCGGCCGCGGCGAGTTGGTAGCCGGAGGCGTTGACGGCGATCGCCAGGGTGGGTGCCGCGGCGGCGGTTGTCATCACGCGCGCCTGCATTCCGGGGGTGACGGCGAAGCCGAGCAGACCGATCGCGACGACCGCGACCACGGTGAGCGCGGTGACGGTCGCGACGAACCACGCGCCCACGAAGGTCGCGGCCAGCAGCCCGAGCAGCGCGGGTTGAGCGAACCGTGGGTTGCGGTCGTAGAGCGTGCCGCCGACGAGATTGCCGATCGTCGCGCCGACGCCGTAGGCGAGCAGCAGTAGTGGCAGGCGGCCGGCGGGATGCCCACCCAGGTTCGTGAGCAGCGGGGCGAGGTAGCTGAACACCATCAGCGCGCCGACGTTGCCGACCGCGGTGATCGCCAGCGCCACCAGCACCGGCCCCCGCCGCAGGACCCGCAACTCCGCGACGGCCGAGGTCCGCTGCGCGCCGGCCGCGGAGGGGAACGCCCGGGCGACCGAGACGAGGCCGATCAGGCAGGCGACCGCGATCGTGGCGAAGGTCGCCCGCCAACCCCACTGACTGCCGATCCGGGTGCCGATCGGAGCTCCGAGGATCATCGCCAGGTTCATGCCGAATGCCAAGCGGGCCACCATGGTTCCGGCCCGCTCCGGGGCCGCGGACCGTACCGCGATCACGACGGCCTGGGCGAAGAACGTCGAGGTCACCAGTGCGGTGAGCAACCGGGCCGCCAACAGCAGCCGGAAGTCGGGCGCGAGGGCGGAGACGGCATTGCCGACGCCGGCGACGGCCAGCAGGGCCACCATCAGGCGTTTCCGATCGAGTCCGGCCGTCACGGCGGTGAGCAGCGGCCCGCCGATGATCATGCCGACGGCGTACGCGGTGACCAGCAGACCGGCGGCGCCGACGCTGACCCCGAGGTCGCCGGCGACCTCGGGCAGGATTCCGGCGACGACGAATTCGCCGGTGGTGACGCTGAATACGCAGAATATGAGGATGAGGAGTCGGAGCATGCTGGGAGCTAAACTCTCACGTCCACGTGAGAGTCAAGCCCGAACAGCGAACGGAGCGCCAGGTGAAGATCGGAGAGTTGGCCGAGCGAACCGGGGTGAGTGTGCGCGCACTGCGGTACTACGAGGAACGAGGTGTGCTGAAGCCGGAGCGAACCGCCGCCGGATATCGCGTCTTCGGCGACTCCGACGTCCGCACGGTGGCGCATATCCGCACCCTGCTCGCGGCCGGGCTGCATATGGACCTCATCGGTGAGATCCTGTCCTGCCTGTCGGGTGATTCCCTGCTGTTGGACGGCTGCCGCGAACGACTGGAAGTGGAGCGTCGCCGCATCACCGGTGATATCGACCGACTCGTCCACACCCGATCGTTGCTGGACGATCTGCTCGCGACCACCTAGCGCACCTCGATCGCCCACTCCGTGTTGTTTAGGCTGGCTACCGGCTATTTGGTGAGTCGGCCAGGTCGGCCGGAGGGGAGTGAATCGCTCTCGGACTCAGGGATTTCCGGAGACGAGCGAAACTCCGAAGATCTGGCTCAGCCGCTCTCCCTCGACCAGGAGAAGGAACAAGCCGTAGTACACATCGAGCATCAGAGCATTGTGCCCTGTCGCGGTGTCGCGCGACATGGAGATGCGCGAGTTCGGTCCCACTGAGCGGGTTCGGTGATATTCGGACCACCTGGAATGTGACACGGTTCACGCCATCTTGTTCACCTGTCACTCCGGAGGGCATATGTCCACCTCCCTCGAAGCGACGACACCGTCGGAGCCGGTCGATACCACCGGCCGCCTCGACGGCGCGTCCAAACTGCGCATTTTCACCGTGCTCGCGGTGATTGTGCTGTTCACCGAGGTCGCCCCGATGCAATTCGTCATGGTGTCGGCGGCATTGCGCCAGATCGCGCCGACCTTTCCCGACCAGGGCGCGAATATCAACTGGGCGATCATCATCTTCGGCGTCATCGGCGCCGCGGCCTCGCCGCTGATCGGCAAGATGAGCGATATCTGGGGCAAGAAGCGGATGTTCCTGCTCTGCGGGGTGCTGTTTCTGATCGGCTGCGCGCTGTGCGCGATCACCAGCAACTGGATGATCTTCCTGGTCGGGCGAGGTCTGCAGGCCACCGCGATCGCGACCGCGGTGATCTCCTACGGCCTGATCCGCGACCTCATGCCCCGCAAGTACGTGCCGATCGGGCTGGGTGTGGCCTCCACCGGCCTGGGTGTTTCGGCCGTGGCCGGACCGCTGATCGGCGGCTACATCGTCGACCACCACAGCTGGCGGGCGATCTTCTGGTTCCTGTTCGTCTTCACCCTGATCATGCTGCCGCTGGTCGCACTGATCGTGCCGGAGTCGCGGCTGCGCACGCCGCAGCGACTGGATGTGATCGGCGCGGTGCTGCTGGCCACGGGTGCGGTGCTGACGCTGATCTACCTCGACAAGGGGCAGGATTGGGGCTGGGCGAAGCCGTCGACTCTCGCCTGGCTGGTCGTCGGACTCGTGCTGCTCGCCGCCTTCCCGATCGTGGAAATGCGTGTGCGGCAACCGATCATGGATATGAAGCTGCTGTTCCACCCGCGAGTGAGCGTGGTGTTGTTCGTCTCGCTGCTGGCGTCGTTCACGATCGGATACCAGGGCTACGCGGTGGGGTACATGACCCAGTCGCCGCCCGCCGCGGATGTCACCGCCGGTGTCGTGCAGGGCACGCTCGCCGAGATCCACGCCCAGACCGGGCAGATGCTGCCGGCGCAGGCCGTGCAGGTGAGCCTGAATCCGGGCTACACCTACGGCGACAATCTGACGCTGCTCGGATTCGCGGTGCACGTGGCCTTGGCGCAGGCGGTGCTCGGCATGATCGCCGGACTGGTCGCCGGGTTCTGGATCCGCCGCTCCGGTGCGCGGCTGCCGCTGATGTCGGCGCTGGTGGTGATGGTGCTCAGCGGGCTGGCCTATGCGGTGCTCGACCACGGCTGGAGTGTGATCGCCCTGATCAGCGCCGTGTACGGCCTCGCCTTCGGTCTGTACTACGCCTCGACGCCGAACCTCATCGTGGAGGGCGTCCCGGCCGAACAGCAGGGCATCAGCGCGGGCATGCTCGGGGTGATGCAGTCGATGGGCGCCGCGATCGGCATCGCGGTGGCGACCGCGTTCCTCAACGCCAATCCGGTGCGCGCCGATATCTCGGTGGCGGGAAAGCATGTGGCCACCAAGGATATTCCGCTGTTGTTCGCCGACCGCGGATATGAGCTCGGCTTCTACTTCGTGGCCGTGGCCGCCGCTGTCGCGCTCGTCGGTGTGGTGTTCATGAAGCACGGCCGCAGCGCGGCCACCGGTGGTACGGCGTTCTGATTCCGGGACACCACGCGGGCGGTGCGGTGGCCGATGCGGGCCACCGCACCGCCCGCGTGCGTGGAACAGTCAGAGGCCGTGCGGTTTCGGCGGCGTGCCGGGCAGCTCGAGCGGCGGCGACCCCGGGGCCTCGAGTTCGCGTTCGAGCAGATCCGCGATCACGTCGGCATGCACCGGGTGGTGGAAGTACCAGCCCTGGGCGGTATCGCACTGCAGTCCGAGCAGCCGGTCGGCCTGATGCCGGGTCTCCACACATTCCGCGGTCACGCTCAGGCCCAGATCGTGGCTGAGATCGATGATCGTCTCCAGGATCAGCAGATCGCTGCGGCCGACCGTGCCGGCATTGCGGATGCGATGGATGAACGGCCCCGCCAATTTCACCACGTGCAGCGGAAGCTGGCCCAGATAGGCCAGATTGGAATACCCGGTGCCGAAATCGTCGATGGCGATGCGGATTCCGGATTCGGCGAGGGTGTGCAGCGCCTGCAGCGGCCGGCCGATGGCGTGCATGAAGGTGCGTTCGGTGAGCTCCAATTGCAGCCGGTCCGGCGGGATTCCGGTGTCGGCGACAATCTTCTGCACCCGTTCGAGCCAGGCCGGATCGGCGACCTCCTCCGCCGAGACGTTCACACTCACCACCGGCGCCTTGTCGCCGAAGCGGTCGCACCAGCGCCGGCCTTCCCGGCACGCCTGCTCCAGCACCACCGTGCCGAGCGCGATGATGTGGCCGCCGCCCTCGGCCAGGTCGATGAACCGGGCCGGACTCAGAATTCCCAGCTGCGGGTGGTGCCAGCGCACCAGGGCCTCCACCGCGACCGGCCGGTGGTCGCCGAGATCCACGATCGGCTGGTAGTCGAGGAAGAATTCGCCGCGGGCCAGCGCGCCCGGAAGATCGGCGAGTAGTTCGGCGCGGGTGTGCTCGCGGCGGCGCCGGCTGGGGTCGAAGACCGCGTAGCGGCCGCGGCCGTCGGTCTTGGCCCAGTACATGGTGGAATCGGCTGCCTGCAGGAGTTCTTCCGTGGTGGTTTCGGCGGCCTGTTCGGAGATGACGCCGATACTCACCCCGATCCGCAGCCGGTGCCCGTCGATGTCGAACGGCACGGTGAACGCGTCGAGCACCGTGCGGGCCAGATCGATCAGTTCGCGCCTGCGGCGGGTGCGGGGCACCAGAATGACGAATTCGTCGCCGCCCATCCGGGCCACGAGATTGTTCTCCCCGACCGCGCACGCGCACAGCCGCGCCGCCGCGCGGGTGAGCAGTTCGTCGCCGATGGAGTGGCCGAAGGTGTCGTTGACGGCCTTGAAATGGTCGAGGTCGACGTAGCACAGGCCGACTCGCGCGTCCGGATCGGCGAAGGCCTCGGTGAGCGCGTCGAAGAACCGGGACCGGTTGGCCAGGCCGGTGAGCGGATCGTGATGGGCCCGGTAGCTCAGGCGCTCGCGCAACTCGCGCTGTTCGGAGATATCTTCGACCAGCACCAGCGTGTACTGCGGCCGGCCGTGGTCGTCACGGATCAGCGATACGTTGATATTGGTCCACACGGTGTGCCCGTCGCGATGGCGATACGCCTTCTCCATCTGCGCGTGATCGTGGTCCCCGCGCAGCACGCCCGCGTACAGCTCCCACATGCCCGGCGGATCGTCGGGATGGGTGAGGTCGGTGACCTCGAGTTCGTACATCTGTTCCGGTTCGTAGCCGAGCATGGCGGCGAACGCGTTGTTGACCTCGATGATCCGGCCGGTCATATCCGACAGACCCGTGCCGATCCCGGCCTGGGAGAACACGGCCCGCAATCGGGCCTCACTGGCGCGCAACTGTTCCTCCACCACACTGCGCGCCGCGATATCGGCGGTGCGCACACTTTCCTGTTCGCTGAGCAGCCAGGCCCGGAAGGCGCGCACGTAACCGCCGGCGAAGGCGCCGATCAATTCCGCGGCCCGGCCGGAGGCGATGTCGAGTTCGGCGAAGTAGGTGGCCAGCACCGTCATGGTGCGGCCGAGGACCTCGTCGCCGACGAAATGAGCGCGGGCCAGATCGCCGCCCAGTTCGGCGACCCGCGCGGTACCGCCGGAGTCGGCGGCGTCGATCAACCCCCGGGCGAGGGTGACCAGCAACTGGCGGGCCTCGGAAACGCTCATGGGTACGACGTGATCGCGGACCCCGCCGCCGAGCGCCGCTGCCCACCGGTGCGCCAGGTCGGCGTGCGGACCGTCGTGTTCGGACCCATCCCACGCCATGTCGATGATGGTAGCCGGGGCGTGGACTTCGTGTGAACCGCGGGAGTTTCGCACACCTGTCGAATACGATTGCGTGGCTTCGCCTTCCGGCGGGGTTGGATTCCAGAGAGGTTGCGATGACCAGACCTAGTTGGGCGCCGGAAGGTATCGACCTGGATCGGCCCAGCGCATCGCGGGTGTACGACTATTTCGTCGGCGGGATGCACAATTTCGAGATCGATCGCACACTGGCCCGCCAGATCGAATCGTTCACCCCGAATGTCGCCGAAACCATGCGCGCCAACCGAGATCTGTTGCGCCGCTGCGTGCGTCATCTGGTCGACGCGGGTATCACGCAATTCCTGGATCTGGGCTCGGGCATTCCGACCGTCGGCAATGTGCACGAGGTGGCGCAGGCGCGCAATCCGCAGGCCCGTGTCGTCTACGTCGATATCGACCCGGTGGCGGTGGCGCACAGCCGGGCGATCCTGGACGGCAACCCGCATGCGACGGTCGTGCAGGCCGATGTCGCCGAGCCGGACACGATCCTGAACGATCCGCTGGTGCGGGAGGTGCTGGACTTCGACCGGCCGATCGCCGTATTGCTGTTGGGCGTCCTGCATTTCGTCCCGGACGAGGCAGATCCGGCCGGATGTGTGGCACGGCTGCAGCAAGCCGTCGCCCCGGGCAGCTATCTCGCGATCACCCACGCCACCGCCGACGGGCAGCCGGTCGAAGTGCTGGAGGCGCAGAAGCTCTCGGGACGAACCTCGACCGAAATCGTGCTGCGCGACAAGGACCATATCGCGGGATTCTTCCACGACTGGCCGCTGCTGGAACCCGGACTGGTGCATCTGCCGCTGTGGCGGCCCGACAATCCGGCGGACGTGGGGGAGCATCCCGAATTCTCCGGTGCCTATGGCGGTTTGGCGTTGCTGAACTGAGCGCGACTGTAGGGTGTGGACGCCCGTTTGAATATGGAAGGAATGCGGTGCGTACACCTTTGCTGATGGTTGTGTTCGGTCTGGCGCTGACGGCCGGTGGGGCGAATGCGGTTGCCGGGGCCGACCCGATTCCCGCTGTGTCCGGTGCCGTGCAGGCGGTATCGGAGCCGATCATCGTCGGTACCGACGGCGACGGCGGAACCACGACCCTCGACGTCGGACAGGAACTGGCGGTGGCCCTGCCCGACAACCCGACGACCGGATACGTCTGGCAGATCGGCGAAGTCGACCGCGGGGTGCTCGCTCAGGAGGGTGACCCGGTGTTCCGGCCGGGCAGCTCGATGCCGGGTGCGCCCGGTACCAGTGTGTGGACCTTCACCGCCGCCCGCGCCGGCAGCACCCGCCTGAGCCTGGTGTCGGTGCGGCCGTGGGATCAGGCCAACCCGGGCCAGCGGTTCTCGATGACCGTCACCGTGCGGTAGTACTTTCGATATCGAAACGGCCCGTCACCGGA
>NZ_BDBN01000100.1 GCF_001613005.1 Nocardia nova NBRC 15556 | reverse complement strand
GACTGGCTTTATGTGTCGGCAGGTTCCTGAGCGCGATCTGCCCGGAGCAGGTCATCGTCAGACAGCGCAGACCCCGAACCACCGAGAACAGGGGAACCTGATGAGACCACCGCAGATGTCCAGCGTCGTCGAGCGACGCCTTCTGGTGAACTACCGCGTCGCCCCTGAGGCTGCCGCGAGCTTGGTGCCGCCGCCGATGCGGCCTCAATTGGTCGGCGGCTGGGCGGTTGCCGGAATCTGCCTGATCCGCCTCGGGCAGTTGCGACCCAGTCGGCTACCCGGCTGGATCGGGCTGCGCAGCGAGAACGCGGCACATCGCGTCGCGGTTGAGTGGGATGGTCCGCAGGGACGATCGACCGGTGTGTACATCTCGCGTCGCGACAGCGGCTCGGTGATCAATGTCCTTGCCGGTGGCCGACTGTTTCCGGGTGAGCACAGTCTGGCGCGGTTCGACGTGCGGGAGACGACGCAGGACCTGCATGTGGCCTTCGCCAGTCATGACGCGTCCCTGTCCGTCAGCGTGGATGTCCGGACCGCCGAGCGGTTGCAGGGAAGCGAACTGTTCGCCGATCTGGCGCAGGCATCGGACTTCTTTCGGCATGGCTCTGCCGGATTCTCGGCCACGCGTGGCGGTCGATGCCTCGATGGGCTCGAGCTCCAGACGAACTCGTGGCACGTCGAACCGGTCGAGGTCTGCTCGGTTCGGTCCACGGTCTTCGACGACCGGGACCGGTTCCCGCCCGGCACCGCAGTGCTCGACTGTGCCTTGCTCATGCGCCAGGTGCCGGTGTCCTGGCGCCCTCTTCCGCCCCTGCGGCCACGCCACGAATCTCTTCCGCCCGCGACAAGCGGACACAATCCGACCTAATTCGCTGCGATCGTTGGTATCGGAATCGACAACGACCCGAAAGGACAACGATGACCACCGAGAACACCCCGGCGTCCGCACTCGACGGCGAACGCGCCGATCTGCTCGCCCAGCTCGCCGCCGCACGCAGCGCCCTGCGCGGCACCGTCGACGGGCTGACCGACGAGCAGGCCGGCGCGCATCCCACCGTCAGCGCCCTGTCGCTGGGCGGGCTGGTCAAACATGTTGCGGCGATGGAGGACAACTGGCTGCGGTTCGTCGTGGAGGGCCCCTCGGCCATGACCTACGAGCTGCCCGAGGGGGTCACCTGGGCGGACTTCGCCGCCGGCACCGCGCGGGAGTATCCGCAGTGGGCCATCGACCACCGCAACACCTTCGTCATGCTGCCCGGTGAAACGCTCGCCGGCATCCTGACCCGCTACGAGCAGATCGCCGCGCGCACGGAGGAGATCATCGCCGCCGTGCCCGATCTCGCGGCCACGCATCCGCTCCCCGACGCGCCGTGGCACGAGACGGGTGCGGCGCGCAGCGTGCGCCGGGTGCTGATGCATCTGATTCACGAGACCGCGCAGCACGCCGGGCACGCCGACATCATCCGCGAGTCACTGGACGGCCGGACCGCGGGCTGACGCCCGGGCCCACGCGGCGGGTGCATACCGGCCGCCGCGTGGGCCCGGGCGAAGGTGGCGCTTTCAGCGCCCGGCGGTGACGCGGTCGCGCAGCCCTTCGGCGAAGGTGCGTGCAGCGTGGAGGTCGGCGGCGTCGGGATGTCCCTTGCTGATTCCGCCGACGATTCGCATCGGCAGCCAGGTATCGAGGCCGCGGCAGGTGAAGGTGTCGAGCACCGTGAAGCCGCGCTGGGTGAGAAGCGTTGCGAGCGAACGGGTATAGCGGCGCAGGGGTGTTTCCGGCATACCGCTGGTGGCGTAGACGAACGCCTTGGTACCGGACTGTGCCGGCAGCGCGCGAATCAGCTCGCGCAAGCGGGGATGGAAGTTCATGGTGAAGATGCCGGACCCGAATCCCACGAGGTCGCAGGAGGCGAGTTCGGCGGTGTCGAGTTCCTCGGGCCCGACGACGCGGGCGCCGAGCACTTCGCCCATGGCCTCGGCGATCCGCAGAGTATTGCCGTGCGATACCGAGACACATACGATGACGGCCTTCATGCGGGCTCCCTTGCTCGTCCGGTTCGACTCGGATTCCCGGATCGTATCGACCGCGCCCTCCCTTACGATGACGCCATGGCGGAGATCACGGTGGAGCGGCGCGATGCGGTCGCGGTGGTGACGGTATCGGACCCGCAGCGCCGAAATGCGTTGACACTCGGGCTGTCCGAGCAGCTGGCGGCGGCGATCGCGGAGGCGGAAGCCGATGCCGGGGTGCACGCGGTGGTGATCACCGGGGCTCCGCCGGCATTCTGCGCGGGCGCCGATCTCAGCGCACTCGGCGAGGCGGCGGAGGAAGGCTTGCGGGCCATCTACGCGGGATTCCTCGCTGTGGCCGAATGCTCGCTGCCCACGGTCGCGGCTGTCGGTGGGGCCGCGGTCGGCGCGGGGCTGAATCTGGCGCTAGCCGCCGATGTGCGCCTCGCCGGACCGCACGCTCGGTTCGATGCGCGATTCCTGCGGCTGGGTATCCATCCGGGCGGCGGCATGACCTGGATGTTGCAGCGCGCCGTCGGGTCGCAGCAGGCCGCGGCCATGACGCTGCTCGGCGAGATCCTCGATGCCGACGCGGCCCACAGTGCGGGCCTGGTGCATCGTGTCGTCCTCGGCGACCATGACGACTTGCTCTCTGCCGCAGTCGAATTGGCGGCCGGTGCGGCCGAGGCGCCGCGCGATCTGCTGATCACCACCAAACGCACCATGCGCCACACACGCACTCTGGACGCGCATGCCGAGGCCGTCGACGCGGAGATCGTGCCCCAGGTGGCTTCGCTGGATTCCGAGGAGTTCGCCGCCCGGCTCGCCGCGATGAAGGCGCGCATCAGCGCCCCGCGATAGCCGACGAGAACGTGATTCTCGCTGAAGTAGAATCAAATCGCTCATGTGTGGCCCGGCCGGGACGCACCGGACCGGAGGAGATGCCGTGAGTGTCGAAAGCAGACTGTCCCCGCGCCACCACGTGCTGCTCGAACTCGGCTTCGCTACCCGGCGCGCCGGTGACGAGGTGCACGGTTCCGCGACCATCGTGCCGGAACTGCACGCGCCGGGAACCGCGCATCTGCGCACCTCCATTCTCGCCACCTGGGCCGATACCGTGGCCGGGTTGCTGGCGTCGCTGGTGATGCATCCGCGGGTCCCGGTGACCCTGGAACTCGACGTCAACCTCTACCGGCCCGCGCCCGCGGCCGGGCAGCTCGAGGCGATCGGCCGCACCGTGAAGGTGGGCCGGTCGGTCTTCGTGGCCGAGATCGACTTCGCCGTCGACGGCGAACCGCTGGCCTTGGCCGGCGCCTCCTTCATGGTCGCCCCCGACCCGGACCTGCAACTTCCCCGCGCGCTCAGCATCGACATGCCGGCCGGCCGCGATCGGCTCACCACTCCCCTGGCCGAACGCCTGCGCTGCGAACGGGCGCGCCCCGGCGTGGCCGTTCTCCCGCGCACCGACGAGGTGCTCAACGCCGCCGGCAGCGTCAACGGCGGCCTCATCGCCGTCGCGGCCGAGGAAGCCGTGCTGTCCCTGGCTCCCGGTGACAGCCTCAGCTTCCTCGGCCTGCGTTATCTGCAACCGGCCAAGGTGGGCCCGGTGACGGCCACCGCGACGCTGCGGGGCGGTGTCGGACGGGTCGATCTGCGCGACACCGGCGCCGACGACCGCCTCGCCACCATCGCCACCGCCCGCACCCTCGGTGTCGTGGCGCGACCGTAGATCCGGCGGCCGATCAGGCCGCGCCGAACCAGGTCGGGAGATGGGCCAGCAGATCGTCCTGGTCGTCGCCGACCCACGCCACATGCCCGTCCGGCCGTAAAAGAACTGCGGGAACATCCAATTCGTCGCTGACATCGGCGACGTGATCCACCCGGTCGGCCCACCCCGCCACCGACAGCCGGCCGGTCTGATCCAGCAGCAGTCCGCGGCCCGCGTGCATCAACTCGTAGAGGCGTCCGTCCTTCAACCGCACGTCCCGCAGGCGCCGGCCGAGCAGTTCGTGCCCGTCACCGAAGTCGTAGCGGATCGCGGTGCCGGTGATCTTCTCGGTCAGCCGCCGGTTGACCTCCTCGATATCGATGAGCTCGGTGAGCAGCCGCCGCACCGCACGGGGCCCCGGCTCGAGCGATATCAGCTCCATCTGCGCGCGCGTGTTGTCCAGCACGTCGGCGGCGACCGGGTGCCGCTCGGACTCGTAGCTGTCCAGCAGCCCGGCGGGCGCCCAGCCGGCGACTTCGGCGGCCAGCTTCCACCCCAGATTGAACGCGTCCTGGATGCCGAGGTTGAGACCCTGACCGCCGACCGGCGGATGGACGTGCGCGGCATCCCCGGCCAGCAGCACCTGTCCGGACCGATACCGCGCGGCCAGCCGGGTCGCGTCTCCGAAACGCGAGAGCCAGCGCGGTGAATGCACGCCGAAGTCGGTGCCGGCGGTGGCCACCAACTGTCGCTTCACCTCCTCCATCGTCGGTGGCACCGTACGGTCCTCGGACAACCCCTCGGCCGGCACCACGAAGCGGAACGTCCCGTTGCCCGACGGCCCGACCCCGAAACGCCGCTGGGTCTTGCGGACCTCGGTCACCACCGCGGTCACGGTCTCCAGCGGCGCGTCCAGCTCGGCCTCCCCCAGCAGCGTCTCCACCCGGGTCGGTTCACCGGGGAAATCGATCCCCGCGAGTTTGCGCACGGTGCTGCGTCCGCCGTCGCAGCCGACGAGATACCGTGCGCGCAGCCGGCTGCCGTCGGCCAGGTCGACGGTCACACCCTCCGCATCCTGGGTGGCGCCGACCACTTCGCAGCCGCGCCGGATGTCGACGCCCATCTCGGCCGCATGTTCGGCGAGCAGCCGATCGGTGACCGTTTGCGGAATGCCGAGCACATACGCGTGCGCCGAGTCCAGCTCCGGCTGCGGTGCCGTGATACCGGCGAAGAACCCGCCGACCGGATATTTCGTGCCCAGCTCGAGGAAACGCTCCAGCAGCCCCCGCTGATCCATCACCTCGATACTGCGCGCGTGCAGGCCCAGCGCGCGGACAACCTTCGTCGGCTCGGTCTCCTTCTCCAGCACGACCGGGTTCAGGCCGTGCAACCGCAATTCGCACGCCAGCATCAGACCGGTAGGCCCGGCACCGGCAACGATCACGTCAATCATGAAACCCCATTCGACACGGTGGTGGCCGAGCCCGCGACACAGCCGATTTTCGCAGGTCATGGCGTTGGCTCGACGATTGTGCAGCACACCCCCGGCCTTGCCGCAAGACCCCCTGTGCGATATATATTGGTAGTGGAAGGGAGTTCGGGGGAACTCCACGCAATCCGATTCCGGGCTACTTCTGTTCCCGCGCTTCCGCTTCGCCCGCAGCTCACACCGCGCGCGTCATGAAGACACTCGTCCCGTTGTCGAGGTAGTCGCCGAACGCGCCGCACCGCACGAACCCGCACCGTTCGTACAGCGTGCGCGCAGGCCGAAACGCTTCGCCCGCACCGGTTTCCAGACTCACGCGCACCCAGCCGCGGGCGCGTGCCAGCTCGAGCAGATGCGTGACGATCGCGGCGCCGACGCCGTGCCCGCGCGCCGCGTCGAGGGTGTGCATCGATTTCAGTTCCCCGTGCCCGCCACCGAGATCACGCACCGCGCCCATACCCAGCAGCAGACCGTCGCGCCGAGCGGTGACCAGCGTGAGTAATGGATCGGCCCATCCGCCCTGGTCGAGCGCGAAGACGGCCTCGGCGGGGGTATGGGCCCGCGCGAAGGCGAGATGGCGGGCGGCCAGAGCCCGCACGTCGGCTCGGGCGGGATCGTCGGCGGCGACTGTCACGGACGGCACGGTCGATCATTCTTCCCGGCGCGGGCGGGCGCGGCGAACGTCGTTGCCCGGTAGCCTGTCTCGCGATGAGCGTCTCACCGGATCCCGTGGTCGTCGATATCGCCGTGCCGGAGGCGGTTCGCACCGAATTACGGCGGGGTGTGCGCAGTGTGCTCGTCGACACGGTCGCCCTGCGGATGGTGCGGGAGCGCTTCGACACCGAGCAAGCCGGGGCACTGGGCCGTTATCTGGAGGCTTCACAGTCGCCGAACACGGTGCGCGCCTACCGATCCGACTGGATCGGATTCTCGGCGTGGTGTGCGGCCGAGGCGCGGTGCGCACTTCCCGCGGACGCCCTGGACGTCGCGGTATATCTGGCCGCGGCCGCCGATGCGCGAAAACCGTCCGGTGAGTGGGCATTCGGGCCGGCCACACTGGAACGCAAGAGCGCCGCCATCGCCGCGGTCCATGCCGCCAACGGCCTGCCCTCCCCGACCCGATCCGATGTGGTGCGGCTGACCCTGCGTGGCATTCGCCGCACCCGTCGCAGCGTGCCCAACCGTAAGCGTCCCGTGCTGCTGCACACGCTCGAACAACTGCTGGACGGATTGCCGGCCCCGGGCTGGCCCACCGAGCCGGCCCGCCGCCGAGACCGGCTGATGCTGCTCGTCGGCTTCGCCGGGGCACTGCGCCGTAGCGAACTCGCCGGACTACGCGTCGGCGATGTGGCGGTCACCGTCGATCACCGCACGGGCGAGCCCGTGCTGCTGGTGCGGCTGCCGGCGACAAAAACCGATCCGACCGGCGCGGGCGCCCAGTCGGTGGCCCTGCCGCGTGGGGCACGACCCTCGACGTGTCCGGTGTGCGCCTTCGCGGAGTGGATCGACCTGCGCGACATCCATTCCGATGGCGGCGCCGACGATCTGCGGTCCTGGACTGAGCGCACTACCGCCGCCACCGACATCCACCGCTGCCACGGCTTCACCGGCGCCACCCGGGTCGATCCGCAGGCCCCGCTGTTCCCGCCGGTGTCGCGGCACGGCGGCATCGGCGCGCAGCCGATTTCCGGGCGGGCGGTGGCGGAACTGGTGAAACGCTATGCCGCACGGGCGGGACTCGATCCGGCCCTGTTCTCCGGACATTCGCTGCGCGCCGGATTCGCCACCCAGGCCGCATTGGGCGGCGCGAGCGACCGCGAAATCATGCGCCAGGGCCGCTGGTCCAATCCGCGCACCGTGCACGGCTACATCCGCACCGCGAACCCGTTGGAGGACAACGCGGTAACGAAACTCGGGTTGTGAGGCCGAGTCGAACGGTCTGCGGCAGAAGTGGAAATACGGCAGCCATTGTGACATCTATCCCGTTGTCTGAAACGGCATTTCATGGCTTGCGCCGGCAAAGCCGGGGCGCTGTCTGCGTCATGACCTGGGAATATGACAGAACGAATGCGTTGATTTGCCCTGCAAGTGGCCTCGTTCGAATTTCCTCTTTGCGCGAAGAGGTATTTTATGCCCCCTGCCGCGGACCAATACCTTCCGATTCATGGAGTGGAACTTTCAGTCGGCCGAAGAAATTGCGGCTGCCTTGCGTGCCGGTGTGGTGACCTCGGTCGAGCTGACCGACGCGGCGATCACCCGTATCGAGCGCGACGACAAGGCGATCAACGCGATCTGTGTGCCGGACTTCGACAATGCGCGGGCCGCCGCGCGCGCTGCCGACCGGGCGCGCGCCCGCGGCGAGGACCGCCCGCTGCTCGGTATTCCGGTGACGGTCAAGGAGTCCTACGATATGGCCGGGCTGCCCACGACCTGGGGCATACCGCAGCACGCCGACTATGTACCGACCGAGGACGCGGTACAGGTATCGCGGCTGAAGGCCGCCGGTGCGGTGATCCTCGGCAAAACCAATGTGCCGCTGATGCTGCGCGATATCCAGAGCTTCAACGAGATCTACGGCACCACCAACAATCCGTGGGATCACGGCCGCACGTCGGGTGGGTCGTCCGGCGGTTCGGCGGCGGCCCTGGCGTGCGGATTCGGTGCGCTGTCCATCGGCTCCGACCTTGCCGGTTCGTTGCGCACCCCTGCGCATTTCTGCGGCATCTACGCGCACAAGCCGACACTCGGTCTGGCGCCGACCCGCGGGATGGTCGCGCCGCCCGCGCCGGCACTGCCGGTGGACCTCGACCTCGCCGTTGTCGGTCCGATGGCGCGCACCGCCCGCGACCTCACACTCCTGCTCGACGTGATGGCCGGACCGGACCCGCTGACCCACGGCGTCGCCTACGACGTCGTATTGCCGCCCGCGCGCCACGAACGGCTGGCCGACTTCCGTGTGCTGGTCCTCGAGGAACATCCGCTCATTCCGACCGGGGCGGCGGTGCGGGCGGGCGTGAACCGGGTCGCCGAGGCGCTCGTGGACGAGGGTGCCCGCGTGGAACGGCACAGCCCGCTGCTGCCCGACCCGACCGAAGCGGCGACACTGTATATGCAGCTGATGCTGTCGAACGCCGCCGCAGGTCTTCCCCTCGACGTGTACCGGCAGCTGCAGACCCGAGCCGCCGCCCTCAGCGAGGACGATCGGGGTCTCGACGCGGCGCGATTGCGCGGCATGGTGCTCAGTCACCGCGACTGGGTAGCGGCGAACAACGGTCGCGAACTCCACCGCCACGGTTGGCGGCGACTGTTCTCCGAATTCGATGCGGTGGTGTGCCCCATCACACCCACTCCCGCCTATCCGCACGACCACAACGGAGATCTGGAGGACCGGCACATCGACATCGACGGCGTCGAGTACCCGTACTTCGACCAGCTCGTGTGGGCCGGCATGGCCACCATGCCCGGCCTGCCCGCCACCGCCATACCGGCGGGCCGCTCACCCGAGGGCCTGCCGGTGGGAGTGCAGCTCATCGGCCCGATGTTCGAGGACCGCACCCCGCTGCGGCTGGCCGAACTGCTCGAGCAGAAGATCGGCGGCTTCCGGGCACCGTAGTGCGGGCGCTGAGTCGGACCAGTGCGTCGGCGCCGATGCCCCGGCCGGCGCTGCGCACTCGAGACTCTCCCATCGAGTGGGGCCGGAATCCGCACGATGTCGATACCGCTGCGCCACCGGTCGCGTTTGTGCGGTGCGCGGGTCTGAGTGGCTGCGCGGCCGGAAATTGATGTGCGCGTGGCCGTTCGCCCGCACTATCGTTGCCTCTCCGGTGATGGTGCCGGTGCGCTTCGGGGCGTGGCTTGGTCGCAGCGGGCGACAGGGCGTACGGACGGGGGTGGGCAGGTGGAGAATCTGCTGTTGGAGGGCGTCGTCGGGTCGCAGGCGTACGGCTTGGCAACGGCGATGAGCGATACCGACTATGCCGGGGTCTACGCGGAACCGACGAGCGCGTTGCTGGGTTTGCATCCGCCGGCGCGAGCCAGCCGCACCGGCCGCGGTGGCGACGACGCCGTCTACCACGAAATCGGTAAGGCGATGGCCCTGATGCTGTCGTGCAATCCGACGGCCTACGAATTGCTGTGGCTCGACACCTACACGGTCACAACGGCTTTCGGGCGGGAACTCGTCTCGCTGCGCGGGTGTTTCGCGTCGGCGAGGCGGGTCCGGCGGGCGTATGTCGGGTATGCCGCCGCGCAGCTGCGTGATCTGGAACAGCGCCCGCATCCGTCGCCGGACCGGCGCGCCAAACAAGCCCGCCACACGTTGCGGCTGCTGTGGCAGGGACATCAGCTCTACACCACCGGCTTCCTGCCGATCCGAGTGCCGGATCCGGAGCGCTACCTCGAGTTCGGGCAGCGGGCCGCGGCCGAGGGGGCGACTCCGGTGCGGGCGGTGTTCGCCGAGTACGAGGCGGCATTCGCCGAGGCGACCTCGGCCCTGCGGAAGGAGCCCGACGAAACGCCGATCGAGTCACTGCTGCAACGGATCCGGCGTGCCTATCTGAACGAGGAGACATCATGAGCGAGGTGTGGTTCCTCGCCGATCCGCACGTGGGGCATCGGCTGGTGTCGGGCCTGCGCGGGTTCGACACACCCGAGGCGCACGACGCCGAGCTCGCCGAGCGGTGGGACGGCAGGGTCGGCGTCGAGGATCAGGTCTGGGTGCTCGGCGACATCTCGGTCGGTGGCACGAAGGCCCAGATGACCGCACTCGAGTGGATGTCGCGGCGGCCGGGGGTGAAGCATCTGGTGGCCGGCAACCACGACGGCTGCCATCCGATGCGCAGCCGGGCGCATCACTGGCAGCGGATCTATCTGGAGGTGTTCGCCTCGGTGCAGCAGTCCGCGGTGCGCAAGATCGACGGTCACCGGGTGCTGTTGTCGCACTTTCCCTTTCACGGCGCCGCGGACGGGGACCATACCGCCGAGAACCGGTTCGAGGAGTGGCGGCTGCCCGCGACCGGTGACAATGCCGGGCGTTGGCTGCTGCACGGCCACACGCACAGTTCGGTGCGGATCCGCGGCCGGATGATTCACGTCGGTCTCGACGCCCATGAGCTGGCGCCGGTGCCGTTGGAGTGGGTGCGCCGAGTCATCGCGGGTACGGAGAAGGAGTCGGAAATCCGGTGGCCGGGCCGGTTCGCCGATCGTTAGGGTCGTCCTGTGGTGGCGCGTGATCATCTGCTCGAATTCGCCGGATTGGCCGCACTGCTCGTCGTCATTCCCGGGCCGAGCGTCCTGTTCGCGATCACCCGTGCGATCACGGTCGGGCGGCGGGAAGCACTGTTCACCGTGGCCGGCAACGCGGTCGGTGTGTACCTGCAGGTCGCCGCGGTCGCGTTCGGGCTCGGGACGGTGGTCGCGGCGTCGGCCACCGTGTTCACCGCCGTCGAAGTCCTGGGCGCGACCTACCTGATCTATCTGGGGCTCCAGGCGATTCGCCATCGAGCTCGGCTGGCCGACACCTTCACCGCTGAGGTGACCGCACTCCGGCGTGGTCCGCTCACCATGCTGCGCGACGGGCTGATCGTCGGATTCGCCAACCCGAAGTCCCTGGTCTTCCTCGCCGCGCTGCTGCCGCAATTCGTCACCCCGGAAAACGGCTGGGTTCCGGTGCAGATGCTGATACTCGGCATGTGTATCCCGATGTTCGGGTTGATCTTCGACTCCGCGTGGGCACTGACTGCCGGGACAGCGCGCGCCTGGTTCGCGCGCTCGCCCCGACGACTGGCCGCCGTCGGAGGTGCCGGTGGGCTCATGATGATCGGACTCGGTACCAGCTTGGCGTTGACCGGCCGAAAAGACTGAGGCCGGAGCCCGGCACATGGGCGTGCACCGCACCGGCCGGATGTCGTTGTCCGGCAGGCGATTTACGAGCGAACGTCCGATGAGGCCGAAACGATCCGCGGTGGGGTGAGTACCGTCAGGTTCGGGACCGCGCCGTGATAGGCCTCGATCTGCACGAGCGCCAGTTGTCCCGTACTGCCCTGGCTCAGCGTGGAGGAGGGGCGGTCCGCGGTGAGCACGTTCGGGTTGCCGTGCCGGCAGAACGACGGATCGGCGGGATCCGGGTCGTACCAGGCGCCGGTGGACAGTTGCGCGATACCCGGCGCGACCGCGTCGTCGACGACGAGTCCAGCCAGGCAGGAGCCGCGGTCGTTGTACAGGCGCACGATATCGCCGTCGGCCAGTCCGCGGGAGTGGGCCTCCGATGGATGTAGGCGCACCGGTTCGCGGTCGCGGATCTTCACCGATCGGCTGTGGGCGCCGACGTCGAGCTGGCTGTGCAGTTTGGTGCGCGGCTGGTTGGCGACCAGTTGAAGCGGAAAGCGTTGTGCCGCAGCGCTGCCCAGCCATTCATCCGGTTCGAGCCATATCGGGTGGCCGGGGCAGTCGGAGTAGCCGTACCCGGCGATGGTTTCGGAGAAGATCTCGATGCGACCGGAGGGGGTCGGTAGCGGATGCGTGCCGGGGTCGGCGCGGAAATCCGCGAACACCACCTGCGCTGGGTCGGCGAGGGGCAGGTCGAGACCGGAACCGGCCCAGAATCGGTCGAAGTCCGGGAAGCCGCGTCCGCGTTCGCCGAGGTCGGACAACCATTGCTCGTACAGGTGCCGCAGCCATTCGCCTGTTGTGCGTCCCTCGGTGAATTCCTTGCCGGTGCCGAGTCTTTCGGACAATTCGGCGAGGATGTCGTAGTCGTCGCGGGCCTGTCCGTATGGGCGGGTGAGGGCCGGCATCGGGAACAGGACGCCGTCGTTGTCGCCCGTGCCGTAGTCGTCGCGTTCGATGGTCATGGTGGCCGGCAGCACGATATCGGCGTGGCGGGCGGTGGCGGTCCAGAACGAGTCGTGGACGACGATGGTGTCGGGCCGATCGAACGCGCGGCGCAGGCGCGCCAGGTCCTGATGGTGATGGAAGGGGTTGCCACCGGCCCAATAGACCAGGCGGATATCGGGATAGCGCAGCTCACGTCCGTCGTATCGGAACGGGGTGCCGGGTGCGAGCAGCATATCGGCGATGCGCGCGACGGGGATGAATCGGTCGATCGGGTTGGCGCCCTGGGGAAGTCGCGGCAGCGGCAGAGTGCGGGTGGGTTCGCCGACGCTCGCCGAGGATCCGTAGCCGTGTCCGAAACCGCCGCCGGGCAATCCGATCTGGCCCAGCATGGCGGCCAGCACCACGCCCAGCCACGTCGGTTGCTCCCCGTACTGCGCCCGCTGCAGCGACCAGCTCACCGTGACGAGCGTGCGCGCCGCGGCCATCTCGTGTGCCAGCGCCCGGATGCGTTCGGCCGGCACCCCGGTGATCGCGGCCGCCCAGACGGGATCCTTCACCACCCCGTCGGCCGTGCCGCGTAGATAGTGCGCGAACTGTTCGTAGCCGACGGTGTGGGAGTTCAGGAATGCGGTGTCGGCCAGGCCGTCGGCGTCGAGAACCTGAGCCAGCGCGAGCATCAGCGCGGCGTCGGTGCCCGGGCGCGGGGCGATCCACTCCGCCTCCGCGACCTCGGCGGTGTCGTCGCGCAGCGGGGCGACGGTGACGAACCGGCAGCCACGCCGCCGGGCTCGCTCGATCCAGTCGCGGGTGTGGTGGCGCGAGACACCGCCCGGATTGACCGCGGCGTTCTTCGGCGAGATACCTCCGAACGCGACCACCAGTTCGGTGTTCTCGGCGATCACCGATTTGGCGGTGAAGCGTCCCAGCAGCGCGAACAGCGGACCCAGCACATAGGGCAGCAATACCGTGGAGGTGCCCAGGCTGTAACTGTTGACGTGACGGACGTAGCCACCCAGGCAGTTCAGGAACCGGTGCAACTGGCTCTGGGCGTGATGGAATCGTCCCGCGCTGGCCCAGCCGTAGGAACCGCCGTAGACGGCTTCGGGGCCGAATTCGCTGTAGACCCGGCGCAATTCGCCGCTGAGCAGATCCAGCGCGCGGTCCCAGCTCACCGGGACATAGGAATCGCTGCCGCGGCCGGAGGCTCCCGGTCCGTGTTCGAGCCATGATTTCCGGACGTAGGGCCGGTCTATGCGGGTTGGGTGATGCTGCGCCGAAGCCACATTGCCGATCAGCGGGGTGGGCTCGGGATCGCCGGGCCAGGGCCGTACGTCGGTCAGCCGTTCGCCGTCGCTGACGGCGTCGAACGCTCCCCAATGCGTCATGTGCGTGGCCATGGCCGCCACCCTAGCCGCGCGCACCGACAGTGTTCGACCGAATTACGCAACATCTGGACACTTGCCCAATTGCGGGTGAGAATGACTGCGCCGCAACCGGCCGTACGCGAGTGGTGACCGGGTTACCGTTGCCGGAGCGTGCCCCACCGGATACCGAGGAGTTCGATGCGCAACGTCAGTCGCCGCCAGGCTTTCGGTCTGCTCGCCGCCGGGACCGCCGCCGCCGTGGCCGGTCCCGCCGCCTTCGCCCGGGCCCGTCCCGCCGCGCCGGCCACCGTGCCGAATCTGGGCGGTGACTTCCTGTGGGGTGTGGCCAGCGCCGGATTCCAGTGCGAAGGCCATGCGCCCGACAGCAACTGGCTCCGGTACGTGGCCTCGCATCCCGAGTTCGACCGTTACCACGATGCGGTCGATTTCTTCACCGGCTATCGCTCCGATATCGGACTGGCCGCCGGCCTCGGCGTCGGCGTCTACCGCATCAGCGTCGAATGGGCACGGGTGCAGCCGCGGCCCGGCGAATGGGACGCGGCCGGATTCGCCTTCTACGACAGCGTTCTCGACACGATGGCCGCACACGGCATCCGCCCGATGCTGACCCTGGACCACTGGGTGTATCCCGGCTGGGCCGCCGACCGCGGCGGCTGGGCGCATCCGGCGATGCTCGACGACTGGCTGGCCAACGCGCGAACGGTGGTGCAGCGCTATGCCTCTCGCAATCCGCTGTGGGTCACGTTCAACGAGCCGGCAATGTACATCGTCAATGAAACCCGCAACGGCGGATTGTCGCCGGCGGACGTCCCGGCGATGCAGCAGCGACTGATCCAGGCGCACAACACCATCTACGACGACATCCACCGGATGCAGCCGGACGCCATGGTGACCAGCAACCTCGCCTACATCGTCGGCACCGCGGAACCGGTGGTCAACGGTCCGATGATCGATGCCATCGCCGCGAAACTCGACTATGTCGGTATCGATTACTACTACGGGCACACCCCGCAGGACCTGGCCCGGCTGTCGCCGGGCGACCTCGAGCAGCTGTGGAAGATGCCACTGCAACCCGAGGGAATCTACTATGCGCTGGAATACTATTCGCGTCGATTCCCCGGTAAGCCGCTGTACGTGGTGGAGAACGGCATGCCGACCGAGAACGGCGCGCCCCGCCCCGACGGTTACACCCGCGGCGACGATCTGCGCGACACCGTGTACTGGCTCCAGCGCGCCAAAGCCGACGGCATCGACGTGATGGGCTACAACTACTGGTCGATCACCGACAACTACGAGTGGGGCAGCTACACACCACGCTTCGGCTTGTACACCGTCGACGTGCTGACCGACCCCGCTCTGACCCGCCGCCCCACCGACGCCGTGGACGCCTACCGCGCGATCACTCGGGCCGGGGGTGTTCCCGGGGACTACCGTCCCACGCGCGGACCGGTGGCCTGTTCGCTGGTCGACATTCCGGGCAGCTGTGCCGATCCGGTGACCGTGCCGCACTGATCGCACCCACCCGGTATGCGGGCGCGCGGCACTGGGGCTAGTTTCAGAGGGGCAAATGTTGCGGTCCGGTCACGGACCGACGAAACACCCTGATGGAGGACAGCTCGTGCGCATCCTGTTGGTCGCCAGCGCATTCAACAGTCTCACCCAGCGAGTGCATGCCGAATTGCGGGAACGCGATCACGAGGTCGGCGTCGAGTTGGCTCTCGGCGACGATCTACTCCGTGCCCGGGTCGCCCGCTTCCGGCCGGATCTGATTCTGGCGCCGATGCTCACCACGGCGATTCCCGAGGATGTGTGGACCGAACATCCGGTGTTCATCGTGCATCCGGGACCGATGGGCGATCGGGGGCCGTCGTCGCTGGACTGGGCCATCACCGAGGGTGCGGCCCGCTGGGGTGTGACGGTGCTGCAGGCGGTGGCGGAGATGGACGCCGGTCCGATCTGGGCGTCGGTGGGTTTCGATGTGGCGCCGTGCGGTAAGAGCGAGCTGTATCGCAACGAGGTGTCCGACGCGGCGGTCGAGGCGGTGCTGACGGCGGTGCGCCGCTTCGCATCCGGCGACTACGTGCCCGAACCACTGGATTACGACCGCCCCGACGTCACCGGCCGGCTGCGGCCGTTCCTCACCCAGCAGGTACGCCGCATCGATTGGGCCAGCGCCGATACCGCCACGGTGATCCGCACCCTGCGCGCGGCCGATTCCCAGCCGGGTGTGCTGGACGAACTGTTCGGCCGCGAATACTTCGTCCACGGTGGCCACTACGAGGACCGGCTGCGTGGCGAACCGGGCGCGGTGATCGCCACCCGCGACGGTGCGATCTGCCGGGCCACCGTCGACGGTGCGGTGTGGTTGCCGCAGCTGCGCCCGCGCCGCGTGCCGGGCGGACCGGTGACGTTCAAGATGCCGGCCACCGACGCGCTGGGCGCCGATCTGCCCGCCGGAGTCCCCGAGGTGCCGGTCTCCCCCGCCGAGGCGGCGGTGCGCGACACCTGGTCGGAGCTGCGCTACCACGAGGACGCCGGCGTGGGATATCTCGAATTCGCCTATCCCGGTGGGGCGATGGACACCCGGCAGTGCCGGCGGCTGCTGACCGCGTATCGCGAGGCCTGCGATCGACCGGTGGATGTGCTGGTGCTGGGGCCGCGGCGCGACTTCTTCTCCAACGGCATCCATCTCAACGTGATCGAGGCGGCCGCCGATCCGGCCGAGGAGTCGTGGCGCAACATCAACGCGATCGACGATGTGGTGGAGGCGATTCTCACCACCACCGACAAACTGGTGATCGCGGCGCTGTCGGGCAATGCCGCCGCCGGTGGGGTGATGCTGGCCCTGGCCGCCGACCACGTGTGGTGCCGGGAATCGGTGGTGCTCAATCCGCACTACCGGCTGATGGGCCTGCACGGTTCGGAGTATTGGACCTACACCTTGCCGCAACGGGTGGGCACGGAGATGGCGGAGCAGCTGACCAGCCGGACCCTGCCGGTCGGCGCGCGGGCCGCGGCGCGAGTGGGTTTGGTGGACAAGGTATTCGAAGGCTCCACCGAGCAGTTTCGGGCACAGGTTCGGCGCGAGGCCGAAAACCTCGCGGCCGCACCGGAACTGCAGAATCTACTGCTGGCGAAGAAGCAGCGCCGCGCGGCCGACGAGGCGGTGCGGCCGTTGGCGCGGTATCGGGCCGAGGAGCTGGCGCATATGCATCGCAACTTCTTCGGCGACGGCGAGTCCTATCACCGGTTGCGGCGTGAATTCGTCGCCAACACCAAACCGCTGGCGACGCCCGCGCATCTGCTGGGCTGAGGTCCCGGGCCGTCCGGTCGTGGCCGTGCGCTGCCGCGACCGGACGGTGTTCCGCGCGAAGATGTTCAGGCGGAACGGGATTCGACGACCGGGCGAGCGGCCGCCGAACGGGTGCCGAAGCGCAGGATGCCGTCTTCGAGGTCGGCTTTGCGCAGCAGCGCGCGGTCGCGGTAGTAGTTGTTGATCACCTTCCACGGGCCGCGGCGGCCCTGGCGCGGCATGACCGCGTCGCCGCGGGCGATGTAGCCGGAGGTCAGCGCGCCGCCCATCATCGATTCCGGCGCCCGGTCGGCTTCCTCGGCTTCGGCGACGAACGTCGAATACCCCTCGGCCTTCATGTGATTGAGCAGGCGGCAGAAGTATTCGGCGGCGAGATCGGCCTTCAGCGTCCAGGAGGCGTTGGTGTAGCCGATGATCATCATGGCGTTGGGCAGCCCGCTCATCAGCGCACCCTTGTAGGCGACCAGATCGCGGGTGGCGATCGGGGTGCCGTCCACATCGATCGCCGCGCCGCCGAGCATCTGGATGTTGAGGCCGGTCGCGCTGATCACGATGTCGGCCGGCAGTTCCTCGCCGGATTCCAGGCGGATGCCGGTTTCGGTGAAGGTCGCGATCCGGTCGGTGACGATGGAGGCGCGTCCGTTGCGCAGCACCTTGAACAGATCCCCGTTGGGAACGATGCACAGCCGCTGATCCCACGGGTTGTAGCTGGGGCTGAAGTGGCGCATGTCCACGTTCGGCCCGACGGCGACCCGCACGGCCTGCAGGAGCAGTTTCCGCGACAGGGCGGGGTTGCTGCGGGAGAGGGCGAAACTGGCGCGCTGCAGGGCGATATTGCGGGCGCGGCCGGTCTTGTAGGCCAGCGCGGCGGGCAGTTTGGCCTTCTTCATGCCGACCGCGACGGGGTCCTCGGCCGGCAGCGGCGCGATGTAGGTGGGCGAACGCTGCAGCATGGTCACGTGCGCGGCGTCCTCGCTCATGGCCGGGACCAGCGTGATCGCAGTGGCGCCGGAGCCGATGACGACGACCCGCTTGCCGCGGTAGTCCAGGTCCTCGGGCCAGTGCTGGGGGTGCACGATCTGCCCGCCGAAGTTCTCCTCACCGGGGAACTGCGGGCGAAAGCCCTGGTCGTAGTCGTAGTAGCCGGTGCAGCCGACCAGGAAGTTGCTGGTGTAGGTCTCGGTGTCGCCGGTCTGTTCGTCGAGCGCCTCGGTGGTCCACAGCTGTTCGGTGCTGGACCAGCTCGACTTCACGACCTTGCGGCCGAAGCGGATGTGGCGGGTGACGCCGTATTCCTCGGCGGTGTCGGCGATGTACTGGCGGATGTGCGGTCCGTCGGCGAGCACCTTGGTGCCGATCCAGGGGCGGAAGCCGTAGCCGAAGGTGAGCATGTCGGAGTCCGAGCGGATGCCCGGGTAGCGGAACAGGTCCCAGGTGCCCCCGATCGCGCTGCGCCGTTCGAGGATCGCGTAGCTGCGTCCGGTGTTCTCCCGGCTGAGATGGCAGGCCATCCCGATGCCGGACAGGCCCGCACCGATGATCAACACGTCGACATGCCGCGTCATTGAGGTATCCGTTTCGTCCGAATGTCAGCCCGGACCTCGCCGTCCGGATACCCGAAGGTTACGTGTTATTTCTGGTTACGTCTAGTCGCGGCAGCGGCGGACGGGCGATCAGTGCATGGCCGCGCCGAGGATCTCCCCCGCTCCCGCGGTGGTCAGCCCGATCGCGACGACGCCGACGGCCACCCGCGACACCGTGGCCCGCGCGACCCCGCGCCGACTCGCCAGATGGACCCAGCAACCGACCGCGATCGCCGTTGCCAGCAAATGCAGCCAGATGAGATTTCGAAGCAGTACCGTCGTCACCCCCGCGCCCGGTGGCGCCTGCGGCCCCACGTTGTCCAACTGAGCCGTAAAAATGTCTTGAACAGCGTTGACAGTCATCGCGGGCACGCCCTTCCCCTCGCCCGTCCGGTCGGGCGCACCGCTGCGGACGCACCCATCCGTGACCCTCAACGGTACCCCCGCGCGGCAAATTTCCGGCATCCCCATTTCGGGTCCTTCGTGAGCGGTCGGAGGCTACGCTGACCGAGGCGCACCACCGCCCCCGCGGCGGGGTCGGCCGGCCGATGACGGCGAGGTCGTCGGCGGTCGCCGGTGCCGCCGAGTTTCGTGTCCGGGGAAATGAGGGACCGACAGTGAGGAATCGACGACCGTGCGTACGCTCGATACCAATTTCAGCACCCGCAACGGCGGCTTCCGCGAGGTAGTCGTCACCGCGATGGAGATCACCACCTCCATCGGCGCAGATACCGAAAGTACTTGGCAGGCGCTACTTTCCGGCGCCAGCGGGATCAAGGTCCTCACCGACGAGGACATCATCCGCCAGGATCTGCCCAATGCGATCGGCGGCAAACTGATCCACGACCCCACCACCGACCTGGACCGGGTGCGCAAGCGCCGCATGTGCTACGTCCAGCAGATGTCGTACGCGATGGGTCAGCGGCTGTGGGAGTCCGCGGGGACACCCGAGGTCGACAAGGACCGCCTCGGCGTCTGCATCGGCACCGGCCTGGGCGGCGCCGACGTCATCGTCGAAGCCCACGACACCATGCGCGAACACGGCTACCGCAAGGTGTCCCCGTTCGCGGTGCCGATGAGCATGCCCAACGGCGTCTCGGGCGTGGTCGGCCTGGACATCGGGGCGCGCGCGAGCCTCGTGACGCCGGTGTCGGCGTGCGCCTCGGGCAACGAGGCGCTGGTGCACGCGTGGCGCTCGATCGTGCTGGGCGATGCCGACATGGTCGTCGCGGGCGGCGTGGAGGGCTACATCAACCCGATGGCGATCGCCGGATTCACCATGGCCCGCGCGCTCAGCTCCCGCGTCGACGAACCCGAACGAGCGTCGCGGCCCTTCGATCGCGACCGGGACGGTTTCGTCTTCGGTGAGGCCGCCGCGCTGCTGCTGCTCGAATCGGAGGAGCATGCGCTGGCGCGCGGGGCGACACCGCTGGCCCGGCTGCTCGGCGCCGGATTGACCGCGGACGGGTACCACATGGTCGCCCCCGATCCGGAGGGCCTCGGCTGTGCCCGGGCGATGCGCCGGGCCATCGAGACCGCGGGGGTGAGCGCCGCCGATGTCGATCACGTCAACGCCCACGCCACCGGCACCTCGATCGGCGATCTGGCCGAGGCCAAGGGCATCGCCGCCGCCATCGGCACCCATCCGGCGGTCTACGCGCCGAAGTCGGCACTCGGGCATTCGGTGGGCGCGGTCGGCGCGCTCGAGGCCGCGATCTCGGTGCTGACACTGCGTGATCAGGTCATCCCGCCGACGCTCAACCTCGACAATCAGGACCCGGAGATCGAGCTCGACATCGTGCACGACAAACCGCGGCACACCGACGTCGAGTTCGCGATGAACAACTCCTTCGGATTCGGCGGCCACAACGCGGCGGTACTGTTCGGCCGCTACTGACCGCGCAGATCCGGGTGCGTCTGCCCGGTTCGCCCGATCGCACCGGGATTCACGGCAACGCCCGAGGTTCGGACAGGAGGTCACCGGATCGGCTGAGATGCTCTCCCGGAGAAATTCCCACAGCAGGGAAGATGCGCCGAAACACCTACTATCGGCCCGTGGGCGACTTGGATTTGGGGAATGGCAGAAGCCTGCCGCTCTATCTCGCCCCCGACTCTTTCGATTCGGCTGTCCTCGGGGTGGTCTTGACCTACGACAGCCTGACGAGACTGCTGAACAACTTGGAGAACACCGTCATCGACGGCTCCGGTCTGGGTGACAGCGCGGTGGCGGCGGCGTGCGCGGACTTCCGAAGTGCATGGGAGACCGAAACCGAAATTACCGCCAAAGCCGTCGGCATCATCGTGGACTTGCTACCTCGGGTCAAGCGCAAGTACCAGGACACCGACCAGGATGCCGGCATGGGCATCGGCGGCACCGATCCGACGCCGTCGCTGGTACCTTCGGTCACCCAACCTTCGGGCCGTCCACCGAGCGGATGACCGGCGACCGGCGCTTCGATACCGAACTGCGCACCCTGGATGTCGCGTCGGCGGTGGCCGGAGCGATGTCGAACACCAGTGACGATCGAGGCATCGCGCTCGCCGACGCGGCGGTGGCCGCCGCGGTGCAACTGGGGGATGTCGGGGTGGGGCCTAATCCGGTGGCCTTCCTCGCCGGCTGCGTGCGTGCCATGGGGCTGTCCGATGCCCGGCGGCTGCCCGAACCACTGGTCGGCACCGAACCGACGGCGATGGTTCGTTCCTGGATGGCGGCGGCATGCCCCGACGCCGAACCCGATGTCGCTCGCGACGAGGCGTTCGCACGGTGGTTGGAGATGGTGGCCGCCGTGCTGCGATCGCGGCGCACCCTCGGCCGCGGCGCCTCCACGCCGTGGAGCCCCTTGTGATCAGCAAGACCTGGCAACGCGTCGGCGCCGGGTTGCTCGGCGGCGCTATCTCGCTGGCCCCCATTCCGGGCGCAGCACTCATCGGCGGAGCGGTCGGCGGCGTTCTCACCGGGATGATCGACGGCCAGTCCGGTACCGACCTCTTGGTCGATGCCGGCGTGGGTGCTCTGGTGGGGCAAGTCGGCAAGGTGGGCGGCCGGGCGCTACCCGGTGTGCTGGGCAAATTGCCCGGCGTCGGCAAACTTGTTTCGCCACTCGCTGCCCGACTGCCCGGGAGGATCGGCTCGGTGGCGAGCACGCTGGCCCAGGTCGGGGCGGTCGGTGGGCTCAGTACGGCATATGCCTATTCATATGACAAATTCTCGGAGATCCCATCGGACCTCACGCTGCCCGCGAAAAGTGAACGGCTGAAGGCGCTGGAGTTGGCGTTGGAGTCGATGCAGCTGGGCCTCAACAGAAGTCATCTGCGGGCCGCGATCGACATCGCGCTCAAGGTGCCGGCGTTGCCCGGAACCACGACAGCCGTCGATGCCCAGGCCCGTGCTTTCGCCGACGCCGCTTCGGCGTACAAGCTCATGCACAGCGATCTCGAGAGCGTCGCAAAAGACAAGCTGCCGGACTCGTGGCGTGGTCATGCCGGCGAGACGGCCGCGGACGCAGTGTCGACCTTCGCCGGTGCCGCGTGGCATGCACACGAGGCGTTCACCTGGGCCAACGACGCGCTTCGCATCTGGTCGGACGCACTCGTCGAGACACAACGGCAAGACACCACGGGAGTCGACGGACTCACGAAGGCACACACCCAGCTGAACAACAAACCTGACGAAGAGGTCCGCAGGCACGCCATCGACAGCTGCCGAGTCCGGATCACCGCGACGAAGGCATACGAAACCGCGGCAACAACGTGTGCGTCGTCGGTCGGCGCAGCAGCCCGGACGGCACGGGCCAGGACCGTCGAAGCGCCCGGTATGGACCCGGTCGATGCCGAAACCCTCGCCTACACCGGTCAAGCCGGCGGAGCGCCCGGCACCGCCGACGACATCCTCACTCCGACGGCATTGGCACGTGCCTCGCAGCGGCTCTCGGCGATGTCATCCGATGATCGGTCCTCGTTCGAGAAGCTGGTGAGCAACGCCAAGTCTCCGCAGGAGGCGGCTTACCTGTGGGAGGCACTGTCGGCGGGATACTCGCTGCCCGATATCACCGCGTTCGATGAACAGATCCACGAGCACGGGAACGACCGCTATTGGCTCTGGAAACATCTGCACGTCAACGACGTCGCGAACAGCCGAACCGTACGCGACGGACGGCAGGAGCTCAGTTACGCCCCCGACGACGTGGCCAAGGCCGCCACCTACGCCCAGGACAGGGGAAACTGCACCTCGGCGTCCACGGTGATCGCCCGGCTGGATGCCGATCCGGTGCTGATGCTGGGTGTCACCACAGGCACCGGCCCCGCGGCGGTCAGCGGCCCGACCGCAGGCAACGACAGCCCGAAGGCCTTCCGGGACCGGCTCGTTCGAGTTTTCGACGACAACTTCGATTCCGACCTCACTCCCTATCCACGAGGCGACCAGAAGATGGTGAACAATCTGCTCAATCCCGTCACCGGCAGCACCTATCACATGGCCGCGTTGTCCACCGAGGAGGCGCGACAAGCTGCCCTGCCGCGGATCGAGGCCGCGGTGACTGCGGGCAAACCCGTCCCGATCGGGCTCGCTCCGAAGGGCGACGGTGACTATCACCAGGTGGTCGTGGTCGCCACCCGGCCGGGCGAACTGCAGATCTACAACCCGTGGGGCTTCACCCAATGGGTGACCACCGACCAGTTCGTCAAGTCCGAGATGCCCGATATCGAGCGTCCGAACGACGTCATGCTCCCGGACTGAGAATCGCCTTCGGGCAACCACGGATTCGGCGCCCGATTCGCCCGATCGCGCCTAACTCACAGCAATCTCCAAGGGTTCGGACAGGGTGGTCACCGGATGGGCTGAGACGCTCCCGCGGTGACAGTGACGACTGCCGACACCGCCGTGCCCGTATCGCCCGAATCGGCGCGTCCGCCGGATCCGGATCTGCCACCGCCGCGGCGCCGGGACCGGCTCGCGCTGGTAGCACTGCTGGCCGCCACCGCGGCCGCGTATCTGTGGAACATCACCGTCAACGGGATGGGTAACGGGTTCTACGCGGCGGCGGCGTGGTCGGGGTCGCGGGACTGGAAGGCGCTGCTGTTCGGGTCGCTGGATCCGGCCAACTTCATCACCGTCGACAAGCCGCCGGTCTCGCAGTGGGTGATGGGGTTGTCCGGGCAGTTGTTCGGTTTCTCCAGTGCCTCCATGCTGGTTCCGCAGGCGTTGATGGCGGTGGCGGCGGTCGCGCTGATGTACGGCGCGATCACCCGCGCCACCGGCAGCCGCGGCGCGGGTCTGCTGGCCGGTCTGCTGCTGGCGCTGACACCGGTGGTGGCGTTGATGTTCCGGTTCAACAATCCGGATGCGGTGATGGTGCTGCTGATGACAGCCGCCGCCTACTGCACCGTGCGCGCGTTGCGCCACGCGAGCCCGCGCTGGCTCGTATCGGCCGGTGTCGCATTGGGTTTCGCGTTCCTGGCGAAAATGCTCGAGGGCCTGATGGTGCTGCCCGCACTCGGTGTGGCGTACCTGGTGGCGGCGCCGGCGGGTTTCGGTAAACGGATCGCGCATCTGCTGGCCGCGGCGGTGGCGCTGGTGGTCTCGTCGGGGTGGTATGTGCTGCTGACGATTCTGTGGCCCGCCGATTCACGCCCCTATCTGGCCGGTTCCAAGGACAACACGTTCATGGATCTGGTGCTGGGTTACAACGGTTTCGCCCGCTACCTCGGACACAACCACGCCGGGCGCAAACCCTTCGAACTGCCGCCGGGATACGAGTTGCCGCATATGGGTGGCGGCGGCGGCTTCAACGGTTTCGGGTCCGGCCCGCAGCGGTTGTTCACCGGCGAGATCGGATTCGAGATCTCGTGGCTGCTGCCGGCGGCCGTGCTGGGGTTCGTCGTCGTGCTGATCACGCGCCGGAAGTATCCGCGCACCGACCTCGTGCGCGGGGCGGCATTGGTTTTCGGGCTGTGGCTGCTGATCGACGGGGTGGCGTTCTCGGCGATGAAGGGCGGCATGCACGCCTACTACACCCTGGCCATCGCGCCCGCGGTGGTCGGCAGTTTCGTCCTCGGCCTGGCCGAGGTGTGGCGTTGCCGGGATCGGATGTGGGGCCGGGCCGGGGCGGCGGGACTCGTTGTGGCCGGCGGCGTGTGGGGCTTCATCCTGCTCGATCGCAATGCGGACTGGCAGCCGTGGCTGCGGTGGACGATTCTCGCGGTGACCGTCGTGTCCGCCGCCGCTCTCGTGCTGACGGCGCTGCCGGTGCTGTCGCGACGTGTGCCCGCCCGCGCGGTCGCGGTCGCCGTGGGCGCCGGTGTGCTGGCCGCGACGGCCGGGTCGAGCGCGTACGCGGTGGCGACGCTGCCGCAGTCGCATACCGGCGGCAGCCCGGTCGTCGGGCCGGCGCATCCGGACCTGCCGCAGGCGCTGAATCCGTTCCGCCGCCAGATCGGCATGCTGATGGGCGGCACCGACACCGATCCGAAGCTGGTGGAGATGTTGCGGGCAACGCAGACGACGTGGTCGGCGGCCATCGACCGCTCGGGACCGGCGGCCGGACTCGAACTGGCCAGCCGGACACCGGTGATCGCCATCGGCGGATTCACTTCCGAAGATCCGGTCCCCACCGTGGCGGGATTGCAGGACCTGGTCCGCGACCACCGGATCACCTACTATCTGGCGCCCGAGATGAAGCTGCCGGACTCGTGGCGAACGCATGACCAGCACCGATCCCCCGGCGGCGCGCACACTCCGGCGACCGCACCGAACCCGCCGGCCACCGACGCGGAGCCGGAGATGTGGCATCCGGTCGGCAACACCGACATCTACGCCTGGGTGTCGGCGCACTACACGCCGCAACACCTCGGCGGTCTCGAGGTCTTCGACCTCACCGCACCGCCGCACTGACCCCGGCGTCGAGCGGCCGATCGCCCGCTCGACACGCCCTTGCGCACACCGGAATTCAGCAATCTCACAGCTACGATTGCTGGATGCGAGAGCCGAACCGCCGCCAAGTGCTGGCCACCGGACTGGCCGCAGCCGCCGCGCTGCTGCTGCCGGTCCGCGCGGGCGCCGACCCCGTCCGCCGGGCGGCGTCGGCTCTCGCTCCCCTGGGCCCCGAATTCGTGTGGGGGGTGGCCACATCCGGGTTCCAGACCGAAGGCCACGCCCCCGACAGCAACTGGACCCGCTACATCGCGACCGGGGCGGCCGAACCGTATCGGGATTCGGTGCGCTTCCTCGACACCTACGCCGACGATATCGAGCGCGCCGCGCAGCTGGGCGCCAAGAGCTTCCGCATGAGTATCGAATGGGCCCGGGTGCAGCCCCATCCCGACGAATGGGACGAGCAGGCATTCGCCCGCTACGACCGGATCGTCGACGCCGTCTACACCGCGGGTATGACCCCGATGCTGACTCTGGACCACTGGGTGTATCCGGGCTGGGCCGCCGACCGCGGCGGCTGGCGCAACCAGGGCATGGTCGACGACTGGCTGGCCAATGCGCGGAAAGTGGTGCAGCGCTACGGTTCTCGCGATCCGATCTGGGTCACGATCAACGAACCGGCCGCCTATCTCGGCACCGAGATCCGCATCGGCGCCCTCTCGCACGAGGAGTGGCCGGCGGCGATGGACCGGCTGGCGCAGGCCCACAATCAAATCTACGACGACATTCACGCCGCCTATCCGAAGGCGATGGTCACCAGCAACATCGGCTATGTGCCCGGCGCCGACACCGAGGTGAATCAGCCGTATATCGACAAGGTGCGCGACAAACTCGACTTCGTCGGCGTCGACTACTACTTCGGCCCCACCTCGGCAGCGGACGGCTCGTCGGCGACCTCGGCCGGTGCGCCCGCGATGTGGGAGTTGCCGCTGCAGACCGAGGGCGTCTACTACGCGCTGCGCCGCTATGCCCGCCAGTTCCCCGGCAAACCGCTGTACGTGGTGGAGAACGGGATGCCGACCGAGAACGGTAAACCCCGCCCGGACGGCTACACTCGCGCCGACCAGTTGCGCGACACCGTGTACTGGATCCAGCGCGCCAAGGCCGACGGTATCGATGTGCGCGGCTACAACTATTGGAGCCTCACCGACAACTACGAATGGGGCAGCTACACACCCCGTTTCGGCCTCTTCACCGTCGATGTCATCTCCGATCCGGATCTGGTGCGCCGGCCCACCGACGCGGTGGAGGTGTTCGCCTCGCTCGTGCGCGCGGGCGGGGTGCCCGCCGATTACCGGCCCACCCGCGCCCCCGTCGCCTGTTCCCAGGTCGATCCGCCGGCCAGTTGCGACGAGCCGGTGATGTTGCCGGGCGCGGATCCGGCCGCCACAGCGAGCCCGTAACCACCCGCCTCGGGGATGCACCACACGATCGATTCCGCATACGGAGATACCGCGGCCAGGGCGGGCGGCTTACCGGTCTGCGGGACCCTGCCCTCTCACTCGAGGGAGACCGTGAATTTTTCGACGCCCAGCACCTTCAGCAAGGCGAGCTTCTGCTGGTCCTCGGTACCTGGGGTAGCGGTGAAAATGAGAAGCGCCTGTCCCTGATCCGGCTCGAGCAGAAGCTGGCAGTAAAGGTCCAGCCGCCCGATCTCGGGGTGGACGAATCGCTTGGTGTCGCTGGAACGCAGGCCCACCTCGTGACGGTCCCACAATCGGGCGAACTCGTTGTTGGTCTCACGCAGAAATTCGACGAGATCTGCCGCCGGCGAGCCGGGCCCGTCCCGGGTGAGCGCCGCGCGGAGCTGCGCCACATTGGCCCGGCTGGTCATGTCGTGATCGTCGGGGTGGTAGCGCGCACGCGCGGCCGGATCGGTGAACCAGCGGAACGCCGCGCTACGCGCGCGGCCGGTGTACCCCGTCTGTGTGCCCAGCAGGGCCACCGCGGACGGGGTCTGCAGCAACGTTTCCCCCAACGGGCCCATCACCTGCGCCGGCATGTCGCGGAGGCCGTCCATCACGCGCATCAATCCGGGACTCACATGCTGAACCTGCAGGTCGCGGCGAACTGTGCGGTACCCCGTGAGCAGGAACAGGTGATCGCGTTCGTCCGGGGTGAGCCGCAGACCGCGCGCGATGGCCGCGAGCATGCTCTGTGATGGTTGCGGCCCGTCGCCGCGTTCCAGCCGTGCGAAGTAGTCCGCGGACATGGCGCACAGCTCGGCCACCTCTTCGCGTCGCAGCCCGGGTGCGCGCCGCCGCGGCCCCCGGCGCAGCCCGACGTCTTCCGGTTGCAGAGACGCTCGCCGAGCCCGCAAGAACGCGCCCAGCGATGAACGGTCGAACCCACGATCCATGATGTGCATTCTGATCCGTCCGGCGCCGCTCAGCCGCGACCTCTCGTTCAGTGGTTGTGTGTGTCCTTCCGCGGCCGGACGGCGGCGCATTCACTGGTCACAGCGATCACCGGTCGCTTCCGACGAGCACGGCATTCGAACAGCGAACAACGGAGTGCGGACGTATGGCCACATGGAGCAGAAACGAACTTCCCGACATGACAGGACGGACGGTGGTGATCACCGGCGCCGGCCGCGGGCTGGGCCTGATCACCGCGCGGGAACTCGCCGGTGCCGGAGCACACGTCGTGCTGGGTGTGCGTGACCCGCAGCGGGCCCGCCGCGCCGTCGCGGACCTCCCCGGCATCTTCGACGTCCGACCGCTCGATGTCGCGGAACTCGGCTCGGTGCGCGCCTTCGCCGAGGCGTGGTCCGGCGACCTCGACATCCTGATCAACAATGCGGGTGTGATGGACATCCCCGCCGCACGTACCCGGGACGGCCTCGACCAGCAGACCGCCACCAACTACATCGGTCCCTTCCTGCTGACCACCATGTTGCTCGACCACATCACCGATCGTGTGGTGCATGTGACCAGTCAGCTGCACCGGCAGGGCAAGATCGACCTGGCCGATGTGGACTGGCGCACGCGCAAATACGACGCGATGGCGGCCTACCGGGCATCGAAGCTCGGTGTCGTGTTGTTCTCGCTGGAACTGCAACGCCGGCTGACCGCTGACCGCAGCCGGGTCCGCTCGGTGCTCGCCAGTCCGGGTATCGCTCGTACCGGTCTGGCCGCGCACTCCCGGGCGAACCTCGTCAACCGGTTCACATTCCTGACCAATTCGCCTGAGCGTGGTGCGCTCTCGGTGCTGTACGCCGCGACTCAGGACGTTCCCGGCAATGCGTACGTCGGGCCGGACGGGCCGGGAGGCCTGCGTGGCTATCCGGCGGTCGGCCGGCAAGGCAAGGCCGGTCTCGACGAGGAGCTGGCCGCACGGCTGTGGAACGCGACCGCCGAACTTCTCGCGGCAGTGGATCGATGAGCTGTCGGGCAGCCCCGAACCAGGCGTTCGCCGCTCAGGCGGGAAGTTGCAGCCCGGCCGCGAGGACCGGCCACGACTGGATCAGCGCGTCGTGCCAGTAACCCCAGGAATGGGTTCCGGTCGGAGTGAAGTCGTAGGTCGCCGGAATGCCGAGACTGTTGAGCTTGGCCTGCAGGTTGTGGCTGCAGTAGTTGACCGCGGCCTCGATCACGCCGCCGATGATCACTTGATTGGCCAGGCCGCCCGGTCCGGGCAGCGTGTAGGGCCCGTTGAGCGTGTCCCACTGCCCGGGCAGTCCGGATCCACTGGAGATGAACAGGTTGAGCCCGCGCAGCTGGTCGGCGTGCACGTAGGGATCGTTGGCGGCCCACATCGGATCGTTCTGCGGCCCGTACATGTTCACGGTGTTGCCGCCGCCCCACACGTTGACCGCGAGATTGACCGCGGTGTAGCCCACGGGGTCGCTGATCTGGGCGCAACCGCTGTAGGCGGCAACGGATTTGTACAGGCCGGGTTTGGCGATCGGCAACTGCAGCACCGAGGTGCCGGAGGTGGACAGCCCGGCGATGGCGTTGAGGCCGTTGGTGCCCAGGGCGCCGTCGATGATGGGCGGCAGTTCCTCGGTGAAGAACGTCCGCCACTTGTTGACGCCCAGCTTCGGATCCGGTGCGCGCCAATCGGTGTAGTAGCTCCAGGCGCCGCCGACGGGCTGGACGACGTTGACGTCCTTGTCGGCGAGGAACTTCAGCGCGTCGGGGGCCTTGTTGTCCCAGGTGGCGCTGTCCTCACCACCGCCGGCGCCATTGAGCAGATACAGCACCGGGCGCGGTGTGGAGGCGTCGGCGGGCCGCTGCACGTTGATCGTGATCGGTTTGTCCATGGCCGCGGAGTACACCTTGAAGGTGACGTTGCGGCCGTCGACCACCGAGAAGTCGACGATCTTGGATCCGTCGGCGGATACCGGATGTGCCAGCGGGGCACCGGAATCGACGACCCGATCGCCCGCGGCGGCGGCAGGTCCCGCCGCCATGGTCGCCGATACCGCGGCCAGCACCGCCGCGGCCGCGACCGTCGCGATCCGGGTGCCCCCGCGTACCCGCTCTCGCACCGCCGATCTGCCTGCCCGAGTACTGCTCGCCACGTGCACCTCCGAATCCCGTTCGGTCTTGCGCGTTCCCCTGCTTGGGCAGACTAATTCAGCGGCAACCGTTTGGCGATCGGTTCGGCGGGCGCGTCGAGCAGGTCGTCACATTCGTCGCATCACGGACACGACTTTGCCGAGCACGACCGCACGGTCGCCGTCGATGACGTCGTAGGCGGGGTTGCGGGGTTCGAGGTAGACATGGCCGTTGCGCCGGCGATAGACCTTCACGGTGGCCTCGTCGTCGATCATCGCGGCCACGATGTCCCCGGAATGCGCTTCGTGCTGGCGGCGCACGACCACGATGTCGCCGTCGCAGATCGCGGCGTCGATCATCGAATCACCGCGCACTCGCAGCCCGAATACGGTTCCGCGCCCGACCAGGTGCCGCGACAGGGTGAGCTGGTCGTCGGCGTGTTCCTCGGCGAGGATCGGGGCGCCGGCGGCGATATCGCCGACCACCGGCACGATCACCGAATCCTGTTCGCCGCCACGGCTTTCGGCGGGGGCGAGGAACAGGCGCACGTCGATGGGCCGGGAGACACTGGCACTGCGGCGCAGGAATCCCTTGTCCTCGAGATCCTTCAGGTGTTTCGACACCGACGAGCCCGATTTCAGTCCGACGGCGGCCGCGATCTCCCGAGACGACGGCGCATACCCGTTGCGCTGCACCGCATCCCGGATCACGCCGAGGATGCGGCGCTGCCGCTCGGGCAGCCGGGAGGTGTCGAGATGGTCGTATGCGTCGTCGTATCCGGTCACCGGGGAATCGTAGACGGCCGCCGCCGCGGCGCCTCAGTTCACGCAGGGTATGTCGGATCCGATGCTGGTGGTGACCGGTTTACCGGAGTCGGGACGATCGTCGGTGGTGGCGGTGGTCGACGCCGAACTGCCGCCGCTGGTGGTCGTGGTGAGCCCGGTGGTGGGGTCGGTGGTCGTCACTGAGGACGCCGAGGACGCGGTGAGGCTGTCGGGCATGCTGAAGTCGCTGCCGATCACGATCTTCACCGTCCCCGGATCGAGGGATTTCGATGCGGCCGTGGGCAATCCGCCCAGCATGTCGGCGGCCTGGGTGGCGTCGGTGTCGGCGCCGGAGCCGAAGTACACGACCGAACTGGATCCGTCGCTGTAGGTGGCGTTCCCGACATTGCCCTTGCGGAAGCCCTTGTCCACCAGCGCGGTGGACACCTTGGCCGCCATGCCGCTCGCGCCGCCGGCGTTGACGACGTCGATGGTGCTGGTGGGGGTGGTGGTCGGGGCGCTCGATTGTGTTTCGGCCACGCCGAAGGCGGTGCGCACGGTCTTCTTGATCGCGGCCGGGTCGACGATGTTGACGTCCTGGCCGTCGACGGTGTCGTACGCCTTCACCGGCAGGGTCTGGAATTCGATCGGGATGGATCCGGCGCGGCCGAGGGTCTGGGCGAAGTCGAGCAGGTTCCAGCCCTGCGACAGCACGATGTCGTTCTGCGCCGCGCTGATCAGGTCCTGCAGTTTGCCGATATTGGTGAGCGTGCCCGAATCCTTGAGCTGTTTGGCGACCGAGGTCAGGAATGCCTGCTGGCGGTGGGTGCGGTCGAGGTCGCCGTTGTCGAGGCCGTGCCGCTGACGCACGAACGACAGCGCGTTGGCGGCGTCGAGATGCTGGCGGCCTGCGGGAAACACCGCGCCGGAGTAGTACTCGTCGTCGACGGCGTGGTTGAGACATACGTCGACGCCGCCGAGGATATTGGCCAGATCGTAGAAGCCGACCAGCGAGATCTCGGCGAACCGGTTGATCGGCACTCCGGTGAGCTGTTTGACCGTCTGCACGATCGATTCGCGCCCGGCCTCGCGGCCCTGGCGTTCGAGTTCGACCTTGTCCTTGACGCCCTGATTCTCCAGCTTCTGTTCCACCGAGGCCTTTTTCAGCCCGTAGGCCTCCTTGATCTTGGCGTGGTCGTAGCCGGGGATGCCCGAGACCGCGACGTAGTCGTCGCGCGGGATGGAGAAGGCGGTGACCTTCTTCAGATCCTTCGGAATGTGCACCAGGATCAGCGAATTCGCGTTGTAGCCGCCTTCGCTGCCGTCACCGGCGTGCAATTGGTCGAGGATGTTCTTGGGCAGGTCGTTGCCGTTCTGGTCCTTGCGGGTGTCCAGGCCGATCAACAGGATGTTCAGATCGCCGTCGAGGGCGGCGGCATCGGCCTCGCTGATCGCATTGGACCGGGTGAAACCCTGATCGACGCTGCGTTCGGTGTAGTAGGCCAGGCCGGTGCCGCTGACCACGACCACAGCCGTGACCGCGGCCAGCACACGACCGCCGACCCGCACGGCCTTACCCCCGCGATTCGGGCGCGGCGGCGGTGCGGTGCGGGCGCGGC
>NZ_BDBN01000099.1 GCF_001613005.1 Nocardia nova NBRC 15556 | reverse complement strand
GCTCCGGTCGTGCCGGGTACCGCCGCCGATCCGCGTCGCGTCGGCGGCGCATCCGACCTGCGCGCGGCATCCAAACCGGGATCGCGACCGGAAGCCGCCGCAACGCGAAGTGGCGCACCGGTTTCCGCCGATGTCCAGGCCACCACGGTCCACCGCGCCCCAGCCGCCGACAGTCCGGTCGATCGGGCGGTCGCCGGTAAGGCGCCCGTCGCCGAGCAGGTGACCGACCAGCTGCCCATGCCCGACGACGAATCCGGCACGGAGGCACAGGCTTCCGCCGCACCGGAGGCGGTGGGCAAGCCGCCGTTGTCGCGACTGGCGGCGAGCAGGCAGCGCCGGCGGCGGCGCGCTCGGCTCGCGGCCCGGGTGACCACCTCGATGTGTGCGGTACTGGCCCTCGTCATGACCGGTGTCGGCTGGAACTATCTGCGCGCCACCGACAACGGTTTCACCCAGGTGTCGGCGCTGGACGAGAATTCCACCGACATCGTCGATCCCGGCGGCCAGACCGGTGACGAGAACTTCCTCATCGTCGGCACCGACACCCGCGCCGGCGTGGACAGCCAGCTCGGCGCCGGCACCACCGAGGATGCCGAGGGTTCTCGGTCGGACACGGTGATGCTGGTACACATTCCGGCGGACCGCTCCCGCGTGGTCGCCGTCTCGTTCCCGCGCGACCTCGACGTCAGTCGCCCGGAATGCGAGGGCTGGGACAACGACAAGGCCAAATACACCGACGCGAAATTCCCCTCCGCGATCGGCGACAAGCTCAACGCCACCTATGCCCTGGGTGGTCCGAAATGCCTGACCAAGGTGATCCAGAAGCTGTCCGGTCTGAAGATCAGCCACTTCGTCGGCATCGACTTCAGCGGTTTCCAGTCGATGGTCGACACCATCGGCGGTGTCGAGGTGTGCACCAACCGGCCTCTGGTCGACGAGGAGCTCGGCACGGTGCTGCCGAATCCGGGTCGCCAGATCCTCAACGGCCCGACCGCGCTGGACTACGTCCGCGCTCGCCACGTGCAGGGCGAGGAACGCAGCGACTACGACCGCATCCACCGCCAGCAGCTGTTCCTGTCCTCGCTGCTGCGCAGTGCCCTGTCGTCGAAGGTGCTCTTCGACATCGGCAAACTCAACGGCTTCATCGGCGCGTTCAGCAGCCATGCCTTCATGGACAACGTCAACACCAAGGATCTGCTGATGCTGGGCCGCTCACTGCAGAAGGTGAGCGCGGGCGCGATCACGTTCCTGACGGTGCCGACCGCGGGCACCACCTCCTACGGCAACGAGATCCCCCGCGAATCGGATATCAAGGCGATCTTCCAGGCGATCATCGACGACCAGCCGCTGCCGGGTGAGAAGAAGGCGCCGGAGCCGTCCAAACCCGCTCAGGCCCCGGCCCCGCCGCAGCTGACCGCCGTGGATCCGAGCACGGTGTCGGTGCAGGTCTCCAACGGTTCCGGAGTGACCGGCGTGGCGAATACGGCGGCGACGAAATTCGCGGCCGACGGTTTCCAGATCTACAACGTCGGCAACTATTCCGGCGGCACGATCGACACCACCACGGTCCGCTATTCGGCCGGTCACGAGGCCGAGGCAGCGACGGTCGCCTCGGCGTTGCCCGGCGCGAAGCTGGCCGTGGCCTCGGGTCTGGGCAGCATCGTGGAGGTGGCGCTCGGCGCGGACTTCGCCGGCACCGTCGGCACACCGACCGCGTTCGGATCGCCGGTTCCCGCCCCGGCCGGAGCCACCGATGCCGCCGCGACGCCGGTCACACTCCCCTCCGACCTCGAACACGTCAACGCGGGTGACGACCTCTGCAAGTGAGCCGCGCTCACCTGCGGCGACATCGCCGATCGCACCGGCACCGACGATTCACCCACCGTTCGTGACTTGGTCAGAGCCGGGAACTAGTCTTTGGTTTCATGCGTGTCATCTACAACGAACAAATGGCCGAACTCGCCGATCTTCTGGGCGAGATGGCCGGACTGGCCGGCTCGGCCATGGAGCGGGCGACCCAGTCGCTGCTGCAGGCCGACATCGTGTTGGCCGAACAGGTGATCACCGAGTACGACCGGATCGCCGAGATGATCGCGCAGGCCGAGGAGAAGGCGTTCGCACTGCTGGCGCTGCAGGCGCCGGTGGCCGGTGACCTGCGGCAGGTGGTGAGCGCCATCCAGATCGTCTCCGATGTGAATCGGATGGGTGTGCTGGCGCTGCACGTGGCCAAGGTGGCCCGGCGCCGGCACCCGAACCACGCGCTCCCGGAATCGGTGAACGGCTACTTCGCCGAGATGGGCCGCATCGCGGTGAATATGGGCGCCGCCGCCAAGGAGGTCCTGGAGACGCGCGATCCGGAGCGGGCCGCGCAGCTCAACGAGGACGACGAGGCGATGGACGATCTGCATCGCCACCTGTTCTCCCTGCTGATGGACCGGGAATGGAAGTACGGCGTGGCCGCCGCCGTCGATGTCACGCTGCTGGGCCGCTACTACGAGCGCTTCGCCGACCACGCGGTCGAGATCGGCCGCCGGGTCGTCTTCCTAGTGACAGGTGTGCTGCCGCCCGACCCGGACTCCGAAACCGAGAAGATCTGAACCGGTTCCGCGGAGGTTGCTGCCCGTCCGGAGCACGGACGGGCAGCGAGTTTTCATGTCCGACTGATGGCATCGGCTTTCGCCGGCTCCTCCTCCGAGGTTCGGCCCAGCAGTAGCGACGCGCCGCGCTCGGGCTTCCACGGCAACAGCACCGCGACGAGCACCGCGCAGACCAGCAGGGCCCCGACCGCCGCCCAGGATGCGGCCGTCGAGCCGGCCAGCGCGGCCACCTTCATGGCATGCACCAGATCGGCTTTCGCACCGGCGAAGAACGGGCTGATCGGCGCCTTGACGATTTCCAGCACGCTGATGGGGGTGTCGCGGGCCAGGCTCTTCTGCGTGGGATTCATGATCGCGTCCGGGATCGCGTCGATGCGGGCGCCGACTCGACCGGTGTAGACCGAGGTCATGATCGAGCCGAGGACGGCGACGCCGAGGGTGCCGCCCACCTCGCGGGTGGTGTCGTTGACCGCCGATCCGGCGCCCGCCTCCTCGATCGGCACCGCGCCCATGATGGATTCGGTGGCCGGTCCCTGCACAACGCCGAAGCCGACACCCATCAGGACCATCGAGACCAGAACCGTTCCCAGATAGGGCGTTTCGACGGTCACCCGGCCCGCGAAGAACATGCCGGCGGCCAGCAGGAGCAGGCCGCACACGACGGTGGCGGTGGTGCCGATGCGCTGCGCGGCCAGCGTCGCCACAGGCGCGCCGAAGCCGACCGCGGCCGCGAAAGGCAATGAGTGGATGCCGAATTCGAGCGCGCTCAATTCCTTCACACCCTGGAAGTACTGGGTGATCAGGAACAGGAATCCGAAGGCACAGAAGTAGGAGACGGTGATCGCCAAGGCCGGGATCGAGAAGCGCCGGATCCGGAACAGCCGCATGTTCAGCACCGGTGATTCCACCCGCAACTCCCAGATCACATACAGCGCAAGCAGAATCAGCGAAACTGCGTAGCCGCCGACGCTGCGTCCGGACAGCCAGCCGTGCTTCGGCGCCTCGATGATCGTCCACACCAGCGTCGTGACCGCCACCAGCGAGAGGCCGATACCGAGCACGTCGAGCCGCCCGCTGTGATCGGCCCGCGATTCCGGGACGACGACGAGCACTGCCGCGATCGTGATCGCGGCGATCGGCACATTGATCCAGAACACGGCGTGCCAGCTGAAGTATTCGAGCAGCCAGCCGCCGGTGACCGGCCCGATCGCCACCGCGATACCGGCCATGGCGGTCCACAGCGCGATGGCCGCGGCCCGGGCGCGTGTCTCCGGGAACAGGTTGATGATCAGGGCCAGCGTCGCCGGGAACACCGCGGCGGCGAAGACGCCCATGCCGGCCCGCGCGGCGATCACCTGGCCGAGGCCCGAGGACATCGCACCGGCGGCCGACATGACGGCCACACCCGCCAGGCCGATGATCATCAGCCTGCGGCGGCCGTAGCGGTCACCGAGATGGCCGAGCGGCAACAGCAGCCCGGCGAAGGCCAAGGTGAACGCGTCCACGATCACTGCAGCCCGCTCATCCGGGCCTGCAACTGCACCGCCATCGACGGCAGGGCCACATTGACCAGCGTGTTGTCCAGTACGACCAGCAGTTCGGCCAGACAGATCGCGACCAACGCGAAAACCCGCATACGCGTCGCGATCGGAATCCCCTGCTGGGCTACAGGTCTCGCCGTTGACACCGACATCCCGCCTCCTGACTATAACGATCGGTTTAGTTCAGGAGGAAGGTAACTGTTACCACGAGTGTCAGACAACCGACTACGGTATGAGATGAGCGAGCACACAACTCGGACGACGATGTGATACTCGACACACGCACCTCTGTGCGCATGAGAAAACCCCGTCCACCAGGGACGGGGTTTCGAAACGCGGAGGGACTCAGCCCGCGATCAGAAGGTTCGGAGAACTTTATCCGAAGCGGCCGGAGATGTAGTCCTCGGTCGCCTTCTGGGTGGGGTTGGAGAAGATCCGCTCGGTCTCGTCGATTTCGATGAGCTTGCCGGGCTTGCCCTGGGCTTCCAGGTTGAAGAACGCCGTCTGATCACTCACGCGCGCGGCCTGCTGCATGTTGTGGGTGACGATGACGATCGTGTACTCCTTCTTCAGCTCGGAGATCAGGTCCTCGATCGCGAGCGTGGAGATGGGGTCCAGCGCCGAACACGGCTCGTCCATCAGCAGCACGTCGGGCGAGACCGCGATCGCGCGGGCGATGCACAGACGCTGCTGCTGACCGCCGGACAGGCCACCACCGGGCTTGTCGAGGCGATCCTTCACCTCGTTCCACAGGTTGGCCCCACGCAGCGAGCGCTCGGCGACCTCTTCGAGCTCCTTGCGGTTGCGCACCCCCTGCAGCTTCAGCCCGGCCACCACATTGTCGCGAATCGACATGGTGGGGAACGGGTTCGGCCGCTGGAACACCATGCCGATGGTGCGCCGCACGCCGACCGGGTCGACCGCGGAGCCGTAGATGTCCTCACCGTCGAGCAGCACCGCGCCCTCGACGCGGGCGTTCGGAGTCACCTCGTGCATGCGGTTGAGCGAACGCAGCACCGTCGACTTACCGCAACCGGACGGGCCGATGAAAGCGGTGACGCTGCGCGGCAACACGGTCAGCGACACATCGGATACGGCGTGGAATTTGCCGTAGAAGATGTTGAGATCTTTGACGTCGATCCGCTTGGCCATTGTCGTATTCCGTTCGCTTCTATCGATTCCGCGTGAGCAGTTTGTTGACCACGGCCGCGCCGATGTACAGCAGGGCGATGATCAGGATCAGCGTCAGCGACGCGCCCCACACTCGCATCCGGCCGGCCGCTTCCGGGTTGGCCAGTTCCTGGTAGATCATCAGCGGCAGCGACGCCATATTTCCGTTGAAGATGTTGGAGTTGATCGACTTCGAGTAGCCGACGAGGACCAGCACCGGCGCGGTCTCACCCATGACGCGGGCGACCGCCAGCAACATACCGCTGATCATGCCGGGCAGAGCGGTCGGCACGACGATCCGCAGGATCGTCTTCCATTTCGGGATGCCCAGCGCGTAGGAGGCCTCGCGCAATTCGTCGGGCACGAGTTTGAGCATTTCCTCGGTACTGCGCACCACCACCGGCAACATCAGCAGCACCAGTGCCAGCGACACCGCGAAGGCCGACTGCGGGAAACCGAAGGTGGCGATCCACAGCGCGAAGACGAAGAGCGCGGCCACGATCGAGGGCACACCGGCGAGGATGTCGACCATGAAGGTGGTCGTCTTCGCCAGCCAGCCACGGCCGTATTCGACCAGATACACGGCGGCCATGATGCCCAGCGGCACCGCGATCACCGCGGCCACCGCCGATTGCACGATCGTCCCGTAGATCGCGTGGTACACACCGCCCGCGAACTGGTCGGGCAGCACGCCCTTCTGCGACTTGGACCACCAGCCACTGCTGACGATCGCGTGGAAACCCTTGCTCAGCACCAGGATCAGCACCCAGCCCAGCGGGACCAGCGCGATGCCGAAGCACAGCCACATGACCGAGGTGGCGAGGTTGTTGCGGACCTTGCGGCCCATGCTCACGTGGCGGAACGTGGGCGCCTTGATCGGCTTGTCCAATGTGGTGGTCATCACCCGTTCACCTTCCCGCCGGCGGCGATCCGAGCCAGGGCATTGACGACGAAGGTCAACGCGAACAGTACGAAGCCCGCCGCGATATAGGCGCCGGTCGGCAACGCCTGGCTGAATTCCGAAGCGGCCGAGGCGATCTTGGAGGCGAAGGTGTAGCCACCGTCGAACAGCGACCAGTGGCCGGCCGAGGCGGCGGTGCGCAGCACGATCAGCACCGCGATGGTTTCACCCAGCGCGCGGCCGAGCCCCAGCATGGAACCGGCGATCACACCGCTGCGGCCGTACGGCAGCACGGTCATCCGCACGACCTCCCACTTGGTGGCGCCCAGGGCCTGTGCGGCCTCGATGTGCGCGCGGGGAGTCAGGTGGAAGACCTCGCGGCTGACCGAGGTGATGATCGGCAGGATCATCACCGCGAGCACGACACCGGCGGTGAAGATCGTGCCACCGCCGCTGATGGAGACGTTGCCTTCCTTGAACAGGAAGAACCAGCCCAATTTGTCGTTGAGGAATTGTTCGAAGGGCGCCAGCTTCTCGGCCAGCACCAGGAAACCCCACAGACCGAACACGATCGAAGGCACCGCCGCGAGCAGATCGACCAGCATCGCGAACGGACGCGAGAGGACCTTCGGCGCGTACTGCGTCAGGAACAACGCGATACCGACGCCGAGCGGCACGGCGATCAGCAATGCCAGCAGCGAACTCAGCACCGTGACCATGAACAGGTCGCGGATGCCGAAGTGCATGTTGTCGGCATTGGTGACGTTGAACTCGGCACTGGTGAAGAAGTTCGCCTTGTTCGCCGCTACCGACGGCACCGCGCGAATCAGCAGAAACAGCGCGATGAGCGCGATCGCCGCGACGATCGTCGCCCCGGCGGCCGTGGCCAGGGAACGGAAAACGGTCTCCCCCCGGCGGCTGTGGCCGCCGGCGATGCGACCGGCCGGCTTGTTGCTCGACTCACTCGGCATGGAGGAAGTATCTCCCGGCGGGACTTCGTTGCCCGTCCGCGGGCCGGTCGAATCCGACTGGCCCGCGGCGGTGACTTCGTCGTGGACGGTCATCAGGGTTTCGCAATCAGGAGATGGCGTTGATCGCGGTGGTCAGCTTGGTCTTGAACGCATCCGGGATCGGCACGTAGCCGGAGTCCTCGAGTCCGTTCTGACCGTTGGTGATCGCCGAGGTCAGGAACGCCTTGACGGCTTTGCCGGTGTCGGCGTCGGCGTACTTCGAGCACACGATCTCGTAGGTGGCCAGCATGATCGGGTAGGCGCCCGGATCGGTCGGCTTGTAGAACGAGTTGGTGTCGATGATCAGGTCGTTGCCCTGACCGACGATCTTCGCGGCGGCGATGGCCTTACCGGCCGACTCGGTGTTGAGCGCCACCGGCTTCACGGCGGCATCGGTGATGATCTGCGCGGTGGACAGGTTCTGCGACCGCGCGAAGGACCACTCGTTGTACGTGATGGAGCCCTTGGTGCTCTTGATGGCGGCCGAGGTGCCCTCGTTGCCCTTCGCACCCTCGCCGACACCGCCGGCGAACGCCTTGCCCGCGCCCTTGCCCCACGCGCCGTTGGAGGCGGCGTCCAGGTAGCGCTGGAAGTTGTCGGTGGTGCCCGACTCGTCACTGCGGAAGATCACGTGGATCTCGTCCGACGGCAGGTTCACGCCCTGGTTCAGGCCCTTGATCGCCGGGTCGTCCCACTTGGTGATGGTGCCGTTGAAGATCTTCGCCGCCGTCGGGCCGTCGAGGGTCAGGTTGGTGACACCGTCGAGGTTGTAGGTGATGGCGATCGGACCGAAGACCGTCGGCAGGTTCCAAGCCGGTGCGCCACAACGGTCGGCGGCCTTCTTCGGCTCGTCCTTCTTCGGGTCCAGAGCGGAGTCCGAACCACCGAAATCGGTCTGGCCGCCGACGAACTCGTTCACGCCGGCGCCGGAGCCGCTGGAGGTGTAGTCCAGCTTGGCACCGTCGCAGTTCTGCTCGTAGGCGGCGATGAAGCGGTCCATCGCGTTCTTCTGAGCGGAGGATCCGCTGGCCTTGAGAGCCTTCTTGCCACCGCAGGCCACATCGACCTTGGTGGTGTTACCGGTCGCGGCCGAGTTGTCGTCGCTACCACAGGCAGTCAGTGTCAGAGTGCCGGCAGCCGCCAGCACACCGAGGAGAGCGCCGCTGCGCTTGAAATTCACCTGTTCCTCCGGGAAACGCTTCGTACACGCCCGATCCCTCAACGACCGGACGGGTCCTGTGGGTGGCCGTTCGCAGAGAACTTGCGCACCGAGCAGCGAATGCCGCCCACGATCAAAGTAGATTCGTCCGGTTGACAGTGGGACCTGGGCAAGTGAACGCAGGGTGAACAACCCGGCGCGATTGCGGTTCGGACCTGTGAGATTTGCCGCAGTGTTACTGCGAGGGTATCAACGCGCGGTGTAGGCGACGTCGATATGGGCCGTCTCGAACCCGAGACGAGTATAGGTGTGCACGGCCGCGGTGTTGTCGGCCTCGGTGTAGAGGATCACCGCGCCGAGTCCCCGATCGCGCAGGTAGTGCAGGCCCGCGAGGGTCAGCACGCGTCCCAGTCCGCGGCCCTGCGCGGCCGGGTCGATGGCCACCACGTAGACCTCGCCGACCGCGTCCGAGGTCTCGTCCGGCTCGTGCACCTTGGTCCAGTGAAAGCCCAGGATATGGCTGGGATCCGCGGGATCGGCGGCGATGAACAGGCCCTTCGGGTCGAACCAGGGCGCCGCCCGCCGGACCGCGATCTCGGCCTCGGTCCAGCCGCCCTGTTCGGGATGCCAGTGGAAGGCGGCGCTGTTGACCCGCAGGATCTCCGCGTCGTCGGCGGGCCCGGCATAGGTCCGCAGCACGATGTCGGCAGGCACCTCCAGCTCGGGTAGCTCGACGGTTGCCTGATCGCCCTCCGGAGCCTGTGTCAGGGGCCGCCGCATCTGCCACAACTCGCGTGCGATCGTCAGCCCGAGCCGGCCGGCGACCGCCCGCGCCGGCGCCAGATTGCCGTGCGCCCAGATCCGCGCACCCGGACCACCCGCTTGCAGGGCCGCCGCGACGAGCGTCGCGCCGATACCGCGCCCGCGCGCCCGCGGATCCACCACGGCCTCGGCCATCGCCGGGTGATCACCGTGTGCCGGAACGAGATTCGCGTACGCGACGAGTTCGCCGTCACGCTCGACGACCAGATGCCGCGTCCGGCCGGTCGGCGCATCGGCGTCGGCATCGTCGTGCGCGGGCGACGCGGATGCGGTCACCGAGAGCACCGCTTGTTCGGAGATCGGCGCGACCGCGTCGGCGGCACCCGCGCGTTCCACCAGCTCCACGATCTGCGCCGCGGTCGCTGGGGCCAATTCGGTGGTCCAGTCCGGCACCTGCACGCTCACACCCATCCCTCGCTCATTCGTTCACGTCCGCCGGCAACCGGCACATGCGGCAATCGGCCCCTCCCAGAACGTGCTCGGCTACCGCCCTGATTCCCGCCCGCGGCGGCCGGCTACCCCAGCGGCCGGTTTCGTTTCGGCGCAACCGTTTTCGCGGGCCGATCGTCCGTGCCGCGGCCAACCGCAGCGGCATCCCGCTCGTCCATCGCACCCCGGCCCGCTCAGGCCCGTCACCGATCTCAGGACGAGCTGCCGTTGACCTGTGTCAACTGCGAGTCGTCGGCGCCGTCGTCGCCCTCGTCCGGGAGGCCGGCCGGCTGCTCGCTGCCCTTGTTGTTGGCCGAGCGCGCCGGGCGAACCGCCTTGTAACCGACGTTGCGGACGGTGCCGATCAGGGATTCGTACTCACTGCCGAGTTTGGCTCGCAGCCGCCGCACGTGCACGTCGACCGTGCGGGTGCCGCCGAAGAAGTCGTAACCCCAGACCTCCTGCAGCAACTGGGCGCGGGTGAAGACCCGGCCGGCGTGCTGGGCGAGATATTTCAGCAGCTCGAATTCCTTGTAGGTCAGATCGAGTGGGCGGCCGCGCAACCGCGCGGTGTAGGTGCCCTCGTCGATGACCAGTTCGCCGAGTGTGATCTTGCCGGTGTTCTCCGGGCTGGCCGCGCCGCCGTTGCGGGCGACCAGCAGGCGCAGCCGGGCATCGAGTTCGGCCGGACCGGTTCCCGGCAGCAGGATGTCGTCCAGTCCCCAATCGGCATTGACCGCGACCAGACCGCCCTCGGTCAGCACCGCCACCACCGGCACCGAGGAGCCGGTGCTGCCGAGCAGTCTGCACAGTCCGCGCGCGGCGGCCAGATCGGTGCGGGCATCGACCAGAGCCACATCCGCGGTACCCGCCTCGAGCAGCGATGCCACCTCGGTGGGCGCGGGCCGCACATTGTGCGGGAGCAGCGCCAGGGACGGCAGCACGGCTTCCGGGTTCGGATCGGAGGTCAGCAGGAGCAGCTCCACCGGCTCTCCTCCCAATCTGGCATGTCCGCGGGCAACCTCGACGTCAATCGCGAATCCATGCGCGTCGGCACAGGTAATTCGTGCCTACATTAGCGCGTGCGCGGCGCCGATCATGTATTGCGCACTCCGCCGCACCCGCGCGGAGACCAGCGGTGATGGCCGCCGCCGCGCCCACGCCCGCGCGCCCGCGTGGTCCGGGCAGATATCTTCGTACCGGGTAGCCTCTCCTCGAGACGCCCACGCCTCGTACCCCTCCGCGCGCGACCGCAGTGTTCCGCGCGCACGGACGGCCTGAACTCGGAGCATGTGGATGAGAAAACTGATCGTCGGACTGCTGCTGGTGGTCGCGATCGCCGTAGTGGTCGATTTCACTGCGGCGGCCTACTCGGAGTACCGGGTATCGCGGTCGCTGCGGGCCGGCGGTGAACTCAGCGCCGACCCCGAAGTGACCATTCACGGCTTCCCGTTCCTGGCCCAGACCGCGCGCGGCGACTACCGCAACCTCGAGATCCGGGCGCGCGCCAACCGTCCCGACATTCCCGGCGAGATCCTCGTCGAAGCCACCCTGAACGGTGTCCACCTGTCGATGCACGATCTGGTGGACAACGACATGCGCTCGGTGATGGTCGACCAGGTGGCAGGCCGGATGCGGATCGAACCGGTCGAGCTCGGGCGCCTGTTCAACATTCCGGACCTCGAGGTGGTCACCCGCCCGGCCGACAAATCCGACGGCACCGGGGGTTCCGGCGGGTCGGGCATGACCACCCAGGGCGCCCTGGTCCTCACCGGCACCATCCAGCTCGGCCCGGAGACCCGCAGTACCGACCGGGTGAGCGTGAAGGCCGATCTGTTCCTCGACGGAGATCAGATCAAACTGGTCGCCACCGACCTTTATCACGGCGGCGTCGATACCACCGCGCCCACCACCACCGCCGCGGAACTGGGTCCCGACCTGGACAAGGCCGCGGTACTGGCCCGCTTCACTCGCACCATCGACACCAAGGATCTGCCGTTCGGGGTGCCCCCGAAGAAGGTGCAGGCCATCGGCGGCAATATCGTGGTAGAGGGGGAAGGGGAGAATATTCGCATTGATATGGACAGGTTTGCCCGACCATGATTGAACTCACGATTCTGGCCGTCGTCCTGCTGGCCGGGGTGGCCGCGGGTATTGCCCTGCGCTACCGCGAGGGCCGCGTCCGGACAGCCAAGACCACCGAGATCGCGGGTTCGCGCACCGAACTGCTCAGCGCCGTCGGTGTCACCGAGGCGGTGCCGACCGTCCTGCACTTCTCCGCCGAATGGTGCGGTCCGTGCGCAGCGGTCCGGCGGGTGGTGGCCGGGGTCGTCGCCGATCTGGCCGATACCGTGCAGCCGCCCCGCGACGTCGAGGTCGATATCGACGCCGAGGCGGACCTGGCGCGCGAGCTCAATGTCCTGTCGCTGCCCACCACGTTCGTCTTCGACGCCCACGGGCGCGAGCGGTTCCGGATCTCGGGTGTGCCCAAGGCCACCGACCTGCGTAGCGCACTGGCTCCGCTGACGGTTCCCGAGGCGGCCTGAACTTCCTGCTCACAAGGGCTTTTCGGCCGTTGCTCGAACTGTCCCCCACGCCGTCTACGCGCCCGGCGCCCGCCCGTGTTTCGTACCCCGGGTCCAATTCCCTCCCGAAACCGGGTAAACTGCTTGGCGTGCAAACCCGCCGAGAGCTGATGCTCACCCGACGCCGCACAGTTGATCTGTGCCGCCTCGGCGGTTGTTGCTGCCTGTGCATGTAGCCGGTCGGCCTTTCGTATCCCCTGCCGCCGACCGGTTTCTCCACCGCGTGTGAGATCTCGTCGATCCCCCGGTGATCCGACCTATCTGACGGATAACCCGCAACCGGATAAGCCAGATAAGCCTTCTTCAGCGCAGGAGTTCCCGTGCCCCAGAACACCAACTCACCCACCGGTCAGGTGGACGTCCGCGGACCGCGGTTCGCGGCGTGGATCACCACCGGTGTCCTCGTGCTGGTCCTGATCGTCTCCGCCTTCTCGACCGCCGCCGCCGCGGTGCTGATCGCCCTGCAAGCGATCGTGTTCGCCCTCGGCGCGCTGTACGGTCCGCGGCGCAGCCCCTACGGCTGGGTCTTCGCCACCTTCGCCGCGCCGCGCATCGGCCCGGCGACCGAAACCGAGCCGGTGCCGCCGCTGCGGTTCGCACAGCTGGTCGGTTTCGTCTTCGCGATCGTCGGTTTCATCGGCTTCGCGGCCGGGGCCGGCGTGGTGGGCGCGATCTTCACCGCCTTCGCACTGTTCGCGGCGTTCCTCAACGCGGCGTTCGGAATCTGCTTGGGCTGCAAGATCTATCCGCTCACCCAGCGGCTCGGCGCGCGCACCCCGGTCACGACGAGCAACTCGGCGAACTGACCCGCCCTCACGAACCACAACTCATCTCTCCACATACCCCGGCAAGTCACATCGAAAGGAACAACATGGCTCGCTCCGATGTCCTGGTCTCCGCAGACTGGGTCGAAGAGAACCTCAACACCCCCGGCGTCGTGATCGTCGAGGTCGACGAGGACACCTCCGCCTACGACACGGGCCACATCGAGGGTGCCGTCAAGATCGACTGGAAGAAGGATCTGCAGGATCCGGTTCGGCGTGACTTCGTCAACCGGGAGCAGTTCTCGGATCTGCTGTCGGCCCGCGGTATCGGCAACGACGACACCGTCGTTCTCTACGGTGGCAACAACAATTGGTTCGCGGCCTACGCGTACTGGTACTTCAAGCTCTACGGCCACCAGAACGTGAAGCTGCTCGACGGCGGCCGCAAGAAGTGGGAGCTCGACGCCCGCCCGCTGTCGACCGATGCAGTGACCCGTCCGGCGACGACCTACAAGGCCTCCGAGCAGGACCTGTCGATCCGCGCCTTCCGCGACGACGCCATCCAGGCGATCGGCGTCAAGAACCTCGTCGACGTGCGTTCGCCCGACGAGTTCTCCGGCAAGATTCTCGCTCCCGCGCACCTGCCGCAGGAGCAGAGCCAGCGTCCCGGCCACATCCCCGGCGCCATCAACGTGCCGTGGAGCAAGGCCGCGAACGAGGACGGCACCTTCAAGTCCGACGAGGAACTGGCTTCCATCTACAAGGAAGCGGGCCTCGACGGCGAGAAGGAGACCATCGCCTACTGCCGCATCGGTGAGCGCTCGTCGCACACCTGGTTCGTGCTGCAGGAGCTGCTGGGCCACAAGAACGTCAAGAACTACGACGGGAGCTGGACCGAATACGGCTCCCTCGTCGGTGCACCGATCGAGTTGGGAGCGTAAATAGATATGTGTGCAGCACCTACCCAGGGTCAGGCCCTTCCGGCCAACGTCGACACCGAGAAGGAGACCGTCCTCACCGGACGCGTCCTCGATGCGGACGGTAACCCGGTAGGCGGCGCCTTCGTCCGCCTGCTGGACTCGAGCGACGAGTTCACCGCCGAGGTCGTGGCCTCCGGCACCGGTGATTTCCGCTTCTTCGCCGCGCCCGGCACCTGGACCATCCGGGCCCTGTCGTCGGCCGGCAACGGATCGGCCAAGGTCAGCCCCGAAGGGGCGGGCGTCCACAACATCGACGTGAGCGTCGCCAAGTAACACCGACGCCGAGCGTCGACGGCACGCGCCGAAAACTGCGCTCATCGCACGCGAACGGCCCCGGGATTCGTTTTCCCGGGGCCGTTTTCGTCTTCGCCGAGCGGGTCGTTAAACTCCGATATGTGGTCTTAACCTTCGAGATTCTGCTGGTCATCTGCTCCGTGCTGATCGCCTGGTTCGGGCTGTACGTCCTCTACCGGCTCTTCACCGAGTCGTGACCGATTCGGCGAGCGAGAACGTCGAAAACGCAGCGACCAACGGACACGCCTCACAGGCGCATGCCGAGGGGCGCGAGAGCGATGACGCGGCTCGCCGCAGTGGCGACGAGGCGGTAGCCGAGGCTGCCGAGCGCGCCAAATCCACCGGCGGCCGCAACATTCCGCAGCTGCCGGGTCTGCCGCTGCCCGAGGACACCGCGAATCTGCGGCTGGGTCCCGATCTGAGTGCCTCCATGCTCGCGCTACTGCCCCTGGTGGGCGTCTGGCGCGGTGAGGGCGAGGGCAACGATCCCGAGCGCGGCGGCGACTACCACTTCGGTCAGCAGATCATCGTCTCCCACGACGGTGGCGACTATCTGTCCTGGGATTCTCGTTCCTGGGTCATCGACGCCGAAGGCAACTACTCCGGCCCCGATCTGCGCGAGAGCGGCTTCTGGCGGGTCGGCATCGACGGCGACGACGAGGTCATCGAACTCCTGCTGACCCACAGCTCCGGCATCGTCGAACTCTTCTACGGCCAGGCCCTCACCCAGTCGTCCTGGGAACTGGCCACCGACGTCGTGATCCGCAGCCAGTCCGGCGCGGTGGTCGGCGGCGCCAAACGCCTCTACGGCATCGTCGAAGGCGGCGACCTCGGCTACGTCGAGGAACGAGTGGAAGCCGACGGCGCCCTGAAACCCCGCCTCTCCGCTCGCCTCCAGCGCTACATCGGCTGAGCCGAGCCCGGGCAACGTCGGCCCTGATCTCAGGCCGAAAGAGCACGGCCCCCGAGCCGTACCGCGGAGATCTGATCTCTCGCGGTCCCGGTCGGACAAACCGGGGGCTCGGGGGCCGGGTGACTGCCTTGGATTAGTTCAGCGCTCGCGCGGGGACCGAATCCACTGCAGCGGGCCGCGGTACGGGGACCGCGGCTGTGGCGCTCAACCGGCAGCCACCTCACGCGTCCTCTGAATATCCATTCTTCGAACCACCTCCTTTCCCGTGTACAGACGAAACTACCGGCCGCGGCCGAGGAGCTGCAACGGATTTTTCGCAGAGCCGAATTCCGGTGCCGACCTGGGTTTTCGCCGGGTCAGGCGGCGACGCGGCGAGTGATCGATATCTCGCCGCCGGGTGCGACCGCGATCACGGTGTCGGCGCGGTGATCGGGGGGCAGCTGGTGGGTCACGACGACCACCGTGCGATCCGGGTCGACGAGACCGCTGGTTTCGTCGAGCAGTGCGCGCAGCAGGTCGGCGCCCGCCGCCGCCTCCATATGTTCGGTGGGTTCGTCCAGGAGCAGGGTGTCGGCGGGGGCGACGAGAGCGCGCGCCAGCAGCAGACGCCGGCGCTGCCCGCCCGAGAGTGCGGCCGCGCCGCCGACCAGATCCGTTTCCAGTCCCTCCGGCAGAGTATCGAGCCACGGCCCGGAACCGACCGCGCGCAGGGCGCTTTCGGCCTCCGCGTCGGTCACGTCGCCGCGGGCCACCCGGAGGTTCTCCACGACCGAGGTGCCGAATACGTGGGCGTCCTCGGCGAAGAAGGTGCGCCCGGGGCGCGGGGTGTCGAACAGTCCGGCCCAGCTCATCAGCAGCGTGGTCTTGCCCGCCCCGCTCGGGCCCACCACGGCGATCCGGCGGCCCGGCGGAAGGTCGGGCAAGGCGTGGATCAGGCGGGCACGCAGGTCGCCGCTGTCGGCCGGCACGACACGGTCGCCCGGATCGCCGGCCCCCGACGGCGGCTCGACCGGGTCGAGGGCACGGATGCGGCGCAGGGCGGCGCGGCCCTTGGTGAGGGCCTGCGCCGCGGCGGGCAGCCCCCCCACGGCCTCGAATGCCGACAACGGCAGCAGCACCAGGATCGCGAAGGCCATCGGGCTGATCCCACCGGCCGGCGCGGGCTGCAACGGCTCGGCCGGCGCGCCGAAGCCGTTGCCGTACAACACGATTCCGATCAGCAGGGCGCCCAGAACGCTGGCGCCGATCGACAGCGGAGTCGCCGCGGCCGCCCACGCGCTGCGCGAGGCCGCCCGGTCCTCGGCACGCACCGCGCGCTCGGCGGCCGTCGCGGCGGCCGTCATCGCCGTGTCGAGCCGACCGGCGACCCGCAGTTCGGGAGCGTGATCGAGCACCGTCACGGCCGCGGCCCGGAATTCGGCACGATCGGATTGCACCGCCAGTTCGGCGTCGCGCGCCGCGCGCGCGGACAGCCAGGGCGCGAACCCGCCGGAGACCAGCAGAGCCACGGCCAGAATCACCCCAGCAGGCACGGAAATGGTGGCGAGCAGGGCTACCGCGGCGAGCGAGAGCAGGATCGCGACCGCGATGGGGACGACCGCGCGCACGATCACGGCGCCCAGGTCATCGATATCCGCGCCGATCCGGGTGAGCAGATCACCCCGGCGCAGCAGCGCGGTCTCCCGCCCCGCGCCGCGTTCCGTCGAACCGGTGACGTCGCCCTCGGACCGGCCGTAGCGTCGCAGAGACCGGATGTCGGTGCGCGCCAACGCCGTATACACCGCCGTGCGGGCCGTCGTCATGGCGCGCAGCGCGACGTCGTGGGTCGCCAACCGCTCGATATAGCGGAACAGTCCGCGCGAGATGCCCAGTGCCCGGACGGCGACTACCGCGACGCTCAGGTCCAGCACCGGCGGCATCTGCCATGCCCGTGCGATCAACCACGCCGCCAGCGCCGCCAACCCCAGCCCACTGCCGAGAGCGACGGTTCCCCAGCAGATCGATACGACCACGCGCCACGGCGAGATCTCCGAAACCCGCCGCAGCTCCCGCAGTTCGGCCCACAGGGATTTCACGGCGTCCACCCCCTGGTCATCGCCCGGCCGACTCCGATCGGCGCCACGGACGTGCCCGCTGCCCGCGCATCGCCACGCCGCACCTCGTTCGCACCCTCCACCTCCGCAGGAGCGGCGTGCTCCGACCCATCCGATTCGGGGCCGGCCGACTCTCGTTGCGCGGCATGATCTTCCGCCGGGTCCGAGTCCGCCCGCGCGTGTACCTCGATGATGTGATCCGCGATGGCGAGCACGGTGGGGCGGTGCGCCACCACGACGACCGTCGCGCCCGCGCGGGCCCGTTCGGTCAGGGCGGCGAGGACCGTCGCCTCACTGTGTTCGTCGAGATGGGCGGTGGGTTCGTCGAAGAGCAGAATCGGGCGGTCGGCGGCCAGCACGCGAACCAATGCCAGGCGTTGGCGCTGGCCGAGGGACAGACCGACGCCGCCGGGACCCACCACGGTGTCCCAACCGTCCGGAAGTTCGTCGAGTACGGTGTCGAAACCCGTTGCCGCACAAGCATTGTCGACGGCCTCGGCGCGGCCGGTCGTACCGCCGCGCCCGCCGTCACCAGCTTGCGCGCCGAAGAGTTCGAGGTTCTCTCGCAAGGTGCCGGGCAGCAGCACCGGGCGCTGCGGCAACCAGGCGATATGCGACCACCACCCGTCCGGATCGAGCTCGCCGGCCGGGCGCCCACCCGCCAGAACCGCACCCCGCTCCGGCGCCATCAGGCCCAATATCACTAGCAGCGCAGTCGATTTCCCGCTTCCATTGGGACCGATGAGGGCGGTCACCGCTCCCGGTCGCAGCACACCCGACAATCCGGCGGGTGCGTACCCGTCCCGCGCGCGCACCCACACGTCACGCAGCTCGATGTCTCCGGTCCCCGGTTCGACCGTCACCGGGACTCGCGCCGCGCGCGGCTCGCCGGATCGCCGGACGCTGCGGGCATCTGCTCGCCGAGGTTCGGTGGGCGCGTCGGCCTCCACCGAGACTTCCCGCGCACCGGTGACGCCCGCGGACAGGTCCCGCTCGGTCCGGTCCGGCTCCAGTATCGCGAAAGCCCGTTCGGCAGCGGCCATTCCGTCCTGCGCCGCGTGGAATCTCTCCCCCACCGCACGCAGCGGCAGATAGACCTCGGGGGCGAGGATCAGGCCGAGCAGACCGGCGTACAGGCCCATATGCCCGAAGACCAGCCGCATGCCGATCGACACCGCGACCAGTGCCACGCACAGGGTCGCCAGCATCTCCAGCACCATCGACGACAGGAACGCCATCCGCAGCGTCGCCATGGTCCGCTTGTGCAGCGCCTCGCCGAGCTCGCGCACCCGATGCCGCATGGTCGGCGCACCGTCCTCGGCCGCACCGGTTTCCCGGCCGAGCGCCCGCAGCGTCGGCATGCCGGCGAACAGGTCGAGCATCTGATCCGACAGCCGGGTGGTGGCGGCCAGGGCGTCGGCGGCACGGCCCTGGGTCATCAGCCCGATCAGGATCATGAAGATCGGGATCAGCGGCAGCGTCACCAGGATGATGATCGCCGCGGTGAGATCGTGCACCGCGATCACGGCCAGCACGACGGGCGGCACCAGGACCGCGAGCAGCAACGCGGGCAGATATCCGGTGAGATAGGCGCGCAATCCGCCCAGCCCGTCGCCGACCACCACCGCCAGTTCGGTTCGCCGCCGATCCAGCTCCCGCGGCGGCAGTGCGGCTCCGGCGGCCAGGACGGAATTCTCCAACTCCGCGACGACCTGTGCGCCGGCTCGATGCGCCAGCCGCGACTGCCACCAGCTCGCCACCGTCCGCACCGCGATCGCCGCCGCCAGAATCGCCAGCTCGGTGGTCCACGCGCCGATCGTGCGCTGCCCGGGATCGGTGATCACGCCCGCCGCGATCCGGGCCAGCATCAGCGCCGCGACCACGATGCCCGCCGTGATCACCAGCGACAGTCCCACGCTGATGATCAGATATCGGCGGGCCGAGCGGGCATGGCGCCACAGCCGGGGATCGACGGGACGGGCCATCGTGGACCTACCGCGCGCCGCTGCGCATCGACAGGCCGATCGGCGCCGGGATCTGCTCGACGGTGATGCGCTTGCGGAAGACCCAGTACGTCCAGCCCTGGTAGATCAGCACGACCGGAGTCAGCACCACCGCGACCCAGCTCATCACCACCAGCGTGTAATGCGTGGAGGAGGCGCTGACGGTGGGATGCCCGTCGACCATCCGGCCGTCGACGGTCAGCCCGTAGGCGGCGTCGATGGTGGACGGCAGCACGTACGGGAACAGCGCACCGAACAGCAGCACGATCGCGGCGACCACGGTGACGGCGGTGCCGGTGAACGCCCAGCCGTCGCGATGCCGCAGCACCGCACCACCGGCGAGCAGGAGGCCGAATACCGCCACGCCCAACGGGATCCAGGTCCAGCCCTGGCCGTGCGCGAGCTGGGTCCACAGCGCGAACGCGGCGGCGACCACGGTGGCCGGCAACCAGATCACCCGGGCGGTCCGCTCGGCGCTGTCGCGAATATCGCCGCCGGTCTTCAAGGCGATGAACACCGCACCGTGCAGGATGAACAACAGCAGCAGCGTCAGGGCGCCGAGCAGCCCGTAGGGGTTGATCAGGCCGAGCAGACCGCCCTCGATCCGCCGCTGCGCGTTGAGCTGCGTTCCGTGCACGATATTCGCGAAGGCCAGTCCCCAGGCCAGCGCGGGCACCCAGGAACCGAAGACGATCGCGGCGTCGCACCATTTGTACCAGCGCGGATCGTGGATCTTGCCGCGCCATTCGATCGCCACCGCGCGCACGATCAACGCCACCAGGATCAGCAGCAGTGCCACGTAGAACCCGGAGAACAGGCTGGCGTACCACTCCGGGAAGGCCGCGAACATCGCGCCGCCCGCGGTGATCAGCCACACTTCGTTGCCGTCCCAGACCGGTCCGATCGTGTTGAGTACGGCGCGCTTTCGCGTTTCGTCGCCGCGGCCGATGATCGGCATCAGTATCCCGACGCCGAAATCGAAGCCCTCGAGCACGAAGTAGCCGGTGAACAGGACACCGATCAGCAAGAACCAGAATTCGGGCAGACTCATCCTCGGCTCCTCAGTACGCGAACGAAAGCTTCTCGACCGCAGACGTTTCCGTCTCCGCGGGTGGCTGTTCGGGCCCCTCGATGACATAGCGCCGCATGAGGAAGAACCACACGACGGCAAGTGCGCCGTACACGAGCGTGAAGACGATCAGCGAGGCCAGCACGGTGCCTGCGGTATGCCCGGAGACGGCTTGCTGCACGGTCATCCGGATGGCCGGGTTCCCGGTCGGATTCGGTGCGACCACCCAGGGCTGGCGGCCCATCTCGGTGAAGACCCAGCCCGCGCTGTTGGCCAGGAACGGCGTCGGAATGCAGATCAGGCTCAGCCATTTGAACCACGGCTGATCCGGGATCCGTCCGCGCCGGGTCATCCAGAAGCCCAGCAGCGCGATGGCCGCCGAACCCACTGCCCAGCCGATCATGGCGCGGAAGGTCCAGTAGGTGACGAACAGATTCGGCCGATAGTCACCCGGGCCGAATTTTTCGTTGTAGCTCGCCTGCAGGTCCTTGACGCCCTGCAGCGTCACGCCGCTGAACCTGCCTTCGGCGAGGTAAGGCAGCACGCCGGGCACCTCGAGGACGCGGGTGATGCTGTCACAGTTGTTGTGGGTGCCGACGGTGAGTATCGAGAAGTCGGGATCGGTTTCGGTGTGGCACAACGATTCCGCCGAGGCCATCTTCATCGGCTGCTGTTTGAACATCAGCTTGCCCTGGATGTCACCGGTGAATACCAGTGCGATGCCGGCGATCACGATCACCCACATCCCGGCGCGGGCGGCGGGCCGCCACATACCGCGCGCCTCTTCCAGCAGCTCCGGATGGCCCGAGCGGGCGTTGCGAACCATCCACCAGCCGCCGATACCGGCTACGAAGGTGCCGGCGGTGAGGAACGCACCCGCCACGACGTGCGGGAAGGCCGCCAGCGCGGTGTTGTTGGTCAGCAGTGCGCCGATGCTCTGCAGTTCGGCGCGGCCGGATTCGGGGTTGTAGCGGGCGCCGACCGGATGCTGCATGAACGAGTTGGCGGCGATGATGAAGAAGGCCGAGGCGTTCACGCCGATCGCGACCAGCCAGATGGTGGCCAGGTGCACCAGTTTGGGCAGCCGCGACCAGCCGAAGATCCACAGACCCAGGAAGGTCGATTCCAGGAAGAACGCGGCCAGGCCCTCCATGGCCAGCGGGGCGCCGAATACGTCGCCGACGAAGCGGGAGTATTCGCTCCAGTTCATGCCGAACTGGAACTCCTGCACGATGCCGGTGGCGACACCGAGCGCGAAGTTGATCATGAACAATTTGCCGAAAAACTTCGTCAGCCGGTACCAGTGATCCTTACCCGTGATCACCCATGCGGTCTGCATCCCGGCGACCATGGGCGCGAGGCCGATGGTGAGCGGTACGAAGATGAAGTGATAGACGGTCGTGATCCCGAACTGCCAACGTGAGACGTCGACGACATCCATCCGGCGGCCTCCTGTGTCATGCGGGACATCCACACGTACTACGACATGTCGTAGTAGAGCCTACGCCGGTACAGCCGTGGATCAACGAGTCCTACGTCACGACATTCCAACAATTATTGCTGCGCGGTAACGGGTTCCGCTTTCGACGCTCCGACACCGCGGTCGAATCAGGTCCAGTCGGCGATATTCCAGGCTCGTTCGATCCCGCGATTCACCAGATCCGTGATTTCTTCGGCACAGTCCGGTGCCGACATCCGCAGCCCGTCCAGTGTCGCCACCCGCGCGGCCAGCGTGATGCTCGACAGTAGCCAAACACTGTCGGCGGTAACGAGATCCGCCGTGAACAGCGACTTGTAGCTGCAGTCCCAGCCGGCCTTGCCCGCCTCGGCGAACAAGGCGCGCTGGGTGATGCCGGGCAGCACGCCGTCGCGCGCGGGCGGGGTGAGCAGCTGCTTGTCGCGCTGGATCACGACCGTCGAGCGCGGCCCCTCCAGCACGCGGTGCTCGGTGCTGGTGAAGATCACGTCGTCGGCGTCCTGGCGAGCCGCGAACCGCAGCGCCGCCATATTCGTCGCATAGGAGAGCGTCTTGGCACCCAGCAGGAGCCACGGGGCGGTGGTCGCGAGTTCGGTGGAGATGCCCCGAGTGAGAGTGATCACCGAGATGCCTTCGGCGCGAGCCTTACTCACCCGCTCGGCGACCGGGCTCACGAGCACGTAGCCGGTGAGATCCGGTGCCGGGCCGGACAGTTCGCCCGAACCGACGCGCTGGGACTCGGCGCCGTCGCGGCCCCGCGTCACGATCATGCGCAGCACGCCCTCGCGGTCGGATCCCCATTCCTTGACCGCCGACTCCACGGCGCTGCGCCACTGGGCGACATCCGGGTCGGGCAGGTCGAGTGCCTGGGCCGAACGGCGTAGCCGAGCCAGATGTAATTCCAGTGCACTCGCTTTACCGTCTCGCACCAGCACCGTCTCGAAGACGCCGTCGCCGCGCAACGTGCCGATATCGTCCGCGTAGAGCAACGGCTCGTCCGGATTCCGGACGGTACCGTCGAGTGTCACCAGAACTCGATCCACCATGCGTGGCAGCCTAGGCGAATCGAGCGCTCCAGGCGTGGGTACGCAATCGTCGGGCAACGCCCGGGCGAGCCCCGCGCCCACAGGCATATCCACGGCACACTCACCGCATACCTGCGGCAACCTGTGGCGCGGCGCGGGTCGGCGCGACCGCCTATTGTGGAAAACGTGTCCGTGGTTGCCGCCCCCAGTCCACTGCTCGGTCTCCCAGGGGCCGTGCCCGGCCCGCCCGAAAGTCCCGATGCCGCGGTCGCCTGGCATTACGGCGATCCCTTCGGGGAACAGCGTGCCGCGGCCCAGCGCGTGGCTCTCGTGGACCGTTCCCACCGTTTCGTGGCGAGGATCACCGGCGCCGAACGGCTGAGCTGGCTGCACACGATTTCCAGCCAGCACATCGCCGAGTTGAGCGACGGCCGGTCCGCCGAGAACCTGGATCTGGACCTCAACGGCCGCGTCCAGCACCACTTCGTGCTGACCGAACTCGACGGCACGGTGTGGATCGACACCGAAGGCGATCGTGGCCCCGCACTGCTCGACTTCCTGCAGAAGATGGTCTTCTGGGCCGCCGCGAAACCCGAGGCCGCACCGGACCACGCGGTCCTGAGCCTGCTCGGGCCGCGGGTGCGCGAGCTGACCGAGACGCTGGGCGTCGCCGCGCTGCCGGAGGTGTACGGCGCGGTCGCCCTGCCCGGCGGCGGATTCCTGCGTCGCATGCCGTGGCCCACCGAGGATTCCTACGACCTGGTCGTGCCGCGCGACCGGCTGAGCGAACTGTGGTCGGCGCTGACCGCGGCCGGCGCCGAACCGGCCGGGCTGTGGGCCTTCGAGGCGCTGCGGGTGGCGGCGTTGCGGCCGCGCATCGGCCTCGACACCGACGATCGGACCATTCCGCACGAGGCACACTGGATCGGCGGCCCGGACGAATTCGGCGCGGTCCATCTGAACAAGGGTTGCTACCGCGGACAGGAAACCGTCGCCCGCGTCCACAATCTCGGTAAACCGCCGCGGCATCTGGTGCTGTTGCATCTGGACGGCTCCGCCGATGCCCGGCCCGCGGCCGGCGACGCGGTGACCGCCGGGGGCCGCGCGGTCGGCCGCCTCGGCACGGTGATCGACCATTACGAACTCGGGCCGATCGCACTCGCGCTGGTCAAACGCGCCATCCCCGCCGACACCCGGCTGGAGGCCGGTCCGATGGCCGCCGCCATCGATCCGGATTCGATCCCGTCCGATGACGAGCCGCAGGCCGGCCGGCTCGCCGTGGACAAGTTGCGCGGCCGGTGAGCGCGCCCGCAGCGCCCCGGGAAATCGGCGCGATCGGCCACGTACTCGCGGTCTGTGTGCTCCATGCCGAACTCGCGGTGCCCGCGAAGGTGAGCCGGGTCGGCCGGACCGCGATCGACAAACGCCCGGTCGCCGACAGGGTGGCGGTCCGGGCGCTGGGACTGGCCGGTGACCGCGTCTGCGATACGAAACATCACGGCGGCGTCCACCAGGCCGTCTACGCCTACGCCGACGAGGACGCGCGGCAGTGGGGCGAGCAGCTGGGCCGCACGCTTGCGCCCGGCTGGTTCGGCGAGAATCTGCGGGTGTCCGGGCTGCCCGTCAGCGATGCCGTGATCGGTGAACGCTGGCGCGTCGGCGACACGCTGCTCGAGGTCAGCGCACCGCGCGTGCCCTGCGCGACCTTCGGGCACTGGTCGGGCGAGAAGCAGTGGGTCAAGCGCTTCACGCTGCAGGCCGATACCGGCGCCTATCTGCGAGTGCTGACCGAGGGCACGATCGGCGCGGGCGACCGGGTGCACGTGGACCACATCCCCGAGCACGGCATCACGGTGCGCGACCTGTTCACGGGACACGATCCGGCACGGCTGGAACATCTGCTGGCCGCCGAACCGACGATCTCCGAAGACGTGCGCATGCAGATCGCCCGGCATGCGCGGCGGGCCGCCAACCGGACGCGCAACACCGAACTCCACGAGGAGATTCGCGCCGCGGCAGTGCCGGACAGGGCGGCGGGCGCGGAAGCATCCACCGTTGCATCGAACGGGGCGCTGACGGACCCCGCGCCGGCCGGCGGGGCGCAGCCGATACCGGCCGCGACGGCGTGCGGAACCGCCGGACGAGGAGATCGGCCGTGAGCGTAGAGCTGGTGGAAGTGGTCCGCTCCGGATTCCGCGAATGCGTGCACCGCGGGTCGGTGGTGATCATCGAACCCGACGGGGAACCGTCGCTGGCCCGGGGCGAGGTGCATCTGCCGATCTTCCCGCGGTCGACCAATAAGCCCATGCAAGCGATCACCTTGCTGCGCAACGGTTTCGAGCCGGTGGACGAGGCCGAACTCGCCATCGCCACCGCCTCGCATTTCGGCGAACCCGACCATCTGGCGCTGGTGCGGCGGCTGCTGGACCGCTTCGGCTTCGACGAGAACGGTCTGGAATGCCCGCCGGATCTGCCGATGGGCGAACAGGCCCGCGCCGAGGCACTGGCGCGCGACCGGCACTCGGCCCCTCGCAAGATCTACATGAACTGCTCGGGCAAACATGCCGCGATGCTGGCGACCTGTGTGATCAACGGCTGGCCGACCATCGGATATCTCGACCCCTCCCATCCGCTGCAGCAGGCGGTCACGGCGACGATCGCCGAGATCACCGGCGAACCCGAGACCGACCTCGGCATCGACGGCTGCGGCCTGCCGATCGTCCCGGTCTCGCTGATCAATCTCGCCCGTGCCTACGCCGGCCTCGCCACCGCGGCCCCCGGATCGCCGGAACGCCGGGTCGCGGATGCGATTCGCCACCACCCGCGAGTGATTTCGGGCACGGGCGCCCCCGATCTCGAGACCATGCGGGCGACCCCCGGACTGGTCTGCAAGATCGGAGCGGACGGTGTGCACGCGGGCGCGCTGCCGGACGGCCGCGCCTTCGCCTATAAGATCGATGACGGCCACGACCGGGCCCGGATGCCGCTGACGCAGGCGATTCTCCAGCGTATGGGGGTCGAGTGGACCGAGGCCCACGCCGCGCTCGCCGGGCCGCCGGTCCTGGGCGGCGGGGCCCGGGTCGGCATCATCCGGGCAATCCCGGGGGCGGTGTAGAAGCTCACCATTTCGGCGAACCCCCGCTCGACGGCCCCGCGAACGGTGGACGTTCCGGAGTCTTCACCGACTCCTGGAAGCGCGACCGCCTGACACACGCTAAAGTGTCTGTCAGGAAGATTATTAATTCGAACGGGGCCGCCAACCACCCCAGGCCGCCCCGCAGTGACGCGAGGGGGTCAGCCATGGGCCGTGGCCGGGCTAAGGCAAAGCAGACCAAGGTTGCACGCGAGCTGAAGTACAGCTCGCCGTCGACCGACTTCGCGAGCCTTCAGCGCGAGCTGTCGGGGCACTCCCCCCGGCGGAGCGGTGTGCTGTCCGAAGAGCACGATTCGGACGAATCGCTCAAGCGCTGGGAGGAAGATGAGGACTACGACGACTGGCGCCGCTGACTCGGATCGACGTATGCAGGGGGAGGCCTGAGGGGCCTCCCCCTTCGCACGTCGGCAGCGTTTCGGCCGATAGATCGACCGATCCCCACCTCGATGAGGGCTCGTAGTACGGGTTGCCGCCGCAGGTATCACCGATACCCAGGGCGGCATTACCCGAGTTCGGATTGCTCCGATTTCCACCGTCGCGCACGGTAGACGCTTCGCCGTCCGAGCGCCCCGGAGTGGTGCCGTGGGCAACCCGTGAGCGCGTCGTTAGCGACCCCCGACACGACGCCTCCCGAGACGACAACGCCTCCCCGCCCGAACCGTGCGAGGAGGCGTCGATGTGTCCGCTCAGAACCTCGGATGTTCCCCGACCAGCGCCACGCGCGCGGCATCGGCATCCTTGGCCTTCTTGACCGATCCCAAGGTCCAGCATTCGATATGCCGCGCGGTCAGCACCGCGAGCGCACGATCGGCATCCTCGGGGGCGACGACGGCGACCATGCCGACGCCCATGTTGAAGGTCTTCTCCATCTCCGCCCGCTCGACCCGGCCGCGCTGCGCGATCAGTTTGAAGATCGGCGCGGGATTCCAGGTGCCACGGTCGATTTCGGCGACCAGCCCGGCCGGCAGCACGCGGGCCAGATTGTTCGCCAGCCCGCCGCCGGTGACGTGGGCGAAGGTGCGCACATCGGTCTCCGCGATCAGCGCCAGACAATCCTTGGCATAGATCTTGGTAGGTTCCAGCAACTCTTCGCCCAGGGTGCGGCCGAATTCCTCGACGTGCCCGGTGAGCGCCATCCGATCGATGTCGAGCAGCACCCGGCGCGCCAGGCTGTAGCCGTTGGAATGCAGGCCCGAGGAGCCCATCGCGATGACGACGTCGCCGGGCCGGACCCGATCCGGGCCCAGCACCTCGTCCGCTTCCACGACGCCGACGCCGGTCGCGGAGATGTCGTAGTCGTCGGCGCCCATCATGCCCGGATGCTCGGCCGTCTCGCCGCCCAGCAGCGCACATCCGGCCTGGATGCAGCCCTCGGCGATACCGGAGACGATCTGCGCGACCCGCTCCGGGACCACCTTGCCGACCGCGATGTAGTCCTGCAGGAACAGCGGTTCCGCGCCACAGACGACCAGATCGTCGACGACCATGGCGACCAGGTCCAGGCCGACCGTGTCGTGCTTGTCCAGCGCCTGCGCGACCGCGATCTTGGTGCCCACACCGTCGGTGGAGGCGGCCAGCAGCGGTTCCCGGTAGCCGCCCTTGAGCGCGAACAATCCGGCGAAACCGCCCAGACCGCCCTGCACCTCGGGCCGGCTGGCCTTCTTGGCCAGCGGCGCGAACAACTCGACTGCGCGGTCGCCGGCCTCGATGTCGACACCGGCGGCGGCATAGGACGCGCCTCCGGATTGGGCCTCGTCGGCGCCGGTGTCGTTCACACCGGCACCACTCGGGGTCTGCTCAGTCATTGTTCGGGAAAGCTCCAAACCGAATCGGCGGACAGATGCCTGATCACGCTACCGGAGCCGGATAACGAGACTGCACCGGTATTGGGCTGCACGTACGGATTCGAGGCTACCGTCACATCCACCATTGACATACATACGGTATGTAGGTAACTCTGGAACACATCACACCCACTCCGGAAGGCATGTCATGGGAATCAGCACCAGCCTCGGCCCGATTCGACACGTCGCCGTGCCGGGCGGCCGCATCCGCTATCACGACACCGGTTCCGGCTCGCCGGTCGTGTTCGTCCACGGCCTGCTCGTCAACGCCGATCTGTGGCGCAAGGTGGTACCGGACGTCGCCGCCGCCGGGCATCGCTGCCTCACCCCGGACTGGCCGTTCGGCTCGCACTCGGAGCCGATGCCGGCCGCCGACCTCACCCCGACCGGCGCGGCCGATCTGATCGCCGCGTTCCTGCGGGAACTCGACCTCACCGACGTCACCCTGGTGGCCAACGACACCGGCGGGGCGATCACGCAGATCATGCTGTCGCGCGATCGCAGCCGGGTCGGGCGCGTGGTGTTCACCAACTGCGACGCCTACGAGAAGTTCTTCCCGCAACCGTTCACTCCGCTGCCGCGGCTCTCGCGCGTACCCGGCCTGCTCACCGCGATTCTGCAGAGCCTGCGCTTCCGGCCGGCGCAGCGGCTGCCCCTCGCCTACGGGTTGGTCACCAAAGAGCCGCTGCCGCACGAGATCGCGGATTCCTACCTGCTGCCGAGCCGCAATTCCGCGGCCATCCGCGCCGATCTGCGCCGGTTCCTGCGCGATATCCACAAGCGCCATACCCTCGCGGCCGCACGCACTTTCGGCGAGTGGGATCTGCCGGTGCTGCTGGCCTGGGCCCCCGAGGACAAGGTGTTCCGGCTCGATTTCGCGCAGCGGCTGGCACACGATCTGCCTGATGCCACGTTGCACACGATCGAGGATTCACTCACCTTCATCTCGGAGGACCAGCCCGAGTTGCTCAGCCAGTTGATCGTGGAGTTCACTCGGCTGCATGCCACGCCGTAGCCAGGAGGACAGATCACGCGCGACGCGGGCGAGTCTCGAGTCGGTCGGGCGGCGGCTGTTCGCCGAACGCGGATATTCCGCGGTGTCGGCGGAGGAGATCGTCGCCGCGGCCGGTGTCACCCGCGGCGCGCTGCATCATCACTACGGCGACAAGCGCGGCCTGTTCATCGCGGTACTGGAACAGCTCGAGGCGGACAACACCGAGGAGGTCCGGCATGCGATCGATACCCTGCCCGACCCGACCGATCTGCTGGCCGCGATGGCGACCGGCCTGCACACCTTCCTCATGATCAGCCGCCGCCCGGAAACGGTCCGGATCGCCATGTCCGACGGCCCTGCGGTACTCGGCTGGCAGGGCTGGCGTGAGATGGAAGCGCGCCACGGCCTCGGGCTGATCACCAATCAGCTGGAATTGGCCGTCGAGTCCGGCCTCGCGCCCGCGGTCCCGGTCCGGACCCTGGCCCAATTGATTCTGGCCGCGATCACCGAGGCGGGCATGATCGTCGCGCACGCCGACGATCCGGATGCGGCCGGCGCCGAGGCCGAGCAGTGCATTCTGATGATGCTCGGCGGATTGCTCACACCGCCCAGCACGTCACCGAGCCTGTAGGTTCTCGAACCTGTTCGGCACCGAATGTGCGTGCGCCCCAAGTCGACTCGATCTTCGATGACACATGCCGGACCGCCACGACGAGCGGCCCGGCCACGACGTCACGCGTGACGCTCAGGGGCGGCTCAGCGCGCTCGCGTTGGCATTCTCGCCCAGGAGTTCAGATTCCGGCTTACCGGAGAGAATTCCTTCGAGGACGTTCTTGCCGACGGCAGCCTCATCGGGCAGCGGGATCGGGTACTTGCCGTCGAAGCAGGCACAGCACAGGCGGGTGCGCGGCTGCTCGGTGGCCGCGATCATGCCCTCGAGCGAGATATAGCCGAGGCTGTCGGCGCCGATGGAACGTCGCACGCTTTCGACCATCGCCGCTTCCGAATCCTGTGACCCCTCGGCCATTTCCGGCCCCGCGCCGTTGGCGATCAACTCGGCCGGCGAGGCGAAGTCGATGCCGTAGAAGCACGGCCACTTCACCGGCGGGGAGGCGATGCGCACGTGGATCTCCAGCGCCCCGGCCTCGCGCAGCATCCGGATCAGCGCGCGCTGGGTGTTGCCGCGCACGATCGAGTCGTCGACCACGATCAACCGCTTCCCGCGAATCACCTCGCGCAGTGGGTTGAGCTTGAGCCGGATACCGAGCTGGCGGATGGTCTGGCTGGGCTGGATGAAGGTGCGGCCCACGTAGGCGTTCTTCATCAGGCCCTGGCCGTACGGCACGCCGGAGCCCTGGGCGTAACCGACCGCGGCCGGCGTTCCGGACTCCGGGACCGGAATCACCAGATCGGCCTCGACGGGATGTTCGGCGGCCAGCCGGCGGCCGATGTCGACCCGGGTGGCGTGCACCGAGCGACCGGCGATCGTCGAATCCGGCCGAGCCAGATAGACGTATTCGAAGACACAACCCTTGGGTTCGGGGTTGGCGAACCGCAGCGAACGAACTCCGTCGGCGTCGATCGCCAGCAGTTCGCCGGGCTCGATCTCCCGGACGAACGAGGCGCCCACGATGTCGAGCGCGGCGGTCTCGCTGGCAACCACCCAGCCGCGGTCGAGGCGGCCCAGGCACAGCGGCCGCACACCCTGCGGATCCCGCGCCGCGTAGAGGGTGTGCTCGTCCATGAAGGTCAGGCAGAAGGCGCCGCGCAGCGTGGGCAGCAACTCCATGGCCGCCTGCTCGATGCTCTTGTCGGCCGCGGCATGGGCCAGCAGCGCGGTCATCACATCCGAATCCGACGTGGCGGTGATCGCACTGCCCGGCAGGCGGCCGTTGATCAGGCCCAATTCCCGGGCCCGCGTCGCCAGCTCGGCGGTGTTGACCAGATTTCCGTTGTGTCCCAACGCAAGTCCGGTGCCGACGGCCGTGGTGCGGAAGATCGGCTGAGCGTTCTCCCAGATGGTGGAACCGGTGGTGGAGTACCGGCAGTGCCCGATGGCGATATGCCCCGGCATCGCCGCCAGCGTCTGTTCGTCGAAGACCTGCGAGACGAGGCCCAGATCCTTGAACACCAGTACCTGCGAGCCGTCCGCGACCGCGATACCGGCGGCCTCCTGGCCGCGGTGCTGCAGTGCGTACAAGCCGTAGTACGTGAGCTTGGCCACATCCTCGCCCGGAGCCCAGACGCCGAAGACGCCACACTCCTCGCGGGGTTCGTTCTCAGGCTCGTCGACTGCGGAGGAGCTTAGGCCGGCGGCGGTCTTCGGGATCGACAGATCGGCGTGGGTCACCGTTTGCTCCCTGTTAGTCGGGCGGGGGGCACTCATCATTCTACGGGTCATCCGCGCGAAACCCACGTCCGGATCCTCCGGGTGGCGAGCTGTTTGCTGCTACGGTTCGTCCGTGGCGAGTATCGACACCGCAGTACAAAGTCGAAATCTACGGCGGCTTATTCCGTTTCGATGGATGTTCCCTGTGGCGGTCGTCTCAGTGGTGGCGGCGTTGTTGGGCCTGCTGTATCTCGACTATGTCGTCGACCCCCAGCGGAATCTGCACGACTTCCCGATCGCCCTGGTCAACCAGGATGTGGGTGAGACGCTCGGCGCGTCCGGCCAGCAGAAACACGTGAACTTCGGCGATCAGGTCGCCGACGGGCTGCGTGCGGCTGTGCCCGCCGACCAGATCGATCTGCGCGTACTGGGGCTGCCGGAGGCCCAGCAGCAGATGCAGAACGGCCAGGTCTACGGCACCGTAGTCATCCCCAGCGATTTCAGTAAGCGACTCGGGATCCTGGGTGTGGGCAGTGTCATACCGGGCGATATCGAGCGGCCGATCATCACCTTGCTGACCAATCCGCGGTCGGGCACCTACGCCACGCAGATCGTGGTGCGTTTCGGGGATCAGGCGCTGCCCCAGATCAACGAGAAGGTGGGACAGCAGCTCACCGAGCAGGTGCGGACTCAGCTCACCCCGGCGCCGGGCGGCCCACCGGCCCCCGAATTGTCCGGTGCGACCCGCCTCACCCTCGCGCAACCGCTGCAGATCCTGGTGCAGGAGTTCCATCCCCTGCCCGGCGGTTCCGGCCAGGGGCTGACGGCGTTCTTCTACGCACTGCTGTTGCTGATGGCGGGCATGCTCGGCGCGATGATCGTGCACACCATGATCGACTCGGCCCTCGGCTTCATACCGACCGAATACGGGCCGTGGTACGTGCACTATCCCGCCACACCCGTCTCGAGACTTCGCACGCTCCTGATCAAATGGGCGGTCATGGCGGTGGCCGCGGTCGTGGTCTCCGCGATCCTGCTCGGCATCGGCGCGGCATTGGGAATGCCGCTGGACAATCCGCTGGGGCTGTACCTCTACGGGGTGCTCGCGATCATCGCGGTCGGCTTCACCGGTATCTCCATCCTCGCCGCGATCGGTTCGGCCGGACTGCTGGTGAACATGATCCTGTTCATCGTGCTGGGCCTGCCGTCCTCGGGCGGCACGGTTCCGATCGAGGCGACACCGAAGTACCTCGGCTGGCTGGCCACCTTCGAACCCATGCACCAGGTGTTCCTGGCGGTGCGTTCGCTGCTGTATTTCGACGGCAACGGCGCGGCCGGTTTCACCCGCGGCTTCTGGATGACCGTGCTCGGCCTCACGATCGGTGTGGTGCTCGGCGTGGTCGTAACGCGCTTCTACGACCGAAAAGGGTTGGAGCGCAAGCCGATCAATCGTACCGAGCCCGCCCCGGCCTAGGTCACAGCGCGACCAGCGGCAGCCAGCGGGCCAACTCCCCCGCCCGGATTCCGGAGGCGCTCAACGCCCCCGAATCCACCGCGGCGTCGAAATCCAGCAGTCCGGTCGCGAGCAGCAACCACGTCCGCGGGTCGGTCTCCACCACATTCGGCGGCGTCCCCCGGGTGTGCCGCGGCCCCTCGATACATTGCACCGCCACGAAGGGCGGCACCCGCACCTCCACCGAGGCGCCCGGCGCCGCGGCGGCCAGACTCCGCGCGGTCCCGCGCACGGCCGCCGCGAGCTCGGACC
>NZ_BDBN01000098.1 GCF_001613005.1 Nocardia nova NBRC 15556 | reverse complement strand
CGGGAGTCGTCGCCCGGGTGGCGATCGGCACGGTGCAGCAGGTGGAAGGCGGCGACCTGCTGGTGGAACTGCGCATGAACGAGACATCGGCCGAATGACGATGCCGGTCAGCCACATTCGTGCGCGGGACGAGGGCCGGCCGTGATCGGTCACGGACCGGCTCGCGCTTGCCCTCGGCTTGCCGTGGCGGGGGGATCGCGGTGACCCGGATCGTCGCGGGCACGGCCGGTGGTCGGCGACTGCGGGTTCCGCCCGCGGGGACCAGGCCGACCTCGGACCGGGTGCGGGAAGCGCTGTTCAACGCGCTTTCCGCGCGCATGGATTTCGACGGCATCCGGGTGCTCGACCTCTATGCCGGGTCCGGCGCCCTCGGTCTGGAGGCGCTGTCGCGCGGTGCGTCCCATGCGCTGCTGATCGAATCCGATCGCAAGGCGGCCGCGGTGATTCGCGGCAATATCGCGGATCTGGATGTGCCCGGCGCCGAATTGCGCCTGGGCACAGTCGCGTCCGTGCTGGCGACAGCACCCGCCGAACCGTACGACCTGGTGCTGTCCGACCCGCCCTACGCGGTCGCCGACGCCGCTGTCGAGGCCGACCTGCGGGCGTTGTCGGCCAACGGCTGGTTGTGCGGGGACGCGCTGATCGTCATCGAGCGGTCGGCGCGATCACCGGAAACGGCATGGCCCGCAGGTTATTCGGCGTTGAAGTCGCGCCGATACGGCGAAACTCGCGTCGATCTGGCGGAATACCACGGATAATCCCGGACTCGGGCTCGGTCGACGGTCGTTCCGCCGGCAAGGCCTGCCGCCGCGGTGGCTCCCGCCGCCACGGCGACCGACTCAGCCGCGGCGTTCGGCGATGCGGGCGAGCAGGCGTTTGTGCACGGCCGGCGGCAACATGCCGGTGACGTCGCCGCCGAAGGTCGCCACCTCCTTGACCAGGGAGCTGGACAGGAAGCTCAGCGCCGGGTTGGTGGCCAGGAAGTAGGTGTCGACGCCCGAGAGGTGCTTGTTCATCTGGGCCATCTGCATCTCGTATCCGAGATCGGTGGCATCGCGCAGACCCTTGACCATGGCGGTGATGCCCTGTTCGCGAGCGAAATCGACCAGCAGCCCGTACCAGGATTCGATCCGTACGTTGGGCAGATCGGCGGTCGCCTCGCGCAACATCTCGATCCGCTCGTCGACGCTGAACATGCCCTGCTTGCTCTTGTTGATCATCACGGTCACGACGACCTCGTCGAACTGCGCAGCCGCGCGCGAGATGACGTCGATATGCCCGTTGGTCACCGGATCGAAGGACCCGGGACACAGTGCTCCAGCCATGCAGCGACGCTAACAGGTCGGGGCGGGCCGAGCCGATCGTGGTCGTCACAGCGCACGCAGCCGCAGTGACGTCGGCGGCGGGAGGGGCGCGGGGCGGATGTAACCGCGAGGGCGCTGCTCGCGGGACCGGCTCAGCGCAGCGTGCACGCGTTCCGCGGTGCCTCCCGTACTCAAACCGCGCCAGGTGGTGCGGACCGGCTGAAATCCGTAGCGCCGCAACACCGCATCCGGCGGGCGGCGCGACAGACTGCCATGGGCCCGCGCTCTGCTCGGGCGGTGCCCATCGACCTCGAGCACCACCCCGGTTCGGCCGAGATACAGGTCGGCCGTCCCCAGCACTCTCCCGTCCTCGGCATGGATCACCCCACCCGCGGACGCCGGCGGGAAGCCGAGCAGCCGCAGCAACACCCGGATCCGGGAGTGGTCGACTCCGGCGCTGCGCGGATCGAGGAAACCGATCACGTGCCGGGCGCCGTCGACGCCGCGCCGGCCCCGGGCGCAGGCCAGTTCGCGCGCCAATGCCGGTGCGGTGATGCCGAATTCGCGAGCGAGGGCATCGCCGACGACGACCGCCGATTCGAACGGAAGGGTGCGAGCCAGATCGATGACCGTGCGGGCGGGACTGGTGACCAGCAGCCCGTGCCGTTCGGCCACCACGGTGACGGGTGCGCAATGCACCTGCAGATTCGGTTTGATGCGCCCGCCGTGGCGTCGATTGCGTGTCACGTGCACGCGGTCCAGCAATGCCGGCGACATCGGCGCACCCAGCACGACCGCCGCCGATTGGTGGCTCACCACGGCATCGGCCGCCATCTCCGGCAGCAGTGCGGCCACCGCCAGCCGGTGCCGTGCCACGCCGTCCAATTCCGCGAGTAGCGAGGCCTCGGCGTACGCCCCGCGCCGCACCCGCCGCCAGCTCCCGATCGCGCACCGCCGCCGGATCTCGTCGTCGCCGACCCCCGCCGAGACCGCGTCTCGGCGCCGGTGCAGTCCGGCGACCCCGCCCTGGACCGTTGACCGGCTTGCGCGGCACAAGGTTTCGGCACGCGTGTCGCGGTGCGTCATTGCGGGTCCTGGTACGGCCGGGTGCGGCGCGGGCGAGGGAGAAGAGGACAGGGGACCGGTACCCGCGGGCGCGGGGAGGTGGCCGAGCGCAGACCGGCCCGCCAGATGATGGGGCTTCCCGGACAGTGGTTCTCCGAACGGTGGTGCATTGCCGAACCTCCCACGATGAGAACTCGCAACGACGTTTGCTGAGTTAGGACGTGGGGTAAGGAGACTCGGTTCCTTGCACAGATGACCAGGTTGCAGCCGCACCCCGTCCAGGAATGCCCGGCGATCGGAACACCGCGATCAGAACAGTCAGAACACCCAGAGCCGCAGCGTGAGGAAGCGCAGGGTGCCGACTCCGGCGGTGATGCCGATGACGGCGATCGCCTCGGCGACGTCGTCGAGGCCGGGCGCCGCGATGTCGAGCACCGCCAGCGCCCCCGAGGTGATGGCGAGTCCGGCCAGCGCCAGTCCACCGCCCTCGAGTTGGGCCGCGAGCCAGCCGACCCGGTCGGCGGCGTGGAAGGTGAGGCGGCGGTGCAGTTCGTTGGCGAGTGCCGTGCTGACGATGGATCCGGTCAGGTTGGCCAGCTGCGGCCCGCCGCTGTAGCAGGCCAAGAAGAGCAGGAAGTAGCCGATATTGCTGAAACCGCCGACCAGCGCGAACCGGACGAGTTGCGACAGCCAGTGGTCCCCGCGCAGATAGTCGGCGAAGCGCGAGGCGAGGCGGCCGGCAACGGGCGGGGACTGCTGCGGCTCCGGCGTCTCGGCCGGCAGTTCGCTGCGCACGATGGATACGCCCGGATCGGGCTGTGGGTTCACCCACATACCCGGAGGTGCCGGATAAAGGACAACCATTGTCGTTCCGATCGCACAGTGCCGGACGCCGAGGGTGACGGGTTCCGGCTGGTCTACCGCTCAGTAGAAAAAGATAGCACCAAGCGGAGAGATTTCCTCCACTTGATTTGTGTGGGATAGGAAACACCATCCGACACACCGAAGGTGATCTGGGCAGACACGCGGGATGCGGGCACACTGGGCCGAGAGCAGTAGTTCGGCACGAGAGTGGGGTCAGCAGGATGTATCGCGTATTCGAGGCACTCGACGAACTGGTCGCGATCGTCGAAGAGGCGCGGGGTATCCCGCCGACTCGCAATTGCATCGTGCCTCGCGGTGATGTGCTGGAACTGCTCGACGACGTGCGTGAGGCGCTGCCCGGCGAACTCGACGACGCCCAGGACGTGCTCGACCACCGCGACAAGATCGTCTCCGATGCCCGCAATACCGCCGACGCCACGGTGACCGGCGCGAACGACCAGGCCGAACAGACCGTCGCCGGCGCCCGCGAGGAGGCCGACCGGCTGCTGGCCGACGCCAAGGCCCACGCCGACCGGATGGTCGCCGAGGCCCGCGCGCATGCCGATCACCTGGTCGCGACCGCACAGGCCGAGGCCGACCGCATCGTGACCGACGGTAAGGCCGAGTACGAGGCGCTCACCGGCCGGGCCCGCACCGAATCGGAGCGGATGATCGCGGCGGGCCAGGCCTCCTACGACCGATCGGTGGCCGAGGGGCAGGCCGAACAGGAGCGCCTGGTCTCGCAGACCGAGGTGGTGCGGGCCGCGCACGCCGAATCCGCGCGCCTGATCGACGCCGCGCAGACCGAGGCCGACCGGCTGCGCGAGGAATGCGATCACTATGTCGATTCCCAGCTCGCCGATTTCGAGGAGACGCTGCACTCGACGCTGCGGACGGTGGGCCGTGGTCGCCAGCAATTGCGTTCGGGGACCGGCATTCCGGACTACGCCGCCGACTTCCGGCGCTGATCTGCCCGCGCTCGTTCCGGGATTTGGGGGGATCGGCGCAGTTCGCGTACTGTGGAGTGGTTGCCCAAACCCCCTCGAAACGTGAGTGAGTGTCCGATGTCCGCCCAGTCCGGTCCCGGTTCGCGTCGTCGTCAGACCGACGCGGATTTCGTGCTGGACACCCGCAGTCTGGGGCGCGCCCCGGGCTCGATCCGGCGGGTGCATCGGGTCGTCACCGCCCCCGAGAAGATCGGCTTGGACCTGATCGCGATCCCGGCCGGTGCCGAGATCGACCTCGATCTGACCCTGCAGGCGGTCTCGGAGGGCGTGCTGGTCACCGGTTCGGTGTCGGCGCCCATCGAGGGGGAGTGCTCGCGCTGCCTGGAGTCGTTCACCGACGATCTGGAACTCGAGATCACCGAACTGTTCGCCTATCCGGACAGCGCGACCGAGCAGACCACCGAGGAAGACGAGATCTACCGGCTCGTCGACGACATGATCGACATCGAGCCGGTGGTCACCGACGCCGTCGGTCTGGAATTGCCGCTGCAGCCGCTGTGCGAACCCGATTGCGCCGGGCTGTGCCCGGAATGCGGTGTCCGGATGGCGATTGCGGGTCCGGATCACACGCATGAGATACTGGACCCTCGCTGGGCGGGGCTTGCGAAATTCGCGAGCGAAACCCCCAGCTCCGGCGTCTCCGACGCCCCATCAGACGTAGACCGATCTCTTGCCGACCGCCATGGTTCGGCAAGTTCGACGACAGAGGAGAAGTAGTCGTGGCCGTTCCGAAGCGCCGGATGTCTCGTGCCAACACCCACTCGCGGCGCAGCCAGTGGAAGGCCACCGCGCCGACCCTGATCACCTGCCCGAACCGGGCGTGCGGTCAGAAGACCCTCCCGCACATCGCGTGCCCGAACTGCGGTACCTACAAGGGCCGCCAGGTCACCTCGGCCATCTGATCTGCCGATCGGGTAGCCGCGAAGTGACCGCCGGTAAGGACGAAGCGGACGCACCCGCAGCGGGCGATGCCGCTGACCACGCCAGCCTTCTCGAAGCGCTCGGCGTGGAGGTGCGCCCGGACCTGCTCCGGCTGGCGCTCACCCACCGTTCCTACGCCTACGAGAACGGTGGGCTGCCGACCAACGAACGCCTGGAATTCCTGGGCGATTCGGTTCTCGGTCTGAGCATCACCGAGCGCCTGTACCTCGAGCATCCGGAGAAATCCGAAGGCGAGCTCGCCAAACTGCGCGCCAGTGTGGTGAACATGCATGCCCTGGCCGAGGTCGCGCGCGGCCTGGGTGCGGGCGGCCTCGGCCGTCATCTGCTGCTCGGTAAGGGCGAGGAACTCACCGGCGGCCGGGACAAGGCGAGCATTCTCGCCGATGGGATGGAGTCGCTGCTGGGTGCGGTCCATCTGCAACACGGCATCGAGGTCGCGCGCGGAGTCGTGCTGCGGCTGTTCGCCGAACTGCTCGAACGCGGTCCCCGGATGGGCGCCGGCCTGGACTGGAAGACCAGTCTGCAGGAGCTCACCGCGGAACGCGGCATCGGCGTGCCCAGCTACGAGATCACCTCGACCGGTCCCGACCACGACAAGGAATTCACCGCCACCGCGGTGATCGGTGGCCAGGCCTACGGGCAGGGCGTCGGCCGGTCGAAGAAGGAAGCCGAGCAGAAGGCCGCGGGCGCTGCGTGGCAGGCGCTCACCGCGGACGGTTCCGCCGAAGCCGGTGACTGATGCCCGAACTGCCCGAGGTCGAGGTGGTCCGGCGCGGACTCGAGGAGCACGTCGTCGGCCACATCGTGGAATCGGTCCTGGTCAAACATCCGCGGTCGGTGCGCCGCCACGAACTCGGCGGTGACGATCTGGCCGGCCGGATGGCGGGCCTGCGGATCGAATCCGCCCGCCGCCGCGGCAAATTCCTCTGGCTGACCTTCGACGATCCCGATGCCGCACTCGTCGTCCACCTGGGGATGAGCGGGCAGATGCTCGTACAGTCCGCGCAGGCGCCGCTGGAGAAGCACGCGCATATCGTCGCCGGACTCGACAACGGCACCCAGCTGCGCTTCATCGATCAGCGCACCTTCGGTGGCTGGGCGCTGAACCGGCTCATCGCTCTCGACGGTGAGGAACTGCCGGAATCGGTCGCCCACATCGCGCGCGATCCGCTCGACCCCCGTTTCGATACCGAGGCCGTGGTCGCGCGGATGCGGACCAAATCCTCCGAGATCAAGCGGGTGCTGCTGGATCAGACGGTGGTGTCGGGTATCGGCAACATCTACGCCGACGAGGCGTTGTGGCGAGCCCGCATCCACGGCGAACGCCCCGCCGCGGCGCTCACCCGGCCCGCGCTGCGGCGGCTGCTGAGCGAGGTGCAGGCGGTGATGGGTGCGGCCCTCGACGCCGGCGGCACCTCCTTCGACGCGCTGTATGTCAACGTCAACGGCAATTCCGGATACTTCGAGCGGTCGCTGGCCGCCTACGGCCGCGAGGACGAACCGTGCCGTCGCTGCGGCGCGCCGATCCGCCGCGAGAAGTTCATGAACCGCTCGTCCTACTCCTGTCCGCGCTGCCAGCCGAAGCCCCGGCGATAGCGGCGAGCACGCGCTAAATTTGCGGTGTGTCCGATAAAGCCACTTCGTACGAAGGGAGAGCGGATGCGCAAGCTCACCTACTTCGTGGCCTCGACCATCGACGGGTATATCGCCACCTCGGACGGATCGGTCGACTTCTTCCCGGTCGGCGGTGACCACGGCCCCGCCATCACCGCGCAGTATCCGGAGACGTTACCGACCAAGATCCGGGAATCGCTCGGGATCGACAGTCCGGGCGAAAGTTTCGACACCGTGATCATGGGTCGCAAGACCCACGATTTCGGGGTGCGGACCGGCACGTCGAGCCCGTATTCACATCTGCGGCAGTTCGTCGTGTCGACCACCCTGCCCGGCGATCCGGATCCGGACGTCGAGCTGATCTCCTCCGACCCGCTGGGGCGCGTGCGCGGGCTCAAGCAGGAGAAGGGCTCGGGTATCTGGTTGTGCGGCGGCGGTGAACTGGCACAGGCGCTGCTGCCGGAGATCGACCAGATCTTCCTCAAGTTGTATCCGATCGTGCTGGGGCACGGCCGGCCGCTGTTCGGCGCGGGACCGCGGCTGCCCGAGCCGGCGCTGTTCCGGGTGCTCACCGGCCGGGTGTTCGAGGACGGAGTGTCGTTCATCAAATACAGCCGGTTGCCCTAGTGGGCGGCCAGGTTCCGGATCCGGTGGCCGCGCTGCGCGAGATCGCGTTCTGGATGGAACGCGATCGCGCGCAGACCCATCGCGTCAAGGCCTACCGGCGGGCGGCCGATGTGGTGGCCGAGCTGTCGGAGGCCGATTTCGATCGTTACCGCGAATCCGGTGCCTGGCAGGAACTTTCGGGCATCGGCCCGAAGACCGCGGCGGTGATCGAACAGGCGTGCGCCGGCGCCGTACCGCAGCGACTGACCGAATTGCGTTCCGCCGCAAAGCCGATCGCACCCGCCGGTGGCGAGGTCCGCGCGTTGCTGCGGGGCGATCTGCACACCCACTCCGACTGGTCCGACGGCGGCAGCCCGATCGAGGAGATGATGCGCACCGCGCAGGCGCTGGGCCACCAATACTGTGCGCTGACCGATCATTCGCCGCGGTTGAAAGTCGCCAACGGACTCTCCGCGGAGCGGTTGCGCCGCCAGCTGGACGTGGTCGCCGAACTCAACGAGCGGCTCGCGCCGTTTCGCATTCTCACCGGTATCGAAGTCGACATCCTCGACGACGGCACCCTCGACCAGCAGGCCGAGCTGCTCGCTCGCCTGGATGTCGTTGTGGCCAGCGTGCATTCGAACCTGCGCGCCGACTCGGCGACCATGACCAAACGCATGGTGTACGCGGTGGCGAATCCGAACGTCGACATCCTCGGCCACTGCACCGGGCGATTGGTCGCCGGTAATCGCGGCATCCGGCCGGAATCGTCGTTCGACGCCGAACTCGTCTTCGAGGCTTGCCGCCGTTACGGGACGGCCGTGGAAATCAACAGCCGTCCCGAACGGCTCGATCCACCGAGCCGGCTGTTGCGCCTGGCCGTGGAGATGGGCTGCTACTTCAGCATCGATACCGATGCGCACGCCCCCGGCCAGCTGGATTGGCAGGGCTACGGCTGTGAACGCGCCGCGGCGAACGAGGTCCCGGCCGATCGCATCATCAACAGCCTGCCGTTGGATGAACTCCTGGCGTTCACCGCGCGGTGACCCCTCGCGGCGAACCGGGCCCGCTCAGAGGATCGCGAATGCGACGACCATGCCGATCGCCAGATGCGCGGCGGCCACCAGCAGCGACTGAATCTGGTAGCTGGACGATTTCAGCAGATCGCCGATGTGCAGGCCGACCAGCCATTCGAGCAGCCGGATGGAGACCACCTGCGCGATGATGCCCACCAGCCCGTAGATGCCGGTGGCGATCAGGCCCTCGACGAGCCGGCCGCCGGAGGAGTAGATCGCCAGCACCACGATCAACGCCATACTCACCATGCCCGCGGAGGCGATGACGACCGCGTTCGGATTACCGGCGGCGACCATCTTGCGCAGCGGTCCGGGCGTGGAACTGTCGATGGCCTGGAATCCGATCAGCATCAGGGCCAGACCCAGCACCGCGTACAGCGCGATCGCGCCGACGCCGTGCCCGACGGAGCTCCAATACCCTGATTCGAGCGCGAGGGTGGACGACACAGATTCCTCCGGTGATGTTGATCGAGTCGCTGAATGCTACTTGGTCGGAATGCGATGCGGAACGAAGGTGGAGCCGTCGTCGGTGATCAGGCCGGGGGATTCGCGGATGCCGAGACCGGCCGAGGTGTCGCCGACGATCCAGGCGCCCAGGACCGGCCGCAGGCCGTCGAAATCCGGTAGCGGATCGAGAAGTTGGTAGACGAACCCCTCCTCGCCGTACACGCCGCCGGTCGAGGTCTCCATCCCGGCGCCGACGATGGTCATATTGGCGCCCTCGCGGCCCAGCTTCGGTTTGCGGATGTACTCGGTGAGCTCGTGCGGGTCGTCGAGATAGGCCGGCAGCAGATTCGGATGCCCGGGATACATCTCCCACAGCACCGCCAGCAGCGCCTTGTTGGACAGCAGCGTCTTCCAGAGGGGTTCGACCCAGGCGGTCTCGGGGATGGAGTCCACCACGCGCTTGCCGAAATCGTCGTCGAGCGCCCACTCCCACGGATACAGCTTGAAGATCGAACCGATCGGCGCCTCGGCCAGATCGACGAAACGCTCCAGCTCGGTATCGAATCCGATCTCCTCGATCGGCAGCGCGATGGTGTCGAAACCGGCCTCGGCGGCGGTCTCCTGCATATACGCGGTGGTCACGTTGTCCTCGCCGGAGGCGTCGGCCGAGGACCAGGTGAAGTGCAGCTGATTGGTGGGCAGCTGGTCGAGCAGCTCGCCCCAGCGCTCGACCAGGCGCTCGTGCAGCGAATTCCACTGGTCGTCGTCGGGGTAGACGTCGGTGAGCCAGTGCCACTGCACGATGGCCGCTTCCAGCAGCGAGGTCGGCGTATCGGCGTTGTACTCCAGCAGTTTCGCCGGACCGCGGCCGTCGTAGCGCAGATCGAAACGCCCGTAGACGTAGGGGTCGCTGCGATGCCACGACTTCTTGATCGGCTCCCAACTCCATTCGGGCAGGCCGAAATCGGCGAAGCGCTCGGTGAGCACGATCTGCTCGACCGCGTGCAGGCACATCGAGTGCAGCACCTCGACCTGGGCCTCGAGCGCGAGGATCTCGTCGAGATCGAATTCGTAGTGCACCGATTCGTCCCAGTACGGGCGCGACTGTCCGTTCGCGTCGCGGCCGGGCGAGCCGAATACCAGCCCTTGATCGGCGATGATCTTCTGCCAGCCGGTACGTTGCCGGTTGCGCATCCGACGCATCTAGGAGCCTCCACTGGTGGAACCGGATTTACTGCCGAGACCGCCTCGTACGACGGTCCCGCTCTTGGTGCTCACGGTGGCCTTCTTCGGCGCGACCGTGCTGCCGCCGACGGGCGCGCGCCCGACGGTGTTGTTGCCGCCGTAGTAGTAGCGGTACTGGTGGCCGTTGTAGAGGAAGATGCCCGGTCCCAGGCCGCCACCGCCGTAATAGCCGCCGGTACTCGCGTAGGACTGGGCGCGCACACAGTCGTCGTCGGGTACGACCTGCTGTTGCCCGTTGTCGTCGGTGATGCAGTAGGCGGTCACGTTCGCGGGCCGGTGTGCGGCCTGGTAGGCGAGATATCCGGTACCCACCACCGCGGCGATGCCGGCCACCGCCATGCCGCCGATGAGCAGCCGTTTGCGCTTGCGCCGCTTGGTTTCCGCGGCCTCCGCCGCGGCCCGTTCCGCCTCTTCGGCGCGTTTGCGGGCCTTGTCGCGCGCCCGCGCCTCGGCCACCGTCGGCGGACGGGGCTGGGTGACGCCGGCCTCCTGCCGCTGCATACTTCCGCGCAGGCGCCGGGGTCTGTCGGATTCGCCTGCGGCACCGGAATTTTCACCCTCGGGATCGGCCGGCCCACCGGCATCGGCGCCGAAAGCGTTGTCCGACAGCGGGTTCGGCGCACCGGGGGTAGCCGGGCCGGGAATCGTCGAGGCCGGGTCGGGGAAGCCGGGCAGGATGGGCGTGCCGGGGAGAGTCGGCGCGGTCCGCGGATTCGGGAGGGTGGGGTCCGGTTCGCCCAGGCGTCTCGTCGGTTCCGCCTCGGATGCGCCGGTTTCGCGCTCGCCTTCGGGCCGCGCGCCGAAACGCACCGTCGGATCCGAGGCGCCGATTCCCTTCGACTCGCCGGATTCCGTGCCGCCCCCGGTGCTGTCTTCTCCCGCGGACGGGGTGTCGCGGGGGTCGTGCGAATCCCGATCCCCGGGTCCGCCGCCCGGCTCATGTGTTGCCAACGATCGACTCCTGTATCCCCGCCGCTACCGTTCCTCGAAGCCTGTGATTCCGCCGAGGGCGGCGCCCCAGTTTTCCACAACCAGGTCGACTCGACCAGGCGTGTCACCCGACCGCAACAATGCCAGCAAACGCTCGCACGCCGGTCGCGGACCCTCGGCCACCACGTGCACGCGCCCGTCCCGGGTGTTGCGGGCGTGGCCCACCAAACCGAGCTCCAGCGCCCGCGCTCGCGTCCACCAGCGGAACCCGACGCCCTGAACCAGGCCGTGCACCCAGGCGCTGAGCCGGACGGGGTCGGGGCTCACGAGTCGATCTTGTCGATCTGGAACGTCAGATTCACCGTGGTGCCCGCCTTCAGCGTCCGTCCCACCGTGCACACCTTGTCGATGGCGCGCTGCACGGTGACCAGCAGGCGCTGGCGCCCGGCCTCGTCGAGTTCGGACAGGTCCAGTTCGACGATCTCGTTCAGTTCCGGATACACCTCGTTCTCGCGGTCGGCGTCGCCGGAGACGCGGATCGTGGTGTCGTAGGTCTCGCCCAGCCGGTTGGACAGCGGGAAGTCCGAACTCATCCCGGTGCAGGCGGCCAGCGCGATCTTCAGCAGCTCGCCCGGGGTGAAGACGCCCTCGACGCCGTCGGAGCCGATGAGTACCTCGGCTCCGCGCGAGCTGCGCCCGGTGTAGCGGCGGGTGCCGGTCCGCTCCACCCACAATTCGGTCACCGGCTTCGGCGCCTTGGCCTGCGGGGCGGCCGCGACGGTCGCGGGCTGCGCAGCGGCGGCGGTGGGTGCGGCGGAGTTGGCGGTCTGTTCGGACATACCGTCGATCCTGCCATCGTGCCCGGCGTATCCGCACCGCACACCGGCTTTCACCACGGCGTGTGGAGGCCGTTGTGTCGGATATCACCGGTTCTGCCGGGCGTGGCCGGGCTCGGATCAGGCTTGGAATCGGTACCCCATACCGGCCTCGGTGAGCAGATGTTTCGGCTGGGAAGGGTCGTCTTCGAGCTTGCGCCGCAGCTGCGCCAGATACACCCGGAGATAGTGGGTTTCGGTCGCATACGTCGGGCCCCACACCTCGCGCAGCAGTTCCCGGCGGCCCACCAGTTTGCCCTGATTGCGCACCAGCATTTCCAGCACACCCCATTCGGTGGGCGTGAGGTGGACATCGCGGCCGCCGCGGATGACCTTCTTCGCCGCGAGATCGACGGTGAACGAGGACGTTTCCACGATCGGCGCCGACTCCTCGGCCGTCGAGGCGGAACGCCGCACCGCCGCCCGCAGGCGGGCCAGCAGTTCGTCCATGCCGAACGGTTTGGTGACGTAGTCGTCTGCGCCGGTGTCGAGGGCCTGCACCTTGTCCGAGGAATCGGTGCGGGCGGACAGCACGATCACCGGCATCGAACTCCAGCCGCGAATTCCGGCCAGTACCTCGACACCGTCGATATCGGGCAGGCCGAGATCCAGCACAACCACGTCGGGGTGTTTCTCCGCGGCCGCCCGCAGGGCCGCAGCGCCGGTGGCGGCGGTGATCACCTCGTAGCCACGCACCGACAGATTGATCCGCAGCGCGCGCAGGATCTGCGGTTCGTCGTCGACGACCAGCACGCGGGTCGCGGCCGGCGGTCGTTCGGCCGATGTCACGACGCCTCCTGTGTCTTGCGGGACACCCGCACCCGGTCGGCGGCGCGAGCGGGCTGCGCAGTGTTGCTCACGACGCCTCCTGTGTCTTGCGGGACACCCGCACCCGGTCGGCGGCGCGAGCGGGCTGCGCAGTGTTGCTCACGACGCCTCCTGTGTCTCTCCTGCCGGCAACTCGATCACCATGGTCAGCCCACCTCCCGGCGTCGGTTCGGCGTGTACGGTCCCGCCCATCGCCTCGACGAATCCGCGGACCACCGACAGGCCCAGGCCCACACCGGTCGAATTGTCGCGGTCGCCCAATCGCTGGAACGGCTCGAACATCTGGTCCTCGAGTCCGGTCGGAACGCCCGGACCGTAGTCGACCACTGTGATGGATACCCGGCCGCCGTCGCGTTCGGCGCCAACCCGCACCGGTGTGTCGGGGACCGTCGTTCCGGCCGGCGCCGAGTAGCGCAGCGCGTTGTCGATCAAATTGGCCAGCACCCGTTCCAGCAGGCCGCTGTCGGCATAGACCGACACCTCGCCGACTTCGACCTTCACCCGGTCCATCGCCGCCTGCCGCACACCGCGGGTCCCCATCCCGACGCCGACGACCGCGCGGTTGACCACCTCCTCCAGGTAGACCTGTTTGAGGTTGGGTTCCACGGCGCCGGCCGCGAGCCGCGAGGAGTCGAGCAGATTGCCGACGAGCGCGGTGAGCTGATCGGTGGATTCCTCGATGGTTTCCAGTAATTCGGCGGTATCTGCGGGGGAGAACTGCACGTCCTCGCTGCGCAGACTCGATACCGCCGCCTTGGCCGCGGCCAGCGGCGTGCGCAGGTCGTGGCTGACCGCCGACAGCAGTGCGCGGCGCAGCCGGTCGGCCGCCATCACACCGGCGGCCGCCTGGGCCTGGTCGGCGAGTTCACGCTGGCGCACGAGCCCGGCCGCCTGCCCGGCCACCGCGGCGAGCACCCGGCGGTCCCCGGGTGTCAGCGCGCGCCCGCTGAGCAGCAGCCAGTGTTCCTCGTCGCCGGCTCCGATCGCGGTATCGGCGGCGCCGGGGGTGCGCGCCGGATCGTCACCGACGCAGGCGATCACCTCGGCGTCGCTGACGAAACTCACCGCCCGCTGACGGTAGATCTCGCGGGCGCGCTCGAGCAGATCGGGCAGGTCGGCGCCGTGCAGGATCGCGCCGGCGAACAGGGTCAGCAACTCGGCTTCGCGCGAGGCCGTGCGTGCCTCGCGGGTGCGATTGGCCGAGATGTCGACCAGCGCCGCGACCGCCACGGCAACCCCTGCCATCACGACGATGGTGAGGAAATTGTTGGGTTCGGCGATGGTGAGGCTGTGGCGTGGGGTGGTGAAGAACCAATTCAGCAGCAACCCGCCCAGCACCGCCGACAGCGCGGCCGGCGCGACACCGCCCAGCAACGCGACCGCGATCACGCCGATGAAGTACATCGCGCTCTCACCGGCCAGATCCAGTCGCGAATCCAGCCACAGATAGCAGACCAGGGTGATCAGGGTGGGCACGACCAGCGCGGCCAGCCACGACACGGTCGGTCGCTGCCGCCGCAGCAGGGCCGACCAGCGCAGCCCTCGTTGCGCTTCCTCGTGGGTGACCATGTGGACGTCGATGGTTCCCGAGCGCTGTACCACGGTCGCGCCGATGCCCTGGTCGAGAATCCGCGCCCACCGCGAGCGCCGTGAGGTGCCCACCACCAGCTGGGTGGCGTTGACCTGCCGGGCGAAATCCAGCAGGGCGTTCGGCACGTTCTCGCCGGTCACCGTGTGCAGGCTGGAACCGAGCCCGGCGGCGAGCTCACGCAACCGGTGCAGCCGTTGCGCCGACACCCCGGCCAGCCCGTCGCCGCGCACGACGTGCACGACGATCAGCTCGGCACTGGATTTGGTGGCGATGCGGCTCGCGCGGCGCACGATCGTCTCCGATTCCGGCCCGCCGGTCACCGCGACGACCACGCGTTCGCGCGCCTCCCAGGTCGCGGTGATCTTGTGGTCGGCACGGTATTTGGCCAGCGCCGCGTCGACCTGATCGGCCAGCCACAACAGGGCCAGTTCGCGCAGCGCGGTGAGGTTGCCGGGCCGGAAGTAGTTGCGCAGCGCCGCGTCGACCTTGTCGGCGGTATAGACGTTGCCGTGGGAAAGCCTGCGCCGCAATGCCTCCGGGGTGATGTCGACCAGTTCGACCTGGTCGGCGCCGCGTACCACCCAATCCGGGACGGTTTCGCGTTGCACCACGCCGGTGATCTGCTCGACGACGTCGTTGAGGCTGTCCAGATGCTGGACGTTGACCGTGGAGATGACATCGATACCGGCGTCGAGCAGTTCGTGGACGTCCTGCCAGCGCTTCTCGTTCTTCGATCCCGGCACGTTCGTATGCGCGAGTTCGTCCACCAGGGCCACGGCCGGCGCCCGCCGCAGCACCGCGTCGAGATCCAGCTCGGGCAGGGTCGTGCCGCGGTAGGTGCGCATCGCCGGCGGTATCCGTTCGATGCCCTCGAGCAGTTCCGCGGTCTTGCTGCGGCCGTGGGTCTCCACCACCGCGGCGACCACGTCGCGGCCACGGCTTATCCGCCGATGCGCCTCGCCGAGCATCGCGTAGGTCTTTCCCACGCCGGGCGCGGCCCCGAGGTAGATGCGTAGTTGTCCGCGCTTCACAGGTCCATCATCGCGCGATTCGGACGACGTGGACGGCGCGAAACCCGGTCGACCCGGGTGGTTCGCCCGCCGGCAACGCGCAGACCCAGCGCGCAGCTGACGAAGACGATGATCACCATCGCCGCGACCGCGAAATCCGGCACTGTCTTCTCCTCACGACCCCGATGATTGCCGATGTGCCGGTCGACTGGGCGAACCGGACAACACACTGTGCACCTGCGCGGGCGATCGTTCGCCGATCTTGACGCTTTCTTGACGAGGCCGGTGCTGACTTTGACGGCGCGTTCGCGGACGCTGGAGGGACGTAAGCACCTCGTCAAAGCCGTCGTCCGCGCCGCTAAGAAGCCGTCAAGGCCGTCGAGAACGGACCGTTCGAGACGCTTGACTCTCTGGCGGCGCATCCGCTCCGGATGCCGTCAACAGAGAGGTTTGCACTTATGTCTGTCGCGGTGTTCACCGTCGTGACCGTGGCGATCTTCGCCCTGCTCGGCCTGCTCCAACGGGGGGTGGAACGGCTGTGATCGAGAACATCGTCGGTCTGATCCTGGCGCTCGGCGTCGCCGTCTACATGATCGCGGCGCTGCTGTTCCCGGAAAGGTTCTAGGTGAGCACAACCACTGCCGGGGTCGTCTTCGTGGCGACCCTGATCATCGCGCTCGCGGCGGTCCACCTCCCGCTCGGCGACTACATGTACCGGGTGTATTCGGGCACGAAACAGTCGCGTGCCGAACGCCTCCTCTATCGCGCCATCGGGGTCCAGCCCGGAGTGGAGCAGACCTGGGGCGTCTACGCCCGCAGCGTGCTGGCCTTCTCCGCGGTGAGCGTTCTGGCGCTGTTCTTCCTGCAGCTGATTCAGGGCCACCTGCCGTTGCATCTGCACGAGCCCGGGACCGAGATGACCGCGGCGCTGGCGTGGAATACCGCGATCAGCTTCGTCACCAACACCAACTGGCAGAACTACGCCGGTGAGTCGACGCAGGGACATCTGGTCCAGATGGCGGGCCTGGCCGTGCAGAACTTCGTCTCGGCCGCGGTCGGGATGGCGGTCGCGGTCGCGCTGGTGCGCGGGTTCGCTCGCCGCCACACCGGCGACCTCGGCAACTTCTGGGTCGACCTCGTGCGCGGCACCCTCCGGATCCTGCTGCCCATCGCGTTCGTATTCGCGATCGTGCTCGTCGCCGGTGGCGCGATCCAGAACTTCCACCTGCACGATCAGGTCGCGCAGACGATCACCGGTGCGACGCAGACGATTCCGGGCGGGCCGGTCGCCTCGCAGGAAAGCATCAAGGAGCTGGGCACCAACGGTGGCGGCTTCTTCAACGTCAACTCCGCGCACCCGTTCGAAAACCCGACGGCCTGGACCAACTGGGTCGAGATCTTCCTGATCCTGCTGATCGCCTTCTCGCTGCCGCGGACCTTCGGCCGCATGGTGGGCAGCACCAAGCAGGGTTTTGCGATCGCGTCGGTGATGGGCATGCTCGCGCTGATCAGCGTGACGCTGACCAACCTCCTGCAGTTGCGCCATCACGGCACCGTGCCGACCGCGGTCGGCTCGGCGCTCGAGGGCGTCGAAACACGGTTCGGCGTAGCCGATTCCGCGACCTTCGCCGCGTCCACGACGCTGACTTCCACCGGTGCCGTCGACTCCGCCCACGATTCCTACACCAGCCTCGGCGGCATGATGACCATGGTGAACATGCAGCTGGGCGAGGTCGCGCCCGGCGGTGTCGGATCGGGTCTGTACGGGATGCTGATCCTGGCGGTGATCACCGTATTCGTCGCCGGGCTGATGGTCGGGCGCACACCGGAATATCTCGGCAAGAAGATCACCCCGCGCGAAATCAAGTTCGCCGCATCGTATTTCCTGATCACTCCGCTGATCGCGCTGGTGGGTACCGCGATCGCGATGGCGTTGCCGGGCGAGCGCGCGGCCATGGCGAACTCCGGTCCACACGGCCTGTCGGAGGTGCTCTACGCCTTCACCTCGGCCGCCAACAACAACGGCTCGGCCTTCGCCGGGCTCAGCGGCAACACCGTCTGGTGGAATACCGCCCTCGGCCTGGCGATGGTGTTCGGCCGGTTCGTTCCCATCATCCTGGTGCTCGCGCTGGCCGGATCGCTGGCCGCCCAGGGCCATACGCCCGAATCGATCGGCACGTTGCCGACGCACCGGCCGCAGTTCGTCGGCATGGTGGCCGGCGTGACGCTGATCCTGGTCGCCCTGACCTTCCTGCCCATGCTGGCGCTCGGGCCGCTCGCCGAAGGAATCCACTGACATGACCGCTCCGACAACCGATTCCGTGGCCACCCCGCGCGGTGCCGAGCCTTCCTCGCGCCGGAAGTCCCGGGGCATGTTCGATCCGGCGCTGCTGGCGCGGTCGCTGCCCGAGGCCCTGCGCAAACTGGATCCGCGCACGCTGTGGCGCAATCCGGTGATGCTGATCGTGGAGATCGGCGCCCTGTGGTCCACGATCCTCGCCGTCGCCCATCCCACGGTCTTCGCGTGGGCGATCGTGATCTGGCTGTGGCTGACGGTGATCTTCGCCAACCTGGCCGAGGCCGTCGCCGAGGGCCGCGGTAAGGCCCAGGCCGATACGCTGCGAAAAGCCAAGACCGACACCGTCGCCCGGCGGCTGGTGAACTGGCATCCGGGCGCCGAGGCGCCGGCCGAGGAGCGGGTTCCCGCACCCGAACTGCGGCGCGGCGACTGTGTCGTGGTCGAGGCCGGGCAGGTGGTGCCGGGTGACGGCGACGTCGTCGAGGGCATCGCCTCGGTCGACGAATCGGCGATCACCGGGGAATCCGCGCCGGTGATCCGCGAATCCGGCGGCGACCGGTCCGCGGTCACCGGCGGCACCACCGTGCTCTCGGACCGTATCGTCGTCGAGATCACCCAGGAGCCGGGCGGCAGTTTCATCGACAAGATGATCGCGCTGGTCGAGGGCGCCAGGCGGCAGAAGACACCCAACGAGATCGCGCTGAACATCCTGCTGGCCGCGCTGACGATCATCTTCGTGTTTGCGGTCGTGACGTTGCAGCCGCCGGCGATCTTCTCCAAGGTGAACAATCCGGGGGTCGGCGACAGCGCGGCGCTGAACGCGCACGGCATCACCGGCATCGTCATGGTGTCGCTGCTGGTCTGCCTGATTCCCACCACGATCGGCGCATTGCTGTCGGCGATCGGCATCGCGGGCATGGACCGCCTCGTTCAGCGCAATGTGCTGGCGATGTCGGGTCGCGCGGTCGAGGCCGCCGGCGATGTGAACACGCTGCTGCTCGACAAGACCGGCACCATCACCCTCGGCAACCGGCAGGCGTCGAGCTTCGTCGCCATGCCGGGCGTCACCGAGGACGAGATGGCCGACGCCGCACAGCTTTCCAGCCTTGCCGACGAAACACCCGAGGGCCGCTCGATCGTGGTGTTCGCGAAATCCGCATACGGCAAACGCGAACGCACCCCTGGTGAGCTCGCGGGCGCGAACTGGGTGGAGTTCACCGCCCAGACCCGGATGTCGGGGGTGGATCTGCGGGACGGGCATCGGTTGCGCAAGGGCGCCGCGAGTGCGGTCACGGAATGGGTTCGGGTCCATGGTGGTTCGGTGCCGGAGGACGTCGGGCGGACCGTGGACGGCATCTCCGCCTCCGGCGGCACACCGCTGGTGGTCGGCGAATTGCTCGACGGGAAAGCCCGGCTGCTGGGTGTGGTCCATCTGAAGGATGTGGTGAAACAGGGCATGCGGGAGCGCTTCGACGAGATGCGCCGCATGGGGATTCGCACCGTGATGATCACCGGCGACAACCCGCTGACCGCCAAGGCGATCGCAGACGAGGCCGGAGTCGACGACTTCCTGGCCGAGGCCACTCCCGAGGACAAGCTGGCGCTGATCAAGAACGAACAGGCCGGCGGGCGCCTGGTCGCCATGACCGGCGACGGCACCAACGACGCTCCGGCGCTGGCGCAGGCCGATGTCGGCGTCGCGATGAACACCGGAACGTCGGCGGCCAAGGAAGCCGGCAACATGGTCGATCTGGATTCGGATCCGACCAAGTTGATCGAGATCGTCGAGATCGGCAAACAGTTGCTGATCACCCGGGGCGCGCTGACGACCTTCTCCATCGCCAACGACATCGCGAAGTACTTCGCGATCATTCCCGCACTGTTCGTGGCGTTGTTCCCCGGTCTGGACGTGCTCAACGTGATGCGGTTGCACAGTCCGCAGTCGGCGATCCTGTCCGCGGTGATCTTCAACGCGATCGTCATCGTGGCGCTGATCCCGCTGGCTCTGCGCGGCGTCGACTATCGCCCCTCGAGTGCGTCGAAACTGCTCAGCCGCAATCTCGCCATCTATGGGGCGGGCGGCATCGTCGCCCCGTTCATCGGCATCAAACTCATCGACCTTGTCGTCCGATTCCTGCCTGGGATGTCCTGATATGCCTTCGTTCTCGATGCGATACACCACCTGGTTCCGTCAGCATCTGGCCGCCGTGCGGGCACTGCTCGTGCTGACGGTGATCACCGGAATCGCCTATCCGCTGGCCGTTTTCGCGGTCGCGCAGCTGCCGGGCCTGCACAACCGGGCCGAGGGTTCGCTCGTCCACCGTGACGGGAAGCTGGTGGGCAGCAGCCTCATCGGTCAGGCGTTCACCGACGGCAACGGCACGGCGCTGCCGCAGTACTTCCAGACCCGCCCCTCGAATTCCGCCCCGGCCGACGGCAGCCGCCCCGACGGCTACGACCCCACCAACACCGGCTTCGGCAACAAAGGTCCCGAGGACGTCGTCGACACTCTGGCCGCCGACCCGTCGCAGACGAAGACCGGTTTGCTGACCACGGTCTGCACGCGCAGCAAACAGGTCGGCGAGCGCGAGGGCGTCTCCGGGGCGCGACCGTTCTGCACACCCGGCGGGGTCGGTGCGGTGCTGGCGGTCTTCGGCCCCCGCGACATCCACGGGCAGGTCACCGCCCCCACGAAGGTCGTCAGCGTGAACGAGGCGTGCCCGGCGACGCCGTTCCAGGACGCCTACCGCGGGGTCCGGGTGGACTGTGCCCAGCCCGGAACGGACTATTCGGCCGGGCTGATCGTCCCCGTCCGCGGTGACGCGCCGGCCGATACCCCGGTGCCCTCCGACGCGGTCACCGCGTCGGGGTCCGGACTGGATCCGCACATCTCACCGCGCTACGCGCAGATCCAGAGCGCGCGGGTGGCGGCCGCCCGGGGTGTCACGGCCGAACAGGTCGCCGCTGTGGTGGCGGCACATACCGACGGTCGGGACCTGGGCGTCCTGGGAGAGCCCAGGGTCGACGTCCTCGGCCTGAATCTCGCGCTGGACCAGCGCTACCCGGTGCGGCGCTGAGGCTCGGCGCCCGCGAACACGACGTGCCGTGGCGATCGGTGCCGGTGGCGATCAGGAGTGCAGCGCGCTGCCGGCCACCCACTGATCCCACGGCACGATCCAGTCGCCGTTGTTCCACGACGGCAGCGGCGGGCCGCTGGTGTTGCGAACCTCGACCACATCACCCGGAACCGCGAAGTTGTAGAACCAGCGAGCGTTGTCCAGGTTCAGGTTCAGACAGCCGTGCGAGGTGTCGGTATTGCCCTGCGCCCAGACCGTGGAGTCGAGCTGGTGCAGGTAGATCCCGTCGCCACTGATCTGGGTGGCCCAGCCGATCGCCTCCTTGTAACCCAGGCGCGAGTTCACCGGCAGGCCGTAGCTGGAGGAATCCATGATCACCGGATTGCCCTTGCCCATCACGGTGTAGATGCCCGCGGGGGTGTTGAAGTAGATCGTCTTGCCGCCGACCTGCTCGCTGCCGCCGCGTCCCATCGAGGTGGGCATGGTGCGGATCAGTTTGCCGTTCTCGAACACCTGCACTTCGTGGGTGTTGTCGTCGGCGATGGAGACGTGCGAGTCGCCGATGGTGAAGCTGGTCTTGGAGTCCTCCTGGCCGAACAGGCCGGGACCCAGCTGCGCGCCGAAGATGTTCGCCGCGACGGTGACCTTGGTGCCGGGCTGCCAGTACTGCTGCGGGCGCCAGTGCGCGTTCTTGTCGTCGAGCCAGTACCACGAACCCTGGACCTGCGGTTCGGTCGTGACCGAGAGCCGCTTCTCGGCCGCCGCGCGGTCACCGACCGCCTCGTCGAAGTGGGCGACGATGACCGTGCCCACACCGTAGGTTCCGCCCTCGGCCAGCGGCTGTCCGCCGGTGGTGGTCAGATACGCCTTGACCTGGTTGCTGGGAGTGAGCGTGGTGAACGACGACGTCATCGGACCGCTGGGTCCGGTGACGGTGATGCCCTTGGCGGTCATGGTGTAGTTGTGCCCGTAACCGAGCGGAACCTTCGGTTTCCACGCGGTCCGCTCCGGATTGAGCGTGCCGTCGACCTGTTTGCCTTCTTCGTTGGTCAACGTCACATCCGTGAGGATGCCGTCGGTTGCGCTCACCTCGATGGTGCCGAGCGGATCGACGTCGGCACTCCCCGTGGCCGGGACCATCGCAATGGCCGGCGCGGCGGGCCCCGGGGTGCCCCGCGTCGGATTCGACGCGGGATCCGGGGATGACGAGCACGCGGCCATCAGCGTTGTCACCAGGGCGATAACCCCGAGCGCAACACTGAATCGGCAGCGGCGAGTGGACATGGTGTCTCCTGCGTTAGCCGTGCGCCTGGGCAAGCCCCCGCAGCGCACCAATCGCCTTACTGTCTCGGTACGTAGTTTACGGGGCTTTTTCAGGTGCTTGCACCTCGGTGGTGTTGCCCCGTGTTTACGCATCGTCGCGCCGGGTACTCCAGTTACTGTTGTGTGCCCAGTGGGCGCTCAGTGACCGATCGACCGGCGTGCCCGGCGTCGTGTGGTCCGCCACCGATGTCTGTTAGGGATGTGTGGTTATGAGAGAACGGTGCGAGACCACAGGCTGCGCGGCCGCTCGCACTGCTGAGGAACGGACGGGTCGGGGAACCACGCTCCGATGACGCGCAGCTGGACGAGGTGTGACGATGAGTGCAAATTTGATGATCGTAGAGGACGACGACCGGGTCCGCAGTGCGCTGCGGCTGGCCATGGAGGACGAGGGCTACGACGTCGCCGAGGCCGAGGAGGCCGAGGATGCGCTCGAACATCTGCGTGACAACGGCGCACCGGATGTGATGATCGTGGATCTGATGCTGGGGGAGATGGACGGATTCACCTGTATTCGTGAGATTCGTCGCGATCACGACGTGCCGATCATCGTGGTCAGCGCGCGTGACGACACTCACGACGTGGTGGCCGCCTTGGAGGCCGGCGCCGACGACTTCGTCACCAAGCCGTTCGAGATCAAGGAGATCACCGCGCGGATGCGGGCGCTGCGCCGCCGCGCCCAGCAAACCGTGGAGCCGCCGGCCCCGCAGGAGGTCGTGCTCGACGCCTATCCCGAAGCGCCGCTGGTGCTTTCGGCCGACGGCGGCACTGTGCACCGCGGCGACGAGGAGTTGCACCTCACCCTCACCGAATTCCGGCTGCTGTGCGAACTGGCCGAGACTCCCGGGCGGGTGCTGTCGCGCAGCGTCCTGCTCGAAAGGGTCTGGGACCGTGGGTTCTTCGGTGACGAGCGGATCGTGGACGTGCACGTCCGGCGGCTGCGGACCAAGATCGAGCGCGACCCGTCGGAGCCGGCGATCGTGGTAACCGTGCGCGGGCTCGGCTACCGCCTCGATGTGCAGCGCTAGATTTCCGCGCCTGCCCCGCCGCCAGATTCTGCGCGGTCGCGTGATCGTCGCTTTCACCGTCACGGGCCTGGTCTCGGCCTTGCTGGCGGTGTTGATCGCGAGGATCGACGGCGGCGGATGGGGCACCGCACTGGCCTGCGCGCTCGGCGGCACCGTGATCGGCGCGATCTTCGGAATCTGGCTGTCGCACCGTTTGCTGGAACCGTTACGCCAGGTCACCGGCACCGCGGCCAAGATCGCCTCCGGTGAGCTCGGCACCCGGTTGCCCGATACCGACGATCCCGATCTCGCCCCGACCGTGGACGCGTTCAACACCATGGTCGACTCGCTGCAGAACCGCATCGATCGCGAGCGCCGGCTGGTCGGTGACGTGAGCCACGAGCTCCGCACCCCGCTGACCACGCTCACCACCAGCGTCGGAGTGATGTCGCGCTACGAGGATCAACTGCCGGAACGGTCGCGGCGGGCGCTGGAGCTGGTCCGCGCCGAACTCGACCATCTGCGCAGACTGCTCGACGATCTGCTGGCGCTGGCCCGGGCCGAGGCGCGGATGCACGGCGCCGACGCCGAACCGCTGTCGGTGCGCGAACTGCTCACCCACACCCTCGCGGAAATGCATTATTCACCGGAACTGCTGACCGTCGCCGACGACGGAATCGTGACCGGGCGAAAGCTCGAACTCGAGCGTGCCCTGGTGAATTTGCTCGAGAATGCGCAGCGGCACGGTGGCGGAGTGATCGCGGTGGGCGTCGCGCGCGCCGGCGACGAAATGGTGATCACGGTCGACGACGCCGGTCCGGGAGTCGCCCCGCAGGATCGGCAACGCATCTTCGAAAGATTCGTGACCGTCCGCCGCGGGAAACGGTCGGGCACCGGCATCGGATTGGCTTTGGTGGCCGAAACGGTGGCCGCCCACGGCGGCCGCGTGAAATGTGACGACCGTCCCGGCGGCGGGGCGCGATTCATGGTGTGGTTGCCCACCGTGACGAAATTCACCGATCATACTTCTGTAACACAACCGTAAAGTAGTCGCACGATAGACCTCAACGTTCGCGGGCAATTCTGAAGAGGTGATGCAGACCCGAACGCGGAGTATGTCATTCAGTTCTCCGGCAACCGACGAGCGGAACGGCCGTCGGAACGTTTCGACCCAGACGCTGATTCGTCGGCCGCGGGTGGACGACGGAGCGCGGATGTGGCGAATCGCAGTGGATTCCCAAGTGCTCGACGCCAATTCGAGTTACGCGTATCTGCTCTGGAGTCGTGACTTCGCCTCGACCACCGTCGTGGCCGAAATCGACTCGGAGATAGCAGGATTCGTCACCGGATATCTGCGCCCGGAATCGCCGGACACACTGTTCATCTGGCAGGTAGCCGTCGATCACGCCTTCCGCGGCCGCGGAGTGGGCGTAGCAATGCTGGATCGGCTCGTCGAAGACGTTGCCGACCAAGGTGTTTCGAAGTTGGAGACAACCGTTTCGCCGGACAACGAAGCCTCGCTGGCAATGTTCGCGTCACTGGCCCGGCGCCGTGACGCGGAAATGACGCGGGAGACGTTGTTCGAGCCAGAAGATTTTCCGGACGGGCACGAATCGGAGGACCTGTACCGGATCGCGCCACTGCAGAGTGACGCAAAACGATAGGAAGGATCATCGATGACCACCGCTGAGATGACCGTTTTCGAATCGCTCGAATCGAATGTCCGTGGATATTGCCGTTCCTGGCCCACGCTGTTCGACACCGCCTCCGGCGCTTGGCTGCGCGACGGTAGCGGACGTGATTACCTCGATTTCTTCGCGGGCGCCGGAGCGCTCAACTACGGGCACAACAATCCCGTTCTCAAAGAAGCATTGATCGATTACATCGCCCGTGACGGAATTACGCACGGACTCGATATGTCGACCGTCGCGAAGCGTGAATTGCTGGAGACGATCAACAAGGTTCTGCTGGATCCGCGCGGCCTCGATTACAAGGTCCAGTTCCCCGGCCCCACCGGTGCGAACGCGGTGGAATCGGCGCTGAAACTGGCCCGCAAGGTGACCGGCCGCACGTCGATTCTGAATTTCACCAACGCATTCCACGGCATGACCCTCGGTGCGCTCTCGGTGACCGGTAACGCGACCAAGCGCGCGGGCGCCGGAGTACCGTTGAATCACGTGAATCCGATGCCCTACGACGGGTATCTGGACGGCACCGACGATCTGGCATGGATGGAGCGGGTCCTCGATGACAATTCCTCCGGTGTGGACAAGCCCGCGGCGGTGATCGTGGAAACCGTGCAGGGTGAGGGCGGCGTGAACGTCGCTCGGGCGCAGTGGCTTCGGCACCTGTCGGAGCTGTGCGCCGCGCGCGGAATTCTGCTCATCGTCGACGACGTGCAGATGGGCTGCGGCCGGACCGGCCCGTTCTTCTCCTTCGAGATCGCCGGCATCACCCCGGACATCGTCACGCTGTCGAAGTCGATCGGCGGCTACGGCCTGCCGCTGGCGCTGGTGCTGATGAAGCGCGAGCTGGACCAGTGGGCGCCCGGTGAGCACAACGGCACCTTCCGCGGCAACAACCCGGCGTTCGTGACCGCCCGCGTGGCGCTCGAGCACTACTGGACCGACGACCGTCTCGAGGCCTCCACCGCCGCCAAGGGCGAGAAGATCCGAAAGTCGTTCGAGGCGCTCTCGGAGAACTTCGAGGGTGTCTCGACCCGCGGACGCGGGCTGGTGCAGGGACTGGTGTTCGACGACGCCTCGGAGGCGGGCAAGGTCAGCAGCATCGCCTTCGAGGAGGGCCTGCTGGTGGAGACCTCCGGCGCCGAAGACCAGGTGGTCAAGCTGCTGCCGCCGCTGACCATTACCGACGACGAACTCGACCATGGCCTGGGCATCCTGGACCGGGCGGTCGACATGGCCCGAGGAGGCAACTGACCATGATCGTGCGTACCACTGCCGAGATCACCGGAACCGACCGCGACGTCGCGGCCGAGGACTGGCGCAGCAAGCGGATCATCCTCGGCGGCGACGGGGTGGGTTTCTCCTTCCACGAGACGACGATTCAGCCGAACACCGTGCACGAGTTCCACTACCAGAACCACGTCGAAGCGGTGTGGCTGGTGGAGGGCGAGGGCACGCTCACGGATCTGACCAACGACGTCACCTACGACCTGGCGCCGGGAACGATGTACCTGCTCAACGGGCACGAGCGGCATCGGGTCGAGACCCGCACGCTGATGCGGATGCTGTGTGTGTTCAATCCGCCGGTCACGGGCAAGGAAGTTCACGACGAGAACGGTGTCTACCCGTTGGTGGCCGTAGGCGAGTAGTGATGTAGTGAGGAGGACGACGCCGCGATGACGTTGGCGGAGAGTCGAATCGACCGCTATCGGACCAGAACGGCCGTAGCGGTACCGCCGGTGGAGCGCACCGACCCCACGGTGTGGGGCACGGTGACCTCGCCGGAGCTGCAGAATTTCGATGCCGATGGGTACGCGATCCTCGACGAATTGCTGACCCCGATGGAGGTGGCCGATATCGCCGCCGACATCGATCGGCTGGCCGCCGATCCGGTGTTGCGTGCCGACGAGCGGGTGATCATCGAGAAGAAGTCGAACAGCGTCCGCTCGATCTTCGAGGTGCACAAGATCAGCGCCGTGGTAGCGGAGCTGGTGCGTGACGAGCGGATCGTCGGGATGGCTCGCCAGATTCTCGGTTCCGAGGTCTACATCCATCAGAGCCGGGTCAACTACATGCCCGGATTCGAGGGTGCCGGTTTCTACTGGCATTCGGATTTCGAGACCTGGCACGCCGAGGACGGGATGCCCTCACCGCGTGCGGTGAGCCTGTCGATCGCGCTGACCGACAACTACCCGTTCAACGGCAGCCTGATGCTGCTGCCGGGCTCGCACCGGCAGTTCATGCCGTGTCAGGGTGAGACTCCTGACGAGCACTACCGGGAATCGTTGCGCGAGCAGCAGATCGGGGTGCCCGCGCAGGAGGATCTGGCCCAACTGGCCGACAAGTACGGCATCGCGCAGTTCACCGGCGCACGAGGTTCGGCGCTGCTGTTCGATTCCAACATCATGCACGGCTCCTCGAACAACATCACCCCGTTCCCGCGGTCGAACGTCTTCCTGGTGTTCAACAGCGTGGAGAACACCCTCGAAGAACCGTATTCGGCCGGGCATCCGCGGCCGACCTACATCGCCTCGCGCGATTTCACCCCCGTGCGCTGAGCGGGGGTGACCCGATCACGTCGGGACCGATGATTGGCACGGGTTCGCTCCCGACGGTGGCGGGGCGAGCCCGGCATCCCCGGCGCGTTTTCGGCCGGAATCCGATTCGGATTCCGGCCGAAAACATGTCCGGGGCGCGGCGGTATGGGCCGCGCCCCGAAGATCGTGCGCGCCGCTCAGGCCCGCGTCAGCGCGGCGTAGCGGGCGATGTGCTGGTCCGCGGAACCCCATTCGGTGCGAATCGCGGTGAGCCGCTTGAAGAAATGCCCGATCGCGAGTTCCTCGGTCATGCCCATCGCGCCGTGCAGTTGCACCGCGTGCTGGCCGATGAAGCCGGCGGCGCGGGCGACGGTGGCCTTGGCCGCGGCGGCGGCCCGGGCGCGGACCTTCGGTTCGGCGTCGAGTTTCAGCGTCACCAGATAGGTGGCGGCCACGGCCTGTTCCAGCTCCAGATGCATATCGACCATGCGGTGTTGCAGCACCTGGAAACTGGCGATCGGCACGCCGAACTGGCGGCGCTGCTTGCTGTATTCGACGGTGTCGGCGAGTACCCGCCGCATGCCGCCCACGGCCTCTGCGCAGATGGCGGCGATCGCCTCGTCGATCGAGCGCTCGATCGACGCGTCGGCCGTTCCCTCGTCGCCCAGCAGCGCATCGGCGGGAACCCGGACGGCGTCGAGAACCAGATCGGCCGCGCGGCGTTCGTCGATCGTGCGATACGGATGCTGCGTCAGACCGGCCGCATCGGCCGGCACCAGGAACAGCGACAGCCCCGCCGCGTCGGAGGTGCGTGCCGTCACCAGCAGGTGGGTCGCCAGCGGCGCAGTGGTCACCACCGCCTTGGCGCCGTCGAGGACCCAGTCGTCGCCGTCGCGGCGAGCGGTCGTGGCGACGCGCGCGGGGTCGTAGCCGGAGTCGGCTTCCAGGGCGGCGAAGGCCGTGATCACGGAACCGTCGACGATGCCGCGCAACAGTTCCTCGGCCCGGGCGCCACCCGCGCGGCGCAGCAGTCCGCCGCCCAGGACGGCGGTGTCGACATAGGGTTCGACGACCAGGGCGCCGCCGAGCGCCTCGGCGATGATCATGGTCTCGATGGGGCCGCCGTCGAATCCGCCCACGCTCTCGGGCAGGGCGGCGCCCAGGATGCCGACCTCCTCGGCGAAGCCGCGCCAGATCTCGGGCTGGTGACCGGCGCCGACCCGTGCCGCGGCCCGGCTTTTCTCCAGATCGTAACGGGCGGCGAGAAATTCGGTGACCGTGTCACGGAGCAGTTGCTGTTCGGCAGTGAATTCGAAGTCCATCTCTCACAGTCCCAGGGTTGCCTTGGCGATGATGTTGCGCTGAATCTCGTTGCTGCCCGCGTAGATCGAGCCCGCGCGGTCGTTGAAGTACCGCAGCGGCGCGACGGCCTGCCACGGTTCGCCGCTGAGATATCCGTCGGCGGGAGCGACGAAGTCGGCGACCGGACCGCCCGGCATGGCAGCGTGCGGCTGATAGGCACGCCCGCGCGGACCGGCGGCCTCGAGGGCCAATTCGGTGAGCCGCTGGCTCAGTTCGGTGCCCAGGATCTTGATCGTGGAGGCGGCCGGGCCCGGATCCTTACCCCGCGAAATCGCCGACATCGTGCGGTATTCCAGGATCTCCAGCACGTCGGCGCGGATGCGCGCGTCGGCCAGTTTCGCCGCGAAGGCCGGTTCGTCGAGCAGACTGCCGCCGGCGAAGCCGAGCTGTCCGGCGGCGTGCTCGGCCAGCGATTCGGCCAGCACCTGCAGCGCGGGACCGTAGGCCGAACCGCCGCGCTCGAAGTTCAGCAGGTGTTTGGCGACCGTCCAGCCCTCGTCGATGCGGCCGATGACGTTGGTCTTCGACACCCGCACCTGATCGAAGAACACCTGGTTCTGGACCTGTTCGCCCGAGGTCATGACCAGCGGCCGGATCTCGATGCCGGGGGTGTCCATCGGGATCAGCACGAAGGTGATGCCCTGCTGTTTGCGTTCCAGTTTCGAGGTGCGGACCAGGGCGAAGATCCAGTTCGCCTCGGTGGCGTGCGTGGTCCAGATCTTGGAACCGGTGCACACCAGATCGTCACCGTCGGACACCGCGGCCATGGTCAGCGAGGCCAGATCGGAACCGGCCTCGGGCTCGGAATAGCCCTGGCAGAAGAACACTTCGCCGGTGAGGATGCGCGGCAGGAAGTAGTCCTTCTGTTCGGGGGTGCCGAAGGCGATGATCGCGTGCGCGACCATCCGGATGCCCATGGGCGAGAGTGCGGGCGCGCCCGCGAGGGTGGATTCACGATCGAAGATGTAGTGCTGCGTCATGCTCCAGTCACAGCCGCCGTGGGCGACCGGCCAGGCCGGCGCGGCCCAGCCACGGGCGTGCAGGATGTGCTGCCACTGCATGCTGGCCTCGTGATCCGGGTACACGCTGGTGGCGAGCTGACCGGCGCGACGTAGTTCCGGGGTCAAATTCTCGTCCAGGAAGCGCCGCACCTCGTCGCGAAACGCCAGATCGGTGGGCGACCAGTCCAGATTCACGAAGAACTCCTTGTGCGATAAACGGGCCTCTACCTTCTCATTTACTTCGGGTCGAGCGCAAATGGTCGTTAACTTATTGCGATTGCGGGCGGTGTGCCGGGGCGGTGGCGGGCTGGTGGGCGACGGCGTGTCGGAACGCGAAACCCGTGCCGGGACTTGCGATCTTGCGCATGGTGTGAGGAAAGATGTGGGTCCATGTACGCATCTCGAGTACTTCGTCTGTTCGTGCGCGCCGTTCCGGCCGTGCTCGTCACGCTGATCGCCGCGGCCACCTTCGCGGTCGCCGGTGGCGTCGCCTCCGCTCAGCCGCTGCCGGGCGTGCCCGCGCTGCCCGGCGCCGTCACCCGACTGGTGATCGCCCCCGGCCAGAACAGCACCGGCGGCAGCGGCACCGTGGCCGAGGGCAAGTTGGACAACTACTCCATCGCGTCCGCGCAGGGGCAGAAGCTGATCTTCGACGTCACCTCGAACAACGGCAACGCCCGGGTGACCGTCGGCCCGCTGGTCGGCCCGATGGCCGCCACCGAGGTTCCGCACGCCGAGATCGTCGCCGACGGCCTCGACTACCAGATCACCGTCACCTCCGCCGACGGCTCGCCCAGCGACTACACGCTGACCGTCACCGCCGCCTGATTCCGGCCCCGATTCGACGGATGCCGGGCGAACACGTTCGCCCGGCATCCGTCCGGCAACGAGGCCTGACCGGGTAGCCTGACCGACTGTGCACCTGAAGAGTCTGACGCTGAAGGGATTCAAATCCTTCGCGTCCGCGACGACGCTGCGGCTCGAGCCCGGCATCACCTGTGTGGTGGGGCCGAACGGGTCCGGTAAATCGAACGTCGTCGACGCGCTGACCTGGGTGATGGGGGAGCAGGGCGCCAAGGCGCTGCGGGGCGGCAAGATGCAGGACGTCATCTTCGCCGGGACCGCCGGACGGGCGCCGCTGGGCCGCGCCGAAGTCACGCTGACCATCGACAATTCCGACGGCGCACTGCCCATCGACTACTCCGAGGTCTCGATCACCCGCCGGATGTTCCGCGACGGCGCCGGTGAATACGAGATCAACGGCAACTCCTGCCGGCTGATGGATGTCCAGGAACTGCTCTCGGACTCCGGCATCGGCCGGGAAATGCACGTCATCGTCGGCCAGGGCCAGCTGTCGGCGATTCTGGAATCGCGCCCCGAGGACCGCCGCGCCTTCATCGAAGAGGCCGCGGGCGTGCTCAAGCACCGCAAGCGCAAAGAGAAGGCGGTGCGCAAACTCGATGCGATGCAGGCCAACCTGGCTCGTCTGACCGACCTCACCACCGAACTGCGCCGTCAGCTCAAACCGCTGGGCCGCCAGGCCGAGGTGGCCCGGCGCGCGGCCACCGTCCAGGCCGAATTGCGCGATGCCCGGCTACGACTGGCCGCCGACGATCTGGTGGCGCGCCGGCGTGAACTGGAAAGTCAGCAGAGCAAGGAAGCCTTCGCCCGCGAACAGCAGATCAACGTGCAGGCGGAACTGGATGCCGCCAATGCCGCGCTGGCGCAGCAGGAATTCCAGCTCTCGCGGCTCACTCCCGGCGCCGAGGCGGCCGCGCAGACCTGGTTCCAGCTCTCGGCGCTGGTGGAGCGGGTCAACGCGACCATCCGGATCGCCCGGGACCGGGCTCGCAACCTCACCATCGAACAGCCCACCGGGACCGGCCGCGATCCGGAACAGCTCGAGGCCGAGGCGGATCGGGTGCAGGCCGAGGAGGCCGAACTGCTCGAGGCGGTCGAGGTGGCCACGGCGACCCTGGAGGCCGCTCGCGATCAGTTGCTCGATCGTGAGCAGGCCGCCAAGGCCGCCGAACAGGCCCACCTGGCCGCGGTGCGCGCCATCGCCGATCGGCGTGAGGGCCTGGCTCGTCTTGCCGGTCAGGTGGATACGCTGCGCCACCGCGCCCAATCGGCCGACGGCGATATCGCCCGGCTGTCGGAGTCGCTGGCCGCCGCCCGGCAGCGCGGGGATGCCGCCGAGGCCGAATTCGAGGCCGTGCAAACCGAATTGAGCGAACTCGACGCCGGTGAGGAAGGGCTCGACGCCGCCTACGAACACGCCGCCCAGGCGCTGGAACTGGCCGATGCGCGGGTTACCGAACTGCGCGAACGCGACCGCGAGGCCGGGAAGAAGGTCGCCTCGCTGACCGCCCGCATCGAGGCGCTGACCATGGGCCTGGCCCGCAAGGACGGCGGCGCCTGGCTGCTGGACAACCGCGCCGACGGTTTGCAGGGCCGGCTGTCGGCGATGGTGCGGGTGCACAGCGGATTCGAGGCCGCCGTGGCCGCCGCGCTCGGGCCGCTGGCCGACGCTATCGCCGCCGACGCGCACCCCACCGCGCAGGCGGCGGTGCGGGCGCTGAAGGAGGCCGACGGTGGCCGCGCGGCCGTTGTCTACGGCGGTGCGGCGCAACCCGGTGGCGAGATCGGTGATCTACCCGCGGGAGTGCGCCCGCTCGTCGAGGTGGTCGATTGTCCCGACCGGCTGCGGGGTGCGGTCGCGGCCCTCACCGTCGGCACCGTGGTCGTCGACGATCTGGCGCAGGCGGTCGAAGTCCTCTCCGCCCGGCCGGAATTGCGGGTGGTGACCCGCGACGGGGATCTGAGCGGTTCGGGCTGGGTGCTCGGCGGCTCGGACCGCGCGCCGAGCCAGATCGAGGTGCAGGCCGAGATCGATGCCGCCGCGGCCGAACTGGTGTCGTGGCAGCGGCAGGCCGAGGAGGTCGAGGCCGCGCTGTCGGGTGCGCTGGCCGAGCAGAGCGATCGCAAACAGGCCGTCGACCAGGCGTTGCTGGCCTTGCACGAATCCGATCAGGCGTTGGTCGCGATCTACGACCGGCTGGGTCGCCTCGGCGCGACGGCGCGCAGCGCCCAGTCCGAATACGAGCGGCTGCTGACCCAGCGCGCCGAGGCCGAAACCGCGCGCGACCAGAATCTGACGGCCCTGGCCGAACTCGAGGGCCGGCTGCGTCATGCCGAATCCGAACAGTCCGATCTGGATTCCGATGCCGACGCGGGCACCGACACCGCCGGGCAGGAGCGTGAACAGGCCGCCGCGGCGCTGGCCGAGGCCCGTGCCATGGAGGTGGAGGCCCGGCTGTCGGTGCGCACCGCCGAGGAGCGCGCGGAATCGGTACGGGGCAAAGCGGATTCGCTGCGTCGTGCGGCCCGCGCCGAACGCGAGACCCGCGCCCGGGCCG